>CAWGVL010000077.1:0-158872 GCA_963825845.1 Bryobacteraceae bacterium | reverse complement strand
GGATCTGGCCGCCGACCTCGGTCCATGCCAATCCTCAACCACGCGCCGACTTCATTCTTCTTATCGGTCTGAAGGTCACGAAACTTTTGGGGGCCTAGCAATTCTGTCACGACCTGCGGTTGGATCACAACCTGAGGCATCTCGAGCGAACTGCTCACCCTTCTCATGTTGTTGACAACCTCGGCGAGCGATCTTGCGGCAAACGTTCCCGATCTCGCGCTCCAGGTTGCGGACCACCGGCTTCCCGAGTATAGTTCTGAACGAGCGCTCTGCAGGCCTCCGTCGAGTGAAACGGACGTTCTTGTCCGCCATCCCGGCGGTTCCTTCCATCTGCTTGCGTACGAGGAAGCGCTTCGCGATCTCCATCTTTTCGACTTCGGTATAGCCCGAGAGACGAATGACTTCCATGCGGTCCTGCAGCGCCGACGGAATCGTGTGCAATACGTTCGCGGTCGCGATGAAGAATACCTGGCTGAGATCGTATTCGACGTCCAGGTAATGATCGACGAACATGAAATTCTGCTCGGGATCGAGCACTTCGAGCAGCGCGGCCGATGGATCGCCGCGGAAGTCCATCGACATCTTGTCGATCTCGTCGAGCATGAAGACCGGGTTCTTGGTGCCCGCCTTCTTCATCATCTGGATGAGCTGGCCAGGAAGCGCTCCGATGTAGGTGCGCCGATGGCCGCGAATTTCCGCCTCGTCGCGAACGCCACCCAAAGACATACGGACGAACTTGCGCCCGGTCGCTTTCGCGATCGACATTCCGAGCGAGGTCTTACCCACACCCGGAGGCCCGACGAAGCAAAGGATGGATCCTTTCGGGTTCTTGACCAAACGGCGAACGGCCAGGAACTCGAGAATGCGCTCTTTGATCTTTTCCAAGCCGTAGTGGTCCGATTCAAGGACTTCCTGAGCGAAATTGAGATCGCGGATTTCCTTGCTCTTCTTCTTCCACGGTACAGCGAGCAGCCAATCGAGATAGTTGCGCGAAACGGTGCTTTCGGCCGACATGGGCGGCATTTGCTCGAGGCGCTTCAATTCGGCGGTGCGCCTTGTCGTAAGCGTCCTTTGTCATGCCCGCGGCTTCGATCTTCTTCTTCAGTTCGTCGAACTCGCTCTTTTCGCCGCGGCCGAGTTCCTTCTGGATAGCCTTGATCTTCTCGTTGAGATAATATTCTTTTTGCGCCCGCTCCATCTGACGCTTGACGCGGCCCTGAATGGTGCGATCGACGTTGAGCTTCTCGATCTCGATGTCGAGCATTTCGGCAACTCGTGTCAGCCGGTCGATCGGATCGAAGATCTCGAGCAACTCCTGCTTCTCTTCGATGTTGAGCTGCAGGTTCGCTCCGACAGTATCGGCGAGCTTGCCGGGTTCATCCACCCGGATGGCCGCGATCATCGTCTCGTAGTTCAGATTCTGGCTGAGCTTTACGTACTGCTCGAAGAGTGTGGTTACGCGACTCGTTAGCGAATCGAGTTGCGCGCCAGCTTCGACACGGTATTGGAAGGTCCGAACAACGGCTCGGAAGAATCCTTCGTCTTCGCCAACCGAAACTACCTTTGCGCGCTCAACCCCTTCAACAAGGACCTTGATGTTGCCATCGGGCAGTTTCAGACTCTGAACGATGTTTGCGATCGTACCGACGGAGTAAATTTCATCCGGACGCGGCTCATCGATGCTTGCATCGTGCTGGGTTGCGAGGAAGATCTTCTTGTCGCCAGCCAGAGCTTCTTCAAGCGCTCTCACACTCGAATCGCGCCCCACCACAAACGGGGTCATCATGTATGGAAAGATGACAACATCCCGAATGGGCATCATCGGCAATCGTCTGGTATCGGATTTCTCTTTCGAGGTGAGCATGTGTGTGTGATACAGAAAAGGGAACCTGATCTTCAGATTCGCGTTGGTGTTCGCCGCCGGATTGGTGGCGGGCCCGATTAGCCCGCCTTCTCGAGTAGTGTTACGTTGATCTTCTGCGTGAGCACCATTTCCTTCGTGACCAGGAACTCCCTGACCTTCTTGTACGAAGGAAGATAATACATCAGATCGAGCATCAGATCTTCCAAGATCATTCGCAAGCCGCGGGCACCGACTTTCCGCTCCATTGCAAGTTGAGCGATCGCTTCCAGGGCTTCGTCCGTAAACCTCAGTCTAACATTTTCAAACTCGAACAGCTTCTGATACTGACGTATGATCGAGTTCTTCGGCTTCGTCAAGATTTGCACCAGGGCTTCGCGGTCCAGATCTTCAAGCATGCCCACGACTGGCAAGCGACCGATGAATTCGGGGATGAACCCGAATTTTATCAGGTCGACGGGCTGGATCTGATCCATTAGGGACATGTCACGGCGGGGATGACGAGGCCGCGTCGCGTTGTCCGCACCGTCGTCCGGACCGGCGAATCCCATAGCTCGCGTACCGACACGACGGGAAATCACCTTATCGAGGCCGACAAACGCTCCTCCACAGATGAAGAGGATGTTGGTCGTATCGACAGGCGTAAATTCCTGGTGGGGATGCTTGCGCCCGCCCTGAGGAGGCACATTTGCAATCGTTCCTTCAAGGATCTTCAGCAGGGCCTGCTGAACACCTTCACCGGAAACGTCCCGGGTAATCGACGGGTTCTCATCCTTGCGTCCGATCTTATCGATTTCATCGATATAGATAATGCCCTGTTGACACCGCTGCACATCCCAATCGGAGTTCTGGAGCAGACGGAGGACGATGTTTTCGACATCTTCGCCGACATAACCCGCTTCAGTGAGCGTGGTCGCATCCACGATGGCGAAGGGCACGTCCAATATTCGTGCAAGTGTCTGAGCCAGCAGCGTCTTACCCGTCCCCGTGGGGCCGATAAGGAGGATGTTCGACTTTGACAGCTCGACGTCGCCCCCGCGCTGCTTATTCATCTGGATCCGCTTGTAGTGGTTGTAGACCGCTACCGCGAGTTTCTTCTTGGTGGCTTCCTGCCCGATCACGTACTGGTCAAGGTATTCCTTGAGCTCCAGTGGTTTAGGCAGTTTATGGGGCGCGCCGTACGGCTGATCCTGGCGATCGTCTTCCAGGATGGAATTGCATACGGCGATGCATTCATCGCAAATGTAGGCTCGAGGGTAATCGCTGGGGGAGGAGATCAGCTTACCTACGACGTCCTGACTCTTGTGGCAAAAGGAACAACGCAATGAGTCGTCGGATCCGGCACGCTTCACAAACACACTCCGTCGAGAGCAGCTACACTGCGGCCCACCCTCGAAGTCTTCTCCATATACAATCCATTATCTCCTGAACTACCGTTTTCGTCTATCAGTGGTTTCCGGGTTGGGGTAAGTCGACTGTTATCTACCATTATCCGGCCTCGCATCGTGTTCAGACCGGAATGGGGTTGATGCTTTTGCGTTCAAACCGTTCGTAGGCGGTTCGCATGCATGGATCAGGGTGAAAATTGACTCCGGTTCTCTATCGACTGGTATAGGCCGCTCTCTTTAGAGAGAAAGCCGGTCGAAACGGTGTCAAGTCGACATCACACTCATCACAGAGAAGCAAGGGCTGCAAAACAGCTGCGAGTGCACGAAAAGCCGAAGCCGGCTGGCGATGAACCCGACCGGCTCGCTTGAAGCGCCTATTCGGCAGCAGGCGTTTCTTCAGCCGCAGGCGCTGCCGTCGGCGTAACCTTTCGAGCGTGTTCAAAAAGAAAATTCAGAACTTTCTCCGTGCGAATCCGAGATGCGATGCGGCCAAGGGTCCCGTCCTTCTCGAAACGCATGCGCAACGCGGCGACAGCTTCTCGCTCGGCCTTAGCGATTCTTTGCAACTCCCGATCGACTTCTTCCGTGGTGGCATGAATCGACTCCACGTCCGCGATCTTCTCCAACAGCAGAGAAGCTTTGACATCCTGGGTTGCGCGTTCGCCCTGCTGTTCGCGGAGTTTGTCCCAGTCGAGTTTCAGCGAGCGCAGGTCCATGTCGCGCCCGGTGATTTCACGAACAGATCGACGCACGTTGTTCTCGATCTGGAAATCGACATATGCGTTCGGAATCGGGAATTCGTGACCCTTTACGAGCGTGTCGACAATCTTCCCCTTAGCTTCCTGCTGTGCCGCATATTCGCGCTCAGCGAAGATCGCTTTGCGGATTGCATCGCGAAGTTCATCAAGATTCTGGTAGTCACCCAAATCCCGGGCGAACTCGTCGTTCAGCTCGGGCAGTTCTTTACGCCGAACCGACTTCACCTTCACTTTAAATCGGACAGTCTTACCCGCAAGGCGCTCCTGACCGTAGTCAGCCGGGTATGTCACGTCAAACTCTTTCTCTTCGTCGGGTGACATACCGACGAGATGCTCGTTGAACTCGGGAAGCGTCTCAGGGTTGCCGAGATGAAGGGACATCTCATCGCTACGGATGGGATCACCTTCGATTCCGGAGACGCTTTCGACCGAAACCACCGTGTGGTCACCAATCGCTAGCGGGCGCGGATCTTCGTTTATGTACTCCGCTTTGCGCTCGCGGATTTCTTCGATGCGCTTGTCTACATCCTCGTCACTGACCTGCGGTTCGGCATATGGAACCTCCACGCCGCGGTAGTTGTTCACTTCGAAATCCGGAGCAACTTCGAATTCGGCCTTGAAGCGCAGCGGCTCACCGTCATGGAAGTGAACGTCGGTGACATTCGGAGTCCCGACCACATTCCAGTGTTCTTCGTCGGCTTTCTTCCGGAATGCTTTCGGAAGGATGTGTTCGAGCACATCCTGACGGATGGCGTCCTTGAAGCGGCTTTTGATGATGCTGGCGGGGGCTTTTCCGGGCCGGAAGCCGGGCAGATGAGCTTTCTTGCGGACGTCCGCAATGACGTGTTCCGTCTCGTGGTTGACCTCGTCCAGCGGGACAATGATCTCGATTTCGTGCTTGCAGCCTTCAATGAGGGGCATGTTCGGGTATTTCGTTCGTTAGGTTACGGCTGGAGTCCGGCAGACGCGCAGGTATGTGCGACCACCAAATCCCATTCTAAACTTTTCAGACCGATCTGGTGAAGGATGCGGCCGGACGTTCTCAAGTGATCGAGAATGCCCGGCCAGGAGATTAATGGGCGGCCGCAGCGACGGGGACGTCGGCCTGCAACGCCTCCACTTTGTCAGCGGCTTCCCAACTGAATTCCGGACGGCCAAAGTGGCCGAACGCCGCAGTCTTGCGGTAGATGGGACGACGCAATTTCAAGTGCTCGATGATGCCCTTGGGAGTCAGCGGGAAGTGCTTACGGACGAGGTCGGTGATGCGGCCTTCGTCAAGCTTGCCGGTACCGAAGGTATTCACCATAACGGAAACCGGTTCGGCAACACCGATCGCATAAGCCAACTGCACTTCGCAGCGCGATGCGAACCCCGCGGCAACAATATTCTTTGCGATGTAGCGCGCCATGTAACAAGCCGAACGGTCTACCTTTGTCGGATCCTTGCCTGAGAAGGCTCCACCGCCGTGACGGCCCATACCACCGTAGGTGTCCACGATGATCTTACGGCCGGTCAGACCGGTGTCTCCGTGAGGTCCACCGATGACGAAACGTCCCGTCGGATTGATATGGTACTTCGTGTTCGCGTCCACCATGTTGGCCGGAACGACCCTATCGATGACGTGCGTGCGGACCTTCTCGCGGAGTTCTTCGGTGGAGACGGTATCGTGGTGCTGCGTGGAGATGACGACAGCGTCAACACGCACGGGCTTGCCGTTCGCGTATTCGACACTGACCTGACTTTTGCCGTCCGGACGGAGAAAACTGAGTTCGCCGGAGCGTCGAGCTTCGCTCAAACGTTGCGCCAGCTTATGCGCCAGCATGATCGGCAACGGCATCAGTTCCGCTGTCTCATCACAGGCATAGCCGAACATCAGGCCCTGGTCGCCCGCGCCGCCGGTGTCCACACCCATGGCGATGTCAGGCGATTGCGCCTGAATCACGTTGAAGACACCGCACGTCTTCGAATCGAAGCCATATGCCGCGTCTGTGAAGCCGATGTCGGCGATCACTTCCCGGGCCAGCTTCGGAACGTCGACATAGGTAGTCGTGGTGATTTCACCCGCCACAATGCAGGAGCCGGTGGTTACAAGCACCTCACAAGCCACACGGCCAGTGGGGTCGTCCTTCAGAACCGCGTCCAAAACCGCGTCCGAAATCTGGTCTGCCATCTTATCCGGATGGCCTTCGGTAACTGACTCCGAAGTAAAGATATGCCGATTGTCTGACATTCAACTTCCTCTGACGTGTCGAATTGATGCCGCAGGAGGACATCGGGCCCGGCCGCACGCCTGCTACGCCCGGGGAAATTGGTTCTCTAGACCCAACCTACGTGGAAACTACGAGGAAACCAAAGACCTTAGTGTAACCAACGTATTGCTCTTCCTTCAATTATCGCGCATCGAAACGCTCAATTCGTGGCGTCAGCGTCGCGGTGGACGGTCTCAATGGAGAAGGCGGGCGTACAGACGGCTATATACTCGGCGCCTCCCGGCTCAGGTGTGCTGTAGCGCACCCATTCTCCTTTATGAGTGATGATCGCCTGACCCGCTTGAACATCGATCGTGCCTTGCCGGCTTTCAACGCGGAGGAGCCCTTTCAGGACGAGCGTATACTCGTCGAACTCGGGGGTCTGCCCGGGCTCGACCCAAGCTTCAGGGCTACGCATATGAGCTATGCTGACGCCGGTCGTCGATGAATTTACACGTCCGATGTATTCGTCGATGAGCTTGGGCTTATTACCGGCTGCCTCGACGCGGGTGGGTTGCGAGATCACGGTGGGCATCGTATGGATATAGTCTATGCTGGCCGTGGATCCTGCGCGGGCGATAGAATGAACGCACGTTATGTGCCGTATAGCAGTCGCCGCCGCAATTAGCTTTAGCCTTTCCTTTGTTTCCGTTTCCGAGTTGAATGCGCAGCTTGCTCCCTCGAGTGTTGACTACTTCGAAGCCAAGATACGTCCGGTTCTCGCCGTGAAATGTTATCCGTGTCATAGCGACAAGTCAGGCCGGGCACAAGGAGGCTTGTGGCTGGATACGACACAGGGCATCAAGCAGGGCGGAAACTCCGGGCCTCTGGTTGACACTTCTGATCCGGAGCGCAGTCTGCTCCTCCGTGCAATTCGGTATCAGGACAAAGATCTGAAGATGCCGCCCGGCAAGGCGCTGCCTGCCGAAACCGTGGCGGAGTTTGAGGCCTGGGTGCGGGGTGGGGCGCCTTTGCCCTCAGACCGCGTTAGCGCAAAAGCAAATTCTCAGAAGACGTTCTGGTCGTTCAAGCCTCCAAAACCGCAGTCAATTCCGCCTGTAAAGGATGAACAGTGGCCTAAGAGTGACATCGACCGCTTCATTCTGGCGAGGTTGGAGGCGAAGGGGCTCCGGCCAGCTCCTGCCGCCGATCGGAGAACTCTGATTCGGCGCGTAACGTATGACCTGGTCGGTCTGCCGCCTACGGTTGAAGAAATCGAGGCGTTCGTTGGCGATTCATCCCCGAACTCCTACGAGCGGCTGGTCGATAAACTGCTCGCGTCTCCTCATTACGGCGAACGATGGGGACGGCACTGGCTGGATGTGGCCAGGTACTCGGACGCTCGCAATGTAGGCGACCGGTTTGCGTGGTCGTATACATATCGCGATTGGGTCATTCGATCGATGAATGAAGACCTGCCATATGACGAGTTCCTGACGCAGCAGATTGCGGCCGATCGTATTGGCGGGAACGACAAGCGGCATCTCGCCGCGCTGGGTTATCTGAGCCTCGGCCGGGAATTTCCGAAGAGCTTCCCTGAGACCGTCGATGACCGGATCGATACCGTAACTCGCGGCATGTTGGGTTTGACGGTTGCCTGCGCACGGTGTCACGACCACAAGTACGATCCGATACCGACGAAGGATTATTATTCGCTCTATTCCGTTTTCTCGAATATCCGGGAGCCCCTCGATTTCCCGATCGTAGCCGACTCGACCGCGGCCTCGCAGAAGCGCGAGATGTACGAGGCCATGCTGGCCCGCATCCGGCAATCGGACCGCAACTATCGCGAAAAGCGTAATGCCGAGATGATCGCATTTTTCAAGACGCAGATTGCTGATTATCTTATCGCCTCGCACGATGCATCGACACGCAGCAATACCGAGATCGAGGAGCTTGTACGCGAGCGGCAACTCAATCTTCATATGCTTGGCCGGTGGAGGGCTTATGTTCGTGATGCCAAGGCGGGCGGCGATCCGGTGTTTCGGTTGTGGCACGCTGCGACAGCGTTGCCTTCGGACAACTTCGAAAAGCAATGGACCTCGCTGATCGGTAGACCGGAAGGAAGCAATTCACTTGTGCTCTCGGAAATGCGGGGAGCCCGAATCACTTCGTTGAAGGATGTCGCGGAACGCTATGCGGCTGTACTTGCCAGATACGACTCGGCTGAAGCGAGGTCAGCGAAAGAAGAGGAGGCGCTGCGACTCGCTCTGAGGGGCGATCGGGCTCCGGTGAATCTTCCTCTGACAGAATTCGACCTCATCTACACGGAGGGTGATGGGAACAACACGCGGGCTATTCGCGGGCGATACAACACTGTCCTTGCCATGTATGCGTACGATGGCGCGACGCCTCGAGCAATGGCGATAGAGGATGTTCCTGATCCGAAGCCCGCGCACGTATTTCTGCGAGGGAACCCGAATAATCCGGGAGTTGAGACGCCGGGCCGGTTCATTACCTGTCTCTCAGAAGGCGAACCTGAAGAGTTCAAAGATGGCAGCGGCCGTCTCGAGTTGGCGCGCGCCATCGCGAGCAAGGACAATCCGCTCACCGCGCGTGTTTTCGTGAACCGCGCGTGGATGCATCATTTCGGTAGCGGGCTGGTACCAACGCCCAGCGACTTCGGAGTACGCGGCGAGGCTCCGACGCATCCCGAGCTACTGGATCATCTGGCCGGTGATGTTTATGAATTCGGGGTGGTCGATGAAGAAGCTACATCGCGCCATCGTCTTGTCGGCGACATACCAGCAGGCAAGTTCGGATAACGCCTTGGCACGAAGATTTGACCCCGAGAATCAGTTTTTGTGGCGCATGAACCGAAAGCGCCTCGATTTCGAGAGCTTGCGGGATTCGATGCTTGCCGTGGCGGGGACACTGGATCTTCGAATCGGCGGCATTCCCTATCTGATTACTTCAGAGCCATCGGTTCCCAGACGCACCGTGTATGGATTCGTCGAGCGAGGCCGGATTCCGGGGATGTTAAGCTACTTCGATTTTCCGAGCCCAGATCAACATGCGCCCATGCGATTCACGACGACTGTTCCACAGCAAGCTCTCTTCCTTTTAAATAGCGCCTTCGTTGCGGAGCAAAGCAAGAATCTCGCCAATCGAATTTCGGAGTCCGAGCCAGCCAAGCGGATCGCCGAATTATATCGACGTGTCTTCGCGCGCAGCCCCGGACAGGATGAACTCAGTGCAGGGTTGCGCTTCGTCGCGGGCGGTTCCGGCTCAACATCTGAAGTACCGGCGGAGCCTGACGTCTGGGCGTACGGAACAGGTGAGGTCAATGAGATGTCCGGACAAGTCACGGAGTTCAGGCATTTCAAGTACTTCACAGGAGATGCATGGCAAGGCGCGTCGATGCTCCCCGATCCGACCAGTGGCAAAGCTCGCCTAACGCCGCGAGGGGGTGAGCCCGGCAATACGCAGCGCGATGCGGTGATTCGCCGCTGGACAAGTCCGATCGATGGGCAGATCACGATTGAGGGGACGATCCGGCATGCTCAGCGCACGCCGCGGGCCGGCGATGGAGTTTTGGCCCGCATTGTCAGCAGCCGACTGGGCGAGCTTGCGTCATGGGTCGTGGATGGCCGCTCGGCTGAAACTCGAATTACCGGCATTGAAATAAGTAAGGGCGACGTAATCGACTTCGTGGTCGATGGGCGAAAAGATTCCGAAGCCGATGACTTCACTTGGGCTCCTGTCATCAAAGACGGTGATTCGAAAGGGCAGACCTGGAGCGCGACGGCCGACTTCCGCGGGTCTCCACCGCAACGCTTGAACAAATGGGAGCAGTATGCGCAGGTGCTGCTCGAAACGAACGAGTTTGCATTCGTGGATTGAGGATGATTCGATGAATATCTCACGTAGAGACATGTTGCGGCGAAGCGGTATGGGTATGGGATCGGTCGCTTTGACGGCGCTGCTCGGAGACTCGGGCCATTTGGAGGCGGCGACCTCAGATGCGGCGATCAACCCTCTCGCTCCGAAGAAGCCGCCGTTCCCCGCCAAGGCGAAGCGCGTTCTGCATTTGTTCATGAACGGCGGCGCGTCTCACGTCGACACCTTCGACCCGAAGCCCGCGTTGACCCGGTTCGCCGGTAAACCACTGCCGATCACGTTGAAGACCGAGCGGCGGACAGGCGCCGCCTTCCCATCGCCCTTCAGCTTCAAAAAGTACGGCCAGAGCGGCATCGAGGTCAGCGATATTTTCCCGCACGTCGGCGAATGTGTGGATGATTTGTGCGTGATTCGCTCGATGTGCAGCGATATTCCAAATCATGAACCGTCGCTGATGATGATGAACTGCGGCGACGTCCGACAGGTTCGACCTTCGTTCGGCTCGTGGGTCACGTACGGGCTCGGGTCGGAGAACCAGAATCTGCCGGGATTTATCGTGCTCTGCCCCGATGGCTTGCCCACGCAAGGCACGCAAAACTGGCGATCGGCGTTTCTGCCTGGGGCCTACCAGGCGACGCAGATCAACACTCGTGAGACGCAAGTTGAAAAGCTTATCGAGAACATAAAGAACTCCCACTCCACAGCATCCGAGCAGAGACAACAACTCGAACTCCTGGCCGAACTGAATGGCAAGCATCGCGAATCACGCGGGGAAGATCCGCTGCTCGAGGCGCGGGTCCAGTCATTCGAACTTGCCTATCGTATGCAGATGGAGGCCGATGACGCGTTCGATGTTTCCAAGGAGCCTGAACACATCAAGAAAATGTACGGCGACGGACTCCAAGCTCGCCAGATGATGATTGCGCGGCGGCTTCTGGAGCGCGGTGTGCGGTTTGTTCAGGTGTGGCACGGCGCCGGTCAGCCTTGGGACAGCCACGACGACATCAAGACGAATCACGGCAAACTCGCTCAGGAATGCGATCAACCGATCGCGGCGCTGTTGAAGGATCTGAAGCAGCGAGGCATGTTGGAGGACACGCTTGTCATCTGGGGTGGTGAATTTGGGCGGACACCGACGGTCGAGTTGCCCGACAATGGCGCGAACTCAGGGATGGTGAACGGCCGGGATCACAATCCGTACGGATTTTCCATGTGGGCCGCGGGGGCCGGGTTGAAGAAAGGCATAGCGTACGGAGCTACAGATGAGTTCGGTTTTGCGGCGGCCGAGAATAAGGTCCACGTTCACGATCTTCATGCGACGCTGCTCCATCTACTCGGCTTCGATCACACAAAGTTTACGTATCGATATGCTGGCCGGGACTTCAGGTTGACTGACGTCCACGGCCACGTCGTGAACGATATTCTCGTGTGAAGAGATGTCTAACTGATCGCGTGCTGGCTTGTTTTGGGCCCCTGGTAACGCACCGAAAGATGCGGTGTTTCCAACCGCTGGCTTCCCTGAACTTTCGATGTGAGACAACTTTCGAGGATGCCGCTGGCCATTAACGTTCGCTCGGCAGGATAGGGAGCTTTTCCGGTCTCGAACGTTTCCTCGATCTTGCTCACGAGACATGCAGAGTACGTAACATTCGGTGTTGGAGTGAGCAGGAACTGGCATGATTTCACTCCGGCCCCTCGGATTCGCGCTGCGAAGTTGAAGTCCTGTACGGCTCCATTGAGCATGAGGAGGGTTGTCTTCAAACCATCGTTGTGCTCGATGAAGTATGCAGCGGGCATCTTGACGAGGCGCTGCAATTCTCCGCTGGTTACCAGATCCTGAGTTCGGCCGTCTTGTACCGTGAGTCCTTGCGGTGTGTCGCTACGAGATAGCGCTGAGATCAACAGTTCTTTCGAATACCGCCCTTCTGCGCCCGCTTTCCACACAGCATCGCCTTCGATCATCTGGACGGCTTTGACACCCGTTTCCCCGCCCTTTCGCCGCTCGATCATGCACTGCATCGCTTCAAGAGCGTGATAATCCATCGGGTCCGAACCACCGACGCCAACCATCAGAGCATCCTGGATTTCGCAGCCAAGCGGCAGTTCGAGATTCGGCAACCGCCACGTCACCGGTAGCGAAGAGCCAGCTATCAACGGGAAGCGCAGACGCTTGGACGCATCGACCATCCACTTCGCTTTCTCGAAACTCCACGAAAGATGCTTGTCGTTATAGACGGGAACCGCGCGCCCGTCCTTCTCGAACACATCGACGATTTGCTTGAAGAACTCGTACCGTGGATAGAGGATCTGACCTTTCTCGTTCTTTGGATAATCACCGTGCTCGATGATGCTTAGAACTGCGTCGACGGCGAGTTTATCTCCGCCGCAACGGAGAGCCTCGGCGATGGTGGGATATACCGTAAATCCGAACTCCTTGGCGCGTTCGGCGCTTTGATCTCCGGCGGGCTTCTGGTCGATGTACAACGACACGATCTTCATGTCGGGCCGGTGCCATGTGCCGCGGATTGGATATCCCACGAGAAAGCGATCGGCGATGTGCTGAACGTGCGACAGATATCTGTAGATAGATCCTATGACAGCAATCCGTTTCATTCAGCTTCTCCAGAACGTCGACTCACGAGTCGGCTGATATTTGATCGCAAGGTGCGGTGTCTCCAATTTGGTCTGCCCGCGGAAAAGGCTGTCGACCCCAGCCTCGGTGAGACCTGTCGTGAGGAGTGTACGCTCAACCGGGTACGTAGCTTTACCCGTGAGGAACATCTGCTCCATGTTGTTTACCAATGGACTGAAGAAGTTCGCGAGTGTCGTTCGCCCGTCGGGCATCGGCAGATACATCTGAGTAGACAAAATGCCCTTATCGAGACGAGATGCAAAGTTGAAGTCCTTCACCAGACCCGACATCAAGAGCATTGTCGAGTACAGCCCATCATTGTGCTCGTACCGGTATGCGACTGGGTTCTTGACGAGACGCTGCATGTCTTCCATGGTCGGCATGATGTCATTGAATCCTTCGCGAGCGGGGGTGAGCGTGTGACTGCGGGATAGCGCGGATTCCATCAGATCGCGCGGCCACACTCCCTCTTTCATCGCCCCCCAGAACTTTTCGCCACGGTATGCCTGCATCGACTTGACACCCGTTTCACCTCCGTGACGCCGCTCCACCATGCACTGAATCGTTTCGAGACCGTGGTAATCGTAGCTATCCACGCCGCCATAGCAAACGCAGAGAGCTTCATTGATGCGTGATCCCATGGGCATCTCGATGGATGGAGTGCGCCATGTGACCGGCAAGCTCGAGCCGGCCATGAGCGGCGCGCCGATCTCCCGGGCAGTGTCGTACATCTCTTTCGCCCAAGCCCACTTCCAAGACAAGTGTTTGTCGTTGAAGATGGGCACGGCGCGACCGCTTGACTTCAGAACTTTGAAGATCTCCTGGAAGAACTGGTATCGCGGATATTCGGTTTGCCCTTTCTCATTCCGCGGATATTTTCCGTGTTCACCGACGACGACGATACCGTCGACCGCCAGTTTGCTGCCGCCCAGGGTTAACGCCTCCGCGATAGTCGGGTACATCTTCATCGAGGGAAACCGCTTGGCACGATCGCGGCTCAGATCGCGGTCACCGATCTGGTCGACGTACAGGGAAACCAGGTCCATCGCGGGGTGATGGTGCGTCCCGTTCCAGCCGTACCCCTCCAGGAAGCGGTCAACGATGTGCTGCGTATGGGAATACTTGAAGAAAGTTGTCGTGATTGCTGCGAGTTTCGGCCTGGTAGGACGGCTCTGGGCGCCAACTAACAACGGCGCTGAGGCGGCCCCGGCGAGCAGGTCACGACGCGAGATCTTGCGCTCTTGTCGCATCGAGCCTCATTATAGGACTTTCAATGGAGAGATTCGTGAAACGTACTGTTTTGGCCCTGGTTCTGGTTCTGCCGCTCATCGCGGCTGCGGTATCCGCCCGCGCACGCAAGCTGCATGAGGACGCGTTCGTGCTCGATGCGCATGTCCACGTTATCAATCGCCAGTTTTATCACGGCGGCGATATCGGTCAGCGTGTCACGGATGGTCAGTTCGACCTTCCGCGGGCAAAGGAGGGCGGGGTCGATGCCATGTTTTTCTCGATTTTTGTGACCGAGGATTATTATCCGCAGCGGATGGAGACCAAGCAAACGCTCCGCTTGATGGACCTGGCACTCACGCAATTAGATAAGAACCGGGACAAAATCGAGCTGGCGAAGAATGCTTCGGATATCGCCCGGATCAACAAGTCCGGGAAGATCGCCGCAATTTTCGATCTGGAAGGCGGCTTCGACCTGGATGGCGACCTCGCGGTGTTGCGCGATTTGTACCGTATGGGATTACGCTCGGCGCAGCTTTCAGCCCATAACTGGGCAAACAATTTTGCCGATTCCTGTTGCTCCCCTCCGAAGTATAAGGGTCTGAATGATCGGGGACGCGAGGTCGTGCGCGAGATGAATCGCCTGGGAATGATCATCAATGTATCTCACTCGTCGGATGAGACGCTCGCGCAAACAGTGGAGTTAAGTTCCGCGCCTGTCATGGCGACGCATCACGGGCTCCGCGCATTAAACAATATCCCGCGAAACATGCCTGAGGATCTGATGCGCAAGATCGCTGCCAAGGGTGGAGTTATCGGTTTTCAGATTGGGAACGAGTTCCATAATGTGAAAGCGTTCAACTGGCGGACTCAACACGCGGGTAAACCTTTCTGGGACACGAGTGAAATTGCGGGGCGCAAAGGGCAAATGACGATCGAGGAGATCGATCGCAAGGTAGCCCCGCAATTTCCTATGGTCGGCTTGAATATGCCCGACGATGTCCTGTTTGGGCCGGAGGACTGGATCGCCGTGGTTGAAAAGGCGATCGGCATTGTCGGTGAGGATCACGTCGCGCTCGGCAGCGACTTTGATGGCGGTCCCACGCCGCCTCGCGGCATGCATGATATCTCCGACCTGCCGATGCTGACAGAGGCGATGTTGAAGCGCAATTGGAGCGAAACGCGCATTCGCAAGTTTCTCGGCTTGAATGCCCTTCGGGTGTTCCGTCAGGTCACCGAGGGCAAGTAATTGCCGGTCGGATACTCATCGCGTTTTTGGAGGTGACTTCAGCGCATCGGGAAAATCGGCTGCCTTCGATCTGTCCGGATGACGCTGTCGTGATTGGTTCCCGCGATCGGGGTACAACGGTATCGACATGCCTCCCGTGCTTTCGAGGACTTGGAACAGCTTAGCGTTCATGTCTTTAGCGATGGTCGCGTACTTGGGATCGTTGATGAGGTTATTCGTTTCACGCGGATCTTCTTTGATGTCGTATAACTCATCCAGATCCCAGATTCCTTGATAGCGGATGTACTTGAACTGGTCGCCGCGAAGGGCATGTGTCGTGGGCGTCTGGGGGAAGTTTCGCTCCCAGTAATACTCATACAGCAACGTGTCGCGCCAGGGTATCCGCTTGCCTTGCAGAAGTGGAAGAAAGCTTTGACCATCGAGCCCCGAGGGACTCTCCAAGCCGGCGGCGGCGAGACAGGTTGGCATGACGTCCACATTTGCGATCACCTGCTCGACGACCTTGCCGCCGGGAAATAAATCCGGACAACGCACGAGCATAGGCACACGCATCGATTCGTCATACGCGGTGCGCTTGTCGATAAGTCCATGTTCGCCGAAAGCGAAGCCGTTATCGCCCATGTAGATGACGAGCGTCGAGTCGAGTTCTCCACGTTTCTTCAATGCATCCAGCACCCGGCCTACACTGTCATCGACGGCAAGCAGAGTTTCGGCGTAGCGTTTGTAGTACTCTCCGATGTCCAAATCCGAGTGGTAGGGAAACTCGACGCCGTGCCAACTGTTGCGCTGATTCTGCACCCACATGGGACGGCCGCGCGCCATATCCCCCGTACTCGCCATAGTGGGCGGTGGAACGAAGGTGGCGTTGGCGTACTTGCCTTTGTGGCGCTCGGCGGGGATGAATTCTGCATGCACGGCCTTGTGCGACAGGTACATGAAATACGGTTTGTCCTTATCGCGCTGGTTCAGCCAGTCAATCGCATAATCTGTGAGTTCGTCGGTGATGTATCCTTTTTGCGGGACATGCTTGCCGTCGATGTTGAGCCCGTTTCGGCTTGGCAGGTACGTGCCCTGACCGCGGAAACTGACCCAGCGGTTGAAGCCCGGTTGCGGGTCGTCGCTCTCCGCGCCCATATGCCACTTCCCGAAAAATCCGGTCGAGTAGCCTGCTTGCTGTAGATATTGCGGGAAGAACGTTGTCCCGCGCGGAATCGGCGTGTTATTGTCAACGATCTTATGCTTATGCGCATACTTGCCGGTGAGGATGGATGCGCGACTGGGAGAGCACAGGGCCGTAGTAACGAAGGCGTTTTTAATGTGAGCCCCATCCCTTGCGAGCGAATCGAGAAACGGGGTCTCGAGGAAGTTCTGCCCTTTCACGAAGCCGAGCGCATCAAACCGATGGTCATCCGTCAGAATGAAGATGATGCTTCTGGGCTTCGATCCCGGTGTACGGCGAAGGCGCTGCAGACTCTCGGCGGTTTGTGCAGACGCGACTACTGCGCCGAGACTCGTAAACATAGCTGATCTGCGATTCAATTTCCTCTCCTGCTGACCTTCCTCGAACTGCGTGTGAGTTCGACATAACGTATATCAGCGACTTGCGCCCCTTTCACATCCGAGGCCTTCAAAACCAAATGGCCACGACCTGACTTCAGCGTTATGGCGCCCAGCCTCATCGGACGGAAATCTTTGACGTACGACTCGTCTCTCTTAACTCGATCGACCGCGGGGCCTATCAGCGGCGGGTCATGCGCCTCGGCAATTCTCTTCTGAATGGAGGCGTCGCCAACACTGAGTTCCACGGTCGATCCTACGTCCGACGCTCGACACGTGTAGTGGATGATCGCGTCATACACCCCAGAGGCGGCGACTTCGATGTTCCACGTCATTCGATCATCGGTCGTTCTCCAATTCGTGAAGAATGAATCGTTCGGATGAATGGAACTCCGCTTGATAGCTCCACTTGGGACACCATCGCGAGCGGAGAGGATCGTTGTCTCGGAATAGCCGACGGTGAAAGGCCGATTGTCCCGGCTAGGGAGTTGGACGCTTCGCCGCCATTCATCTACAGCTCTTTCGAGCCGTGAGGCGATGTCGGGCTTCTCCGCTGCAACATCGTGCCGTTGCGAAGGATCGGAGATCATATCGAACAATCGCCCGTCGGCATCGTACCGATACTGCTGCGTGCGGACGCTGACCTTGGCGCCCTGTTGAGAAAAGATCATCCGGTCAGGCCAGGTTACGTTCGCATTCTCGAGGACTAGCGGCTTTAGGCTGGTTCCATCGAGTGGTTTCCTGGACGCCAGGGAAACACCTGCCAGATCTGCGAACGTGGGCAGCAGATCGATTGCTCCGGCAATTTGGTGAATCCGTGTACCGGGCCGGATGTGGCCCGTCCAGCGAACGAGACACGGGACGCGGACGCCGCCTTCGTCGACCGACCCCTTCCGGCCTTTCATCCCGCCATTCCAACGCCAGCTATTTGGTCCGTTGTCGCTGAAATACAGAACGATCGTGTCTTCGGCGAGCTTCAGTTCGTTCAGCCGCGTCAAAACACGGCCGACGTTCCAATCGATGTTTTCACACATGGCCAAGGCGGCACGAGTCATTGCGATGCTTTCGCCAGGAGTGTCACTGCGCATCTTCGGCTCAAGGTTTGCGAACTTCTCGTAAAACCTGTCTGGCGCCTGCATCGGCGAATGCGGTGTGTTCAACGGAAGATAACAAAGAAACGGCTTGCTCTTGTTCACATTGATGAATTCGAGCGCATGGGTCGTGAGGTCATCGGTGACGTAGCCTTTCCCACGTACGAGTTTGCCATTGTGATCGAGTTCGGGATCGAAGTAGTTGCCCCAATGCCCTGACGTGAATCCGTAGTATTCATCGAACCCACGAGCGTTGGGGTGGTAAGGAAACTGGGATCCGTTATGCCATTTACCGAAGGCGCCTGTCGTATAACCGGCCGCTTTGAAGGTATCGGCGATCGTTTTCTCATCCAGGTTCAGCCTCTCAGCGCCGGATGTCACACCGCGAACTCCGCCTCTCGCATGATACCGTCTGGTCAGGAACTCGGCCCGAGTTGGCGCGCAAACTGCACAAACGTAGAAGTGTTCGAATATGCCGCCCTCGCGCGCCAGCGAGTCGATATGCGGTGTTGAAAGGTTCGTGTTGCCATGGATGCTCAAGTCTCCCCAACCCTGATCGTCGGCGAGGATGATGACGACATTGGGATGCCTCTTTGGAGCTTGTTGGGCGTGAGCGGCAAGGCCCGCCGTGGAGGCAAGAAACGATCGTCGCGAAAGAGCGCTGCCATTCATCGCTCTCTATTGTGCCTGTATTCCCCGTGCGGATCTACGTGACGGAATCCTGCTCACGAGGGCCGCGCCGGAGGAAGTGCTGTATTTGCCGGCGAACATACAGCAGGACAACGATGGCAAGGAACGCCCAGGATACGATTCCGACATAGTCCTTGACCGCTGCGAGTTATGGCCGAGCAAGTTCCCCGCATACGGAGACCCGCTGTCCACAACAAGGTACCCGCAGCCGAGGGCAGTAGAAACTCCCAAAGCGGCATATCGCTGAATCCTGCCGGCACGGAGATCAGAGTCCGAACTCCGGGAATGAGCCGGCCGACAAAAACGGACATCGCACCGCGACGCTGGAACCACTGCTTTGAACGGTCCAAGTGCTCGATCTCGATGCCGATCCAGCACCCATACCGTTCGACAAAGGCGCGCAACGTGCGCTCCCCGACTCGGCGACCTACCCAGTACCAACCCGCGGTACCGAGGAGCGAACCCATAAATCCAGCGAGTATCGCTCCCCAGAGTGACAGCTTTCCGTTCGCCGTATGAAAGCCTGCCAGCGGCATAATTAGTTCCGACGGAATAGGTGGGAAGACGTTCTCGAGAAAGGTGAGCAGGAAAATCCCGATATAGCCAAGTTCACCGACAACATCTAATGATCCAATCAGACATCCCGTATGAGCAGGCGGCACTGACTATCTCGCTGCCGCTCCTCGGGACGACTGGAGCGCGTGCTTCGGGTGCTCGATTACGCCGCTATCTACGGTTTGCCCCTTGCGGGCAATTGTCTGAAAGTAGAACTTGTCTCCATCGATCTCGCAAAGCATGAACGTGTTATCCGTATCGAATCCGAACGCGGTCTGCTCCGAGCGGCGGATATTCCCCTTGCGAAGTTTTGCGGAGCCGCCCTCGATGAAATAGTAAATCCCGTGTTGAGGCTTCAAGCGTTCATAGAAATGTTCATGCCCGGTCAGTACAACGCTGACACCGTATTTCAAGAACAGCGGTTCAAGCACGCGACGAAGATCTTCGTCCGGCCCGTGCCGCTCACCGGATGAGTAAAGAGGATGATGGAAGAAGGCGATCTTCCAATCGGAAGCGGAGTTACTCAATTCCTTCTCCAACCACTCAATCTGCTGACGGTCCATGTAATTGCTATCGAGCGCAAAAATCGCACTCCGTCTTTCGGTTTGAACGTGTAGAAACGCTGACCATTCATGTTGAACTGCTTGTATAAGCGCTGATTCGGGTCATCGTGGTTGCCGAGAGCGGCATGGAATTTCACACCGCCATTGATCAGGGCCGCATATGGACGTTCAAACTTATTGACGTAATCCCTTGGTTTCTCGCCACCATATAGGTTGTCGCCGAGTAGAAGGGCCGTATCAAAAGGAAATACTTGCCGGAAGCGTGCCACTTGTCCTCCGGTTTCGTATTGATCACGACCTCCAGTTCCTGTATCTCCAAGAACCGCGAAATGGAATGAGTCTTTCTTGCCGGGAAGCTTCAACTCCTGCGCGTAGCAAATGCAAGCACTCAGAACCGTGACGATGATGAAGTATCTACGCCTCATGTTGCAGGCGCGGCCTCCTTCATGAAATCGATGATCAAGTTAGACTCACGATCCCGCAGCACGAGGGTGCGTCCGACAAAACGATATTCAATATCTTTCGGCAGCTTCGGCAGAGTCAACAGCAAGGTCGGAGGAACTGTTGAGAGTGGCGCGTTTTTCGGATAGACCGCGTTTACGTGAATGACAGGTGAGACTTCTCCCGGAGCCTTCTCGTGTTTCGGGTTGCCTTCTTTGATACTGGCTCGGGTCTTCTGATTCTCCGGCCCTTTCAGAGCGCCTTTCAGGAGCCTGTTGAATAGAGGTTTAACCTCGGGCGTAAGAATGTCCCCCGCTTTGGCGTTCGGCCTGGCGTTTCGAATCGCTTCCGCGAGAGCTTGCTCACGCTGCTGAATTTCGGCGGGCGTGGCGCTCTTTTTGAGCGGAGGTACTTTCTCGGTCGCCTTGTTGCGGAGCTTCACGTACGCGTCGAGCTTGTCGTGAAACGTCGTGAGTTCGGAGTCTGCGGCTGCAAACAGCGCCAGAGTAGATATCAGAACGATACAGGGAGCTACTCTCAACTTTCGTCCTCCCGCTTACTAGACCAGCGGACGGACCGAACTGTTTCGAGCCAATGGCGCACACCTTTGTAGAACATGATCGAGAACAACGCATTCAAGCATGCTAAACTCCGGTGAGCAAATGGTGATCGGACCACAACGTCCGGTCTAAAGAGGGAACCCGGTGCGAATCCGGGACTGCCCCGCAGCGGTAAACGGGAACGAAAGTCGCAATCATGGCACTGGCAACAGCTGGGAAGCCGCGACGAGTAGGCGCTAGCTGAAGCCCATAAGTCCGAAGACCTGCCATTGCCCGCCGCAAAATGCGGTGTCCGAGTCTCGACCTTCGAGGGGAGGGTTTCATGACCATTCTTCCTAGCTATTCTGAATTCCCGCCGCAGATCGTCGACGCTCACCTGAACAAACAGGAGGTGTGGCTCAATGCGACGGTCATTGATCCCGTTGATTTTTTTGATATCTCTCGGTTCTGCCGATGCGCAGAACTTTGTTTCCGGCGTGATCCGCGATGAATCCGGCGGATCGGTATCCGGAGCGCGCATTCGGCTGGAGTCCGTTTCGGGAGCGTTCAATCAAGCGCTCGTGACCGGCGAAGATGGCCGCTTTCGATTCGAAACCGGTCGGATAGGCCGGGCGCTGCTGACAATTGAATCGCCGGAGTTCGAACGGCAAGTTAAAGAACTCGCTACAGAACAACGCGGGAATGAAGATCTCGAAATCGTGTTGTCCATCCGCGCGATTCCACAGCAGATCTCTGTGACAGCGAGCGGGTACCTGGAAGACCTTGATGACACGGCCCGCGCAACGACAGTGCTGGGAGGTCGGAGCTTGATAAACGTCTCGAGTTCTCGGTCGCTGAATCCCTGCGTGAAGTGCCGGGCGTACGTATCACGCAGACGGGAGGTCCGGGCAGTCTTACCAACATCCGAATTCGTGGACTTCGGCCGCAAGACACGGCAGTATTGATCGACGGAATGCGCTTTCGCGATCCGTCGGGGACGCAGGGCGATGCGAGCGCATTCATCGCGGACATGATGACGGTGAACATCAGTCGGCTCGAGGTCCTCCGCGGCTCCGGATCAGCGCTCTATGGAAGTAACGCGATGGGCGGTGTTGTGAATATAGTTTCAGACTCGGGCGGTGGTCGCTTTCGCGGAGACTGGCTCGGCGAAGGCGGCGGTCTCGGATTCTTGCGGAGTCAGTTTCGTTTATCTGGAGGGATAGCCCAGGATCGTTTGACGTATTCGCTAGGGGCCGGTCACGTGAATGTACTGGAAGGGGTGGATGGAGACGATCGCGCCCGTAACTCGAGCGTGCAGGGTTCGCTCCAGTATCGACTCACGAATACGTTCCTCCTCTCGGCAAGAGTTTTCGGTGCAAATACGTTTGTCGGCTTGAATGGTTCGCCCGCGCTTACATCCAATGCTCCGCTCACGGGCGTTGTTCACGCCATCCCGCTCTCCGGCGCCGCCCTTCGTCAGTGGGAGCAGGATCTGCCTTTTGATTTAGGAAACGCTACGGTTTTCCCTGCAGCAAACGACCCTGACAGCCGCCGTACATCGTGGTTCACGTCGTCTCTATTTGCGGCTGATCATCAACTCACTCCAGGATTGCATTATCGGATTGCATGGCAGATCGTCGACACGCGCCGGCGCTTTCCGAATGGACCGGGCGGGATCGGATTTCAGCCGTTGGGCGCGGAGGAAACGAACCAGAACGGGCGCGTGGACACGATCCAAGGTCGAGTCAACTGGGTCAGTGGCCGGCACACCGTGTCGGGCGGCGCCGAATGGGAGCGCGAAGCCTTCGATAACGGTGGGTGGTCACGTGGGTTGACTCCGGCGACAGACTCGGCTTACCGCTCGCAGGTGTTGCAGCGATCGCTTGCGGGCTTCGTGGAGGATCGGTGGAGACTTCTCAATGATCGCTTGCAGATTACGTTCTCTGGCCGTGTTCAGCGGTTCGATCTCAGCCGCCCCAGGGTGTCGGGCGACCTGCCTGCTTACTTATCGACGCCTGTCTCCGATCCAGTCGCCGCGTTCACGGGTGATGTCTCCGTGATGTACCGTTTTGATGCGACGAATACGAAATTGCGAGCACATCTGGGGAACGCGTACCGCGCGCCTTCTTTGTATGAGCGCTTTGGGACGGCGTTCTTTGGGGGAGAGTTCGTGCCTTATGGCGATCCCCGCCTTTCACCGGAAAGGTCGGTGGGCGGAGATGCAGGAATCGACCAATACTTCGGGAATCGGCGCGTGCGCCTATCCGCCAGTTACTTCTACACTCAGTTACGATCCGTGATCGGCTTCGATTTTAGTGGATTAATTAATCGAACGAGTGATCCGTTCGGCCGGACGTCCGGATACTACAGCACAGATGGCGGTCTTGCCCGCGGAGTCGAGGTGGAAGGGCAATTTGCACTCTGGACGGGATTTCAGATGACAGGCTCGTACACTCATACGCGCACCTTGGAGCGTCGTTCGATTGCTGCCGGGACGCTGCTTACTCCGCGCATCTTCACGCATATGGTTACTTTGTCGGGATCGCAGACATGGCGCCGGTTCACCGCAACCGCCAATTTTCTCGGGGCTCCCGACTATTTAGGTGTTATCTCGGGCCGCGCGGTGGCGTGGCCGGGACCTCGGCGTCTCGATGCGACCGCAACCTATCGACTTGTATTTGAAAAACTGAGACCCGAATTGTTCGGGCGGGTGGAAAACGTGCTGGGCCAGCGTTACTTCGAGGACGGATTCCAGACTCCCCGCCGTTGGGCCGTCGCGGGACTTCGCCTATCGTTTTGAGGGACTGATGTGTTTTTGCGTTTAGGGATCTTTCTCATCACCACTGCCCTGCTCGCGCAGAACCGGATCGTGTCGACCTCGCCGGCGATCACGGAAACGCTGTTTGCGCTGGGCCTGGGCGAACGGGTTGTTGGCGTTTCTGAATATTGTCACTATCCGCCTGAAGCGGCGTCGCGCACGAGGGTGGGCTCGTATCTTCGGCCGAATGTAGAGACGATCGTGAGATTAAAACCCGATCTTGTGATTGTCGAACGATTGCCGAACAATGCTATGGAGCAATTGAAAACGGCCGGCATGCGTGTGAATCAGGTCGTTCTCGGTAACGTGCAAGATAATCTACGGATGATGGAGGCGATTGCGAGCGCTACGAATACACAAGATCGTGGCAAGGCCCTGACCGCCAAAGTTCGTGCTGCTTTAGATCGGGTGCGCACCGAGGGAGCCACGCATAAGCGAAAGACATGTTTATTCATCGTAGGCCGCACGCCCGGGCAGTTGGAGGGCATGGTCGCTGTGGGCAAGGGTTCTTATCTGAACGAACTGATCACCATCGCGGGCGGCCGAAATATGCTTGCGGAATCGGCCGCAGCATATCCGAAGATCTCGCTCGAAACAGTCGTCCGGCTGCAGCCTGACGTGATCATCGATATGGGCGACATGGCTCAGACCGAAGGTGTCACCGAGCAGCACAAGCGCTCGGTCGAGCAACTCTGGAAATCCCGAGCGGACATCCGATCTCGCGTTCATGCCGTAGCCAGCGATATCTTTGTGGTACCGGGACCGAGGATGGTTGATGCGGCGCGCGATTTCGAGCGACTGTTGCACGGCGACATGAAGTGAGTACACTTTTCGCACTCGCCTCTGTTGGTTGTGTTCGCGCCGAACGCAAGGCTTTATGCAACGTAACCTTCCGGTTAGATCAGGGAGAGTTCATCGCCCTTTGCGGCTTGAATGGAGCGGGCAAGAGTACGCTGCTCGAGATCATGTCGGGCCTTCTGAGAGATTACTCGGGCAGTTGCGTGTTTCAGGACCGTGACGTACGCGAGTGGACGCCCCGGGCGTTGGCCCAGCACATTTCGTTCCTTCCTCAAGCGTCCGCGGGCTGGGCCAGCTTTCGCGTCAGCGAAGTCGTGCGCATGGGAAGGTATCCGTTTTCGATCGGCTGGAGCCAGACGTCTGAGGATCGCGAGGTCTGCAGAAATGCAATGCGGTTGGCGGGATGTGAGGAGCTTGGGACCCGTTTTATTAATGAGCTGAGCGGCGGAGAGCGGCAGCGCGTGTTGTTTGCCGCAGTTTTAGCCCAGGAGCCTTTTGCGCTGCTTCTCGATGAACCCGGAACCTACGTGGACCTGCCACACCAGATCCAGATGTTCCGCACTCTGCGTCGATTGTGTGATGACGGTAAATCCTGCATCGCTGCGACCCACGACCTGAATCTAGCTGCGGCCTTTGCAACGCGCATCATTCTTCTGGAAAATGGGTCCATTGCCGGGGATGCGTCGCCCGCGCTGTTACTGCCGAGCCCCGAGTTCCGGCGAGTTTTCGGAGATCACATTCACATTCATCGAAGCGCATCGGGACGTGTCCGAGTTCACTATGAGCTCTGATGCGCGATTCGCTTTTGGGTGGCCGCTGATCGCCGTCATCGTAGCCGCTGCAATCACGCCATGGTTCGGCCCGGAGATTGTCTGGCCTACCGCTCTTTCCGATCCGGGTGAGTACAACATCTTCGTGCAATTCCGCTTATCACGCATGGCCTTAGGCTTACTGGCGGGAGCCTCCCTGTCTGTTGCGGGATGCCTCTTCCAGGCCGTACTGCGTAATCCTTTGGCCTCACCTTATACGCTCGGCGTTTCGTCAGGCGCTTCATTGGGCGCGGTAATCGCGATTGTGTATGACCTTGCGTGGGTGTGGTCCGGCTCGGTTATCGGCGCGCTGGCGGCACTCATTGTCATCGCGGGCGCCCTCACTCGGCAGCGGCAGATGACAGCAACCAGCCTCATCCTCGCGGGCGTGAGTGTCAATAGTGTTTGCCTTGCGCTGATCATTCTTTTGCAGAGCACGGCCGGCTTTTCAAAGTCCTTCGCAGTGACCACCTGGCTGATCGGCGCGGTGGAATCCCTTTCACCGAGTGCCCTCACGGCGTATGCCTGTGTGTCGTTGCCCTTAGCTGCATGGATCATCTGGAAAGCTCCTGACTGGGACTTACTTTCTCTCGGGGAAGCGTGGGCAGCCGCTCGGGGAATTCGCGTGCGGCGCCTCTTATGGCAAGCATGCCTGGTGGGATCCCTGTTGACCGCGGTCACTGTTTCGTTAACGGGTCCGATCGGCTTCATCGGCTTGATGGTCCCGCACGTGGTCCGCCGCTTCTCGGGGGCTGGCCACCGTCGACTATTACCCGCGAGTTTCTTTTACGGAGCAACATTCCTGGTCATCTGCGATGCTGCGGCTCGAACCCTGCTCCGTCCTGCTGAGATTCCGGTGGGTGTTATCACGGCCTTGATTGGAGGCCCCGGCCTCATCTGGATCCTGCAGACCGCGAAGACAGATCATTGATTCCTGATTTGCCCTATATTGACTGCGAGATACTAGCTTTTTAGTTGAATGAGTTTGCGTCCAGGCAAGAATACTAGGATCGGCAGCATTTTGATGCTGTTGCTCACGCTGTTCACATCATCTGCGTACGGGCAGCTTGCTGAAGGAGAGGTTCGGGTAACCGTCCGGGACCCTTCAGGGCAACCCGTGCCGGCTGTAGTCCAGCTCACGTCGCGAAACCCGCTGTTCGAGACGGAGACCAAAGCCGATTTGATGGGTAGGGCGCGAATCGTGCGCGCTCCTCAAGGTGTCTACCGATTGTCGGTCAAACACCCCGGGTTCTCGGTGTCCGCGCGAGTGCTGGAAATCCGATCGGCGGTTCCACAGGAAGTATCCATCACCCTGAAACTCGACGCGCCGGCAACTGAGGTCATCGTGCGAGACATCGCGCCTCTTCTTGACCCGTCCCAGCCGGCGTTGCTGATGAATGCAGGCCGCCAGCAACTCCGGGAAGCCTTTGGAACAACGCTCGGCAGAAGCACCACTGACATCATTACGACCATGCCGGGGTGGCTGCTCGAGGCGAACGCAGTGCTGCATCCACGCGGATCCGAATACGACACACAGTATGTGATCGACGGAATGCCGCTGTACGATAATCGCTCCCTCGCGTTTGCGCCGGCATTTGAGAATGACGAATTTGAGGCAGTGAATATCATGACCGCGGGAATCCCGGCCGAGTATGGACGCAGGCTCGGCGGCGTAATCGCGCTTGATTCGCGGCGAATCAACGGTCCGGGGCAAAATTCGGAACTCACCTTGCAGCGGAGCAGTTTTTCAACGTACATGGCCGCGCTTTCGCATCAGCATCGGATGGAGAGTAGCGCCATCTCGCTTGGCGTTCACGGAGGCTATACCGATCGATACCTGGATCCGCCTTCGCTCGAGAATTACACGAATAAGGCGAGCGCTGGTGGATTGAATTTCCGATTTGACCAGGACCTGAGTGAGCGAGATCGCCTGACCTTCTATCTACGATCGAACCGAACAGGCTTTCTCGTGCCTAACGATCTAGTTCAGCAAGCCGCAGGGCAGCGGCAGGATCGATCGACAAATGAAACAGCAGGGCAGGCGCACTTCCAACACACTTTCTCGTCGAACAAGCTCGCGTCCGTACGGGGTATGGTTCGCGATCTGAGTGCGAGGCTATGGAGCAATCCCCTGTCGACGCCGGTCTGGGTCGACCAGGATCGCGGGTTTCGCGAAGGCGCGGTGAATGCCAGCTTTACCTTAGAAGGTGAGCGGCACACCTTCAAGGCCGGAGGAGACTTTCGGGTAAACAACATTCGCGAACGGTTTCAATTCGCAGAGCCCGACGAACTTCCTGACGTCGATCTCGATTTCCAAGATCAAAAGAGGAGCACGGAAGCGGCCGTCTTTATCCAGGACCATCTTAGATTGGGCAATTTTGCCGCGGCAGTAGGCGCCCGGTTCGATTACTACAGTCTGCTGATCAAGGACTCTGCCTTTAGCCCGAGAGTCGCGCTCAGCTACTACATCCCTCGCGCAGACCTGCTGCTGCGCGCCTCATACGATCGGATCTTCCAACCTCCGCCTACCGAGAACCTGCTCCTTAGCAGCGCCGCCCCGCATCTGAACATCGCTCATGTTGAGGGTGCACTGGCGGTTCCCGCAAGCCGCGGCAATTTCTTCGAGGTTGGTATCCGGAAGCCGATTGCGAATCGACTTCGGTTGGATGTGAGCCACTACTGGCGGACCTTTAAGAATTACATCGATGATGATGTGTTCCTTAATACCGGTCTTTCGTTTCCAATTACCTTCGATACGGCCAGGATCAGCGGAACGGAAGTAAGGTTGGAAATGCCGCAATGGCGTGGAATCTCCTCTTTCGTGAGCTATGCGAATATGCACGGGGAGGCCGCGTCCCCGGTGACGGGCGGCTTATTTATCGAGGGTGGTGAGGCCGAAGAGCTTCGTACAGGAGTTGAGCGCTTCCCCATCACTCAGGATCAACGCAATACTCTCGCCGCCCAGGTCCGTGCCGAGCCGCATCGACGTGCCTGGGTCATCGGCGGCATGCGGTATGGAAGCGGCCTTCCAGTCGAGTTGCAAGACGATGATGCTGATGATGACGAGCCTCGGAGCCGGCAGCCCATTGCGCAGGCGATCTTGGATCGGGTGAATTTCGACCGAGGACGGATCAGGCCGAATTTCAGCTTAGACCTTGGCGCGGGGTTTCGGGCTTGGGAGCGCACTTCCCAATCGGCATCGCTGCAAGTGGACGTCCGCAATATCACCGATCGCTTGAACGTTATCAATTTCAGCGGTCTGTTCTCCGGTACAGCGCTCGCTGCCGGCAGACAAATTTCGTTCGCGCTCAAGGTGCGATTCTAGGCCGGTTCAATTCAAAATCGAAAGGTCAGTCCCACATACGCGGAAACACCTGGAGCGTCTACCCCAGATCCGTGAAACCGGTAATTGCGGTCCAGTAGGTTCTCGATTGCTGCCAACACCGACCATCGCTCCCCAACTGGAATGCCTGACCGCACGTTGAGTGTGATCCACCCGCCTGTCGAAAGATAGAGCGGAACGCGCGAACTGTCATCGACGACGCGCACACCGTTGATAACGGAGCCGATTGGCGCCACGCGGTTCTGAATTTCGGTGAGCGTTTCACCTGTCGGCCCAAACACGCCATTGCTGATGTAAGGGGAGACTAACGATCCTTGGAAGAAGTCTGCAATGTCTCTCCGTCGATAGGAGCCGCCGATACGCTCGTCATCGATGTCCCCGCCGCTCAACCTACTCTGCTCGCCAGCGGCCGCAAGTGACACTTCGAACCACGCGCGCCGCCTCGAAGGCGTATAGCGCAATGTGGCAGACCCCATAACAGGCGGCAGCCGCCGGACGTTGCGATTGGGATCAAGTTCCCTGCCCAAAATGTAGCTGTAATTCGCTTGCGCAGCCCAATGACCACTGATGCGATATCGTCCGAAGGTTTCAAAACCGTAGTAGCGCGAACGGCCGTCATTGACGAAGGACTTCACGGAGCGTGGATCGAATTGCGTCGCTACCGTAACGACGCCCTGCGACCCCTGCGCGGGTGTTTGCGGAAGCGCAGACACCGGGATGCCGGCTAACTGCTCAGGAACAGCATCGGCAGAAAAAAGAAGCGTCCTGCGCACGATCGGACTCTGGAGATTCGCATTGAAGAATTGAACGCGCGCATAAAGCCGTCCCGTGTTGACCCGCACTCCCGCTTCGTAATTCATCAGCGATTCGGCAGAAAGTGCCCTTGCAAGCGATCCTTTCGAGGTTGCCGACTCTCCAGCATCGGTACTGAGCAAGGCGCCTGATGAGATCGCGTCGGAGATCGGAATCTCATACCCCAAGTCATTCAGTCCGAGCGCCCCCAAATCGTTCAAGTTCGGCGCGCGGAAGCCGCGGCTAACGACTGCGCGAAATCCCAAAAACTGATTTGCCTGCCACCGGACACTGCTATTGAACGTGACATCATCAAACCATTGGGATGAATCCGGGATACCGAACACGCGATCGGCCCGGGTTTTAAAGTTCACACCCGTTACTCGGATCCCGCCGGCTACTCGAAGCGCGCCCGTGATATCGAAACTGCTTTGGCCAAATGCGCCGAGGCTGCGATAGCTCGAATCGTTCGGATACAAAGGACGCGGGCTTGTCACGCCGCCAGTCACCGGATTCAGCACGCTCCGGGTTGAATAGACACGCTCGTCGTATATATCTCCGCCGAAAGAGGCAAGCAGCCTCGGCCCCCAGTGCGTTGTGGCTTGGGACGTATAGCCGTATGAGTTGACTCTGTTGTAATCGGTGGTTATGGGATCGCTAAAACGGAGATTCTGACGCGATCCCCCGTCGATCTGCTGGTTTAAAGAGAAGGTACCGCTCAGCGCATCCAGAAAGCCCAAATTAGTCTTCTCGTATCGAGCGTACGTCCAATTGAGAACCTGCGGTTCAAATGTGGACCGCACACGACCCAAACCTCCGAGCAGATCCTTGTATCCACGCACCTGGTCTTGTACGCCGCGCTGGTAGTACACGGTCAACAATTGATTTGCGGTTATCCTGGCAGCAAATTTGGCCTGGACCCCATATTGCCGGAATCCCGTATCCTGCTGACGGCCGCCAAGGAGGTCATGTACGCTCTCGAGAGGCAGTCCAAATAGACGGTGATAGACGTTCCGTGAGTCAAACCCTTGCCCGCCGCGTAGGTCGTTGTGCCGCCGCCCTGAAGCGCCGAGTAGCATGAATACCTTGTCATTGGCAAGGGAGATACGTCCTGCGCTTTGACCTGACAAGTCTGCGGACGCGGCGGTCAGACTGAGGTCGCCATGAGTTTCCCACCGGCGCGGCTCGGCAAATCGTGCCTCTCGCGTCATCACTTGAATGGTTCCGCCGAGAGAGTCGCTCCCGTATTGCGAACCCGTTGGCCCGAGCAACGCCTCGATGCGATTGGCCTGCATCGGCTCGATAAGAGCCAGGTACTGATTCGGTCCGGATCGAAACGTCGAATTGTTGAACCGAATCCCGTCAATGAGGTTGAGTACCTGGTAACCGGTGAGGCCGCGTAAGAAGGGTGAAACCCTGTCAAGTCATTTAAGGACCTTACCGAGATGTGCCTTGTTGGGTCATGAACGATCTGACCAAGCGTGGTGTCATTTTCCTGGTCGGTGGACGGCGCTTCGGCCCGGTGTTTTCAAAGGTGGCAAATAGCCGGTCACGATGTTGATCGATTCTGCGCTTGAGTTCAGCTGGATTTAAGGACCTGTAGGTCATCTTGAGCCGCTCGCACGCGGTCACGCTCAGCTGCCCGGATTCGAGCAGTCGCTGATAGGGTGTTTTCGGTGTTTCATACACTCGATGCAGCTTGCCTTTGACACGCCGTTTCTGAACCAGCTTGGTCGTCGGCTGGAAGAAGTTCTTGTATAGGGCAAGGTCGGCATATACGTCATCCAATAGATCCAGTTGCGTTTGGGTATCGAAGCGGCGATAGCCGACGATCTTGCGCACGTGAGTCCAGTTGCGTTGCTCGACCCACGCGTTATCGTTCTTTTGCAGAGGCCGAGATCGTGACATGGTGATGTGGTGCTTGCGGCACCAGTTGTACACCAGCTCATTAACGAGGCAGCCGTCGTTGTCGGGATGGATTTCGTGCATCGGGAACGGCAGACGCTCACACATGGCTTCCAGCGCCGTATACGTGCCATGTTGCGACCTGCCAAGCATGGCACTCGCCTCCCACCAGCCGCTAGCAATATCGGCGGCCGACAAAGTGACGGCGAAAAGGCCCGCGCTCGACTGCCCACAATGCAACACGAAATCCACCTGCAAGTTGCCGATTTGCTCGCGATCCCATTCGCTTGGAACCTTCACCGGGATCTGCTGGTACAACAACGGATGCACGGCGGGATTCCGGTATCGATTTAACTGCAGACGCTGCCGCTCGCCGCGTAATAGACGATCCACCGTCTTGGGCGAGGCCTTCTTCAGTTTGGCCGCGACTGCGTCGGAAACGTGGATTTCTCCCAGCGCGCGAAGCCGGTCTACTTCCATGCGCAGAATCGGGGCAAACCGCTGCCCGCACGGGTAGTCAAAGATCGGCCACAACTGTGCGAGCGCTGTTTTGACCGCCGGGCCATAGGTGGGACGCCGACGTTTCGGTTTGCTCGGCCGCGGTGCCGCGTCCGGTCGCAACTTCGCAATCAGATACTTGCGCGCAAGCTTGGTCCGCTTTTCCGCTTCGTTTAGCAGCCGAGTCTTGGTCTGCTTATCCGCTCCAATGTAGTCGGACCGCAACTGTGTCAAGTACTGATCACGCGCACTCATATCCATCCTGGGAGTGTCAGTCCAGCAGCCTGCCATCCCTTATTGGCGGAGCATTCAGCACGCAGCGACTGGGTGCCCGGCAAGGCCGCGCGCAGCGCGCCGAAGGGGAGCCTTGACCGGGCTGTCGCGGAGTGCTCAACAAGAGAAAAGAAGGGATGGCAGGCTTCTATTCTCGGTAAGATCCTTCATGACCCAACCAGACTCGCTTCGGTAAGATTCTACGTGACCCAATTCGGAAACTTGCGCGTATGTGCTCTGTTGGACTAGAATACCCGGCTCCTGCTCAAATACATTGCCAATGGTTGCGACCGGTCGCTTGAGGATATCCACGAAGTCTTTGATAATCGCTACATGCGATGAATCCGAGGCTTCTTCGGCCGCTCCGCGCGTGGCATTCACCGTGATGCGAGTGTAAACGGATTCTGGCTCCAGCATAATGTCGATCGGTTCTGACCGCTCACCGGCGTAGTGGACGATCTCACGCGTCGCGAGACCTTCGCTTGCGATTCTCAATTGCACGTATCCGGATGCCACACCCTTTGAATGAAAGCCGCCATTCGCGTCAGTCAGGATTCGTTCAAGCGCGATACCACTTATGCTGCGAACGTCTATGACAGCGGAAAGTATCGGCTCGCCATTGATCCCTCTTACCCGGCCGTGCAGTGATGATTCCTGCGACTCGCCCATTGAGGCGAAACTCAGCCACAAAAGCAGCAAGTTCAATCGTGATTGCATCACAAGCCGTTGAGCGTAGCATGGACTCATCGGTCTTCCGGAACTACATCGGTTTGTAACGGATCATTTCAGCAATAAATTCGCAGACGCATCGGCGCCCTGATCCAAAACCGATTACAGTTCAACGCCCAAGTCAGTCCACTCGACGACTTTGCGACGGACCATCGCTTGGTGACCAAGGATCGCGGTCAACGCGCCTGTCGCGCCGACGATGATGTCCGCAGGGGATTTTGCGCCTTTGGTTATGCAGTCGTAGAAAGCCGTTGTGTGCGCATGAGGGGCGTCTTCATACTTCGCCGCCAAAGGTGTCGGTGTGCCGTCACCGCCTTCCAATGGGTACATGTTCGTCGAATACATCAGATCGACCGCGCCTTTTGTACCGTACACATAGATGTACTGGCCGTTGTTCGGCATGCCCCTAGGATGAAAAACGTTCTGCGTAAATGACAGTTCGGCGCCGCTAGGATACTCGAATACCATGCTCCCGTTGTCGTAAATAGTCCGTCCCGCCGGTTGGTTCTTATAGCGCATCGTGGTGCCGAATCCGATTGCGTGGACCGGATGTGCGCCCACGGCCCAATTACAAGCATCCACGTTGTGGACCGATTGCTCGATCAGATAGCCACCTGATTTCGTCACGTCGAAGTACCACTCGGCCGAACTGCCGGAATGATCGATATCAGCCGTCGCGTGGCGCTGCGCCTTCACTCCGATCACATCGCCGATAATTCCTTGATGAATCTTCGCGATCGCCTCGTTCAATCCCTTGTGCGAACGGAGTTGCTGACCGGCCATGAACACCTTGTTACTCGCCTTGGCAGCCTTCACGAGATCTCTCACTTGCTCGGCAGTGACGCCGATAGGCTTCTCGCAGTAAACGTGTTTTCCGGCCTTGAGCGCAGCAATCGCCATCTCAGAATGCAGATGCGGTGGTGTGGCGATGAATATGGCATCGACATCTTTGCGGTCCAAAACCTTCTGCCAGTCGGTGTACGTCGCTGGGTTATCTTTGGCAGCCGAACTCGCAGCTTTATCCAGGCGGTCAGGATTCTTGTCGCATAAGGCGACCACTTTCGCATTCGGCTGCTCGAGTATCCCTTTGAGCACGGAGGATCCACGATTGCCCGTTCCAATCATGGCGGTCCTGATGCGCTCTCCCGACGTTTGCGCGAATGCCGTCTGCGCAGCCGTTACTGAAGCGATGAGGAAACCTCTGCGATCAAGATTCATTACGTTCTCCTTCGATGGTCCGCGGTTTATCCAGCTACAAGCGGGCGAGCCGCGCAGCAAATTCCAGTGCTTTTACGAAACTCCCCGCATCGGCGATACCTTTTCCTGCAATATCAAAAGCCGTACCGTGGTCAACGGAAGTGCGGATGATAGGCAAACCGAGAGCAACGTTCACGCCGCCTTCAAAATCCAGCAACTTCAGTGGTACGTGCCCCTGGTCATGGTACATGCACACGATGGCGTCGAACCGCTTACGCCGGACGGCGAGGTAGAAAAGTGTGTCCGGGGGGAAGGGCCCCTCCACCGGCATTCCCTCTTTCTGCGCCCATTCAACCGCAGGTTGAATCTCATCGATCTCCTCCCGTCCGAAAAGGCCATGCTCGCCCGCGTGAGGATTCAGTCCAGCTACCGCGATCCTCGGGTTCGGAATGATTTTGGCCACTGCATCGCTTGTCAGTTTCAGGATGGTCCGTATCCGGGGCTGCTTCGTACGGGCGATGGCATCCGCCAGCGAGCAATGCGTACTGACGTGCGTGACGATCAACTGATCGGACACGAGCATGATGGTGACATCATCGACACCGCAAACCTCACCGATCAATTCCGTGTGTCCGACGAACCTAGGATCGGTCAACTGCGTCGCTTCCTTGTTCATCGGCAATGTCACCATGGCCGCTATGTCACCCTCTAACGCTACTTTTGCAGCCGAAATTACATACTCGCGAGCAGCGCGCCCCGCGTCTGCACTCCGCTCACCTGGCGTGATATTCGATTCACGCAGGATTCCGTGGTCAAGCACGTTTAGCGAGCCTGGCTCGTATTCGCCTACCTGGCGAATACGGCGCATGGAAACGCCGTAGCCTAGTTGCCTATCGTAGAACGACAAGGCCGCGCTGTCTCCAAAGACCACCACCGGGTGAGTAATCCGATTTTCGCGAAATGCCTTCAAGAGAATCTCTGGACCAACACCGCTTGCATCGCCCAGGGTCACCCCGAATATCTGATTCATGAGAGTCTTCTTCGAATCTCGCACAGAACGTCCCGGTCGCCGAATCCGCCGGCCTTCGTGATCCAGAACAAGTCACCGCATCTCGACAGCGGCACACCGGGATAGACTTCGTCATAGGAGTCGAATGTGTGGAGCGCCAAAGGCGTGATGAATGCCGAACGCTGTGTCACCCCCGAAAACGACGACTGCATCCATAGGAGATTTGCCAGAAAATCGTGAACGAGTCCTCCGGTTCGGAGGGCCCGATCCACACCTCCTCCCGAAAGTCCTTCATGCTCAAACAGGACGCCAGCCGTTCTCGAAACAGCCGTGATCTCGTGCAAACTCAATCTGTGCGGCCGAGACTGGGTGCAAGCTACCGTTTACGACAAGGCAACGTGGAACTTGCGGGAGCGGGCGGACACGCCCTCGACTCAGCGGCACAAGATCCACCAGCGCGCCCGCAAGTGCGGCCGGTCCGGCGAGGAGCGGCGGCGTTTCCGAACCGCAAGCGCGACGGGCCACCTCGCGTACATCGCTGTCGGATTCGCCATCGACAACGACCGCCGGGACTGCCCCCAACACCGTCCGAACGTGGCTGTCACGAATTGGATTCAGCGGGTCATTTGCAAACGCAGTTTCGTGCACAGGCACACCGTGTACAAACAACCGCTCACTTCGGACAACGCGACCCATCGCTGGATAAGCAGGCGCATAAACGATCGATTTGTCTGAAAAGACGTCGAGCAGACCGCGCAATTCAGCGGCGATGTTACCCCGCAATGTGGAGTCTGTTTTCTTGTAGACCAGCCATGGCCTGAAATCGCGAAGCTGTTCCGCAATCTTACGGACGACAGCGCGCGCATCCATCTCGGGCAGGTGCCTGCTCTCCGTGTCAACCACCAACACGGGTACATCCGGCGGTGCGACGATCTCGGTCGCAGTCGTCACGCACGCAGCGTACCCGCCGCCGGCAAACTTCGCGCCCACTTCCAATGCGCCAGTGAGGTCGTCCGCGATTGCGAGAATCCAACGATCCAAAGATCAGTCCTCATGCGAAGAATAGCCCAACGTTATCGATGACCTGGGTCGTGGACCTCAAAAATGATAAAATTCGCGCGATGGTAGCTTGGCGCGGCGTCGCTCTCCTGCTCGGCGTTTCTCCCCTCCTAGGTCAGCAGGACGGTCCCGCGTTCTTCGAAACAAATATCCGTCCGATCCTCGTACGGCAGTGCCTTGGATGCCATTCAGCCGCGAGCCAACCCGTAATGGGCGGCCTGCGCCTGGACACCCGCGAGGCCGCAATAAAGGGCGGAAGCCGGGGCGCAGCCATCGTTCCCGGCAAAGCCGCAGACAGCCTGCTTTTGAAAGCTGTTCGCCACACCGCAGGCGCGCTGCGCATGCCTCCCGGGCCCAAAATGAAGGATGCCGATGTTGCGCTTCTTGCTACGTGGGTTGAGATGGGCGCACCCTGGGGCTCTGCCACGACAGAGGCGACTAAACCGACGGAACAGAAGTTCTGGGCTTTTGTGACGCCCATTCAACCGACGGTTCCGGCGGTGAAAGATAAAAGTTGGGTTCGTTCCCCCGTCGATTCATTTGTACTCGCTGCTCTTGAAGCGAAGGGACTTACTCCAGCGAAGCAGGCCGACAAGCGGACACTGATCCGCCGCGCTTCGTACGATCTCACTGGGTTACCTCCGACTCCTGACGAGGTACAATCGTTTCTCGCAGATAACTCCCCCCAAGCGTTCAGTCGCGTAGTCGATCGACTCCTGGCATCCCCGAGATACGGAGAACGTTGGGGGCGACACTGGCTCGATGTTGCTCGATACGCTGACTCGAACGGGCTCGACGAGAACTTGGTCTACAAGAATGCGTTTCGCTACCGCGACTATGTCATTGCGGCATTCAACAAGGACAAACCATTCGACCAGTTCCTCCATGAGCAGCTCGCGGGCGACCTTCTGCCTACCAATGATGAAAAATTGCGATATGAGCGATTGACTGCCACAGGATTTCTGAGCCTCGGGGCCAAGATGCTCGCCGAAGATGACCCAATCAAGATGGAGATGGACATTATCGACGAACAACTCGATACGACCGCGCGAGCATTTATGGGGCTTACCGTCGGGTGTGCGCGCTGCCACGATCACAAGTTCGATCCGATCTCCCAGGCTGACTACTATTCACTTGCGGGCATCTTCAAAAGCTCCAAAACAATGGAGAACTTCAAGGTTGTCGCCAAGTGGCACGAACACGTTCTCGCTCCGAAGGTGGATCGCGATCGACTGCTCGCTCACGAATCGAAGGTCGAAGCGAAACGGAAAGAAATCTCCAAAATCACTGGAATTCGAGAACGAGAAGCTCGCCAGCGAAGCAATGAACCGCATGGGAGCATACCTGCTGGCAGCGGCTCAGGTGAAGCGAGACCAGTCGATTCAGGTAGCGCCAGTGGAATCCGCGCCGAATGCGGTTGTCCGGAACGCATCGTCATTCGACGCAGGCAACGTGCCACGTACGCTGGAGAAAAAGAAGTCAAATGCACCAAAAGAAGCAAAAGGTCCATTTTTCGCTGACTATGTAGTTCAGGCTCCTGTTGCGGGCAATTATCAGATAGACGTCTTGAACGAAGAGAAAGGGTCGGGAACGGCGGATCTCTGGGTGAATGGCGTTTGGATGAAACAAGGAGCCAGCCCAGTGGAGAATCGGGCGGCATCCCCAGACGCCGGGGGTTGGTCTTATGTCGCAATCGTTCCCTTGAAGGCGGGCGCAAACACCATCCGCCTGGAGCACGCTTCTCGCTTTCCTTACTTTGAGAAGCTCCTCATAGCGCAGCACACAAATCAGCAGACGCCGCTCACAATCGTGCAGATCGCGAATCGACACGGGGTGAATCCCGGCTACCTGATGCAACTCGTCGATTATCTGCAGCGCTCAAACGGAGCCACCGCTTCTGTCTTATATGCGTGGGAGATCCTAGGCACAGAAGCACGGCTGAGCGACTGGGCCTCACCTGTAGCAAAACTTTTCACAGATCAGCCGGTCGGCAATCCGGAAGCGCTGGCGGCGCGCTACGAAGCGTATTTCCAGCGGGCAGTTAGCGAAGGGAAAGATGCCACTGACCCGGGAATAAAAACTTTATTCGCATTCCTGAAAGAGAAGTTCGGCCCGTTCCGAGCTCCTGATAACGTCCGGCGCTACTATGCCGTCGGCGTTCGTGAACAGCTTGCAAAGCTGGATGCAGAGCTCAAAGACATGGAGGCGGCGACTCCTAAGTTTGCGCAGGCCATGGGCATCACGGAAGCCGACAGTGTCGGTGACCTTCCCATACACCTTCGAGGAAGTCACTGGACACTGGGCGAAAAGACGCCGAGACGGTTCCCGAAAGCGATTGCCGGAGAACACCCACCGTCCATTGGACCGAGCGACAGCGGTCGTTTGCAACTCGCGGAGTGGATGACGCAAAAAGATCATCCGCTTACCAGTCGTGTGATTGTAAACCGCATCTGGCGTGGTCACTTTGGCCGCGGTATCGTAGCGACGGGCGACAACTTCGGCCGCCTCGGCGAGAAGCCATCGAATCAGGCGCTGCTGGACTGGCTTTCGCTGCGGTTCATCGAAGACGGGTGGTCGATCAAATCGATGCACCGGTTACTAATGCTTTCGAGCGTTTATCAGATGAGCAGTGAGTACACCGCGAAATCTGCAGAAGTCGATCCGGAGAATATTCTTCTGTGGCGTATGCCTCGCCGGCGTCTCGAAGCTGAAGCGATTCGTGACGGGATTATGAGCGTGTCCGGCGGATTGCTGACCTCCGAGGGCGGCAGCCTGCTCCCGTATAAGGATCGCGAGTATGTGGCCAATACCGCGCGCGGTGGGAACATCGACTACGACAGGCCGATACGCGCCGTATACATTCCCGTTGTCCGTAGTTCAATGTACGATGTCTTTCAGGCGTTCGATCTGCCCGACCCATCGACGTCGAACGGCAATCGCGATTCAACTGTAGTCGCGCCGCAGGCTCTTTTTATGATGAATAGCTCCGTCATGTTGCAACACAGCCGCAAGATGGCGGACAGTCTGCTCCAGCGCGGTGATCTCGATGATGCGGGGCGTATCCGAGAAGCTTACGAGAGAGCGTTCACGCGACCGGCAACCTCGCTCGAAATTGATCAGGCATTGTCATTCCTGGCCCGGATTGAACGGGAGTGGAAGGGCGATAAGGGTAAGGCTTGGCAGAGCTTATGTAAAGCCTTGCTGGCATCGAATGAATTTATATACGTGAACTGACATGAACCGGCATTGGAACTCGTACCTCAACCAGAATCTGTCGCGCCGCGACCTACTGAAAGTCTCCAGCGCAGGGTTCGGCTCGCTTGCCCTCGCCGGCCTCTTGGGCCAAGAGCAGGCCGCGGCAGCCGTCGCATCGTCTGACCCTCTCGCGGTTAAGCCGCCCCACTTCCCAGCGCGTGCGAAACGAGTCATCTTCTTGTTCATGCATGGTGGACCGTCGCAGATGGACACGTTCGACTACAAGCCATTATTGAAGCGCGACCACGGTAAACCTCTTCCATTTGCCCGCCCGAAAGTAGTATCGAGTGAGACGTTCAATCTTCTTCAGTCACCCTGGAGCTTTCGCCAGTACGGGCAAAGCGGGACATGGGTAAGCGATCTGTTTCCTGAGGTGGCGAAGTGTGTAGATGATATGTGCATCATCAAGTCGATGCACGGCTCGAACTCGCGTCATGGCGGAGCGCTGCTCGAATTACATACCGGATCTGATACTTTCATCCGCCCAAGCATGGGTTCATGGATTACTTACGGTCTCGGCAGCGAAAACTCTTCGATGCCTGGATTCGTAACGATTTGTCCTACCCAGTCTCATGGTGGAGCGAACAACTTCGGCTCAGCATTCCTGCCCGCGCCGTACGCCGGGACTGCTATCGGTTCAGTGGGAATCCCTGCGCGAGACGCAAAGATTCCGTTTATATCGAACACCGAAACTCCACGATCGGTGCAGCGTATGGAGATCGATTACACGCAGGAGTTGAACCGGAAACAGCTCGAAGTCACCGGTCCTGACCGCGCACTCGAAGGACGAATCGAATCTTTCGAGCTTGCCTTCCGCATGCAGACTGAAGCTCCGGGGTTGCAGGATCTCAGCAACGAATCTGAAGCAACGAAGAAATTGTATGGACTCGAGAATCCGATAACGGAGGACTTCGGCCGTCAATGTCTCATGGCTCGGCGCTTCTCCGAGAAGGGCGTCCGGTTCGTTCAGGTGAGCCATACGTACAAATGGGACCAGCATGAGCACCTCAAGCGCGATCACGAGCAAAATGCTGCGGAGGTCGACAAACCGATCGCGGGTTTGCTGCGCGATTTGAAATCACGCGGATTGCTGGAGGACACGCTTGTCCTTTGGGGCGGAGAATTTGGGCGCACGCCTACGGCGCAGGGCTCAGATGGAAGGGACCATAATCCCGAAGCATTCACGATGTGGTTGGCAGGTGGCGGCGTAAAAGCTGGTCTTTCCTATGGGGCTACGGATGACTACAGCTACTACTCGGTCGTGGATAAGGTACATTTCCATGACCTCCACGCGACGGTCCTCCACCTCCTCGGACTGGACCATAAGCGTCTCACATATCGCTATGCGGGACGTGACTTCCGCCTGACTGACGTTCATGGAAATGTTGTGCAAGGTATCCTGGCGTAACGCATCTCAACCGCGCTCGGCGTATCCGGCAGAGTCGCGGCAGGCTGGGTGAAACAAACCGAGGGCAGGTGACCGCCGCGGAACAATCGTCTACTCCTGCAGTGCTTCAATCAGCCATACACTATGTAGGTCACCATGAAACTGTCCCTCACAGCCCTCGTGTTCGTCTCATCTGTTGCCGCCCAGCAGGCGACTGCGCCTGCAGAGCCATCGATAACCTGGCACAACCTTTCCAAACTGACACTCGAGGGAAAGGGCTGGTCATCGACGAAACACCCCTACGATCGTTTGCCCGCGCAAGCAGAGGGGATCGTAAGAGCGCCCGTATGGAACCTCGCGCAGGACTCCGCCGGTTTACGTTATCGATTTGTCAGCGACTCCGATTCCATTCGCGCCCGGTGGAAGCTTCGGAAAGACCGGCTCGCGATGTCGCACATGGCAGCGACGGGTGTCAGCGGTCTCGACCTCTACGTCCGGGATGGGAACAAGTGGCACTGGCTCGGAGTTGGTCGTCCTGAGAAACCGGACATCAACGAAAGCACCTTGGTCAGCGGACTCAAGCGTGAGCGCCGCGAGTATATGTTGTATCTGCCACTATACAACGGCGTTGACTCGGTCGAAATCGGAGTGCCCCCGAACACGGCCTTCGGACCCGCTCCCGACCGCTATAGCTCGGTCAAACCTGCCTTGTTCTACGGCACGTCAATCCTGCAGGGTGGCTGCGCGGCTCGCCCAGGAATGGCGTATCCCTCCATCATCGGCCGAATGCTGGATTTTCCGACGATCAATCTCGGGTTTTCCGGTAATGGCAAATCAGAGCCCGAGATGGCGAAGCTCCTTGCTGGTTTGGACCCGGCCGTCTACGTACTCGATAGCCTTCCTAATCTCGATGTCACCGAGGCGGCCGAACGGATCGAGCCGTTTTTCAACACGATTCGAACAGCTCATCCCAAAACGCCGGTGATTCTCATCGAGAACGTGACGTATTCGAATGCCGCCTTCGTGGAAAGCAGGCGAGCGAAGGTGATTGCCGTAAATGACGTACTCCGCAAGCTCTACGAGAAGATGAAGACCGCTGGGGATAAGAACGTGTACTACGTTCCGACATCAGACTTGTTTGGCAAAGATGGGGAAGACACTGTCGATGGAGCACATCCCACCGATCTTGGATTTCTTCGTATGGCGGAAGCCATCGCGCCAGTCGTGCGCGAGGCGTTGCGGGCTGGATCAAAGTAGGTCAACATGAGGACTCCTATAGCTTCCGTCGTATTTGTCTGTTCGGTCGTACTGGAGGCAGGTGAGTGGCCGCGCTTCCGCGGTGAGAATGGAGCAGGAGTCGCAGACAAAGAGGCCCTTCCCGGCGAAATCGCTCCCGACAAAAACGTCCGATGGAAAACTGCCATTCCGTCGGGGAAGTCTTCTCCGGTGGTTACCGCCGATCGCATCTATCTCACCGGACATCAGAGCGAAAAGCTGTTTACGATCGCACTGGACAGAGAAAGCGGAAAGGTTGCCTGGACTCGTGAAGCGCCGGGACATCGAGGTGAGAAGCGCCACCAGTTGAATGATCCTGCATCGCCCACGCCAGTCTCCGACGGACGTAACGTTTACGTTTTCTTTGCGGGATATGGTCTGGTGTCCTACGACGCGAACGGAAACGAACGTTGGCGAGTTCCGCTGGGACCATTTACCAATTTCCACGGTATGGGCGCGTCTCCGATTCTTGCGGACGGCAAAATATTGATGATCTGCGATCAAGATCAGAATGCGTTCCTGTTGGCTGTCCATAAGGACACGGGTAAAACGGTCTGGAAAGTAGAAAGGCCGGAAATGGTTCACAGCTTCTCTACTCCGATCATCTATAGACCCAAGTCCGGTCCGCCTGAAGTAATCATCCCCGGCTCGTACCAGATGACGAGCTACGACCTTGGTACCGGAGCCCTGCTCTGGCGCGTCCGCGGGCTCACGTATCAGGTGAAATCGGGACCTGTGATAGCGGACGATCGATTGTATTTCAACGGGTGGGCTCCCGGTGGTGAGCAGAGTGAACGAATAGAACTCCCGACCTTCGACGAAATGATCGCGACGCATGATAAGAATGGCGACGGGAAACTTTCGAAAGATGAGGTCCCTAAGAACTGGCATCCTGGCACGTGGGACATGCAGGATCTAGACAAAGACGGACTCCTTGACGCCAAGGACTGGCAATATTACCGGCTTCGACGAACCTCCTCGAACTCAGCGATGGCGATAAAGCTCGGAGGTCGCGGGGACGTTACCGAGTCTCACGTCTTGTGGCGATACGACAAGTCTCTGCCGGATGTACCAGGTATATTGCTGTACCGCGACGTTCTGTATCTGATCCGCAATGGCGGGATCCTGCAGACGCTAGATCCGAGCACCGGCAAGTTGTCGAAGCAAGGCCGCCTGACGCATGGGTTAGATGAATACTACGCTTCGCCTGTCGCCGGCGACGGGAAGGTGTACATGATCAGCCGTAATGGAAATGTTTCTGTGTTAACCGCCGGCGCGGATTGGGCCATCGCCGCCACTGGCGAACTAGGCGAGGAAGTGTTCGCGACTCCCGCCATAGCGGATGGTCATATCTGGGTCAGGACCGCAACAGCACTCTACGATTTCGCCGCGCCTGACAACCGCTGACGCTTTGCTATCGTGGGTTGAGTTTGACGCAATGAGACCTGCATGGTTGATTCTGCTCACGGCAACGGTAGCGGTTGCGCAAGACGCAGCAAGCCTCGATTTTATTACCGGCCACACCGACTACAAAAACATCCGCAACATGCTCGCCGACTATACAAAAGGGCGTGCGTTCGCCCTGCTAGACAAGCGGCAGTCCGAAGTAGCTCAGTGGCGGTCTGCTGACGTGTCTGCCCGCAAGCGCTACCTCCGCGATCGAATGCTCAAAGCGCTCGGTGGATTCCCGGAGCGCACTCCGCTGAATGCGCGGGTTACCGGCGTCCTGGATTATCCGGATTACAAGATAGAAAAGATCGTATTCGAAAGTCAGCCGCGGTTTTACGTTACAGCCAATCTGTATCTCCCCAAGAACGGTCGAGGTCCCTATCCCGCGATTCTTTTTCCGCTCGGTCATGAGGAGGGCGCAAAGTCCCACGTGGCATGGCAACATTTGCTGATTACGTTCGCGCGGAACGGATATGTGGCGCTCGCTTGGGACACAATTGGGCAAGGTGAGCGCGTTCAGCTATACGACGAAGATTTCCAGGCGTCGAAGGTAGTTCGATCGACCACGGAGCACACCATCAACGGCATCCAAACGCTGCTCGTGGGTGATGCGTTGGCTCGGTATACCGTGTGGGATGGAATCCGCGCTTTGGATTACCTTGTTTCTCGGCCCGAGGTCGATCCGAAGCGCATTGGACTTACCGGTAACTCCGGCGGCGGCACGCACACGGCATACATTGCAGCCCTGGATGATCGAATTCAGGTAGCGGCTCCATCGTGCTTCATCACGTCATGGCGTAGATTGCTCGAGACGATTGGGCCGCAGGACGCAGAACAGAATATTCCGCCCTGGATCGGAGACGGACTGGATCACGCGGATTTCATCCACGCGTTCGCGCCGAAACCCTATCTGATTCTCTCCGCGATTCGTGATTTCTTCTCGATCACCGGAGCACGCGAAACGTACCAGGAGGCGCGCAGAGCTTACGATCTCCTCGGCAGCGCTGACAAGATCGGCATGACGGAAGCGGACGATGGACACGGCTATACGAAACCCCGCCGTCTCGCTGCGTACCGTTGGTTTGACCGCTGGCTGAAAGGATCGGAGCAGATAACGTCCGAGCCCGAAATCATGCCCGCCAGCGAAGAGGAATTGCGTTGCACATCCACCGGTCAGGTCGCAACCTCACTCGGTGGTGAGACGGTTTTTTCTTTGAATCAGAAACGTGCACAAGCATTCAAGCGCGGCAACTTGTCAACAGACCAGGTGCGACAACTCACGCAATATGTGAAACCCGAAGGGCCGGTGACCACGCGTCCCTTCGGCACGCTCCAACGCACCGGCTATCGGATCGAGAAGCTAGTCTACGAGAGCGAACCCGGAATCATCGTGCCCGCACTCCTGTTTATTCCCGACGGCGCGGGTCGGCACAGCGGTGTGCTGTACGTACACGGGCGAGGGAAATCGGCCGCCGTCAGCGATGTGGAGTCGTTGGTTCGATCGGGGAATATCGTGCTCGCAGTTGACGTGAGAGGCAGTGGAGAGACGCGAGCGGCGAGCGACGCGGACGGCTCAGATTGGCCTCGGTATTTCGGCGACTTCTCCAGCACGATGACGGCGCTTCTTACCGGAGAAACGCTAGTAGGGATGCGGGCAAGAGATATCGTCCGTGGAGTCGATCTGTTAGCAGCGCGCAATGACGTGATGCGTGAACAAATCTTCGGAGTGGGCGTAGAAGGCGGCGCTATCCCGCTGCTGCATGCCGCTGTTATGGATGAACGAATTCGACGAGTGGCCCTCGACAAGATGCTCGTCTCGTATCAGTCAATGGTCGACAACAAGATTCATCGCGGAGCTTTCGAAAACATTGTTCCGGGCGTATTGAAAGTCTACGATCTGCCGGACTTAGCGCGAATAATCAGCCCAAGGGACGTACGCATTGTGGATGCAGCAAATCCCGTTGGACAACGCGTCGAACTCGAGGCAGTACGCAAGCAATATGGAAGCGCCAAGGTTCTCTGGCGTGGAGCAGGCGACGACGCGTCGAGGCTGTACGGACTCGGACAGCAGCCCTGAAGCGCCTTATAACAGCGCCTTCTTCACGACGACTCCGCGCACCCCGGTGATTCGTTGGTTCAGTCCCGAGTAGAAGTATGTCAGCTTAGTATGATCGAGTCCCATCAGGTGCAGGATCGTCGCATGTAAGTCTGACACGTGAATGGGTTCCTCTACGGCTTTAAAGCCCAGATCATCCGTGGCGCCGATCGCTTGCCCACCCTTGACGCCCGCGCCGGCAAGCCACATGCTAAACCCGTGCCAATCGTGGTCGCGGCCAGGTTTCCCTACACCTTCGCTGGTCGGCGTTCTTCCGAATTCGCCGCCCCAGACCAGCAACGTTTCATCCCATAGGCCCGTGCGCTTCAGGTCCGTGATTAGTGCGGCAATCGGTTGATCGGTTTCTCCCGCGTGCAGTTTGTGATTGGTGATGCAGTCGTTATGACCGTCCCATGTATCTTCAATGTGACCTCCACCCGAATAGAGTTGGACGAAGCGTACGCCGCGTTCGAGCAGTCTGCGTGTGACGAGGCACTTACGGCCAAAATCAGATGTGATCGCATTATCCAATCCATACATCGCGCGCGTCTGCGGCGATTCACGATCTAGATCCACCGCCTCCGCGGCCGATGTCTGCATCCGATACGCAAGCTCATACGACTGGATACGTCCCGCGAGTTCACGCTCATCGGGACGGCTATTCATATGCGATTCATTCAGTTCTTTCAGCAGATCCAGAGCATGACGCTGGGTTCGATCGCTCACGCCGTCAGGAGTGGCAAGATCAAGCAAGGGAGTGCCGCCGCTTCGAAATAACGTGCCTTGGAAAGCCGCAGGCATATAGCCCGCCGTCCAGTTAGACGCGCTGCCGATTGGCCCGCCGCGAGGATCGGTCATCACCACGAACGCGGGCATATTCTCGTTCTGAGTGCCCAATCCGTAAGACAGCCACGAACCGAGTGAAGGCTTGCCGATCAGGATGCTCCCTGTGTTCATCTGGAGACAACCGGAGGCGTGCGCGGCCGTGTCGGTGTACATGGATCGAAATACGCAGAGATCGTCCGCGAACTTGGCTGTATGTGGGAAGAGGCTGCTAACCTCGAGCCCGCTCTGACCATATTTTCGAAATTCGAACGGCGACTGCATCAAGTGGCCGATAGGCCGCATATTCGACCCAACGGCAAGATCTCCCTTGTAGGGCTCACCGTGATGGCGAGCAAGCGCCGGTTTGGGATCGAACGTGTCGACCTGGCTGGGCGCTCCGTTCATGAAAAGGAAAACGACGTGTTTCGCCTTTGTCGGAAAGTGCGGCGGCTTAGGCGCCAGAGGATTGGGATCGTTCTTGGGCGCCGCAGCGTGAGCGTGGCGAGTGAAAAATCCGTCCCGGCTCAAAAGATCCACAAGCGCCAGCATCGGGAAACGTGCCCCGATGTCCCACAAGAATTGACGACGGTTCGCGCTCACTGGCTTCGAAACAGGTGTAGACATCGTTACCTCAATCCGGATAAACGAACTCGTTCATGTTCAATATGACCCTGCTTAACTGCACCCACGCGTTCTCATCTCCTCGCTCGGTTTCGACGAATCGCATCATCGACGCGACTTCGCGATCCGTAGCTGGGCGAGCGAATGCAAGGCGGTACGCGTGTTCAATCCGGCGTCGGGGATCAGGTCCGGCTTCGCGAGACAACCGCTCGACAAAATGACGCGCCTGTCGGTTCACGAAATCGCCGTTGAAGAGGGTGAGCGCCTGGGGCGCGACGCTTGTATTGATTCGCTTCGCCGAGCTGCGCGTCGTGTCACAAAAGTCCAGCACATCGAGCATCGGCACGATCATCGATCGCTTGATAAATGTGTAGATCGTGCGCCGTGATGCCTCCACCTCATTGAATGGCTTCCAGATTTTGTCCGGGTCACTGCTGCCCTCCAGAGCTTGCCTCGGAACGAACGGATACATGCTCGGGCCGTACATCGTCGTGTTCAGCGTCCCGCTCACCGCGAGCATGGAATCCCGTATTGCCTCTACTTCGAGTCGTGTATAAGGCACTCGCCACAGCAGACGATTCTCAGGATCTTCCGACCGCATACGCTGCGTTGGATCGCTTACTCATCCGATACGTATTGCTCGTCATTATGAGCCGGTGCAGCTTTTTCAATGACCAGCCGTTGTCAATAAACCAGTTCGCCAGCCAGTCAAGAAGTTCAGGGTGAGTGGGTTTCTCTCCGATTCGGCCGAAATCATTGGGCGTGCGAACCAGCGCCTCGCCGAAGTGCGCCTGCCATACCCGATTGACGATGACGCGTGCTGCCAGGGGATTCTCCGGATCTGTAATCCACCGAGCGAGTGTCAGCCTCCGAAAACTCGGGTTGGCTGGCGCGGCGAACTCGGGCTGGCTGCGTGTAAGCACCGCGGGAACCGCGGGAGGCGTTTCAGGTCCGAGAGCGCGTGCATTGCCTCGAATCAGCAGATAGCTTTTAGCCGGGAGTTTGGGTTCGTTTAGAAAATAGCCACGCGGCAGGTCTGGCGTTTCAGCCCGCAAGCCCCGGATTTGCCCTTGCAGATCCTCGATGCTGCTCTTCAAATCGGCCGGCATAGAAGAAGCGACTTCCAGATCGAGTTCCTTGGCGTGCTTTTTCACCAGCGCCTTCTGGCCGTCAGTTCGATTGGCCGGTTCAGCTCGGAACGCGTGCAGGACATCAGACGACAGCGCACTATGGCCCGCATCGAGGAATGCCCTCCTATACCTCTCCCGCAGTTCGGAGATCTGCTTCTTCAGCGGTTCTATTTTGCGATCGCGCGCGGCTTCCCGTTCAAGCTCTTCCGGCGTGCCAACCGGTAGGTCGAGTTCTGTTCTGCCGTTTCGCGGTCTTTGTAATCCATTGAAGATTGCAACCATCGAGTAGTAATCTCGCGCCGTCAACGGATCGAACTTATGGTTGTGGCACCGTGCGCAGCCAAGCGTCACACCCAGGAATACCTGGGACGTCGTGCTCACCACATCGTCAAGTTGATCGAAGCGATCGACTTCCGGATCGGCGGGTTCATCGTCCCAGGGTCCTAACCGGTTGAACCCCGTGGCGATGAGTGTTTCCGCATTCCGGTCCGGCAACTCGTCGCCCGCGAGTTGCTCCATGACAAGTCGATCGTAAGGTTTGTCGCTATTGAACGATCGGATCACGTAATCGCGATATCGCCAGGCATGCGGCTTGCTGGCATCGCGTTCGTACCCATTCGTCTCGGCGTACCTGACTACATCGAGCCAATGCCGCGCCCATCGTTCGCCGTACGTCTCACGAGCCAGTAGATTATCGACGATCGCGTCTAGCGATTCGGGCGTCGGATGCGCGAGAAACTTGTCTTGTTCGCTAATCGTCGGTGGAAGCCCAGTTAGATCCAGATGGAATCGCCGCAGCAAATGGCTTGGCTGGGCCGGAGGTGAAGGCGTCCATCCTTTGCCTTCAAGTTTTGCGAGAACGAACGAATCGATTGGATTCCGAACCCAAGCTTTGTTCTTGACCGGAGGAGGCGAGGGCCGAGTCCTTGGCAGAAATGCCCAGTGGTCAGTCGTCGTTTTCTCCTGTGTCGTGGAGGTCGACTCACGTTCCGGCCATGACGCGCCTTCGTCGATCCATCTGCGAATAACGGAGATCTGCTCCGGCGTGAGACGTGGGCCGCTTGGCGGCATTACGGTTTTGGCATCCAACCCGGCTACGTACCGGACCAGAAGGCTTTCAGCGCTCTTGCCTGGAACAATCGCCGGAACACCTGAACCGCCGCCTCGAAGCGCATCGGCCTTTCGATCGAGCCGAAACTCACCGAGATGCAATTTGCTGCCGTGGCAGCCATGACATCGCGATACAAAGATCGGCTCAACATCCTTGGCGAAGTCGACTCTTTCTTCGGCGGAACAAAGCAGTGCTCCGAGCCCAGCAGCGATGATGAATATCCTCATGCAAGACCGCCAAGAGCCGCCCGTGCGCTTTTCGCCCACGCGGGCTCCGGATCTGTTGAACCTTTCGTGTAGTATGCCAACGCGGCGAATAGATGAGGTTGCCACTCGCCCGTCGTAAGCGCCGTATCCTCAATCAAGGCTGCCAGGTATTTGTAGTAATGAACCTCATCTGCCTTCGCGAGCGTCAGTCGCACCGCGGTTGCCAGAAATGACTGCTTTGCTCGCACATTGCGCGCGAGACGCATTATCCGCGACGCTGACGCATCCGGATGGGATGCGAGGTCCGCGAACATCTCGGCGATCTTTCCCTCCGATTCCATGTTGGCGGGAGTCTGCTCGATATCGAGGATCGACAGGGTGCGAACGTCGTCTTTGCGAGTCTCGGCCCATGTCTTGAACTGGCCCATCCAGCCTACTGCCTGGAGCAGCAGCAGGTAGCGAACCGCAGGATTGGAAGAAGTCAAGTATGCATGGTGCAAAGCGTTGCAGGCAGTAACAGTGTGAATACCAATGATGGACGCGCCACCTGACACACGCATCCTGAGTTCCGCCGCCGCGAGGTGGACCGCATCCCAGATCGAGGCAGCGCCGGCGCTGCCTTTGCTGAGGCGCTCATTTACTGCCGAACAGGCGTCCTCCACGGTCGCCGTACGAATTTCTCCCACCACGGCGCGCGTTACATCAGGATCTGCAGATTTGGCGGCCCACGTCCCGTCCTGCAGCTTTGCGAAAGCGTTCAGCCGTTTCACATTCGCTGAATAACATTGGTCCGCTAACGCATAACCATTCACTTGTTGATCTTTTCCGAAATCAAGAATCCCTGAAATGAGGGAAAGGAGAACGGGCTCCGCGTGCTGCCAGCCGATGACGCGAAGGGTTCGCTCAGCGTTAGCTACAAAAATTGCCTTGTGTCCAATATTCCGATAGTCCCTCGCCCCGTATTGCCACAGGGATCCGAACACCTCTGCCGCGTTTCGAGACCGGGCGAGTGAGATCGCGGCTCGTTGCGCTCGCTCGATGTCCCATGCTTCCATCGCCGAGGCGAACTCACGTGCCGCTGTGGCCGGCGGGAAGAGCGGACCGTTGGGACGCCGGAGCACAAAGTCGCCGCCTGCTTGGCGTGCATCGCGCTCCTGGGACGCCTTGAACGTATCCATCGCATAGAACAAAGGCAACAGGCGGGAATCTGGCGGCGCCTCCAAGCTGATCAGGTGAGCCGAATGGATGACGAACACGCAATGGAGAGCAAATCCCGGAGGACGTGGGTTTATGTTCCGGATGCCGGCAAGGAACAGCGCCGCCATAAGCTGACGATAGGAAACACCCTGTCTCAGTTGCGCTACGAGCATTTCAGCGCATTTCTCTCTGGATGTTCGCTCCATCAGAGTGACGAGCGGTTCGATCTCGGGAGCATAGCTCACGACATCGGGCGTGACTTGGGCCTCACTACGGTGAACGAGCATCGGCGCGGTGAGACATCCGAAAGTACGAAGGGCGGAACGCCTGGAAATGGGCATCATGATAGCTGCCTCGTCTGCGAAGCGATGATAACAGGAATCGACGTATTTCAGCGCGATAGCATGCTTTGTCAATAAATGCCGGATACCCGATAAAGTGCAATCGAAAAAAACGCGGCAGCGACCTTGAACAAAGTCATGGCAAAAATATCGCGATAAGAACTCCGGTGCGTGAGCCCGGTCACGGCCAGGAGTGTGATGACCGCTCCGTTGTGCGGCAGAGTATCCATGCCGCCACTCGCCATTGCAGCCACCCGATGCAACACATCGGGAGGGATTCCCGCGGCCTGCGCGCGCTCTAGATACGTCGCGCCTAGCGACCCGAGAACAATGCTCAGCCCTCCGGAAGCTGACCCCGTGATCGCGGCGAGAGCGTTCGTGGTCACTGCGATGTTCAGCAACGTATCTTCGATCGTCCGGGCAAGGAAGTCGTTGACCGCACGGAATCCTGGGAGTACCGCGATGACCGCTCCGAATCCGTACTCTGATCCAGTGTTCAGAGCCGCAAGCATAGCTCCAGCCACCGCTGTACCTGCAGCCGACCGAAACGAACGCCGAATCCGCGCCCACCCGCTCATAACGATCACCAGGAGAGACGCGAAGAGAGCGCCTTGTACTGCCCAAAGCGCTGCGACGGCCGGCACATCGATCGGCGCTGAAGTCTTTATTCCAAACGAGGAGAACGCGAATTGCGGGCCATAGATGGCCGGAATCCATAATGTGAACAATTTGTTCAACACCCCAACGAGCACAAGCGGGAACACCGCGAGTAGAGGATGTGGTAGAACTTCACCTTCCGGCAGAGACGGCTCGTTCACATGATTTTCGCCGTATCCCTCTCCATTTCGGATCGCGGACTGCCGACGCCATTCCAGGTATGACAAGCCACTGACGAGAAGAAAGATCGAACCCGCAATTCCGAGCCAGGGCGCTGCCCAGGCATCGGTCTTGAAGAAAGTCGTCGGAATGATGTTTTGGATCTGCGGCGAACCCGGCAGTGCATCCATGGTGAATGTGAACGCGCCGAGAGCTATCGTTGCCGGGATCAGGCGTTTCGGGATGCCGGCGGTCCGGAACATCTCCGCCGCAAACGGATACACTGCGAACGCCACAACAAACAGAGAGACACCACCGTAAGTCAGAATTGCGCAAACCAGCACGATCGATACAAGCGAGTGCGATGGCCCGATCACACCCGAGACCGATCGGATGATCGAACGCGCAAAGCCGGATACCTCCATCAACTTCCCGAAAATTGCTCCTAAAAGAAATACGGGGAAATAGAGCTTGATAAATCCAGCAGTGCGATCCATGAATACGCCCGAATAAAACGGGAGGACGAGCTTTGGATCGGTCAGAAGCACCGCTATCAGCGCGGCAACTGGAGCGAAGAGGATGACGCTGAAGCCCCGGTACGCGACCAGCATTAGAAACACAAGCGCGAAAAGGACGATCAGGATGTCCAAGTCGCTAGGCCTTATCGGCTGCCGATGCGTAACGGTCTATGCGCACCCGAGCCGTGATCGCGTGGGCGAGCATGTTCTCCAGAATGCATTGCCGCTCCGTTACTTCTCCAATAGCAACGCTCGCCTGCTGAGACATCTTCTGATAAGTGCATGTCTTCAGGAACTTCCCGGCCCAGACACCCCCGGTGTACCGGGCAGCTCTGCTTGTCGGCAGAATATGATTGGTCCCGATCGTCTTATCCCCATAAGCGACCGTGGTCTCTTCTCCGATAAAGAGCGAGCCATAATTCGTGAGCCGCTCGAAATAGAAGTCGGGATCATCCACGTGCAGTTCCAGGTGCTCGGGTGCATAACCATCGCTCAAGCGCACAGCTTCGTCCTTATCCTCTGCCACCCAGACGATACCGTGATCGCGCCACGACAGTTCAGCGACATCGCGCGTCGGTAGCACCGTCAACTGCCGATCGAGGGCAGTGATGACTCGCTGTGCAAAATCCTCACTCAGGCAAATCAAGCATTGCCCACTATTTGGATCATGCTCGGCTTGCCCCAAGAGGTCACACGCGACCAGCGCCGGATCCGCAGAGTCATCCGCGATCACCGCAATCTCCGTCGGGCCGGCAAGCAGGTCGATTCCGCAGCGCCCGAAGAGCTGGCGCTTGGCTTCGGCTACGAAGCGATTCCCTGCTCCACAGAGGATGTCTACCGGTTCGTTCCCCGCAAGCCCGAAAGCCATCAGCGCCATTGCGGGCACTCCGCCGACGACGTAGATGTTATCGGCGCCCGCTTTATGGATCGCGTTGATAGTCGCCGGATACCAGCCCTGCCCCTTCACTGGAGGTGTGCAGGCGGTGATGCTCTTCACGCCTGCCACTCGGGCCGGAATAATACTCATCTGAGCGGATCCGAACATCGGATAGCGCCCGCCCGGGATATAGCTACCGACCGAGTTCACAGGAATATGACGATGGCCGAGAATGACACCGGGCTGAAGTTCAATCTCCAGCCGCAGCATCGTTTCCAGTTGCGCTTGGGCGAAGCGGCGGACGTTGCTTTGGCAGTAATCGGTATCGCGAAGAGCCGTCTCTGGTAAGCTCGCGACCGCGTCATCGATCTGTTGTGGCGTCAGTTGGAAATCCGGCGGGTCCCATTCATCGAACTGGAGACTGTACTTTCGAACCGCATCCATGCCGTTGCGCTCGAGATCGAGAAGCATGCGGCTGACGGTGGATACCGTCTCCTGATCTGTCTCGAAAAGGCGCTGTTGGCCTTCTTTGATGACTTTCACCTTGTCTCCGATTAGCGTGTAGGCGTGGCAGTGCGTTCGAAGATCTTTCGCTCACGTTCCTTCGCCGCTGCGTCAATCACAGTCTCCGCGTTGACGTTCGCATCGAAGGCGATCTCCATGAAACCAATGTGCATCTCCTCCCAACTCTGATCGCCCCATTTGATTGGGCTTCGAGGATCAGGATTAAACGGATTGTTCGGAGAATTATCGAACGCTGCCGTCGATTCGATCGTGCAACCTGCAGGCAGAACTTTGGGATCCTTCAGGAAATACGTGGTCTGCCAGTTGAAGCTGTAGCGGGGCACATTCAACAGAGTCTCGACCCGCCCGTCGGGATAGCGCGCACGGATCTCCATGGCCTTTCCGCGAAGATGCATGTGCGGCTGAAGGGAAATCAGCTTGACTGGCCGGCCGAATGTGATCGATGCCTCGGACTTGTAGTTCGCATCGCCCGGCGGGATGACGAAGTTCATGTCCTGCGTTTGCGTAGACAACACCCGTTCACGCGGGGGCTTTTCTGCGAAGTACAGCCCGAACTCGGAATAGTCGGTCTGCTCTTTCCCGTTGGCGGTGTAGTGGATCTCGAAAACGATATCCGACCCTGCGCGAATCAGCTTCGCCTGACCGTCATTCCAAGGGATCGGGGCATAACCGGGTTCGTACCCAAGCAGCAATTCGCGACGTTCAAAGACGCCCTCCCCGGGACGCCCTACGCGCCGCTGCGTCAAGGTGGGCACCAGGAATTTACCACGCTCCAGCCCCTCCAGATAGCTGGAGCCGGGAGGACGCACAAAGGCGTTCATGTGATGCACGACAGACCGCTTGTCGATGCGAAACTCCGCAGCTCGAATCCATCGATCCTCGGTAAGACCGATCGAATTAATGACGAACGTATAGGGGATGTCCCCGCGCGCTTGGACCTTGAATCCGGGAATTCGAAGGATTACATCCGGCTTGCCCAGCTTCCATGCGCTCTCTTGTTTGACGGGCTTCGGATATTCAATCTTGCGACCTTCAACCGCGCCCCCATCAACCCACGCTACGATCTTGCGAATCTCCGCTTGCGTAAGGGATCGATCGTTGTGAAACGCCAGAGTTGACCGTCGGTCGGCATGCCATGGCGGCATTGTGCCGGTCATAACCGATTCCCGTATGGCTTTAGCCCACGGGCGAGTGTCGTTGTAATCCGTGAATGCCATTGGAGCGATTTCTCCCTCCTGATGGCAGTTCTGGCACCGGGCGCGCACGATCGGATACACATCCGCCGAAAACGTTTCCGCGTTACCCAGCACGGAAGCCGAGATGATGAGTGTGCAAAGTCTGATCGTCATATCTACATTCCTGGAACCCGGCAAGTGTACCTGGTATGCCATCATATCCACCCGGTACGATGGCTGGCAATTCAAGTGCGAAACCGGTTCAGGACATTCCGAGTCATCGTTGAAACACGCGTGTCCGTGAAAAGAGCCGAAACCCACGTGATCGATCCGACGGAGAACACGGCCCCACCGCTCGACGTCTCGTGAATGACAATCTCAGCGCCGCCGTCGTCGGGGTTCAAACCCTTGGCAAGAAGCCGGGTGTTCGGCGGTGACGATTGGCTTCGTTTGTCCGTCTCATGGCCGGAAGCTCCACCCGATACGCGCTCATGCAATGTAGCTTCTCCGAAGATTTCACCGTTGCTAAGCGATGTTCCATCGAACACCCAATGCGCAGAATCCAAAACCTTGTAGGGAGCTGCGGTCATGATTCCGGATTCCGTGCAGACGACACCTAGAAGTGTCGCCTCCGACTCCACCGTTCGATGCATGCGGCTTTCAAAGCTCACTGAACCGTCGTCCGAGTGACCGCCAAGGTCGCCACGGAGGCTGTTTAGATGCGACAGGCAGCGCATCCGTCCGGAATCGTCCAACGTCACTTCGCAATTCAAGCCGTTGCCGCCAAGATACATCAGCCGGCCCCCTCGCTCAAACACCCAGGCCTTCACGGCCAGATACATCTCACGCGTCCAGTACTCCGGATGTACCGCAATCACCAGCACTCGATAGGCGTCAAGCGTAAGCGTACCGTCGTGCAACTGCGCTTCAGCGTAAAGGTCGTATTCAAAGCCTTCCTGTTCCAGCCATGCGTACAAACGCCACTCCGCGGGAGCCACACCGCACTGTACACGGCCCTGGATAGGATCAATTGCCTCAGGATCATCGAACAAATGACTATTCGGCTCCGGGCGATCAAACGAGAGGGGCTGATACTCGTTGTCCTTCGGCTTCCACACGCCGAACGGCGTATTGTCCTGGTATCGACTCAGGTCTTGCCGCGAGTTGACGATCGGGGTGTCAGGAAGGTGGTCGGCATTCACATAGTTACTTCTTCCCCCGAAATTGTTGTAGGCATTCCAGGTGTTTGTGGACGCGAGGACTGCGATATCGGTCCTCGGCTGTGCCGGCGCAACGATCCAGGGAAATGAAAACGTTCGACCTGACGGAGTCCGCATCCAGAGGTAATACAGTCCGCTTTGTTCAGGCGCAATAATCGATGGTGGCGCAGAATAGCCCTCGTGATTCCATCGCACGCCATCTTGCGTGAAGTCGCAGTCGGGCAGGAGTTGCTTGTTCGCGCCCGGACCGTGCTCATCAATCCACCCGACCATCTGAACCAATTTCTTGGTGAGTCCGTATCGCCACAATGTGAGTTGATACTGCTCCGGTGAGTGAGCCCGGAACTCCGCCGATTCCCCGGCACGAACCCACTTCGGCCACATGTACCCGAGCAGCGTGTTCGAAAGGAGTCGAAACTGATGCTGCCGGCCCTCTACAATCTCCATGGTCACAGTCTTCGATCCGTAACCATCTTTCGCCAACGAAGCCCGATACGGTCCGGCTGCAAGAGTTCCATAGAATGCGCCGCGCGGAGACGAGCGCAATACCACGACCTCCCCCGTCTCGAGGGACTCGAACTCCACCTGCACGTCCGCCAGCGCGACGTACATTTCATCGCTTACAAATGCCAATAGCTTCATCAATGAGCATCACTATCGCACAGTATGGAACCGCCGAATGAAATCCGTGCAGTATAGTGGAAAGTTCCTGCACAACCCTCCTGTCTATGCCGCTCACAATGTTCGCTGAACAGAACCGCGAGGCCTTACGCGATCTCGCTCCGGAATCACTCTTGATCATGCCTCTTGGAGCGACCGAGCAGCACGGTCCCCACCTGCCTTCGGGAACCGATACCTTCGCTGTCGAATCCATTGCGCACGATTCCGCCGAGCTCGCGGCTGGCCAGATACCGATCGTCCTGGCGCCTGCGTTGCCGTTCGGCTCGTCGGCTCATCACCTCATCTATGGCGCCACTCTCTCGCTCGGCACAGAGACGTACTACAAGGTGCTGCGGGACCTCCTCGAATCATTGGTACAGAGCAGATTTACGAAGATCTTTCTGTTGAACGGTCACGGTGGCAACCATGAATTGGCACAACTTGCCGCTCGTGACGTGGCCTTGAGACACCCGGTGCGCGTTGCGGCAGGTTCGTACTGGACAATTGCATGGGATGCGTTGACTGCCGCTCATGTGCATGAGAATCGCAGGCTTCCAGGACATGCGGGCGACTTCGAAACCTCAGTGATGCTTTCCCTTCGGCCGGAACTCGTCTCAGTGTTAAGGCCGCATCGGGATGACGTTGTGAGTTCGGACCCCCGCCGCTTCGAAGCGCCATGGCGGAATGAGAAGCATGGCTTCTGGACGGACATAGAAGGTTTCACCGACAGCCCGGATCAGGCGAACGCTGACAAAGGGACCCACGTATCGCAAGATCGTGGTTCGTGCGGTCGCAGACGCGTTTCTCGATTTCTACGCCTCTTGAGCTCGCTTCTGGTCGCGTTCGAAATGCCGCAAAATGCCGTAGAGCACGATGATAGCGGTCAGGATATACGCGACACTCGTGAAGATCATCAACCGGTCCACCCCGATCGTGTTTCGGGCGAGCCCTCCGAGAAACGGTGCGAACCCGGATACGCCCGAGCCCAGCATATTCAATACACCGACAGTCGACGCCCGCAACGACGCCGGCACGACATCAAACGCGGATGGAGCCTGATTTGCAATCACGAATCCTGCGAATACACCGAACGCGATTCCCGCCAGGCGAGTCCCCGCCAGGGTGTCACTCGATCCCAACATGTAGATCCCGGGCGCCGCGAATGCAAATCCTGCGAGTACGACCGAGAACCGAGCCGCCTTTACTGACGCGTACAACCGGTCCGCGACCGCTCCGCCGGCGATCAATCCAACCAGTGTCCCGATCTGCGGATATACGCTAGCCTCAAAACCTGCCCGTGCGAGCCCCACATTGAACTTGTCGTAAATGAACGTCGGGAGCCATGTGTAAACCAGGTAAAGACCGAATGTGGATACCGCAACGAACAATGTGACGATTCGCAGCGATGGGATCCTCAAGAGATCAATGAAACTCCTCAACGTCGCGGGTTGGCGCACAGTGGAGCCGCCAGTCTCATATTCGGATGGCAGCGTACGAAAGAAGCGTTTCAGCGGAATTGCGAACAACAGGCCCGCAGACCCGAGCATCCAGAATGAGGCGCGCCAATGCAGACGCTCCGCAACGTACCCGCTGAGCGATCCACCTATAGCAACTCCGACCATCTGACTCGTCGCAAACAGCGCAACCGCCTTTGACCGGGTTGTCGGTCCATGCGCGTTCGCCATCAGCGCATATGCCGCAGGCATGTAAAGCGACTCGGAAATACCGAGCAATGCGCGGCATACGAGTAACAGCGCCCCATTTGGCGCCAGCCCGGAGGCGACAGTGAAGAAGCTCCACAGCACAAGGCTGCCGACAACGAGGTTGGTCTTCGACCATCGATCACCGAGGATCCCCGACAATGGCGAGCACAACCCGTACACCCACAGAAAGAGAGCGCCCGTCAGACCCACGACCGCGTCGCTGAACCCGAACTCCTGCTGCAGCGCCGGGAAAAGCGTGTAAACAACTTGCCTATCCGCCTGATTGAGCACGTACGCTGCCCACAGGAACGCAATCAGCGCCCATTCTTTCGGTATGCGGCTCGAATTTGTAGCTGCGGCTCCACGAGCCGTAGCAGAGGTCACAGCAATTCCTGGATAGGCTGCCCCGTATTGTCGTCAAGCGCGTTCGCAATCTTCACTGGGCGGCCAATCGCCGTGTCGTACTCGATAGTCCAGTCAATTCCAAACGCTTTGTAGATGGTAGCGAAGATGTCACCCATGCTCGTCGCGCGATCGGTGACGTATGCGCCATTCTCATCGCTCGATCCGATGACCTGCCCACCCTTGATGCCTCCACCTCCAAGCGCAAGTGACCAGCATGTCGGCCAATGGTCACGGCCCAGATCCGGATTCACGAAGGGAGTACGGCCGAATTCTCCCATCGCCAGTACGACCGTTGAGGCGAGAAGACCGCGCTCCTGCAAGTCATCGAGGAGAACGGATAGAGTTCGGTCCATAGGCGGACACAAACGATCGCGATGCCCTTCATCGTTCTTCGCATGAGTGTCCCAAGAGTTGCTGTGAAATCCCGCGGCCGTCACGAACCGCGCGCCTGCTTCCACCAGCCGGCGTGCCAGCAGGACACTCTGCCCGACCGTGTCGCGGCCGTATCGATCCCGCACTTTGTCGGGCTCTTTACCCAAATCGAAGGCGTCCCGGACCGCTGGGTTGAGCAGCATCTTGGTCGCCTGCGCCGTGAATCCATCCATGTTCGCGTGCTCGGCGCCTTCGTACATGCTCCGATACCGGCGATCGACGATCTTCAACAGATCCTGACGGCTGTGCACGACGCGCTCCGACACGCTTTTCGGCAGAGTCAAGTCCGCGACTTCGAAGTTCTTCTGACTCGGATCGGGTAGCGCCATCGGATCGTAATCGGGTCCAAGGAACCCGGCTCGGAAGTACTCTTCGTATTGGCGGCTGCGCTCCCACTGCGGGACCAGAATATTGGCCGGAATCCCATTGCGAGGACCGGATTCTTTCGAGATGATTGCTCCAAGGCTGGGGAAATGCATCGCGGGATTGGGCTCGTGACCGGTGATCGCATAATGCGTCCCTTGGGGATGATCGTTGCCCCTTGTATGCATCGAACGCACGATGGCCAGCTTGTCCATGCGCTTTGAGAGCTTCGGCAGCAATTCCGAAATCTGAATCCCCGGCACGTTCGTGGAGATCGGCTTGAAGCCAGAACTCGGCTTGGGATCCCAGGTATCCATCTGACTCGGGCCACCCTCCAGCCACAGAAGAATGCAGGACTGCGCCTTGCTATTCGCCGGCTTCTGAGCGTCGGCGGCACGTAGGAGTTGCGGGAGGTTGATACCGCCCAGAAGCCCTAAAGACCCCACCCTCAGGAAATCGCGCCTCAGACTTTGACGGCGGGTCAGATTCAGACATCCCGAACAGCTCATCGATCCACCTCTCTACTAATGATTCTCCGCGAATTCACGCGACGACAGTATGGCCCACATCAGATCGCCTAGAGCCTGGCTCCCGATTTTCCGCAACACCGACCGCACGATTGAGGTCCTCGAGTTCGGAAGGCTCGGGCACCCGCGCAAACGCAGTCACATAGATGTCCCGAATGATCTCTCCGTTCGATTTGCTGGATCGAAGCAGTTGCATAAGATGCCCCTGCGGAGCACTCACCTTCTCTTGATATGCCGAGCCTGCAAGCATGTGAAGCGCCTGCCCCAGATTCGCTTTGCCATTTCTCTCCGGAAGTGTCAGACGATTCGGCCGGCCGTACAACTCCAGAAACCGCGAAAAGAAGAGATCAGGCTGGCGCAGCTGAATCGCACGCGTTCCGGGCGGGGCTTGCGCGTTCATCTTCGACGCATCCGACACACCGGTCGTAAAGACCTCCGGAACTCCGGTGACATCACAGATCGCGTCCAACAGGACCTCCGCGTCCAGTGCTCGCGGCTGGGCATGAGAATAGTTAGTATGATCTCCCCGATTCGTGGCATTGGGACGCCCCGAGAGTTGATACGTGCGTGAAGTCACGATGGTTCGGATGATGTGCCGCAGATCGTGATTGTGTGACCGAAACTCTTCAGCCAAACGCGCGAGCAGTTCCGGATGCGTCGGGGGATTTGTCGATCGGAAGTCATCCACTGGATCAACGATGCCTCGGCCGAAAAAGTAGCTCCAAAGGCGGTTGACCGCTGCCTCAGCAAAATACGGGTTCTTCACCATCCATTCCGCCAGCGCTTTGCGAGGATTCTCCCGACCTGACGATTCGACCACTGTCCCATCGAGCAATGTCGGTTTCAGTGGAACTTTGGTCCGAGGATGCAGCATCTGGAGGCTTCCATTTACATCTCCATTTCCCATCGGTTGGTCCAGCGGGTGATCGAAAAGAACGTATTCGAACCCTGTGTCGCCCATCTTGAACAACCGGCCGAAGAACGCAGCCAATCCCCAAAATTGGTCCTGAGTCCAGGCCTCGTACGGATGGTTGTGACACTGCGCACAATCCATGCGGCGGCCGAAGAACACGCGGATCTCTTCCGCCATCGTCTCTCCAGGCGGACCGATGACATCGTATGGAAGGAAATGCCGTGTAACGCCGTCATACCCCTGGGCGGTGAGCCGCTCGCGCGCCATCTGGCTGTAGGGCTTGTTTTGCGCGATGCTCTCGCGAACCCAGTCCGCATACATCTGGCTCCACTTCGGATTGATACCATTCGAAGCAACCGAGACCCGGAATACGTCGTCGAATCGAAAGGTCCAATAATCAACGAACTCAGGCGAGCCGATTAATGCATCGATGAGCTTAGTGCGCTTCTTCGGATCCTTGCTATCGAGAAACTCTCGAACGCGATCCGCTGGAGGAAGCCTGCCTGCGAGGTCTAAGCACACACGACGCAGAAACTCACCGTCGCTTGAAAGCTCCGACGGAGCCATCCGGAATCGGCGCAACTTGTCAAAAACGAAATCGTCGATGAAGTTGGAACTGGGCACGGCCGGATAATTGGCGATCTCGGGACCGATCACCCCGACGATGGCGCTCGTCGCCATACCGGCTGCCCTGATTAAGACGGCAGTCTCACCGAGAATTCTTGCCGCGCACCGTGCCGGTCTCATCGACACTCGCGATATCGGTACTGTTCGAAACAAAAAGCGCCTGGTCCGTCACGACCTCGGTTCGTCCGTCCGCGAAATGCGCGGTGACGGCAAGCTGGCCGGAGCCGCCTTTCTCGAGAGTGACCGTGCGTGGAGAAGCGACAAGTCGCACCACGCGATTCTCCTGCCGTGGTTCGCGGCCAAACGGGGCTCCGCTCCGGATCCACGCAACGAGCTTCCGGTACTCCGGCGAGTCCTGATCGAAGCGCTTGCCGCCCCCGTGGCTGACCGCGCCGGTCGCCTTCAGCAGGAGCAGGCTCTTCTCAGGTTCGGCGATCTTGACTCTCGGAACGCGCTCGCCCTTCACCTCGGTCGTGAGCACCTGATACGTGCCGCCTTTTACGATCCACTCATAGTCTTCTTTCGGATGAAAGGCCCCGGACGAAAGCTTGAATCCGCCGCGACCCTTTACACCACCATGGCAACCCGCGCCATTGCAGCCTTTGCGCGTGAGGATCGTACCGATCTCTCGAGCGAAATCGAACTCGGCCTTGGCGTCCTGGGTCTGTGCGCATATCAGCAGACCGGAGCCGGCAATCCCCAACGTCAGGATTCGCATCACGTTCATGTGACGCTCTCCGACAGGACCATCAACGGGAGTTCCTTCACTAGAATCGCTTCCCCTAACTTACCGTTGACCATCGGGCGCGCCGTGATCCTGATCTTCGATGGAACCTCTGTCACGGCAGCATCGGGGGAAGCCATAAAGACGAGAGCCGAATTTTGCACGATGGGGGTATACCGTTCGAGTTTTCCGCCATTCGGCAGCGGTGGTTTATCCACCGGCTTCGGAGCGGCTGGCAGCACCGTAACTCCATCGGGCAACCCTTCCACAGCAAAGGTGATCAGTCCGTTAAAGCCTTCTTCACGTTCCACAGCGATGCTGATGTCGCGCGTCGCTCCTCGGCGGAGATTGATCTGTTCTTCGGCGACTTCCAACTTGCCGACATGCGGAGTCTGACGGCGCACAAGGACGCGGTAGCGGAAATCGGCGCCCGCGCGATCCGTCGTAATATCGCGAATCTCCATCTCGTAATCACCCGGTGCCTGAAGTGGCAGCGCGACTTTCGACTGGATCATCTTCATCATGTACAGCCCGTTGTTATTTCGCTTGGTGTAAACATTCGTCGCGACCTCAGCGCCACCGGGTTCAAACAACAGAATCACTGGATTGAAGCGTGGCATAGTAGCTTCGGGCGTCTCGATCTCGATCGCGATATTCTCCGCCTTCTCGATGTGGAGCTTGATGCGATGTGCTTCCGCGGCGCGTCCAATGCTCCCTTCAACAACACCCGGCAGGCGCATCACTGGAGGCGGCTCCGATGATCCCACGCGGACTGCTCGATAGGTCTCCACGGGCTGCGCACCATCAACGCTCAATCCGCCGCGCCGCGCAATCTGCTCACTGCGGTCACGCGATAACTCCCTGGTAAATTGCCGCTCCTCCCACCCGTTCTCCTTCAGCTTCGGATGCAGCGTCGGGCGGGGCAGGGCTCCCGGAGAAATTCGAAGTTCGTAGACGCCGTCGGCGCTCCCCTGACCGGAGGACGATTGTACCTTCACACAATACCTGCCCCCCTTGCGAAACGTGTGCGTTACGCGCGCGTCTGTCGACAATCCGGGGAAAAACAGTGGCTCGTCGTTATACTCAATCTGTTCCATGTGGTTCGGATCGAACCAGCTCGGCTCTGCCTTGAAGATCCCCACCGACAGATCCACGGAGCCCTGTCCGGACCGCCCTTCAAAAGTCAGCGCCTGGCCCGCAGTTGCTTCAAACCAGAACGTGTCCACCTCACCACGTTGCGAGATTCTTCCCGTAACGACCACTGGGAACGCACGGATCGGATCGGGAACCTCGGCTTCGGCCATCACCGGCTCACTCGCCAGTGATATGGAGATCTCGTTCGTAACGCCACCGGATGTGAGTAGCCGGAGTTCCCTGGCCCCCGCGCGTGTGGCCGGTTGACTGGTGATCTCAACATGGACAAGATCCGTCGTACTCTCGGTCTTCCTCTCCCGTTCTGAGGGCGGTTCGGACTCGACGCGCAGGACTCGACCTTGAACGCCGTCGCCCGTGATCGCGACCCCGTGCGCGCCTTTTAAGTTACGACCACGAAGAATGGCTTGGTACGTTTTTCCGACTTGCGCAGCGAATGGGTTGATCGATGAGACACGAGGCTCGGGGGCGGGTTTCTTCTCTTGAGCGCGCGCCTCCAATCCGAACAAAATCGGCAGAGTGGACACGAGTAACCACACGCGCATTCAGATCTCTCCCGTAAACTCGCGCCGATCAAGGACACGAATACGCCGATGCCGCATCAGGTACGGCATCTGACAAATGATAACCGAGTCAGTGAGGCAGTGGAAGAACATGCGTCCAGAAACAGGGACGAAAAACTCCGGAGAGCGTTGAACGTACATGGTCGCAGTAACGTCGCACGGTTGCGATTCTTCCAGCATTCTGGACGAAGAAGCAGGTAGCGATGCCAGTTTGCTTGACACAAGGCCATGGCGGATTGACAATGGGCCATCTCAACGAGGCAGTCTGGTCCATGGAGCCCACTGCGCCAGAACCAGCTTACGTGTTCACGGAGGTCATTTCTATGAGAAGAATCAGATTCAGTCTGCTTCTGCTGATTGTCGCTTTGACTTGCGCCTGCAGTCTTATTGCACAAGTCGGATCGGACGCATCGATATTAGGAGTTGTAACAGACGCGTCGGGCGCCGTAGTTCCTCGGGCGACTGTCACGATCACCAATTTGAATACCGGACTTCAGAAAACGGCGACGAGCGGTGAAGGGGGCGAATTCGAAGTACTCGCGCTTCCAACCGGTCCATACTCAGTCAGCGTTACGAATACCGGGTTTAGCACATGGAAACTCGAACGGATCGACTTGACCGTTGCGAGCCGCCAGCGAATCTCCCCTGTCCTCAAAGTGGGCGACGTCACAGAGCAGATCAGGGTCGACGCAACGGCCGAACTGATCCAGACAGACCGCAGCTCCGTCTCCACCGTCGTCGAAGAAAAACAAATCCGGGAGCTTCCGCTCAATGGGCGAAATCCCGTTCAGTTGGTGGCGCTTGCCCCGGGAATGCGCTATCTCGGCCGCAGCGGCCCCGAACGCGGGTCGTCGGTGCAAGGCGTCGGTGGACGTGACGACGCCACGGAATTTCAATTGGATGGACTCAACGCGAACGCCGGCATGGATGAACGCGGTATGGCGATCCCGAACGTCGACACGATCGCTGAGTTCAGTGTGGAAACCAATAGCTTTAGCGCAGAACAGGGACGGAACCCACTTCAGGTGTTGATGTTGACGAAGTCGGGAACCAACGCCTTCCATGGAACTTTGTGGGAGTTTCTACGGAATGAAAAACTCGATGCGTTCAACACGTTTGCGAAAACGCCGGGCGCCAGCAAGCCAAAGCTCTCGCGGAATCAGTTCGGCGCACAATAGGCGGCCCCATCTTACGAAACAAGACCTTCTTCTTTACCAGTTTCGAAGGCACCACCATCCGGCAGGCACGTATCTACAACTCGAACACCGTCCTCCCCGAAATGCTGAACGGCGATTTTTCCTCCGTCGCCACTCCGATACGAGATCCCCTCAACAATAACCAGCCATTCCCGGGAAATAAAATCCCTGCCGATCGGATCGCGTCGTCTTCGAAGTACTTCTTTCCTTACCTCCTGCTGCCCAACAGCCCGAACGGATTCTTCCGCGGCACTGCTCCCGTTCCTGAAGACGCCTGGGAAGGTACAGCACGAATCGATCACCTTATCACCGATCGCCAGCGCATCTATGGACGCTGGGTGGTGTTCGACAACACGCAGCAGAGCCCTGACTATTCGCCTGATGTCGTCCAAAGCAACAATACGCGCCAACACAACATCGCCCTGAATTACACCTATTCACCGGCGCCGACATGGCTCATTAACCTTGGCGCCAATTACATGAATTCCTTCAACACGTTCTCCTCGCCTGTCGTCGGAATCGAGAATCTGACGCAGCAGGCAGGAATACAGGGGTTTGGGTCTGCCGGCCGGGAGGGTTCTACCGGACTCCCCACCGTTGGCATCACCGGATATACGGGCTTCAACGCTCCCTGGGGTAACCCGGGCCGGCTCTGGATGGAAGCGAAGAATGCGAAGGCGACCACCAGCCTCATTCGCGGAAAGCACACGCTCAACCTCGGGTATGAGATTAATGACCGAACCACGTTTGGTCAGCACGCCTCCTTCGCAGCCCGGGGAAACTTCACGTTTAACGGTCAGTACACAGGCAACGGATTCTCGGATTACCTGCTTGGCTACACAAGCGCTGGCGGACGCAATTTCCCTCTGCAGACGTTCGGAATGAAGCACTCGCCGTATTCAGCGATCTACATCCAGGATGCCTGGAAACCCACATCGAATCTCACGATTAATCTCGGCCTTCGCTATGACCGCTGGCACGCGAAACGCGCCGTACGCGGCAACGTTACAAGTTTCGACCCGGTATCGGGCCGGGCTATCGCGGGTGAAGATAAGAACGGCCAGGTCGATCTGACGGCTCAGCCCGTTGCCCCATTTGTTGCAGCCGCAACGCAGGGACTGTGGGTGTCGGCTTCCGAAATCGGAGCGCCTCCCGGACTCTTCGAACCCAACGGCTCTGTTTCACCGAGAATCGGCGTCGCTTGGCGCCCCGGAAGGAGTGATTCGCTCGTCATTCGCGGCGGCTACGGCATCTTCCCGAGTAGTTTCATCGGCAACATCACGGCATCCGCCATCGTCGGACCTCCGTTCTGGAACTACGAAAATCCGACGTACACGGCGGCTTCGCTGCAACGGTGGGAGACCGCGTTCTCAAACGATCCGACCGTCTTCCTGTCGCCCGGTGTCTCAGCTGCGGCCTACAACGTTGACAATCAGAAGGCGCACGAGTGGAATGTATCGATTCAGAAATCGTTGCCCTTCAGCACGGCCTTCACCGTCTCCTACGTCGGCAACCGTATCGTTGATGTCATAAGCGCCAACTTGCGGAACGAGGTTGCTCCCGGGCAGTACACCGATCTTCAGGCCGCGAGACCGTTTCCACGATTCGCCGGCATCACTCTCTATGAGAATCTCGGCAAGACCTGGTACAACGCGCTCCAGCTGAAGTTGGAGCGGCGGTTCTCGCGAGGCTTGTTATTCAACACCGTGTATTCGTTCGGCAAACATTTGGTGGATGGAGTAGGAAGCGCCGTTTGGGACGCGCCGGAACCGTTCGCTCCAGAAGGCTACAATCGGGGCCGGTCCGCTTTCGATCGTAAGCACATCCTCAACATAAACACTGTCTATGAATTGCCCTTTGGCCGCGGGCGCCGGTACCTGACCGATTCAAAAGCGATCGTAAATGGATTGCTCGGAGGTTGGCAGCTAACCGGCATTTACAGCTTTACCTCCGGCGCGCCTTTGACGATTGGCGTACCCGGTTCGACCCTGGGCAACGGACGCGGCACGCGGCGCAGCATAAGCGGAGACCGCACGATGTCCGATGGGACTGCCGATCGCTGGTTCAGCACATCGGCATTCGTTGCTCCAGCTCAGTACAAGTTCGGCAACTCGGGGATCGGAATTCTTGACGCTCCCGGATCTACATCTCGACACCGGTTTGATGAAGAACTTCTACGTCACAGAGTTCAAGTACATTCAATTCCGGTGGGAGATGTTCAACGCTCCGAATCATGTCAACCTGTCGGGGCCGGGCACGACTCTGGGCACGCCGACGTTCGGCCGCATCACGAGTGCCGGGGCCGCGCGCCAGATGCAACTCGCACTGAAGTTTGTCGATTAGGTAGCATCGTGGAGGCGGGTCCGGATTCCGGCCCCGCCTCTCTATGCGATTCCTCGCGCTCTGTATCTTTCTGGGCCTGTTCGCCGGCAACGCCCAGAGTCCGCCCTCCCAAACCGCTCAAAGCCGACCGGCTGCGATCCCTCATCGCACGAGCAGAGGCCGCCGAGCAACAGAATCGCCTCGATGAAGCCATATCGCTGTACGAAGAAATCCTCCGCATTCGCCCGGGTTGGGCCTCGGCCGAGTTGAACCTCGGTTTGGTGTATCACTCGCGTGCCGAGTACGCCAAGAGCCATCCGGTCGCTCACCAAAATTCGCTAACACACAACCCTGCCCTGCACTCGGCGCTATTGTTCCGCGGAGCGTCCGACTACCACACCGGCCGCTACAACGACGCAGTCCGCGATCTGAAGAATTACCTGCGAACCGACGCTTCCAGCACGGAGGCGCTGTCCTACCTTGGGAACGCAACAGCCTTCCAAAGAATCATCCTTCGAGGCGGCGCTCCGCGTACGCGTCACTCGCGCGTGTATCCAACGAACCCTCCGCGTACTTTCAGCTGACCGATGCCTACATTCGAGTCGGCCCGTAGGCGGTTACGGGAATCGACTCACCGGGGAAGACGCCGAGGCCTACCAGCGCCGAATCATGGCAGCCGACGCTTCCACGGAGGTCGAGCCCTGCGAACTTCCCTCCAGATGCCGAACTGACACGCGTCCGTTGCGCCGCCGATCGCTTCGAGTTCGAACCTGCGACGGCTACGTTGATCGAGATACCTGCGTCGGCCTGACATCAACAGAATCGATTTTCAACAGCGTTGGGGCATGTCGCTGGCTCGCCCCTGGGCCGCAGTCGCCAAAGTAGTCGCTCGCTCGCGCGGCCGAGTTCGACCGGGCAGCGTTGCTCCGAGCGCAGGCAGCGGAGCAATCGGGAGACATCGACAAGGTGGGAGAAGGAGTACGAACTTGCGATCGCCGCTCCGGGAGCCGGTCTCGAGAGCTACGTAAGATTCGGCCAGTTCGAGTCCAAGCACGGTCGCTCAAACGACTGCGTCTTAGCACTCTACGAGCGGGCTTTCGACTCTCGACCTGCCAATCCGCGAGTCTAATCGGATCGATAGGCGAGGTACACGCGCTGCAGGACGGCCCGGGTGGAGCCGCGCCCTATCTCGAAACAGCGCTGCGAGCGAATCCGCATGAGACGCAGACGCGACTCTATCTCGCGCAGTCGCTCATCGGCTGAAGGTTTGGCTCCGAGGCGGTCCGGATCCTCGAAGCGTGTCGCCGGGAGTCCGGATGGTCGTATACACTACTTGCTCGGCCGAACCTACCAGCAGCAAGGGGAACCTGAAAAAGCACGAAAGCGATGAATGTTCCGGCGGTTGCGCAAGGACCCTCAACGAAATAGCGCCGGTACTTAGCGAGCATCTCGTCATCGATCTCGATGCCAAGCCCCGGTTCTGTCAGAAACAGCTACCGTTCCGTCCTGGACATCGAATGACTGCTTCAACAGTGCGTGCTTTCGTACGCCAGCGGCCCCAGATGTCGCACGGAAACTCTTCCAGGCCGACACCAGGGGTCGCTATAGCAACGTGTGCACCATCGCTGCGCTCGCTATTCCCAGTTCCAGATTGCTTCCGACGTCATGTTAGTCCCGCCGCCTCTCGCGACGCCGGCGATTTTCCTGGCGGGTCCGATTCCACCGCCCTTACCGACATAGATAGACAGGATATCCGCCGCGCCGGCCCGCGCAAGCGCCATCGCTCCTGGAGCGTATAGCAGCTTTCATCAGCCATCACCGGCACAGTCATGAACTCCGGCGCACGTCGGCCATCCACTGGACGTCCAGCGGCCTCACCGGCTGCTCAGCGAAAGTGATATCTCTGCTGGTCCACAAAGCGGCGGATGGTTTGAATCGCGATGCGTGGGCCCACCCGCCGTTTGCGTCACATGCCGAGACGAAAATCGGGACCAACCGGCCCGCGAACTGCCTTCACGCCGGCAATGTCGCCTTCCGGCTCAATCCCTACCTTCACCTTCAGTGCCTCAACCCTTGCTCCACCGCCCAGCGCGGCGAGTTCGGCAGCGCGCTTCGGCTCGCACCGGAAATGACATTTTGATCGGCACTCTCTGCCGTACGGGGCCACCGAGCAGCCGATAGACGGTAGACTCGCCGCTTTTCCGAGAAGTCCCAAAGCGCGATCTCCAGCCCGATTTCGTGAACGGATGCCCTGCGACGCGCCGCCGCATCTTTGCCGTCAGGCGCTCGATATCCCGTGGATCTTCCCCGACGAGAGCGGGCTCCAGAAAGACCCGATCATGTGGCCGCCGTCGTCGAATCCTCGCCGCTCCACACCGGCGTCGACGAGACCTCGCCGAGACCAACCAGACCTTCATCGGTGTGAACTTTCAAGATCAGGAAAGGCGATTCGAGATGGGAGCCGAGGCTGCCACGGATTTGGAACTCCGGCCGGATCGGCACCCGTACCGGAAACTTCTCAATGTTCGTGATTCGCACTGCGCCTCAGAGCACACCGTATTTGCTCGTAACACATCGCTGCAGATAATTGCCCTCGATCAACTCTCGCCTCGAGTGGTTCTCGCGTTGGACCTTATCCGCCGCGAGTCCGATGACTTCCTTCACCCGATCTCGCGGTACAACCACGATTCCATCGAAATCCGCGAAGACAAAGTCTCCGGGAGAGACCAACACTTCCCCGCACTCGACCGGGATATTGTACGCAGTGACGATGCCCCGCCCCATTGAATCGACCGGCTTGACGCCCGTGGCAAACACCGGAAACCCGATCTCCTCAATCTTCCGTACGTCGCGCACCAAACCGTCGATGATCGCGCCGCGTGCTCCTCTGGCCCGCGCAGCCGTCGAGAGCAGTTCACCCCAAGGCGCATTTCGGACCGACTTCTGCGTCCCTACCACCGCGATCTCCCCGGGCAAAAGGCTGTCCACAGCCTCGATCTCCACACTGTAAGGGTCGTCAGGTATGTGGTACACATCCGAGCATGCAATCGTTCGCGCCCATCCGGCGCACGTGCAGTGGTTGTGAATCGGTCGGAGAAACTCACGCATCGCCTGTCCACGAATGCCGAGTTGATCGAGCGAGTCAGATACGACCGCCGTATACAGATTCTTCTCGGCAAACTCGCACAACTCGAGATCCCACTTGTCTCAGCGGGGTTACGCAACTCGGTACTGTTCAATGACTGCATCATCCACCTCTACACCCAAACCATGTCCCATCGGAACAGAAAGATATCCATTTTTCATTCGTAAAGGCTCCTTCACCAGCATGCGGCTCAAGGGACCTTGCGATGTGCTGAACTCGACGAACTCTGCCCGCCGCTGAAACGCCGCAAGGTGCAGCGACGCTGCTGTAAGCAGATCGCTTGACCAGGAATGCGGAATTACAAGTCGATTTGCACGATCGGCCATATGCACGATCTTCCGGGCCACAGTGAAGCCTCCGCACCTCGTCAGATCGGGTTGTAGAACGTCGACACCGCCGCGTTCTATCAACTGAGCAAAGCCCCACTCCGTTGCTTCCTGCTCGCCGCACGCAATGCGAGTCTCGACCGTAGTCGAGACTTGCCGGTAGCCATCGTAGTCCTCCGGATGAAGCAACTCCTCGACGAGAAAGGGGCGAAAAGCCTCGATCGAGCGGACAACCTGGATTGCCTCCTTGGGTGTACGCTCCACGAACCAGCCTGTATCGACCAGAAGGTCCCTATCATCGCCAAGAGCGGCACGGGCCGCCTCGACGAGTTTGACGTCACGCCTTGCGTCTCGGCCGAAAACACCCCACCCGAACTTCACGGCAGTGAAACCCTCGGCTATGTATTGGCTAACCGCCTCACGGATCGCTTCGGGAGTCGGACGGAACAGTGTGCTCCCATAGGCGCGCACCGTGTCTCGCCATTTACCGCCCAACAACACATGGACGGGCTGCCGGTACGCTTTACCGCAAATGTCCCACAGCGCAATATCAATTGCGGAGATCGCCTGAATCGCAACCCCACGCCGGCCATAGTAAATGCTGCCGCGGTACATTTTGTACCAGAGGCGCTCCACTTCAAGCGGATTCTCCCCCACGATCAGGGAAGCCAGTCCATCGAAGCACTCCATGCCCGGTTCCTGGCTCCACTTCGGAGCATCCACGCACGCCTTGGCCACACTCGCGCAACTCTCCAGGTCGGAATAGCCGCAGATCCCCTCGTCCGTGGAGACCTTCACAACGCCCATATACGTAGGGCCTAGCGGTTCATCGCTTCCTTCAGGATTGTTGTAGAGCCCTTCAGACTTTAGAACGAATAACTGTACGTCGGTGATCTTCACCCGCCGACCTCGTCCCAGCTCAATTCTTCCGCAATCACGAAAAGGGTCTGCCCCTTTGAAGGCCGGGCACTCAGATGCATCATCGCCACACAGCCTTCCCGAGGGGAACGGATCTCGATGGCGGGCACGCTGTGATCCGAAAAATCATGCAGCCGTCCGACCAACTCGTCCGCCTTCACATGTTGACCGAGGGCGATAACCGGCTCCCAGATACCGTTCCTCGGGCACGGAATATAATCCTGCAAATTATCCGCGCGTACCAGTTTCGGGCGCTCCGACGAATCAGGCCGAATTTTCTGGATCTCGCCTTCGAGCAGTCCATAATGCCGCAGGACGTTCAGGACACCTTCATACGCGTGGCGTACGCCAAACCGGTCCACCGTCTCACCGCCGCCGAACTCACCGCCGATCGTGATCTTGCCTTCCGCTTCCGCTTCATCCGTCAACAGCCCCGACGCCATCGTGCTGGCGTAAATCAATACGAAAGGAGTATCGAACAACTGCGCAACACGAGCGATCTCGGCGCGCTGGGTCTCGTTCGGAATTGGATGAAACGAGCTGCACATCGGAAATGATCCCTCCCGACCGCCCGAATGGATATCCAGCACGATGCGGCCCAGGGGAAAGATACGAGTCTTGACAAAGTGCGCGATGCGCGACGAAATAGTCCCGCGCGCATTGCCTGGAAAGGCGCGATTCATATTTACGCCATCCAGCGGCGATGTTCGCGTATTTGCAATGCAGGCGCTCTCGCTCAGCTGAGGGATCAGAACAACCCGGCCTGCTATATCTTCGGCCCGCAGGTCGGAGCATAACCGCTTAACCGAAACCTGCCCTTCATACTCATTGCCATGAGTTCCGCCAAAGCAAATCACCCCGTTCGGATTGCTACCCCGTAGTCCGTTGATTACCGTCAACGGAACGAGCGAATAACCCCACGTGCCATCAAGATGAAACGCAACCTGGTAGTGATTGACTCCTGGTTTATCGAAATCAATAGAAGCGGGGTCATAAATGAGCGTAGGCATGGTGGACCTGGGAGGCAATAGCCAGCGTAAAGATGGAAGGCGGATCAGGTCAAGTTGCGAGGACCGATTTCCGTTCACGATACTGGACAAAGAGGGCCATACCCTTGTTTTCATGGTCGCCAAGGTTCAGAATGCTGGAAAGTCCATGCCGGAAGCACCCACTGCGACATCCGTAGCGCGCGCTTTGTCGATTCTGGAGTGTCTCGATAGTTCGAGCCGCGGGCTCAATATTTCCGAGATTAGCCGGAAACTTGGCATTCCGAAAAGTTCTGCACACGTCATTATTCTCACGCTCGAGAAATTAGGGTATGTGCAGAAGAAAAACGATTCGCTCAATTACAGCCTCGGGTTGAAGGCCTATGGCTTGGGCTTGAGCATGATGAAAAACTTGTCCGTAACGGAGGTCGCGCTGCCCCACATGCGCGTTCTCGTCGACCAGATTCACTTGCCGGCTCATCTCGCCGTTCCCGATGGAGAACAGGGCGTCTATATACAAAAGGTGGACGCGCCGGGATTGATCAAAATCGATACCTACATCGGCCGGCGCATGGATCTTCATTGCACGGGCGTTGGCAAGATTATCCTCGCCTACGGACCGGCGGACGCCCGCGATCACATCCTGTCAAAGCAGACTTACATTCGCCATACGCGCAACACGATCACCTCGCCTCGTATGCTGCAGCGAGAGATCTCCAAGGTTCGTAAACTCGGCTACGGAATCGATGATGAGGAAGAGGAATTGGCGGTACGCTGCGTCGCCGTACCCGTCATGCACCCGACCGGTCGATTTGCGGCCGCGCTCTCCGTCACGGGCACGACCCACCAAATTCCTCTCTCCGCGATCGATGATGTAGCCGAGCAGCTCAAGAAGGTCGCGTCGAATATCTTCAGGCGAGTGCCCCCCGAACAGATCGCGTCCTAGGCGATGCCCAGCAGGCGAAGCGAGTCCCGCTCGAACATCTCTTCCATCTTGTCCATATTCAGCCGGGGCAAGTTCGTTCCCTCGACCATCTTGTTCAGTCCCCGCATGCCCTCGAGACTGGCGTCCACCGTCGTGAAAGGATAGTCGCTGCCGAAGAGAAGCTTGTTCCACACGCCATATTCCTGCAGCAGCATCAGCGAATGATAAAGCTGAAACGGCCTGTAATGCAGCGCCGAGCAATCCGCATAAACATTCGGATGCTTCCGGATTGTAACGACGCATTCGCCTTCATAGGGGTGGCCGATATGCGCAAGAATCATCTTTACGTCAGGGAAGCGGATCGCGACGTCGTCTGCGAGTCTGGGCAGCGTGCAATCGAGCGGAGCCTGCGAAATAAACGTAGTGCCCGTATGCATCAGGACAGGCAGATTGTGCTTCGTCGCGTATTCCCAGCAGTAGTCGAGACTCGGATCGTTGGGCCGGAAACCCGCATACATCGGAAGAAGCTTGATTCCCTTCATGCCCAAGTCCTGATGACCCTCGATCAGTTCGTCTTGCCATCCGGGTTGGGTAGGATCGATGCATAAGAACCCGATCAGGTTTTCGGAATGCGCGGCAACATACGCCGCTACCTCCTTATCCGGAACCCAGAGACCTGAACGCTTGGCCTTTCCCCCAAACACCACGGTTTTCTGACACGTCTTAGCCGCAGCGTGATACTCACTCCACCGCACGGTCAAGTCGACTTCGACATCGCCGCGAGCCCGTTTCGCCTGCTGCTTGAAGTCATCGGAGAAATGCTTCGGGTATTCCCAAAAGTGGCTATGAATGTCGATCAGCACGAGTTGTAGCTTACCGCAAGCGTGTCTCAGGATTGTAAGCGGACGGATCGAAACGTCCTGGAATCTGGACGACACCTCCGGACGGGCTTAATTTGGTCTAAGATTAACGTTAAAGCAATGCTGCGCCGAGCCTTACTCTCGATGGCGCTCGTGGCAGGGGTTGTCCCGGCACAAACCTCTACCTCATCAGCCGATCTCTACGAAAAAACGATTCAGCCGATCCTGAGTTCAAACTGCCTGGGCTGCCATAACTCTAAGGTCAAGCAAGGCGGCCTCGACTTGTCGACCCGCGACGCCCTCCTGCAAGGCAGCGAGCATGGAAAAGTTGTCGTCCTCGGAAATTCGAACGACTCCGTGTTGTACAAGGTAGTCGCGCATATCACCGATCCTGGGATGCCGTTCAAAGGCAAGAAACTGCCCGATGCCTCCATCGCGGCGATCTCGGAATGGATCAAAGCGGGAGTGCCATACGGCGACGCGGCCGGGAAAGCCGAGGTAAGCATCGCCGCTGAAGCAGCCAAGCACTGGGCATTTCGCGTTCCTGTTCGTCCCCAGGTCCCCGCTATCAAGGATCCGCGATGGTCGCGCAATCCCATCGATGCCTTCATTGCGGCCGAGCATGCGAAGCGCGGAATCACTCCCGTCGGTGAGGCGGACAAGCGGACTTTGATTCGTCGCGTTTATCTCGATCTTATAGGCCTGCCACCCACGCCGGAGGAGATCCGCCAGTTCGAAACAGACAAGAATCCGGCAGCATACGACAAGATTGTGGACCGGCTGCTGGCGAGTCCTCGCTACGGTGAACGCTGGGGTCGGCACTGGCTGGACATCTGGCGCTACTCCGATTGGTACGGCTGGCGTATTCAAAACCAGGTGCGGTACTCGCAGCGTCACATTTGGCGATGGCGAGACTGGACAATTGAATCCCTGAATCAAAACAAACCGTATGCGCAGATGATCACGGAGATGCTCGCAGGCGATGAAGTAGCGCCAAACAATCCCGACGTCGTTCGCGCGACAGGCTTCCTGGGCCGCAACTGGTACATGTTCAACCGCAACGTGTGGCTCCAGGACACGGTCGACTATACATCCGGCGCCTTCCTCGGCCTGACGATGAAGTGCGCCCGGTGCCACACTCACAAGTACGATCCCATTCCGCACGAAGATTACTACCGTTTCCGCGCGTTCTTCGAGCCGCACGATGTTCGGACTGATCGGGTTCCCGGTGAAGCGGATATGACCAAGGCAGGAGTTTCGCGCGTATACGATGCCGATGCCTCCCGCCCTACCTACCGCTTTGTTCGCGGGAATGAGAACAACCCCGATACCAGCGTCACGCTCCAGCCCGCGATTCCACAGCTCTTCGGCAAGACGGACCTGAAGATCGAACCGGTGTCCCTGCCGGTAGAGGCGTACTTCCCGGACGGACGTTCCTTCGTACCGGATGACCTCAGAGCAGAGGCAAAGGCCAAAATTGAAAAGGCCGAAGCTGACCTCAAGAAAGCTCGTGAGAAACCGGAACCGCCGCCCGTCATAGCATCGGCCGAGAAGCGCCTCGAAGCGGCCAAAGCGTACGTGCCTGCGCTCGAAGCCCGCATTAAAGCGGACCTCGCTGCAATGGCGACGCCTGTCCCGCCGGAAGTGGAACAACTCGGTGAGGAAGCGCGTAAGCTTGAGCGCGCTGCCAACTACCTCAAAGCGGACGCGGATGTAATCCTGGCCAAGTATGAGTTGGAGCAGGCGGCGACAAACGAGAAGAAGCTCGGCGCAGCAACCACCAAACTCGAGGCAGCCGTTAAGGCGCTGAAGGAGCCCGCCGAGGGCTACACGTCTATCGGCCCGAAATACCCGACGACAAGTACCGGCCGCCGGCTCGCACTCGCCCGCTGGATCGCCGCCAAGGACAATCCGTTAACAGCTCGTGTCGCCATCAATCACATCTGGCTGCGCCACTTTGGAAAGCCCCTTGTCCCGACAGTTTTCAACTTCGGCAGAAGTGGAAAGAAGCCGTCGCACCCGGAATTATTGGACTGGCTTGCGGTCGAGTTCATGGACCGTAACTGGGACATGAAAGCGATCCACAAGTTGATCGTTACATCGAGTGTCTACAAACTCCAGTCATCCGGCTGGACGCCCGACGCTCCGCAAGCCAAGGCGGATCCCGAGAACGTGTCCCTGTGGCGCATGAACACCCGCCGGATGGAAGCCGAGGTCGTGCGCGATAGCGTCCTCACCATGGCCGGCAAACTCGACACGGCGATGGGCGGACCGGAGATCGACGAGACCAAAGGTGATGAGATCTTTCGCCGCAGCATTTACTTCCGGCACGCGCCCGACCTGCAGATGGACATGCTGAAAGTATTCGACGTAGCGAGTCCGAACGAGTGCTATGAGCGCAGCGAAAGCATCGTGCCGCAGCAGGCCCTTGCGCTGGCGAACAGTAAACTCAGCTTCACCATTTCGCGACTACTCGCGCAACAACTTTCGCCCACCGCGTCGAATGAACCAGTTTCACCGACCACCGGCAATCGAGCGGCAGTCGCTTTGCATGGCCGCACGGACCAGGAGTTCGTGGCTTCGGCATTCGACCGCATCCTTGGGCGCCAGCCGCGCGCCGCAGAGTTGCGCGAATCTCTCCAATATTTGCAGGAGCAGACGACGTTCTATCGCGACCGCTCCAAGCTGACGCCGTTTACAACAGGACCGGAATCGGCGGTAAAGCCGGCCGAAGATCCCGCGCAGCGGGCTCGCGAAAGCCTCGTCCACGTTCTGCTGAATCACAATGATTTCGTGACAATTCGTTAAGGGAATGTAGTATGCCGAAAGCTCACCTTTGTTCTGACCGTCGTTCGCGGCGCGTTTTCCTCTCCGACACGTGCATGGGCCTGACCGGGCTCGCGCTCGGCTCCATGCTTCCGCAAAAGGCAGGCGCGGTAGACGACGTCTGGACTCCGCCCGACGGCAAGCCGCACTTTCAACCCAAGGCGAAGCGCGTCATCTGGTTGTTCATGCTGGGTGGTTTGAGCCACGTCGAGTCCTTCGATCCCAAGCCCGAGCTGAACAAGTACGCAGGCAAGCAGCTTTCGGAAACGCCGCACAAGGACGTCCTGGACAATCCGTTCACGAAGGAAAACGTCAAGGCCTTTGTACCCGGTCAGCACGGAATCAAGCTGACGCTGTATCCGATGCAGACAGGTTTCGACAAGCGCGGCAAGAACGGCGTCGAGATCTCTAACTGGTTCCCGCACATGGGCGACATGATGCATGAAGTATCGCTCATTCGCTCCATGTGGACGACGGATAACGACCACGGCGCCATTCTCCAGTTCCACACCGGCCGGCATATCTTCGATGGATACCTGCCAACGCTGGGCTCGTGGGTCCACTATGGACTTGGCTCGCTGAACGACAATCTTCCGTCGTTTGTGGTTTTGGGTGAAGCGCCGGGCGATTGCTGCGGTGGAGTCGGCACTCACGGATCCGGCTATCTCGGCCCCGAGCACGCCGGCGTCTATCTCGAAGTGAATCCGGATAAGCCGCTGCCATTCGTCTCGCCCGGTCCCGACGTCTATCGCGAGGAGCAGCAGCGCGAGTTCGCTCTCTTGAGCAAACTGAACAATCTCTCGGCCGTCGAGTACCCGAACGATTCGGCTCTGAAGGCACGAATCAAATCGTATGAGTTAGCTTTCAAGATGCAAATGGCGGTTCCGGAAGCCATCAGCTTCAAGGAAGAAGAGCAACGAAACGAAGCAACTCTACGGTTTGGAGAACGAAACGACACGTTCCTTTGGACAGGTTTGCCTTGCTGCCCGCCGCCTTTCCGAGCGTGGCGTGCGATTCGTTCAGATCTATCACGGCGGCAGCGCCAACGCGTGGGACGCCCACAAGGATCTGAAGAAGAACCATGGCGAACTGTCCTCCAAAGTGGACCTGCCGATCGCGGGTCTGCTCAAAGATCTTAAACAGCGCGGCCTGCTGGACGAGACCATCGTCGTCTTTGCAACGGAGTTCGGGCGGACCCCCGGCGCCGAGAACTCGAACGGCCGCGACCACCATCCCTTTGGATTCTCGGCCTGGATGGCAGGCGGCGGCCTCAAAGCCGGAGTGGTGCACGGCAAGACGGATGAAATCGGATTCCATGCCGTAGAGAACCGTCACTATGTGACAGACGTGCACGCCACCGTTCTCCACCAGCTAGGCATCGATCCGAAGCGCCTCGACGTCCCTGGACGGAAGAGACTCGAAGTCGATTACGGCAAGCCTATTCGGGACATCATTGCTTAGCTTCCTCGCGACTGCTATCTGGACGATTGACGCGATCCTCAAACTGGCGTCGCCCTCGGATCCTCAGATCCGACCAGACGGGACCGGCTTGGCCTACGTGTACCGTGGCGCACTCTACACGCAGGCGTTGAAGACCGATGCTACGCCTTCACAAATCGAGCGTGGTTCGCGCCCGCGATGGTCTCCCGACTCCAAGCGCCTCGCCTTCTTGAACGACGGTCAAGTCCACGTGCAGGACATAACCGCAGGCGGAACCAAGGTTGTAACTCATTCCGCTACACCGGTGAACTCCTATATGTGGTCGCCGAACGGCCAGCAGATCGCGTATCTCGCCAACGACCCTTCCAAGCCCGAAGACCCGATCATTGCGGGTCAGACTCGCTGGTATTCACGCTTGTACCTGCAGCCAATCTCCGGTGGCGATGCGAAGCTTATCACGAAGGCGAATCGACATGTAGTGTCCTTCGCGCTCTCGCCGGACTTCACGCGCGCTGTATATGCCGCGCAGCCTTCACCAGCTAATCGCGATTCCTTCACCGTCGACCTGTACGAAATCGACCTGCGCTCCGGCGCCGACCGTGAACTCGTCGCGCAACCCGGTCGCGACGCGGATCCTGGTTATTCACCAGACGGCCGCTACATAACGTTCCACTCGCAAGCAGGATCCAAGAACTACTTCGAAGCCAGGCACATTGGTCTGGTTCCCACCGGCGGAGGCCCCATCCGCTACATCACGCGTGACCAGCCCTTCGATGTGTACAGAGGGGGCAACGTCATACGGTGGCTCGGTCCCGAACAAATAACCTACACGGCAGGTCGAGGACTCACGGACGTCCTCGTAAAACAGGATATAAAGTCAAACGCGACCGAGGTCCTCACGGAAAGGATCTCGAACGCAGCGAGTTTCTCGACGTCCGGCGATACCGCAATCTATCTCAAGACAAGCGCCGAGCACCCCCCTGAGATCTTCATTCGCGACGCGAAAGGCGAACGCCAGCTAACTCACCTCCAGGCGGATGTAAGCGACCTCCCGCGTGTCCGCTCAGAACGCGTTAGCTGGAAGTCCACAGATGGCTTGCCTATCGAAGGCATTCTTTGGCTTCCAATAAACTACCAGCCCGGTCAGCGCGTACCCTTGCTCGTCGAACTCCATGGCGGACCGACCGGCATCGTGCTTGACGCGTTCCCGGTCCCGCGTACGTATCCGACTCAAGTATTCCTGCAAAACGGGATCGCCGTCTTCGCGCCGAATTTCCGAGGTTCCGTCAATTACGGCGCTGAGTTCACGAAGAAGAGCGCGCAATCGCAAGGCATCGGCGATTATCAGGACGTGATGACCGGAATCGACGCTCTGATCGCGCGGGTATCGCCGACCCGGACCGACTCGGTGTCATGGGGTGGAGCTACGGCGGCTACTTAACGGCATCCATAATAACCCAGACCAATCGGCTTCAAGGCGGCATCGATCGGAGCGCCGGCAACCGATTGGATTACTTATTACGGCCAGTCCGACGCGCCTCGGGAGGTTCTCCATTCCTATTTCGGCGGATCGCCTTGGGAGACGCCGGAGAACTACCACCGCCATTCGCCACGATTCGGGCTGAAGAACGTCCGAACCCCGAGCCTCCTTCAAGTTGGCTCCCTGGACATTAATCACAACGCGGAAATCTACCAGGCGCTGCTCGATCACAAGGTGCCTGTCGAATACGTTGTGTACCCTCGCGAGGGCCACGGACTCACTGAGCCGGCACATATCCGTGATCTCCCTGGAACGAAACCTGAATTGGTTTCTACAATGGCTCAAACCGTCGGCAACTCATTGACATATAATGTATTCTGCCGATGCGGCCAGTATGCTCCATCCGATCCGGCGCGCTCCTGGCGATCTTGTGCCTCGCGTCCACCTGCACTGCAGCCGAGTCTGCGCCCGCGACGAAATCCTTCAGCGCAAAAGATCGAGAGTACTGGGCCTTTCAGCCCATTCGGCGGTCCGAGCCGCCAAAGGTCCGCAACACCTCTGGGTTCGCAATCCGATCGACGCGTTCATCCTCCAGAAACTTCGAAGAAAAGGGCATTCAGCCTGGACCCGAGGCCGACAAAATCACCCTGATCCGCCGCGTGACCTTCGATCTAACCGGCCTGCCTCCGACGCCTCGGGAGGTTGACACATTCCTTGCCGACAGGTCGCCGCGAGCCTATGAGCGCGTAGTCGATCGCTTGCTGGCTTCCCCGCGTATGGCGAACGCTGGGCGCGCCATTGGCTCGACGTAGCGCGTTACGCCGAGAGCGACGGCTTCCGCGCTGACGAGTATCGGCCGAATATCTGGCGCTACCGCGACTACGTCATCCAGTCATTCAATCAGGACAAACCCTTGACCGCTTCGTCCAGGAGCAGATCGCGGGCGATGAACTATGGCCGGATGACCCTCAAGCCCGGATCGCCACCGCATTCAGCCGTCATTATCCGGACGAATGGAATGCGCGCGACCTGATGCAGCGCCGGCAGGAGATTCTGCAGGACGTCACGGATGCTGTCGGGTCGCGCTTTCATGGGCCTCACGTGTCGGATGCGCCAAGTGCCACGATCACAAATTCGATCCGATCCTTCACCGCGACTACTATCGACTGCAGGCGTTCTTCGCGCACACGGCAAACGATGACCGAATCCCCGTCTGGTCCCCGAAACAGCGCGCCGAAGAGCAGCGCAAATCCGAAGAATGGACCCGAACCACAGCCGGGATTCGTCGAAGAGATCGACGGACTTGCTGAAGGAAGCCCGCCAGGCTGTTATCGACGAGGAATTTTTCAAGTTCCCGGATGAGATCAAGAGCGCCGTTGCCAAGGCTCCCGAGCAGAGATCGCCATTCGAGCAACAGACTGGCCCACCGCGCCAAAGTCATCACGCGAACCCAGCTCTCTTCTTATCCGTGCCCAGGCTCAAGGGCGAGAAGAAGAAGCGCTACGAGGAACTGCAAGGCGGAACTGGCGACATTCGACAATCTCTATTCTCGCGCAGGAGCCGATCGGGGCCGGCATGCGCGATCTCGGTCCGCGAAGCGCCCCCCACTCGCATTCTGGCGGTAGGCAATTATGCCAGACCGCTCGAAGAAGTCCGAACCGGGGTTTCTCACCATCCTCGATCCGGCTCCGGCCAAGATCACTCCTCCTGCCAGCGGGCTCAATCCACGGGCCGCAGAACAGCCTTGGCGAACTGGCTTTCCGATCCAGAAAATCCGCTAACCGCCCGTGTGAGGTCAACCGGCTCTGGCACCACCATTTCGGTGCCGGAATCGTCTCCACCCCTGGCGACTTCGGACGCATGGGCCAGCGTCCCACTCATCCTGAGCTGCTCGATTGGCTGAGCGTGAATTCGTCCAGAACGGCTGGAGCCTGAAGCGAATGCACCGGCTGATGGTAACTTCCAGCCGCTTACCGTCAAAGCTCGGTTGATCGGGAAGACGCCGAACAGCTAGACCCGCTAAATCGGCTGCTGTGGCGTTTTCGTCCGCAGCGGCTTGAGGCGGAGGCCATTCGCGACAGCGCGCTTTGTGTTTCGGGTTTGCTGAATCCGGCCATCGGCGGACCTAGCGTAATGCCCGCGCTTCCCGCGGGAATGCCGCCGCCGGCGGGCGGTTGGGAGCGTATCCGCGACCCCGCCGACAATCATCGCCGCAGCCTCTATATCTCGGTCCGGCGCACTGCCTCGTACCCGATGCTCGGCGCGTTCGACATGCCCGACTCCCTTGAGAGCTGCTCGCGGCGCACGCAAACCGTTACGGCGCCGCAAGCTCTCACGCTGCTGAATCGGAGCAGTCGCTGGAATGGTCGCAGGCCTTCGCCGGCCGTGTCATCGAGCGGGCCGGAAAAATCGCTCGGCGCAAGTCGAAGAGGCTTTTCGCCTGGCCTACTCTCGGCAGCCGGACCCTTGGGAGAAAGACCGCATCATGACTTTCGTGAGCCGCCAGCGAGAACAGATGTCGGAACGGCAGGCCAAGGGGGAGGCTCTCGCGCTTCCCACGACTGAGGCGATTTGGACCCCGTCGACGCCGCGGCGCTCGTCGATCTTTGTCTCACTTTGTTAAACTCCAATGAATTCGTCTACCGGTTCTGAGTCGATGCTTATCTCGCGCCGCACATTTCTCACCCGCTCCGGCAGCGGACTGGGCGGACTCGCTCTGCTGAACCTGCTCGATTCCTCAGATCTGGCGCAGGCGGCGGTAGCACGCAATCCATTGGCGCCCGAGCCCCCGCATCATCCGCCAAAAGCTAAATCGGTCATCTGGCTGTTCATGGAAGGCGGGCCAAGCCACATCGATCTTTTCGATCCGAAGCCGGCGCTGGACAAGCCTCGCCGGCGAGCCGATGCCCGACTCCTTCGGCAAGCCCATTACCGCGATGGGAACCGGTTCGAACACGATCATGCCATCCCGCCGGAAATGGGCGCAGCATGGGCAAAGCGGCCTCTGGGTCTCCGACTGGTATCCGCACATCGCGCAGCACGCCGACGATCTCGCGCTGATTCGATCCTGCTGGGCCGACGGACTCAACCACGTGGGCTCGGTGTGCCAGATGAATACGGGCGCCGATCATCGCCGGGCGGCCATCTCTCGGCGCGTGGCTGACCTACGGGCTCGGCACAGCCAATGAAAATCTTCCCGTCTTCGTGATTCTCACCGACAATAAGAGCGTGGTCGGCGGCGCGCAGAACTGGAGCTCAGGATTCCTCCCGCCACCTATCAGGGAACGCTGCTGCAGCGGGAAGGTCCGCCTATCCTGCATCTGAAGCGCTCCGAGCGGATCGGCGACTCGCAGCAGCGCGGATCGCTCGATCTGCTCGGGGACCTGAACCGCCATCACGCCGAGGCGCACCCCGAGCGAGAGCGAGCTCGACGCGCGGCTGGAATCCTACGAGCTCGCCTATCGCATGCAGACGGCGGCGCCGGAAGCGGTGACCTTCGAAGCGAATCGGACGTCACGAAAAACATGTACGGCCTGGACGATCCGGCCACCGAGGCATTCGGCAAGAATTGTCTCATGGCGCGCGCGCCTGGTCGAGCGCGGCGTACGGTTCGTCGAGCTGTACTGCGGCAGCGGCAGCGGATGGGATGCTCACCAGGACATCGAAGGCAACCATTCCAAATGGTGCCGGGCATCCGATAAGCCCATCGCCGGATTGCTCGCGGACCTGAAAGGCCGCGGCATGTTGAAGACACCCTCGTCGTCTGGGGCGGCGAGTTCGGCCGCACGCCCTTCAACGAAAAGGGCGATGGCCGCGACCACGACCCATGGGGCTTCTCCATGTGGATGGCGCGGCGGCAGGCATCAAAGCCGGCCAGGCGATCGGCACGACCGACGAGATCGGGTTGCGCGCCGTTCGACAAGCCTTATCACGTGCACGACCTCCACGCGACCATTCTGAATTTGTCGGCCTCGATCACCTCAGGCTGACGTTCTCCCGCAACGGCCGCGGTGAGCGCGCCACCATCAACGGCGGCGGCCTGATCACCGAACTTTGAAGCTCACTTACCAGATCAGCTTCAGAGCGAGCTGTATCGAACGGGAGCCGCTGGCGCTCGTGATCACACCGAACTGCGGCGTGCCGATGGTCAGCCCCGGATATCCGTAATTCGGATGATTGAAGGCGCTGAAAAACTCGCTCCTGAATTGCAGCGTGGTCCGTTCGATCAACCGGAAATTCTTCAGCAGGCTGAGATCCCAGTTGTTCGCGCCGGGCATCACCAGTACACCTTCACCCGAGTTCCCGAATCGGCCGAACGGCTGCGGCCGGAACGCGGTGGTGTCGAACCAGCTGGTCACCGTACGCTCATCGCGCGACAGATTTCCTTTGCCGACACGGTCCGGACGGTTGCGATCCGAGCGGCCAACGTTGGCGAGGCATTGCTCGACGGAGCACGATACTCACCCGTGCGCAACGTAACGATGCCGCCCAATTGCCAGCCGCCGAGCACCGTATCGCCCCAGGCCGGCAGCGACCCAGCATCTGCTTCCCTTGCCGAACGGCAGTTCATAGGCAAAGCTCAACGTGAACCGCAGACGCTGATCATATGGCAGAGGGCCGTAATCACGACGCCGATTCGCGGGTATCCATGATGGCCGACTGGTCGCCCGATTCACTGATGCCCAGAGCTTTTCCGTACGTGAATGAGCCCAGCAGCGACAGGCCTGCCGCGTAACGGCGTTCCATCTTGACCTGCAGCGCGTTGTAGTTGGCGGAATCGAGAGCGCCCGTCAGGCTTACATCGCCGATGGCGGGATTGGGCCTTCGTCCCTGAATGGGTGTTGGACGGGCAGGGTCCACATCGGGAAGAGCTTGGTTGGGAAGGCTGCGGCCTGTGAGATTGCGGGAAGTTGACCCCACGTACGCCACTTCAAGCGAGAGATTGGACATCAACTCGCGCTGTACGGTGAAGTTCCATTGATAAGTCGAAGCTCGTGGGAGAGTTGTAATCGATCGAAAAGACGTTCGTGCCGGGCTGCAACACCGTCGAAGGAACCGGGAAGAGCACGCCGGGCAGCAGCGTCGGCCGCAGCGGATCGGAGTTGATGGTCGAGTCATTCGAGAACGGAGGATTCGACTGGTAAACCGGGTACTCGTCCCCTCGAATGAAGCCATAGAACATGCCGCCACCCGCGCGAATCACAGTCTTCGGCGTCAGGCTGTAGGCGAGCCCCAGCCGCGGCGCAAAGTTATTACGGTCCGGCTTAGTCAGGGATGGAAGGTCTTTCCCCACCTCCAGGAATCGCTGCTCGGCGACACTCCAGCTTCGCGCCGAGTTGTATCGCTCGCGAATCGGGTTCTGATATTCGTATCGCAGCCCAAGATTCAGCGTGAACTTCGGACTCAGCTTGATGTCGTCCTGGAAGTAGATGCCGTAGTTGTTATAAACGAGGTCCACCAAACCATTAGTCTGGATCGGAGTGCCGACACGCGCGGACAACGGGTAGCCGAGAACGAAATCCGCGATGGCACTTCCCGTTCCCGCAACACCGATCTGATTGCTGAATCGATTCTCGAAATTCAGAACGCCGTTGGGCGTCAGAAGAGCGCGAAGGGAGGACGGAACTTGCGCGCGACAAATCCGACTTTGAAGGCGTTACGGCCACGCTGGAACGTAAGATCGTCGCCGATCTCGTACAGGCTCTCGCGCGAACCTTGCGGCGTGAACGGGCCGCTGCCCATCGTCGTGATACCGACGATGTTGATCTGCGGGCTGCCCTGCGAGGGTTCGGGGATGTTCAGGTTCCGCAGACCGAACTCCGTCGTCGCGATGGGGGTATCGGCATGAGGATTGCCGACGAGAGACATCGATGAATGTGTACCCTAGCCGCGCCTGATTTATTGTTGACGGACTGATCAGCCATGTATGGCTCAACGTAGCGTTTCGGCCATTGTTCGTATTGATACTCCCCGTATACGGGAGAGCGGTCAGTGTCTTCGTTGTTTGCCCGCGAATCCGAATATCGTCCGAACAGCGAATGGTTTTCGGTCAGCACTCCGTCGATTCGCAGTTGCCCTGATCGCCGTCATCCGGGTTAGGCCGCGCGGTCGACGAAATTCTGCCCTGGCACGCCAGTCAGATTGGGAGCCGGATACAGCTTTGCTGAGGCGACCGCATATTGTGAAACCCGATCGGCAGGAATACGATTGCCCGGAAACGGCTGCCGTAATCCAGTCACCGGATCAACGGCAAGCGGATCGAAGATCTGAGGACCGCCGCTGAAATCGCCACTCAACTGCGCCGGAGTCGGCACGTTTGCAAAAACATTCCGCGTGCGCCGCGTTCGCAACCCTTCATAGTTTGCAAAATAGAACAGCCTGTTCGGAATGATCGGACCGCCGGCCGCGACACCGAACTGATTCCGTCGAAACGGCGGCAACGTAGGAGTGCGATCGAACACATTACGCGCATCAAGCTTGTCGTTTCGCAGAAACTCATAAGCCGTTCCGTGAAACTGATTCGTCCCCGACTTGAACGCCACGTTGATCACCGCGGTTCCCGTCGCGTACTCTGCGCTGAACGCGTTTTGCTGAATGCGAAACTCCTGCAACGCATCCACCGATGGCTGCAAAGCAGGACGGCCATTTCGCACAGCTCGCACTTCCATGCCGTCAAACAGCGTCGATGTCATGTTGCCGCGCATGCCGTTGATACTGAACTGGCTCTGTGCTCCCGGGTTCTCACTCGCGCCGGGTACCAGCAGGCCCAATTGCAGAAAGTTACGCCCGTTCAAAGGCATGTCGAGAATCTGCTTGTTCTCGATTGCCTGCCCGACCGCCGCCGTTTCACGATTCAATACCGGAGCGCTGGCAGTGATCTCCACACTCTCCGAAAGGGAGCCGACCTCCAAACGCAGATCGAGCGTTGCGCTCTGCGCCACCTGCAACACAAGCCCGGAGTTTCGAGAGGTTTTAAATCCGGTTCGCTCAGCCTCCACCGTATACTTGCCGGGCAGAAGCGCTGGAAACAAGTAGTTCCCGCCGGAGCCGCTGCGAGTTTCGAGCCGCTGCCCCGTCCCCTCATTGATAAGACGGACAGTCGCGTCCGGCAATACACTGCCGGACGAATCGAAGACCGTACCAGAAATCGATCCCTGAGTGCCTTGGCCCAGTGCGGAGAGCAGAACGAGTGTTATCGATATTGCGAAACGTAGAGACATAACTTACCCAAGCGGAGACGAAGCGATTATTTCGCGTGCCCAGCGAAAGTGTCAAGCAACCGTGCGGCAAGCTACAGGCAGGCATCGAGCTGCCCATGTTTGTATCCGCAGGAAATGATTGGACCGGGCTCGTCAGAGCCGTGGTCGAGTTTCGAGATTCTCGTTGTCGACCCAGCCGATGATGATTTCCTTTGCTTGCTGGTCGCTGATCTCACGGTAGAACTCGAGCAGGCGCAGATAATCGCCGCAGGTTCCTTTCTTTTCGGCCGAGGCGGTCAGTCTTCGACTCATGAGAGTGTCAGGGCTATTTTGCGAAACGGACCGAATCCCAGAATCGGACAGTTGGAGAGAGGGCTCGAGAAACGGGTCGCCGGCGGCTGCTGCGACGATCGGCGTTTGGGGTGGAGTGCTGCGCCGGCGCGCGTTTTGAAGGCGCGTGAGGGTGTCGATGGTCCGGAAGAAATCGCGGGCGATGGTGGTGTCGTAGCGAAGGTAGGTTTGCCATCGCTCGGGCGGATTAATCATGAAGCCGACGGCTATGGCGTTATGCGTATTCAGATCTTCCGGGCAGTCCTCGACCACGTTTTGTGCGCGGGCGCGCTCGGTGGTGGCGGTGATGTCGAGGATGCCGGTTTCGACGCGACGGGAGCGGAGGCTACGCCAGTGCGCCTGGGCCAAGCGCAGGACGAGCGCCTCTTCGGCCGCATTGTGCGGCTGGAAGGATTCGCGGAAGCCGCGGAGGACCTCATCGTACTCATGCTGGAGTTCGTCAGGGAGGACTACCAGCGTGGTTGATGTGAGGCCGTGCTTCAGGGGGTTCAGGCGGCTGCGTCGTTTGCCGTCCTCGGTGTTGGGTCCGCCTTTGCGGCCGTTGCGGCGATTGGCCTCGAGTTGTCGTTGTGATGATGGCATGGGCACCTGGGTTAAAACGAAAAGAGCGGCCGCCAGATGGGCGTTCGCTCCTGTCCCGATCTTCGCATTCGTCTAGCGGGCGGAGTGCAGGCGTTTGGGTGAAGTTGTTGAGAACTTAAGTGAATAAATATTTTTTCGACGCTATACCGGCCGGGCGGCGCGTCCTTGCCATGACTGAACGCCACCTCCTGTCGATAAAAAGCGTTCGTCGTCTTGAATGCGCTTAACTCTAAATGCTTCATCAGCTGATCTACGTGTCGAGGCTTCGCCGCCGACGGGACTGGCTGGTGGTTAGCTCCCGGACGGTTGCTATTCCGGTCTGATGGTTGCTCTGCCGGCGGCCATCTTCTGTGAAGCGCGGGAAGACCGGGTGTGCAGCGCTAAAGAATCTGGACTTGACCTTGCAGGTTCGGGTGTCCGATGAACTCGTGGGGGTATCGGATGCAGGCACACTTTCTGGTACAAGACTCTCCAGGCGGAATCTCGGGCAGTGCAGGGGCCGCTCAAGTTTCGAGTAACGAAATTCGGGAGCGAGCCGCCCAAGGATGGCTCTACACAACGCGACTACTCTTGACTTTGGCGCGAACGGTGGCGAGATCGACGAATCAGAACTGCCTCGCTCTTCTACTGATACGATGCGGAGCCTACACCATGGCCAAACTGATTAATTCACGCCTACGTCGCTGGATGGCTTTATCGCGGATGGAACCGGCAACCTCGATTTGTCGGACCCAGACCAGGAGGTATTTGCGTTCATTACCGATCTCGTGCGCTCTATCGGAATGTATCTTTATGGACGCAAGATGTACGAGACGATGGCGGTTGGGAGACGCCAGACGTCATTCCTGGCCTGATCGAAGCGCCTCTTCGCCAGCCGGCCCTGCTGGACTTCGCGCAGATCTGGCAAGTGGCCGACAAGGTCTCTATTCCAAAGGGCAGGATATCGTCTCTACACCGAAGACGCGTCTCGAGCGGGCATTCGATCCGCAGGTGGTTCGCGACCTGAAGCCTCAATTGCCTCACGACGTTTCCGTGGGTGGTCCCGCCCTTGCCGCCCATGCAATCCGGGCCATGCTTGGCGGCGGCAGGTTGGTCCTGCCCAGCAACGTATGCGTAAGGCTGGATCTCCTGGACGAGCGCCGTTTTACTAATGGGAATGGTCTATCTTCGCTATTACACGCAGCCTGATGGAGGCTGTCGCTCCTGGTTCGGAGCCCTGATCGAGCTCCGAACGAAAGCGCTAAAATTCGAGGAGCAACGAGCCCATGGACAACACGAGAGTATTCAGAATGGCGTTCGCAAGGGTCTACCCGCATTTAATCGCCAAAGCGGAGAAGAAGGGTCGCACGAAGGAGGAGGTGCATGGCATCATCCACTGGCTAACGGGCTATGACGAACAGACGCTGCAGCAACAGATCGACAAGAAGGTGGACTTCGAGACTTTCTTCGCCCAGGCGCCACTGATCAACCCGAACGTCTCCAAAATTACCGGCGTCATCTGCGGCTACCGAGTGGAGGAGATCGAGGATAGGCTCATGCAACAGATCCGTTACCTCGACAAGCTGGTGGATGAATTGGCCAGGGGAAAGGCCATGGACAAGATCCTGAGGAAGTGAGCAGGGGTTCGGTGTTGTCATCGCCGATTCCGAGGCGTTCTCGTGTTGATAGTCGGGACCCAGATCGGCCGCCCCCTCCTGAGTAACTGATTCCACGGCCTTTTGATAGAACGAAAAACGCCACAGTGTACAGCGTAGGCCGCCAACTCCAGGGCGTCGCCGGCAGTTCGGAAGTGATCGCCTAACTTCCGGTAAACGGCAAACCGGACGTGTTTGTACTAGCCTCGACATCTCTGGTAATGCGACTCGTAGACCCGGCGTTGAAATGGTCGCCCGACTGGAGGTGAACTTGACGTGCTACCAACATCACTGGCGATGCCCCATGCCCGCGCGGAAAGAACTTCATTCAAAAGGAAAGAAAGGGAGCAAAACGATGAACCGCACGCCAAAATGACACGATTTACGTCACTCTTCGACCAGCGGTTCGTCATTGATCAGTGAATACGTCGCGGTTTGCTCCTGTGCCGAAGGCAAGACAGAAGAGCAATGAAGCAGTCCGTGTTGGCTCCTCTTTAATGCGCACAAGGTCTGCCGACACTCAGCAAGCAGCGAGCTCATGACTTGTCAGACGCGTCCGAAAGGAGCTTTGACTTCGGCAGGTCGTTGCGCTCTCCGGCCCTGCTCTGCCCAAAACGCGCCGCTCCTGTATCCACCGCTCACGTAACGGCCGACATCTTGATTCACCGGCATGGGAACGGCGAGACGCGCAGGCTCCAGAAACCTCCAGAGCAACTGCTGGTAAGCGGGTCGAAGGCCTCGATACTCTCGGAACAATTGACAATTACTTCAGGACCGTGCGGTTTCGATGACTAGGAGTGTGCTAAAAGACTTCACGTCACGAGCACGATCCACTTTCGACAACTCTTTGCCAGTTCGTTTGTCGAGGGCAAGCAGAAACGCGGCCGATCCCTCGTCGCAAATCAGAATTAGCCGGTCGTGGAACACCGCCGGTGAGCTGGCGTGCCCCCAAATCGAGATCAAAGGGCGAATACTCCTGGCCAAGGTGTCGCGTCGAGACAGCCTTTCCATTCATGTCGAGCGCTGTCGGCTGACCTGTGCTGAACCAGGCATACACGCGCCCGGCATCGGTCACCGGGCTCGATGTCGCCACCTTCGCTTATCGCGGACTTGTCCATCGCATCAGATCTTATGTTGCCGAGAGGCTCCGCCATCTGTGGTTGTGCTGGTTCAGCGTGAAATGGAAAGAGGACGCTCTCCGTTAAGGAGTATAACTTCATTTTCGGCAAGCTAGAGCCCATCTCATAACCCCCGTTCAGCAGGGAGCCCTCTGATCAACTGGCGGCAGGGGATTTTTTCCAAGGATCTGCCTTCTTGTCCGCATTCCGGCTCAATCCGCGACTAGCGCAGCCAAGTGGCCGGGCACATCAACTTTCGGTTGGCGCCATTGAAGCGGCTAACCTTGCTGGTCTACCCCATCGGCGGTACTCTTGCGTAATGCGACCGCTTCGGTATTCCATCAACGTCACATTGGACGGGTGCTGCGATCATCGTGCAATACCTGCGGACGAAGAGTTGCATCGTCAGGCGGTCGAGAACCTTGACAGGGCCGATGCCCTCCTCTTTGGCCGGGTGACTTACGAAATGATGGAGGCAGCGTTTCGGCCGCCGACACTGGTCAGGAACCCGGGGTAGCCGTCCGCCGTCTCGGCGGCGAGCAATTCGCGGTACATCCGGATGCCGCCCAGGAAGAACATGACGGTCTGCTTCTTCCCGGGGATGTTGGCGCCGAAAAGCCACGAGGGGACCTTCGGGAAGAGCGTTTGATTCGCGATGCCCAAGCACGTGTTGGTCCAGGCGGTCTCCGTCTCCGGCTTGACGTCTATCCAGCCGGGGCCGGTGGCTGAGACGTTCTCGATCGTCTGGGCGATCCACTGCACCTGGGTCTCGATCGACGGCGGCACGTTCGCGAACGGTCCGTTCGGGCCAAAGATCATGAACAGGTTCGGGAAGCCGCTCGTGGCCATGCCGAGGTAGCTCGTCGGGCCGTCTCGCCAGTGCTCTCTGAGGCTCTCCCCGTCGCGGCCCTGGATGTTGACGCGGACGTAACTTCCGTCGACGGCGTCGAAGCCCGTCGCGCAGACGAGCACGTCGATTTCGTGCAGAGCGCCGTCCGCGGTCACGATGCCCTTCCCGGTCAGGTGGCTAATGGGGTTCTCATCGGTCCGAACCAGGCTCACGTTGGAACGGTTAAAGGTCTCGTAATAGCCGGAGTCGCAGAGCGGCCGCCGCGCATACAGGTCGGTTGGTGTGAGCTTGCGAGCGGTCTCGGGATCGCTGACGATCGCTGAGATCTGGCGGCGGATGAACTTGGCCGCTTCCTCGTTCGCGGACGCGTCGGTCGCAATGTCGCAGAACGTCTTGAACATGAAGCGGAAGCCGCCACCCTCGTCCCAAGTGCGCTGGTAGACCTGCTCCCGCTCCTCTGCAGTGACGCTGAAACTCGTGACGGTGCTCTCCTCGAAGCCCATGGCGATGCTGGAACTCCGCACCTGCTCCCAGGTGGCTTCGAAGTCATCCCTGTGAGCCCGAAGCTCCTCTGGAGTCAGCTCTCTGTTCTCGTGCCGGCACGCTGTACTGCGGGGTGCGCTGGAAGGAGGTCAGGTGGCGGGCGATGGGGGCGGTGACGGTGATCACCTGGTTTCCAGTCGAGCCGTTACCGATGACCGCGACGCGCTTGTCGGTCAGATCCAGGTCCTCGGGCCATGCGCCGGTATGCACCAGGCGGCCCTCGAACGTCTCCATTCCGGACAGCACGGGCAGGTTTGTCGCAGACAGGAGCCCCAGACCCGTAACGAGGAACTGCATACGAAGGTGACGCCCCGGTCGGTGCGAACAGTCCAATTCCCTGAATTCTCGTCCCACTCGGCGGCAGTCATGCCGGTCTCGAGTTGGATGTGTTCGCGAAGGCCGAAGCGGTCGACGACACCGTTGAGATACTCGAGGATCTCGGGCTGGCGCGCGAACTTGGTCGTCCAAGGGGTCTGCTCGTAGAGCTCCCGGTCGAATGAGTACTGGTAGACGAAGCTCTCGGAGTCGGACAGGGCACCCGGATACTTGTTCCAGTACCAGGTTCCGCCCACCCCGGCGGCCTTGTCGATTGCCACCGCATCGAGGCCGAGGTCATTGTGCAGCTTGTGCAGCATGTAGATCCCGCCGAAGCCTGTGCCGACGACGAGAACGTCAAGCTCGCGGATCTGGTCAGTGTCGTTCATCGCGGATTCTCCCTTGGTCCTTCGACCTTCGTGTGTCCTATTTCACTTGTGGAACCATTGTGAGCGGCCGAGCGGGAGGTGGATGTGTCCGATCGGGATACGCTCCGGTGAGGCGTAGATTGGGCTCGGCGTTAACTCCCGGCGCAACCCGGAGTCGCGCTTCCCGCGAACCTCGTGTGCTAACCCGTTTGCCGATGCCGTAGCGTCCACGCTATCAGAAAGCGAGGAGGTTACGCTCGGACCGATGATGGGCGATGGACACTGGCTCAAACCACGCAGGTGCGTCGGACTCCAGTAGTCTACTTCAACGACAACGTCGGCCAGTGACGGTTAGACGCTGAAGCGCTGTTAATATTCGTTCTTCACACGACCTTCTGCCGACGAATCTGCCGCTGGTTTTCGCGCATCCTCCAACTTCCAATCCCGCTCGGCATGGATCTTCTGCTGACGCCCGGCGAGACTGTTCAGGCGGACGTTGTTGTAACGCTCGACGTAGCCCTCCACCAGACGCCGCGCATCGTCCAGCGACAATGTCGTTCCCTCCTGAGTGTCGCCGCACCCAATTGGTAATCACGAACACCTGATTTCCGCACACGATCGGAGATGAACCCCAGACCGCGAGTTCAGAACGCCAGGCAACGTTCTGGTTTACGCTCCACGCTGTAGGCTCCTTCTCTGTCGAAAGCTCCTCCCCGAGAGGACCGCGCCATTGTGGCCAATTCTCGCTCACAACGATGGACGGAAGCAGAATTGAATGCCGATCAGAATTCGACCTGCTGTCGTTTATCGTTGCGCCTTGGTGCGGAGGCTGCGGACCGCCACTTCCTTGAACCAAACCACATCGCCGGGATCGTGATTCTGCAAGCCAATGTACCCGTGCGTGGGACGCTTGATCTCACGGATGGGCTCGCTCCAGCTCTTGCGCGGCGGCAGATTCGCTGCGGCCGCGTCGAATTTCGAAACGGCGGCGCCATCGACCTCCGTAATGACATTTTCACCGTTAAGCGTGATGACCATCGTCCGCCACTCAGCCGTAGGCTTCGCCGGCAGAGCGGCGGCTTCCGCGAGCGAGTAGATCGCACCCGTACGATGCCAGGAGTCGCCGGCATCGTTAATTTGCACCTCGAAACCGTGATGAACCGCATACCACGCGCCGAGTTGTTTTTCCGACGCTTCCTTCATTCGGCCGACCATCTCCGGAGAGAGCTGTCCGTCTTTCTCCCGCTGGACTCCGTGCGTCTTCTCGCCGATCCTGCTCAGGATTCCATCGTCAATGCGAACAAAAACTCCCGAGTTCGATGCTGGTTTCTCGCTTCGATAGACGATTCGAATCTGGCAGTCGCCGAGTTTCTCCCGCGTATAGACGAGCAACCCCATTCCGCGCGCGTCAACCTCGGTGCGTGCGGCGCCGTGATCAACGATGAATCCTCCCCAACCGATGTGTTTCCATGCGGCATCGAGTTTGCCGTTCACCGCGAGCGGAATAACCCGCCACTCCGTCGGCGCTGAGCTTTGTCCGGCAGCGGCCCAAGCGATTAACAACCCCGTTGCAAGCAGGCGCATAAATCCAATCATCCTCCTGAACGCCATTCTCACCCGAGTCGCGGAGCACAACACGCGAACGCCCGGAGCAACGCGTGCGGCGGAAAGCAGGGCTGGACTACCATTATTCTGGACGACGGCAGTTCGTGCCCTGGTTCGATTTGACATCTCAGGCGGTAACTGCCGCTGGTCCGAGTACGTCTCAAGAGCACCCGGATGTGTCGTCTTCTCACCGCTGCCCCACTTTTATTGATACTTACGCTGGAGTTCCCCCTGGCGGCGCAGTATCCCGGCGGCGGTTATCCGCCGGGCGGCGGTACGCCGCCAGGTACCCGGGTGGAGGCTATCCATATCCCGGCGGCCGATCTCCCACGGGTTCAGGTATCCCGATCCCGAGGCGTAGTAAGGGCAAAACGACTGACGCGAAAACGACCACGGAGCCCACTAACACGATGTCGGGCATCGTGAAGCAACTTAATGAGACATCCATTTCGATCGTGGCGCAGGATACACGTACGATCACCGCGAAGCTCTCCGACAAAACGAAATTCCTCAACAAAGGCGCTGCGGCCACCGCAGCGAACTTCAGCGTGGGCGATCACGTCCGGATTGACGCAACACAAGATAACGAGGGCTTTTACCACGCAATGACCGTTGCACTCGAGAAAAAGGGAACCACGGCTGATCAGGAGACCATTGAGGTCGGCGCGCCCCGTCCGTTCAGAGGTCGTCGGACCAGCAGGATGAGCGTCCTGTTCTTCGTCGCAACCCGACTACCGCAGTTGCCGAGCCCGCTGCTGACAAGGAGAAGTCCGAGAAGGCTGAGGTTGCTGCAGAGGAATCCGAGCAGAAGCCTGCGCGGCAATCGGCCACTCGCGTCGTCGACTCAACTCCGGATTGTTACGATGCGGAAGATCCCGGGCCACCGGTTCTTCATCGCGGGAAAGAGGTACGCCGCAAGCCGGCTGCCGGGAAGACGCCCTGCGTAGCACCGGTTGCTCAGCCGGCGACCCGGGAAGTGGCTTTGGCGTCAGCGCCGCCGTGGAAGACCACGTCTCCTGACGCGTCTGGGGGGACAGCGCCGACTTCAGTTCGGCAGGACGACGCGAAAATCGTCAAAGCCCGGGAAGCCGTCTCCCATCACACGCAGTCGCTGCCCAACTACTTTTGCCAGCAGCAAGTCGCGCGCTTCGCGAGCACTTCATCATCGAAGATTGACTGGCAGCCGCTTGACGTGATCTCTGCGACTGTTGTTTACGAGAACGGCAAGGACAATTATCGAAACATCGCCTTGAACGGGAAACCGGTCAAAAAGAAGATGGAAGAACTGGGAGGAACGTGGTCCACAGGCGAGTTCGGGATGATGGCTGCCGATCTGTTCTCACCGGCTACCGCGGCCGATTTCACTCTGGTTCGGTCCGCCCCCATCGCCGGCAACGATGCCGTTGTGTACGATTTCATCGTTGATATGGCTAACTCGCATTGGCTGATCCAGGCGCCGTCGCAATCGATACGTCCTGCATATAAGGGCACGGTCTGGCTAGACTCTAAGACGTTCGAGGTGCTGCGGATCGAGATGCAGACCCGGGGAATGCCGAAGGAGTTTCCGCTCGATAAGGTGGAGTCCACGGTTGACTACGAGTACGTCCGCATCGGGGACAATAAGTTCCTGCTGCCAGTCCACGCGGAAAACCTGGCCTGTGTGCGCGGCAGCCCGGACTGCACCCGCAACGTGATCGATTTCCGCAACTACCGCAAGTACGCCGGCGAATCCACCATCATCTACGACAAGCAGTAGCCGCTGCGCGGGTCGAAGAACTCCAAGGAATCAGCGGAGCGCTCTACTCGGTGTCACCCTTCATTGTGTCTTGTCGTTCTCGAAGACTAAATCACCATATTTCGGCCATCAACTCAGCTCGTTATCAATGCGCGGCCGAATTAGTGCAAGCTGTTACCCGCATGCGGCTGAACATCGGGAGTTTGATCCCGCTTCGGAGGATTGAATTAAACTCCGGGGACAGGAGTGACACTGAGGTGTGCGGTCAACAAACATCGTTACAGCACCGGGTCACGGTGTACGGCCGTGCGCCAGCTGTTCCAGATGGCCAATGAGCTTTATAGACGGCTTCGTCGTACGGCGTGCGGTCCTTCCAGCAACGGAAAAGAATCCGAATCCATTTGAAGGCGAGGGAATGGCCGTATTCCGCCGCATCCCCTTCGCGCGTTGACCCGGCACCGTCAATCCCGCTTCTCAATCAACGTCAAAACTCGATTCGAAGCCGAGCCCTTCCACACCGTACGTTGCCCTTTCGGCCACACAACTTCAACTTCACGAGCTTCGCCGTCAACCCCCAAGCCAAAGTGCAGAATCGGCGAACTGGCCGACAAATAGCTTCCCGACGTATCGGCGTACCCCCGCATCCGCTTCCCTGTGTCACTGGTGACGATCACCTCGGAGCCATAGGCATCGCGATTGCTGACCGAACCTTCAAGCCGCACTCCGAGCCATTTACCGGCCGGTGTTGTTGCATTCCGCAAAATCGAGGGCGCGTCGTTGTTGTTGTTTATGACAATGTCCAGCAAACCATCGCCATCCAGATCACCGGTGGCCAGTCCACGCCCCGAGCGCGGTCGGAGGAACGGCGCCCCGGCCGCAGCCGACACATCGAAAAATTTCCCGAACACGTTCTTTACCAGCAGTGGCGGCTCGCGGAATCGCACACCGGGATCGCTCCATTCGATGGTGTCCATCACGTGTCCTTGCGCGATCGCCAAATCAACCCAACCATCGTTGTCAAAATCGGCAAACCGCGTGCCCCAGCCGGAATGGAGATCGGTAATGCGCGCCAGTCCTGAAGTCGCGCTCACATCGCCAAAACGGCCGCCCCCTTTGTTCTTGTAAATCCAATAACCCTGACGTGCCAGCGCATTGATCACCACATCGGGAAGAGCGTCCCCATCCATGTCGGCGATATCAATACCCATACCCGCATAGGTATTCCCGTTCTCGTCATAGGCAATTCCGGACGGAAGAGCCGCTTCTTCAAAACGCATACCCGAGCGGTTGACGAATAGCTGCTGAGGAACGGAATCGCAGGCCACCACAATGTCGGGCCAGCGATCGCCATTCACGTCTTCGACTTTCACTCCGAGGCCCTTCGACGGTTTCGATCCGATACCGCTGGATCGCGTCACATCTTCAAAGGTTCCATCGCCGCGATTCCGAAACAGCAGGTGAGTCACCCTTCCGAACTCCCTTGGATGACAGTAGGAACGCGGCGACCCCCTCCCCTTCTCCGCACCAGCGGCTATTCGCGAGCGACCAATCCAGATAACGCGAAACGAACAGATCGAGAAACCCATCGCGGTCGTAATCCAGAAAGGCCGCGCCCGCCGACCATCCAGATCCGGTAACACCCGCGCGAGCCGTTACCTCAACGAATGCCGACCCGTTGTTCCGATACAAGTAGTTCCTGTCGAGCGCCGTGACATAAAGGTCGGGTCTGCCGTCGTTGTCATAGTCACCGACCGCCACACCCATGCCGAAGCCTTCCCCGCGCAGCTTCCACTTTTCAGTGACATCCTCAAACTTCCAGTCGCCGAGATTGCGGTACAAGCGATTCGCGTACTCCGACGCAGTTTTGCGAGCAAGCGGCGCGATACCGCTCAACTCGGCTCCATTGACAAAGAAAAGGTCTAACCGGCCATCTCCATCCACATTGGCGATGGCAACCCCACTGCCCATGGTTTCAATCAGATGCTTGCGGTCTGTCGGGCTCGCCGCATGGCGGAAACCAAGGAGTTCCACCTCACGAAATATTGGAGATACCAGGCGGTTCTCCGCATCGGGAGCCCCCCAAATGGTAACGGCGAGGAGGAGTACACTCCCACGGTTTCGAGGGATTGACATTCGCCTCCCGATCTTAATACACTGACCGTACCTCTAACAGAGGATTTCAGATGTCAGGTTGCAGAGATGCAATCGATGGCATCCAGGGGCTTCCCGTCAATGGCCAACATTCGTTTAATTCGCACCTCCGTTGTGCTCCTCTTTTCAGCCGCCCTGTCCTGGGACGAACAAGCCACAGGAACGATAACCGGCACGGTCACCGACCCGCAAAACGCGCTCGTTCCCGGGGCGACCGTGGAGATCCGCAACATCGGCACGAACGCCGCGTTCGAAACCAAGTCGAACGATGCCGGCTTTTACAATGCTCCGAATCTTCCTGTAGGCGAATACACGATTACTGCCAGTGCCACGGGATTCAAGCGGGCGCTTCGCACTGGAATCGTCTTGCAAGTCGGACAGAATGCGTCGATCAACATCACGCTCGATGTCGGTCAAGTCGCAGAGACCGTAGAGGTCCAGGCCGAAGCGCCGTTAGTGGACACAGGCAGCGCAACCCTCGGCGTGGTCATCGAGAACCGGCGTGTGCGCGACCTCCCTCTGAACGGACGCAACGCGCTCGCGCTGACGCTCCTCAACTCGGGCGTTATCTCCAACGCAGGCCCCACCAACTCGGGGTTCGGAGATCGCGGCGTGCAAATCTCATCGCTCAGCATCAACGGCAGCCCGAACTCGATGAACGCGCAAATGCTCGACGGCAACAACAACGTTTTGAGTTACGTCGGCGAAGTCGGCGTCCCACCCGCAGTGGACTCGGTGGAAGAATTCAAGGTTCAGAGCGGCACGATGTCCGCCGAATATGGATTTACCGCCGGTGGCGCAATTAACCTTGTAACCAAATCGGGCACGAACCAGTTCCACGGTACGCTCTACGAGTTCCTCCGCAATGACAAGTTCGACGCGCGAAATACCTTCGCTGCCCGTAAGCTTCCCCTTCGTTATAACCAGTTCGGAGGATCGCTGGGCGGGCCGATCATCAAGAACCGAACCTTTGGATTCGTGAATCTCGAAGAGTATCGATTACGCCAGAACACGCCGCGCATCTCGACTGTGCCCATCGATGAGTGGCGCCGCGGAGACTTCAGCAACTTCCGCACGGCGCAAGGGCAACTTATTCCCATCTACGATCCCTCCACAACACGCCCGAATCCGAACGGCCAGGGCCAGATCCGCGATCTGTTTCCAGGCAACATCGTCCCGACATCGCGCTTTGACCCGATCACGCGGAAAATTCTCGATTTCTGGCCCGCGCCGAATCGCACACCGATCAACGCTTTCACTCAGAGCCAGAACTTCGAAGATCGCGCGCTCACCCGTACCGACTGGACCCAGTCAAACGTCCGTGTCGACCACCGGTTCTCCGAAACCAACTCGATGTTCTTCCGATACACCCACGCCCGCCATCAGACTGCGGGCAACTCGATCTTCACTGACCCCACCGTCGGACAGGATCGCGAGGATGATCAGATCAACCGCAACGTCATGATCTCCGATACGCACACGTTCTCGCCGTCGCTCTTGAATAACCTTCGAGTGGGCCTCATGCGCCAGGCATTCGATTTCCAGGCGGTCAACGCAGGGAAAGACTGGCCCAGCAAACTCGGTTTGCCGCCGATCGTACCGAACGATCAGTTCCCCCAGATCGACTTCGGCTACGGCACGATTGGCGGGCAGGCTTACGGTACCCGCGGATCGCTGAACTGGGACATCCAGGAGACGCTGACCTGGGTTGTCAGCAATCACACGCTGAAATTCGGATATAACCATCGCATCCTCCAGGGCAGCAATCGCCAGGGCGCCGCGCTGTCAGGAAACTATACATTCGCCGGCCTTACCACCAACCCGCAATTGCCTGCCGGCACCGGCTCTAACCTCGCGCAGTTCCTGCTCGGCGAAGTCGGCAGCGGCAGCGTAGATCGCATCCTCGGCAATTCCTGGCACGGCATCGCAGTTAGCGGCTTCGTTCAGGATGACTGGCGTGTAAGTCGCCGCCTGACGCTCAACCTCGGGCTTCGCTACGACTACCAGCAAAAGCCCTACGAGCGCAACAACGGCCAGATTAACTTCGATCCGAGCGCTCAAATTCCAGGCACGCCGTTCAAGGGCGCCACGGTCTTCGCGGGAATCGACGGACAGCCCCGCACCTACCTCAACGAAGACTACAACGACTTCGGTCCCCGGTTCGGCTTTGCATTCGACATCTTCGGAACTGGTAAGACGGTACTTCGCGGCGGTTACGGAATCTTCTATCCGAGCATCTTCTTCCGAACCTTCCTCGGCAACACTCAGTTGTTCACCACGACAACCACATCGTATGTAGCTTCCGCGCCGGGATTCGCGGCGTTCCAGTTCAGTCAGGGATTCCCGCGGCCTCCGCTCGAGTCACCAGGGGCCACGGCGGGTCCTGGCGCGCTGCTCGGACAAGGCGTCTCAATCTTCGAAGCGGATGGAACTACGCCGATGACACAGCAGTGGAACGCCTCCATTCAACATCAGGTCGGGACGTGGATGTTCGATGTGACCTACGCAGCAAACAAAGGAAATCACTTCGCCGGAAGCAGCTACGATCTGAATCAGGTCGATCCGGCAGTTCGTCTGCAACTCGGACAGAGTCTCTTTACGCCGGTGCCGAATCCGTACGCCGGTCTGGTACCCGGCGGTCTCGGCGCTGCAACCATCACACGTGAGAACTCGCTCAGGGCGTTCCCCTATTACTCGAGCGTCACCGTACGCAACCCTCGCCTTGGCAACTACATGTCTCACCAATTGCAGTTCAATGTGACGAAGCGCATGGCGAATGGCCTGCTCGTAAACTTCGCGTTCACCGGCGGCAAGAAGCTTAGCGACTCGACACTCGTCCCCGTCGATTTCGGCCCCATCGAACAGATCACGGAAAACGGCTACCAGGACGGCCTCTTTAATCGCCAGCTCAACAAGTCAGTCGATCCGGGTGATGTTTCCAAGCGTGGTGTCATCTCGGCGCTCTACGAATTACCATTCGGCCCCGGCAAGAAATGGAACCCGAGCAACGGATTCCTGCAACGCGTCGTGGGTGGGTGGCAGATCAATACAATCGGTGTCATGCAAACCGGCATCCCGCTCATCGTGCGCGGAGCAAGCAACAACGCGGCCAATCGTCCGAGTTCCACCGGCGAAAGCGCGAAACTCGACAACCCGACGCGCGAGCGCTGGTTCAATACCGATGCGTTCGTAAATCCGCCCGAGTTCGTGCTCGGAAATGTCGGAAGAACTCTTCCCGACGTCCGCACACCCGGAACCGTCAACTTCGATCTCTCGCTGATCAAAGACACCCGCATCACCGAGCGAATCAACATTCAGTTCCGGGCAGAGTCCTTTAACTTCATGAACCACGTGAATCTCGGCGCTCCGAACGTAACCTTCTCGCCAGGCGCGAACGGCAAGAATGCGAACGCGAACTTCGGAACCATCAACACCGCCCGCGACGCTCGCATTAATCAGTTGGGGCTCAAGGTGATCTTCTGATGACGCGGCGCTCGCTTTTATTCGCGGCAGCGGTATTGCCCGTATGGGCAAAAGACGGGGACAGCCCCTACAAGTCGGCGGGATTCATCACCATCCCACCGCAAGTGAAGCTCGATTCCGTCTCAGCCGTCGAATGCGACTCCAAAGGCCGCATTTATGTCCTGCATCGCGGTGAGCCGCCATTGCTGCAGTTCGATCGCAATGGCAAATACATCAAGGGTTGGGGCGAAGGCACGTTCAAAGTCGCGCATGGATTGCGCATCGATCGCGAAGACAACATCTGGACCACCGACAACGCGCTCCACGTGATCCGCAAGTTCTCACCGGCGGGCAAGCTGCTGCTGACCCTCGGTGAAGAGGGCAAGGGAAGCGCGGGAGACAAGCATTTCCGCTCACCGGACGACCTCGTCTTCAACTCGGCAGGCGAGATCTATGTCGCGGATGCCGGCAATGGTCGAATCGTCCACCTCAAAAAGGACGGAACGTTCATCGGCGAATGGGGCCGCAAAGGCACGAAAGACAAGCCGCATGGACCCGGTGAGTTCGCTGCTGCGCACGGGATAGCCATCGACCCAAAAGGCCGAATCTACGTCGCAGATAGAGGCAACAAGCGAATCCAGGTCTTTGCCCCCGACGGAAAGTTCGTCGCCGAGTGGACTGGCTTCGGCAATCCCTTCGGCGCGCTCGTCGTAGGAAACGAGTTGCTCGTCAGTGACGGCGATGCGAACACCATCAGCCATCTATCCTTGAACGACGGCAAACTCGTGAAGCAATGGGGTGACGGAGACCTTCTCAAACTCCCTCATCTGATGGCCCTGGCGTCCGATAAGAGCCTCTATGTGGCGGAAGTAAACGGCAAGCGAATCCAGCGCTTCGTTCCTGCGCGCTGATATGTGATATAACAGATGACGTTCGGAGGCCCCGTGTTTCGCCACGCCATCCTCTTCGCCGGGTTACCCTTGTTCGCTCTTGCGCAGGCGGTTTCACCCGAAGCGGAACAGCATATCGAGAAAGCTCACGAAGCTTTGCTGAAGCCCAAACGCAAAGCATCCAGCGCCGCCGATTCTCTTACGCGGCAGACTGCAACTCTGCGACCGGCCAAAGCGATATCCGGGCCGGTTCCGCGAGCTAATTTCATCGACGAGCACATCTTCAAGAGGATCGAGCAAGAGCGTATCCCGCACGCGGGCCTCGCGCCTGATGAAGAGTTCGCGCGCCGCGCATGGCTCGATGCCACGGGCCACATTCCAGCCGTCGCCGAACTCACGACATTCCTCCGTGACAAAGACCCGAAGAAACGCGAAAAACTTGTCGACCGCCTCGTCGATAGCGAAGACTTCGTCAATCGCTGGTCCTACTACTTCGAAGACCTCTTCCGCGCCGGCAATCGGATGGGCTTCGGCAGCAATCTTTTCCATTACTGGATCGAAGAGTGGCTCCGGCTCGACCGGCCATACTCCGACGTCGCTCGCGATCTGTTGAGCCAAGGCGGCAAGAGCAGCCATTCCTCTCCCGGCGCCCTCTATTTCGCGCGTGACTTCGTCAAAGCGAAAGACGACCCGGAAGACAAAGACGCCCACGACCTCGTGAATCGTGCCGATTCCATCGACGAATTCACCATCACGTACTCGAAGGTATTCCTCGGCATCAACGTCGGCTGCATCTCCTGCCACGACGGAAGCAATCACCTCGAGCAGGTCAATCTCTTCCTTACCAGCAAGAAGCGTTCCGAGTTCTTCCAGCAGGCGGCTTTCTACGGAAAGACGCGCATGATCATGAACTGGGAGAACGGATTCCAGGCAAATACGGAGTACACAGTCGATGACGTCGTCGACGAAGGCTACCCCACAAAAGGCGAAAGCATCGTACGCGTACCCCGCACTGGCGGTCCGAACACCCCGGCATTCCTCCTGACCGGCGAACCTGCCAAACCGGGAGTCGAGCCGCGCGATGAACTGGCGCGCATGCTCACCGCCGACCTTCAATTCGCCCGAGCAACAACGAACCGCATCTGGGCTGAACTGATGGGCTTCGGCATCGTCGAGCCCGTCGACGATTTCGATCTCAATCGCTACTACCCGGACCAGCCGCTGCCCAAAGGCTGGACAGTACAGCCGTCGAATCCTTATCTTCTCGACGCCCTGGCGAAAGATTTTCAGAAGAGCAACTTCAGCTTCAAGCACCTTGTCCGCACGATCATGAAGTCGAGCGCCTATCAGCTCTCTTCGCGCTTCGAAGGCGAGTGGAAATCCGAATACGCTCCGTACTACGCGCGAAAGTTCGTCCGCATGTTGAGCCCGACGCAATTGCAGGACGCAATCTATACGGCCACGGCCCGCCCCGGCAACTTCGGTTCTCGAGGAAACAAGGTAGCGATGTCCATGGAACTGCTCGACCCCGCGCATGCGACCCGCGAAGTTGCCGAAATGATGCGAGCTTTCGGCCAGGTCAGCCGCGACGAGATGCCGAAGAAGGCGCACACCTCATCTCTGCAAGCCATGCTGATGATGAACTCGAAGGTCGTACTCGATCGTGTGAAAGCCCAAGGAAACAGCAACGTCGATCAGTTGCTGAAAAACCGCGAGATCGAGAGGATAGCGGTGACCCAGGCAATCCGGACGGCGACAAACCGCGAAGCCACACCGGCCGAGATCGAAATCGCACTCGATCGAAGTCTCGTAAACAAACTGTATCTGGCAACACTCAGCCGTGATCCCCTGGACGCCGAGGTACGGGTCGCGATGGGTGAGCTCGAGCGGGATCGAAAGAAAGGTCTCGAGAACCTGCAGTGGGCGCTCCTGAACAGCCCCGAGTTCCTGTTCAACTATTGAAGGAAGCCGAATGAAGACGATCTCCGATTTGATTGCAACGCGGCGCGACGCGCTGAAGTTTGGAACGTTCAGCTTGCTCGGCGCGTTCGGCGAAACCGCGCTCTGGCCTCACAAAGTTCGAGCCGCCGGCAAATCGAACCCTAGAGGCACGGCTCGCTACTGCATCGTTGTCGAAGCCGCGGGCGCGATCAGCCACGTCGACACGTTCGACTTCAAGGAGAACGAGGGCACACCGAAGGACCTCGACGTTCGCCAAATCCGGAACGAACTCTATCTCTCAAACCGCCTGTTCCCCGAGATGTCGAAGGAGATGGACAAGGTGTCCATCGCCCGCACGTTCAAGAGCCATGAAGTCGTTCACTTTCGCGGCGAATACTACACGCGCGCGGGCCGTCCGCTGAACCCCGCTCAAGTCGCCGAGATCCCACCGGTGGGCTCCGTAGTCGCTTTCGAGCTGGAATCGCAGCGCCGGAAGACCGACACGTTTCCAACCTATGTCACGTTCAATCTGAACTCTTCGGCTCTTCCGACCGGTTTCCTCCACCCGCGATTCTCCGGCCTCGACATCGACGCGAGCGCAGGTCCCGGAAGCGTATCGACAGAAGGTGACGCGCTAGCGCTACTCGACGAGCGATTCCGCCTGCTCACCGAACTCGACAAAGTCCTCTCCAAACAGCGTGAATATCGCGGCCGTGAGTTGGCATCGTTCCGGACGTTTCAGGAAGACGCATACCGCATCCTCGGCGACAACCGTTGGCCCAAGGCTCTCACGAGTTCAAAGGAAGAACGCCAGCGCTATGGCGAGAACGAAGTCGGTCTGGGATGCCTGCTCGCGCGCAATCTGGTCAGGGCCGACGCCGGCACCCGGTACATCCATATCCGCCACTCGGGTTGGGATCACCACAAGAAGATCTTCGATCACAAGGCCTCGACCAATCACTACAAGCACTGCAATGAGCTCGACAGCGCAGTTGCCAACCTGCTTCGCGATTTGTCGAGCCAGCCATCACCCGCCACTCCTGGCAAGACACTCCTCGACGACACGCTCGTCGTCGTAGCCACCGAGTTCGGACGAGTCCCCGGCCCGCTGAACGGTGTTGAAGGACGTCACCACTACAACGGAACCTACATCGGCCTGTTTGCCGGCGGCGGCATCAAGCCGGGCCAGATCCTGGGCCGCACCGACGCCAAGGGCGAGAAGGTCATCGAAACCGGCTGGAAGTACAAAGCCCAGATGAAGACCGAGAACATCTACGCGACAGCGTACTCCGCACTCGGCATCGACTGGCGCAAGGAGATTACAAACACGCCTTCAAAGCGCGTCTATCGCTACGTCGATCCTCTCGGCGCAACTGAGCTTTGCATGGACGACGAGATCGCGACGCTCTTCGCATAACGAATGCCTGTACGCCTTTCCATAACAGCGCTCTTCGTGTGTCTTCTGCACGCGCAGGCAGCCGAGACGATGGTCACCATCCCCGCGGGCGAGTTCACCATGGGCCGGACACGGGAGACATCAGACGACAAGACCAACATGCGCCCCATGATCCTGCGTGACGACCGCCCGGCGCACAAAGTGTTCCTGGACGCCTTCAGTATCGATGCGCACGAAGTCACTCACTCGCAATACGAAGCCTTCATCAAGGCGACCGGCCACCGTACCCCGTATCACTGGCTCGGCGGCAAGCTCCCCGACGGCAAGGGCCAACTCCCTATCTACAACGTCGATTGGCAAGACGCGAACGCGTACTGCCAGTGGGCCGGCAAGCGCCTGCCGACGGAAGCCGAATGGGAGAAAGCCGCGCGCGGAGGACTGGAAGCACAAGACTATCCGCATGGGGACAAGATCACCCTCGCCGATGCTCGCTACAACATGTCGGACGGCCCCGGACCAGTCGGGAAATTCAAACCGAATGCGCTAGGCGTATTCGATATGGCGGGCAACGTATCCGAGTGGGTCAACGATTGGTTTGACCGAACGTATTACGAAACCAGCCCGCCTAAAAACCCCACCGGTCCGGAAACCGGGAGATACAAGATGGTACGGGGTGGCGCATGGTCCGACGGTCCCCGCCGCGTCACCGTGTTCTTCCGGAACTGGGTGCGTCCCAACCAAACGACTCCGAATATCGGTTTCCGCTGCGCGAAATCGAACTAACAGCACCTGACCCAGTTCTCATGTATAAAGAAATGTACGCATGGGAATGAGTCTACGCTCTCTGGCGATAGTGGCCCTCTGCCTCGCGACCACACCGCTGCGCGCCGCCGATCCGCAGGATCCAGTCACTCCCCGACAGAAGATCCGCTCTGTTCAACGGCAAGGATCTGACCGGCTGGTACACCTGGACGCGCGACAGCAAGTACGAAGATCCGAAGAAAGTCTTCTCCGTCGTGAGACGGGCTTCTTCGCATCTCGGGCGAGGAATGGGGCGGCCTCGCGACCAGGAGCATGTACCGTGATTACCACCTGGTCGTCGAATGGAAATGGGGCGGACCCACGCTAGGCGAGCGCAAAACCAAGGCTCGCGACAGCGGCATCCTTGTCCACGGCGTCGGCGAAGACGGCGCGTATCACAATACCTGGCTGGAATCGATCGAGTCGCAGATCATTGAAGGCGGCTACGGAGATTTCATCCTGGTCGGGGGTCGCAATAAACCTTCTCTTACCGCAGAAGTTCGCGAAGGCGCCAACAACCAAGTCTACTGGCAGGAGGGCGGCAAGCGGGTCACTCGTGACCGCGGCCGATTCAATTGGTACGGACGAGACCCCGACTGGAAGGATGAACTCGGTTTCCGAGGTAAGCAGGACCTGGAGAAGCCCATGGGCGAATGGAACCGCTCCGAAGTGATCTGCGATCGCGACACCATCAAGAACCTTTTCAATGGGAAAGTCGTGAATTACGGGACCAACTCATCGCACACCTTCGGCAAAATCCAAATACAGTCCGAAGGCGCCGAGATCCTGATCCGTCGCGTTGAACTCGAGCCCATCAAACGTTAACATTCAAACTCCCATGCAGAATCGTACGGTGCGTTCTATCCTGCCGCTGCGTCGGGGTGGCGGTTGTGATCGCCGGGGTTGGTTCTACCTGCATCGCGATCGGCCCGCGGCCACCGGACTCGCCGCTCTCAGTGTTCCCGCCGGCTTCAAAGTCGAACGCGCAGCAGGCTCGGACCTCGTTGCCTATCCGATGATGGCGACGTTTGATGATCGCGGCCGTCTCTTCATCTGCGAATCTTCCGGAAACACTCTGAACAACGCGCAGATGGCGGCCAATCCGGATTACAAGATCCGCCTGCTCGAAGATCGTGACGGGGATGGAGTGTTCGATCAGAGCAAAGTTTTCGCCGAGAAGCTAACACTGCCCGCGGGCGCCGTCTGGTATCGAAACAGCCTTTACGTCGCATCGCCGCCGGATCTGCTTCGCTTCGAGGACACGAATGGCGATGGCGTGGCCGACACCAGAGAAGTCATCGTCACCGGATGGAAGATGTCCGCCAATGCCGCCAGCCTGCATGGCCCGATCTTCGGTCCTGACGGCTGGCTCTATCTCACCGATGGCCGCCACGGCTTCGACATCAACACCAAAGACGGCCGGCACTACAAAGGACTCGGCTCTCGCATCTGGCGCGTGCGGCCGGACGGCACAGGCCTCGAATGGCTCGCTGGAGGCGGATTCGACAACCCCGTCGAAGTCGCGTTCACCCCGTTCCGGCGAAACCATTGGCACGATGACGTACTTCAAAGATCCCGAGAACGGCGAGCGGGACGCGCTGCTCCACTTCGTCGAAGGCGGAGTGTATCCGAAGACGTACCCGCAGGTGATGGGCGAGTTCAAACGAACTGGCGATCTGATGCCCGTCATGACCAAGTTCGCTCGCATCGCGCCGTCGGGACTTGCCCGCTATCGCAGCGATATCTTCGGCCACGAGTACCAAAGCAATCTCTTCACAGCGCAGTTCAATCCGCACCGCGTGCAGCGTCACGTCGTACATCGCGAAGGCGCCACCTTCCGCACCGACGACTCGGACTTCCTCACCTCATCAGATCCCGACTTCCATCCGACAGACGTCCTCGAAGACGCCGATGGAAGCCTTCTCGTGCTCGATACTGGCGCGTGGTTCATTCACGGATGTCCCATCTCGCGTGTAGCCAAACCCGAGATCAAAGGCGCCATCTACCGCATCCGAAAATCGGATGCGCCCCGAGTAGAGGATCCTCGCGGCAGCAAGCTCGATCTCGCGTCTTCACCGATCGCCGATGTTGCCAAACTCATAGAAGACACCAGGCCGGCCGTACGCGATCGCGCAATCGAGTTCCTGGTGCAAGCAGGCGCAGCCGCCGTCCCCGCGCTGGCGTCGTTGCGCGGTTCGTCAAAACACGACGAGGCGCGCACAGCCGCCGTCTTTGCGCTATATCGCATCAACACACCAGAAGCCCGCGCCGCAGTTCGTGCAGCCCTCAACGATTCCAGCTTCAGCGCCCGCATAGCCGCTGCCCGATGCGCCGGCATGAGCCACGATTCGGAAGCAGTCCCGCGACTCACAGAAATAGCGAAGGCCGATCACCCGGCGGCCCGCCGGCAAGCGATCGCAGCGCTCGGCCAGATCGGAGACGCGCGCGCCCTGCCTGCATTAGTCGCCGCAGCCGCCAATCCAGAAGACCGCTTCGTCGAACACTCAACGATTTTCTCCCTGATCACGCTGAACCAGCCCGCGGCGTTGCAGAAAGAACTAACCAGCGCGAATCCCAAAGTCCGCAAAGCCGCGCTCATCGCGATGGATCAGTTGGACTCCTCTCCACTGCGGCGCGAGCAGATCGCGCCGCTGTTGAGAACTCCCGACAAGGAACTCCGCTCCGCCGCGCTTTGGGTCGCCTCCCGTCACCCCGACTGGGCCGAAGTGGTCCTCGCATACCTGGGCGAACGCCTCCGCGATCCTTCAACGCCCCCGGAAGAACTCGAGAGCGTTCGCGATGCGCTGGTCGCGTTCAGCGAAAACAAATCCGCCCAGGAGTTTGTCGCGAAAACTCTTGCAGATAGCGCCCTCGGCGAGAAACAAGTCATCTTCATGCTCGACACGATCGAAGGCATCAGGCTGAAGGAACTGCCTGCGTCCTGGACGAGCGCGCTCTCAAAGCTTATCGATAGCCCCCGCGCGAACGTTCGCACGCGAACTGTGGAGTTGATCCGGTCGCGCGCCATACCCGGCTTTAATGAGCAGTTGCAAGCCATCGCCGCCGATCCGAAAACGCCCGACCAACTGCGCGTGACCGTGCTCGATATCCTCGTCGCTCGGCGGTCGAACCTCACTTCCGACCAGTACGCCTTTCTGACATCCCGGTTATCGCCACAATCCGACGCGGTCATGCGTCAAACGGCCGCACGCATCATCGGCCGATCCACACCCGACCGGCAGCAGCTCCTCCAGATCGCACGCGAGCATCTGCCGAAAGCCGACCCGCTCACGCTGTCCACGATCCTCGACTGCTTCCGAACCTCGAAGGACGAGGAAGTCGGCAAAGCCCTGATAGCCGTCCTTCAGAAATCTTCCTCCGCCCTGAGTACTCTCGGCGAGGATCGTCTGAAAGCGCTTCTCGCGGGCTACGGACCGAGCGTGCAAGAATCATCGAAACCGCTGTTCGATCACCTCAAGAAAGCACAACAGGAACGCATTGCCCGTCTCGAAAAACTGGAACCGCTGTTAACCGCAGGCGGCGACGTCGGCCGCGGACGACGACTCTTCTTCGGCGAAAAGGTGGCCTGCTCCAGTTGCCACACCATCGGCACGGAAGGCCGCAAAGTCGGCCCTGATCTCACAGGAATCGGCGCAATCCGCTCCGGACACGACCTGCTCGAGGCAATCGTATTCCCGAGCGCGAGCTTCGTTCCCGGCCACGAAGTCTTCAACGTCGACACCGAAACCGAGCGCTTATCCGGCGTCATCAAGTCGCAGTCGAAAGAGGCAGTCGTCCTCATCACCGGACCCGACGGTGAAGTACGAATCCCGCGCAGCATCGTCAAATCGGTAACCCCATCCACGGTATCACTCATGCCCGAAGGATTCGACGAGCAGCTTTCGAAATCCGAACTGACCGACCTGCTGGCGTTTCTCCAGGCGGAAAAGACAAGACCGAAGACAATGGCCGCAAGCTCGAGCGGACTATAAACCGCCGCGCAGGTAGGCGATGATATCCGCTAACGCCTGCTTATCGATTGACTGCTCCAGGTCCTCCGGCATCAACGACACCGATGACGCGCGTATCTCCGCGATGTTCTTGCGCAGGATCGTCTCGTCTCCTTCTTCCGATCCGCCCCGTAGCGTGATCGCGCCCGGAGTCTCGTTCGCGATCACTCCATCGAACATCCGGCCATCAGTCGTCGTCACGACGTAGTTGACGAACCTGGGCTCAATGGCATAACTCGGGTTGAGGATCGAAGTCAGTAGTTCTTCTTTCGTCTTGTTGTTGATCCCCGACAAGTCCGGGCCCACTCGCCCGCCCTGCCGCCGAGGCATATGGCACTTGGCGCAGTTGTCCTCAAACGACTTTTTTCCACGCCCGACATCCCCCTTCAGATCAAGCGCCGCGCGATAACTCGCGATAACGGCATCTCGACTGCTGTTCGTACTCTCGAGAAGTTGCCGGGCCTTCTTCGCAATCCCGGCATCCTGGCTCTCATACAAGTGCCCGCGAGCACTGGCATCCACGGCCGAGCGCTCTATTTGCCCTCGTTCAATCGCCGTAAGCAGAAGAGGAACACGATTCTTCTGCGCCAGCATCGCAGCCACCGCATGCTTCCGAGCTTCGGGGCTGTAGGAACGCCAGTTATTGAGAATCATCGATCCGGCAGCGGGCTCATCGAACGCAGCCAGCGAGTCCACTGCCGCCGCTTCCACTTCCGCCGGTGGATGAGTTGAAAGTACCTTCTCCAGCACCGGAGCCACCGCCTCGAACCGGCCGCCTCTCAGCGCGCGCACGGCAACCACGCGCTTTTCAACGGGCAACTCCGCCGTGGCCGCCTCTTTGCTGGCCTTCTGCACCAGCGACGCGAGTTCGAAGTGACGCGCTGTCTCCCACGCCGCGCGCTGCACTGAATCGTTCCCCGACGCGAGCAGTCGTGTCAGCGCCTGCTCCGCCCCCGCCACCTTCAGATTTCGAGCCTTCGAAAGCCGCAATCCGCGCGTGAGGCCGTCCAGATACTTATCGGGCGCGCTGAGCTTTGGCACGCGCGCAAACCATTGCGACAACTCACCGGCATTCTGTCGTGCTCCGATCAACGCAGATAATTCGACCAGCAGTTGCTGGTCCGTCCACGATTCGCCCTTGGCTAGCAAGGCGTGCAGGAACGGCGAAGCGGCATCAGCCGACGAACTCAGAATCGCCAACCGAAACCACGGGTCGGCTGAGCGCTGATGCGCCAACGTCGCTAAAGCGCCGAGGCTCCGCGCATCCTTCAGTTCGCCGAGCGTGAGGGAAGCCTGAAATTGAACTCGCGGATCGCTGTCGGCGACCATGCCTAAAGCCGCGTTCGCGACACCCTTTGACTTGCCGAGCAGGGGCTCGGCCAGGCGCAACGCCTGCTCACGGATTCGTCCATCCGAATCCTTCAAAGCGAGCTCTACTTCGCTAGCTTCCAGCGCCCCGAGTGAGTTCAACAACCACAGCGACCGCACCCGAGCTTCAGGAGATCCCGACTGCGCCAAGCTCTTCAACGCAGGCACAGTCGACCGGTCCTGACGCTCGAGCAAAAGCCGGTGCGCCGTCGCGCGGTGCCATCCGTTCGGATTCGCCAGATGTTTCACGAGTTCAACGGAACTCAACTTCCCCAGATCAGGCTTCAGATTGCCCGTTCGCCTCGGCTTGTTGGGCACGATTCGATAAATGCGCCCCATCGTGTCGCCCTTATAAAAATCGATCTTCTTCCGGATCTCCTCGGGGATCGACTCCGGTGTCTCGATCACCTGGCGATAAATATCCGTCACATACAAATTTCCATCGGGAGCGTTGGTGAAATTGCACGGCCGGAACCACACGTCGGTCGATGCCAAGAATTCAACTTCGGGCTTGGCGCGTGCGGCCAGAAACGTGGCTCCGTCGCGCCGTAGGAGGTCGCGATGAATCAGGTTCCCACTCACGTCGCCTGTGAACACGTTCCCGACGTACTCCTGCGGGAAGGCGTCGCCGTCGTAGATCGTCCCGCCCGATGCCGCGGTAAACCATCCGCTGAGTTGCTCGGTCCGGTTCAGGTTGTTCTCGTTATAGCGCTGCTGACGAAGCGCCGTACGCTGCTTGCGCCATTCCTGCGGTCCTGTGAGCGGATACATCGGAGCCGAAGGCCGCCCATGGTCGGAGATGTCCTGCGCCACCTCACGAACTTCCAGCAAAGGAGCGCGCGCCAGATACTGCATGGGCATCACGACATGCCGGATATGAGTGGTGTTCTGCGAAATAAACCGATTGCCGAAGTCATCGATGGTTGATCCGAACTGCGCCGGACCCGACGCGGCCTCCGCCTTCCCGCTGATCGGATCGAAGCGGAAGTCGGTTCCACGCACCAATACCGGCGGCATCTCCGGATGGTCGGGTGATGTAATTCTTCCATTCGACCCCGCATTCGAACAATAAATCCAATTATCCGGGCCCAGGCGAGGATTAGTGATGCGTGCCTCGTGATTCACCTTGGGAAATCCGGTATACAGAACCTTCTTCGTATCCGCCTTTCCGTCGCCGTTCTCATCTTTCATGAACAGAATGTCGGGCGCATGGGTAACGATCAAGCCGCCTTTCCACGGCATGAATCCGCTGACCGCCAGCACCTGATCCGCAAAGATCGTGGTCCGATCCACTTTGCCGTCCCCGTCCGTATCCTGAAGCAGACGAATGCGAGAACGAGCCGGCTTTCCCGCCGGTGGATCCTCCGGATAGTCCATCATCTCCGCCACATAGATATTGCCGTTCTCATCGAACGCCATCTCCACCGGACTCATCACGTCCGGTTCAGCGGCGAACAATTCCACGTGAAAGTCATCGCTGAGCCGCATGGTCTTCAGCGAATCCGCCGCGGTAAGAGCGCGTTCTTCAGGGCTTTTCTTGGAACACGCTGTCGCCAGCGCCAGGCAAAGGATCAAAAGAATCTTGGGGACCATCGAGCTTGCCTTATATGCTAAACGAACGGCATCCTCGGAACGTGGTGATATGCTTGCCCCACATGAGGGCGAGCATAACGAGTTGTATCGCGATTACCTTGCTGATCGGAGCGATTGGCCTGACACAATCGCAAAAAAGCGCCAAAAAGCAGTTTCTGAACGTGGACGGCAAAAAGCCGCCCGGCTATACGCACGTGGTCACATCGGCCTCCGGCAAGATGATTTTCATCTCCGGCCGAGGCGGAGCCGCCAAAGACGGCAAACTGCCCGCCGACTTCGCCACGCAGGCAACCAATACCTTCGAAGATCTGAAGCGATGCCTCGCGATGGCAGGGGCGACCTTCAAAGACGTCGTGAAGATCAACTACTTCGTGAAAGATCTATCGAATACCGCGGAGTTACGCAAAATACGCGCCAACTATCTGAACATGGATGCGCCGCCGGCGGCGACGCTCGTTCAGGCCGGCTTAGGGGAAGGCATGCTCCTGGAGATCGAAGCTGTCGCGATCCTTCCCGAATAACTAGGTCTGCCGCGTCTCGTTCATCAGATCGCTTACCTGCTCGATGATGAGTTCCTCCACAGCGGAGCCGAACGGCGCAGGCTGGCCGTACACGATCATGGCGTCAGCGCCTTCGTAGCCGCCTTCGAGCAGAACTCGTCTCGATGGAATGTATGCGAACACGTCGTTGCAATAGCCGGAAACCCAGGTGTTATTCCAGCCGTGCTGCGCTTTTAGTCGAAGCGCGTAATCAACCACAACTTCACCGCCCAGCGAAATCAACGCCATGTCCTTGCCGAATCTCCAGACCTGCACCGGGTACGGATAGCGATCCGGCAGCTTACCACCGCGATCCAGTTGCGAAAGCATCTGCTCGGCGTGACGCCGGCGGTACACGTTCGCATCGCTCTTGTCTTTCAAACGGGTTTCGAATTCCTCGCGTGTAGGGATGTGGTGGAACGGAAGATCCACAGTCCGTAATGCTGCGCTCAAAGGTCCCGAGACACGCTGCATGCCGCTGTCCAGAGCGATCGCTACGGCTGCGCCAAGGATAGATCCGTACATCCGGGGAAGCTCGACCGTATACGAGGACAACACCGGATCGTTCCCCTGGTAGCGCGGAATCGGATTGATGTCGGCGCCGCAGCCTTGTACGAAACACGCAAGCGCTCCAGGGAATCGCTGCTCCAACTCATGCTGCGCGAAGCCGGCCCAGTCTCCGCTCACCCGGTAATCCCCCAGCGATGTGTTGTGGCACGCGTACCCGAAGAGAATCGCGCGGAGCTTTCCTGAAGGCTGGCGTACACTGAGCACCGGAACATCGTGATCGACAGGCCCGGGCAGATTGCGGAGTCTCACGCGTCGCCGGTTCACTCCGAATCCGGCCAATCCCTGCCCAAACGACACATCGGCAGGCTGCAGGTCGGCAAGCGATTCTCCGATCGTGGCCACCACTTTTTTCACGAGATCGTCCGTGTAGCGGGAGATCGCATCTTCCTGCTGCTTCGTAAACGCGGGGTACGCAGGCCGCAGCATACGCCCGACGACCGGAGCACTGTGGGTATGCGATGCATTCAGGATCAACCGCTCGCGCGGAAGTTTGTGCTTTGCCGCGCATTCGGCCACGATCGCCTCCGATACATCTCGGGGGAAACCCAACAAGTCCGACGTCACCCACGCTGACGGCGCGCCATCTGCCGACTGCAGCGCAACGCATTTCAGGTAGATCTTCTGCAGAACACCTTCGGAAGGACGGGTGCGTGCGCCATATCCCGCCAGCCAGATCGGCTCGGTCGGCGTGATATCCGCTTTCGCGATGCCGGCTTTCCACGTCGACGCATTCTGACCGCGCGCAGTCAAGCCGATCAGCGCCGGAGCCGCCACCATCGACTGCAACCACTCACGCCGTCCTATCCGCCCTGCATTGAGTCTCATCGCTGGATCCTTAAAGAATCACTCTACACTGCTTGCGCCGTCACAGCGCTTCGTCTGTAATGGTCGGATGCCGCTGCACACTCGCCGTGATGTGGTCCTTCTCGGGTTGTCGGCTCTGCCATCGATACGAGCAGCCGTTCGAAGCAAGACCGAATGGAGCGCGGTCCGCGAGCAAACGCTCGCAGGAATGCGCGACGTTATGGGACCTCTTCCGGACACGCCGGCGGAGAGGCCCGAGGTGAAACTTCTGGATGAGGCCGTCTTCCCGCGATTCACTCGGAGAAAGATCGCGTTCGCATCCGGCGACGGCGACTTCGTTCCTGCCTACCTCTTTGTGCCGAAGGATCGGCATGGTCGCGGTCGCGCTGCTTTGTGTTTGCACCAGACAGTGAACATCGGCAAAGACGAACCTGCCGGATTGGGCGGTAAGCCGAATCTGCATTACGCCCTGGAACTGGCGGAACGCGGCTTCGTCACACTCGCGCCCGACTACCCGCGATTCGGCGACTACAAGATCGATCCCTACAAAATGGGTTACGTAAGCGCGACGATGAAAGGCATTCGCAACCATCGCCGCGCAATCGACCTTCTTGTGTCGATGCCTGAAGTTGACAAGCGGCGGATCGCTGTAATTGGCCACTCGCTTGGCGGACACAATGCGCTGTTTGTGGCGATGTTCGATCCTCGTATTGCAGCGGTCGTCACCAGTTGCGGTTTCACCGCTTTCGCCAGGTATTACGGCGGCGATCTCACCGGCTGGAGCCACGCCGGTTACATGCCGCGTATCGCAACAGTCTACGAGAAATCGCCAACAAAGATGCCATTCGATTTTCCCGCGATTCTCCAATCCCTCGCGCCCCGATTTGTCTTCATCAACGCGCCAACCGGCGATTCGAATTTCGATGTGTCCGGCGTCCAGGATTGCGTCAAAGCGGCTCAGCCCGTCTACGCGGAAGTGTTCCATGCGCCCCGCCGGCTGCGAGCGCTGCACCCGGAATGCGGTCACGATTTCCCACCTGACATTCGAACGCAGTCCTACGACTTTCTTCAGGAATCGCTCTGAAGCTATGATCGAAGCGTGAGCGACAACCAGCAGTTGGAAACTTGGCTCCAGCAGATTCTCTCTGAAGTCAATGCAACATCCGGAACGGTACACATCCACGAAAATGATGGCCTCAGACTCGCGGCGGCCGTGAACATTCCTCCGCCCGTCCAGCAGATCGTGCAATGGGTACCCAACGGGAAAGGAATGGCGGGTCTCGCGCTTCAGCGGCGAGAGCCGATACAGACGTGCAATCTGCAGGAAGACCGGACTGGCGCCGTGAAGCCCGGCGCAAAGGCTGTCAACGCCCAGGCAGCTATCGCGATTCCGGTACAAGACTCAACCGGTAACGTCTTGTCGGTAGTCGGAATCGCGTTTCAGGACGAGCGGGAGTTCACGCCGACCGAGATCGAGAAACTCACAAGCACCGTGTCGACAATCCGTTCACTTCTTGGCAGCGAAACTAAAGTCGACTGACTTGCTGTCCTTCGCCGCTACCGTGACCTCGGCCTCCTGGCGGCCGAATCGCTCATGCCAAGCCTCCACCGTGTACTTCCCCGGCGGCAAGCCGGAGATCTTGAAAGTGCCATCCGAGCTCGTAACCGCGAAAAACGGATGTCGGACCACGCCGATATAGGCGCGCATCCACGGATGGATATTGCACTTCACCGGCACCATTACTTCTTCCTGATCGAAGGTCTTGGTCTTCGGGTCACCCTTGGGCGGCTGCGATTCATTCCATTCCTGGTTCTGGCGCGGCAGCGGATGAATGTTGTGGTTGGTGTCATCGCTGTTGCGAAACTCGACTGGCTGTCCCACGACAACCCCGGAAACGTGCGGCGTATAGATGCAGCCCTGCTGATCGACAACCGCAGGTGTAGATGGAGCGGCCCACTTCCCTTCGGGTACACCGGACTTCACCCAAACGAAAACATTGGCTAGCGTGCCGTCGCTGTTCACGATCACTTCTTCCGAAGGAACAGGCTTGGGGTGAATCTTTTGGCAAGCGGGATTGGCGGACATATCGATCTCCCGAAGCACCGGCTTCGGGCCCGTGAAGTTGATCTTTCCGGATACGGTCGCGCCGTTTGCCGCATCGGGCGTCAAGCCGGGCGCTCCACCGGCGGTAGTTTCAGGCGGTTTCCCCGCCTTCTCGCTCGAGCCGCCGCAGCCGCTCATCATCAGCAAACCGAGCAGGCTCATGGCAACAACAGTTTTTCGCAACTCGATCCTCCGGAATATTGTGATACTAGATAGGACCTATGATTGACGCATGGTGGCTTCCGCCCCCAATCTCACGCCATGCGATCGCGCACGACGCGCAGTTCATACGCACGTTCACGGTCACCGCCCTTATTTTTATCATGGCGCAATTCGCGCTCGTCGCGATCGTGTGGAAATACCGTGCCTCGGCCCGAAGCGATGAGGCAGCCGTGCCATCCGACGGCAAGCGCCTCGAACTGTTCTGGCTGACGGCCACGACGGTCCTATTCCTCGGGCTGCTGCTCATGGGAGCAAAGACATGGGCGGGCGTCCAGTTCACGGAAGCGCCGCGGGATGCTGAACCCGTAGAAGTACTCGCCCGCCAGTTCGCGTGGAACTTCCGCTATCCGGGAGCCGACAGGCGCTTCGGACGAACAGACATCAGCCTCATCAATGAAGCTTCGGGAAATCCGTTCGGACTCGATGATGCCGATCCGGCGTCACGCGACGATATCGTCAGCGCGACCCTTCGCGTTCCCGCCGGCAAGCCGGTCAACGTCACGCTGAGATCACTGGACGTCATCCATAGCTTCTTTGTCCGGGAACTGCGGATCAAGCAGGATCTGGTGCCGGGGATGCGGATCCCTTTGCACTTCATCGCCGACGTTCCGGGAACATACGAAGTTCCTTGCGCCGAGTTATGCGGCCTGGGACACCATCAGATGCGAACCACAATCATCGTCATGCCCCCGGCGGAGTTCGAGGCATGGAAACGGGAGCAAATCCGTTAGGTGCGCCGCTATCTCTTCACGACAAACCACAAGGTAGTTGGCCTTCAGTACTTCTGGCTTTCCCTGATAGCTGCACTGATCGGCGTCACGCTTTCCGTGCTCATGCGGATGCACCTGGTGAACCCTGGCGCGAAGCTTCCATTCCTCCAGGGCGGAGTGATGACGCCGGAACTGTATCTATCGCTGATGACCATGCACGGCACGCTCATGGTCTTCTTCGTTCTCTCCGTAGCCCCGCAGAACGCATTCGGACATTACATCCTGCCGATGCAGATTGGCGCGCAGCGAATGGCGTTCCCTCTACTCGGCAGCCTTTCGTTCTGGTTGACCGCTGCTTCGTTCCTGATCCTGCTGGCCGCATTTTTCGTACCCGGCGGCGCTCCGTTATCGGGATGGACCGCGTATCCACCGCTCAGCGCTGTCGGCGCCGTCGCCGGACCGGGACAAGGAGGCGGGCAGACGCTTTGGATCGTAAGTCTGGCCGTGTTCTGTGTGGCATCGACGCTCAGCGCGATCAATTTCATCGCAACAGTCCTCGAACAGCGGCGCGCGGGTTTGAGGCTCATGCAAATCCCGTTGACCTGCTGGAACTGGCTTGTGACGGCGATCCTCAGCCTCCTCGGATTCCCGGTGTTACTGGCGGGCGGCATTCTGCTGTTGCTTGACCGCACTGCCGGGACCAACTTCTTTGTACCGGGTGGGTTGGTTGTCAACGAGCAGCCGGTTCCGCATAACGGCGGATCACCGTTGTTGTGGCAGCATCTGTTCTGGTTCTTTGGTCACCCCGAGGTGTACATCGCGATTCTGCCGGGGATGGGGCTCGTGTCCGAAGTGATTTCTACGTTCTCGCGAAAGGCCATCTTTGGCCGCTCGATGATGATCGTGGCGACGTTCGCCATCGGCTTTCTGGGCATGCTCGTTTGGGGACATCATATGTTTACCAGCGGCATGAGCCCTTACTCTTCGATTGCATTCTCCGTGCTTACGATGACGATAGGTGTGCCGTCAGCGATCAAGACATTCAACTGGCTTGGAACGCTGTGGAAGGGTCGCATCGAGTTCACGACGGCAATGTTGTTCTCGCTGGGATTCGTTTCGATCTTTGTCACGGGAGGATTGAGCGGAATCTTTTTGGGGCAGCCCGTTCTCGACCTTTACCTTCACGACACATATTTCGTCGTCGCGCACTTTCATCTCATCATGGGCGTCGCTGCCGTGTTCGGGATGTTTGCAGCAACATTCTACTGGTTCCCGTTGATGTTCGGACGCATGCTGAATGAGACTCTCGGAAAGCTGCACTTCGCCGCAACGTTCATAGGCGTTTACAGCCTTTTCCTGCCGATGCACATGGCTGGAATCGCAGGCAACCCGAGGCGCTACCCCGACTTCACCAACTTCGAATTCCTGACGCCTCTTTTAACCACTCACCGGTTCATGACGTGGGCAGCGTACTTCACGGCGGCTGCTCAAGTGATATTCATTCTCAATCTCTTCTGGAGCATGCGGCGCGGCGTTGCTGCTCCGGCAAACCCATGGTCGGCAGAAACACTCGAGTGGGAGGAACTGAATGAACAGCAGCCGGTTCGAACAAACTGATCGAGCCGCAACAACGGGAATGGTGGCAGCGCTTGCCGGGACCACAATGTTTTTTGCAGCCGTGGCCAGCGCCTATATTGTCCGGCGAGGCATCTCTGACGACTGGGTCCTGCTCAGCCTACCCGCTCCGGTGTACTTCAGCGTTCTGCCCGGCATGACCGTCAGCACTCTCGTTGAGGCTGCGCGCAGAAAAGCGAGCCGTCCTATGTTGATCGGCGCGGTGGCGTTCGCACTCCTTTTCTTTTACCTGGTGCACGCTTATGCGTGGCGGCAGATCGTTCATGGAAACTCGCCGGCCGTGGGATTTTATTTCGTGCTTGACGGCGCGTTCTCTTTGTACACGGTTGGAGGCATCGTCGCTCTCCTCCGAAGCTTCCGCAGCTTGCGGCTCTCGACGACGGCTCTGTATTGGCATTTCCTGAATGCGCTCTGGATCCTGCTGCTCGCGCTCTTCTATCTATGGCCTTGATAGTTCCCCTACTCGCGCAGTGCGTCATGTGCTTCCGGACTTCGGCCGCACAGCAGATAGAGCGCGCACGAATCCTGAACGAAGGCATACTTTTTTTGGGCATTCCGCCCTTGTGTATATTGGCCGGATTCGCCTATTGGGTCTATCGACGCCGATAATTCATTGGGAGGATGCGGCTGAGAAGCATCGCGACACCGGGCAAAGCGATCGCTCCTAAGAACGCGTACAGAAACGACCCGGAATTGAGCGCGTTGGCGCCGACCGCGCAATACACTGCCGAGATCCCCGCATTCGCCAAACTCGTAATCACCATGTACTTCCAAAAGGGCACAGCAAAGAGTCCCGCGACAAGCGCCGACGCTTCGGCCAAGACCGGAACGGGACGAGCGGTCGCAAGAGCCCATTCGGCGCCCCGGCAAAACTGAGCGGACAACTCATTCAGATCGCGCTCGCCCACGAATCGCAGTACAATCGGCAATCCGAATCTTCGGCCGCACAAATATCCCAGTACACAGCCGAGCGTCATTCCCGTGGTCGAGGCCGTCATGCCCGCCGTGAAACCGAGCAACGCTCCAGCCGCCGTGCTCACGATGCTCGACGGAACGGGCAAGAACACATCAAGCGCGAGGAGGCATACAATCATGGCGACTGTGATAACAGGTGGAGTTCCCGCTTGCAGCCGCCTCGCAATCCAAGTATTCATTCCGTCCTCAAACAGGAAGAACGGAACGAGGATGATCGCAAGCAGTACCGCTGCCAGAAAGATCCATGGGCGCCAAAAGTCCATTGGCCTAATGTAAACTGCGACGTGTGGTCTTTGTGAGAATCTTCACGCTTCTGCTCGCCGCAACCGCAATTCATTCGGAAGTTCCGCGTACATGGACGGACTCGGCTGTCTCCGTGCTTGAAGTCCCGCTCGCGAAGCCGAACATCTCGCCGATTCACATCTCCGAGAAGGATTACTACCAACTGCCGGTGCGGACAATCTATCGGAGCTACCCCGTGTACCACCCGAATCGAGCACCGGCGGGATACATGGACTGGCTCAACAAGCAGGAGCCGCAGATCGCTTTCGACGCCGCGAGTCTAAAATCGCCGCAGGACTGGATCAAAGCCGGAGAGGTCGTCTTCAATGCGGCGATCTCCTACGGTCCGGTGTTCTTCAGTGCGCAGGACGTACGCAACCCCGAGTTCTTCGAGAAGACCGGAATGCCGGTCGCGAAGGACGGCACAATTCCATTCGCCCGGTGGGTCATTCGCCGCAAGGGCCAGGTGGAACTCGGATCCATGGGCTGCAACACCTGCCATATACGCGTGATGCCGGACGGCACAGTGGTCCCGGGAGCACAAGGTAACAACCCCGGAGACCGGCAGGGCGCAACGATGCTCCGTGAGGCGGCAAAGGCCGGAGGTGCGGAGGAGGTCCTCAAGCGAGCCCGTGGTTTCGCCCGGCAATTCGAAGTACCCGGACTCGAGGACGATCCGAACCGGCGCGCGCAGACCATGTCACTGGACGAATTGATCGCAGCAGGGGAAGCTATCCCGCCCGGTGTAACGGCACGCAGCCACACCAGCATGATTTTTCCACCCCAGATCCCCGACATCATCGGAGTCAAGGATCGGCGGTTTCTGGATCACACGGGATTAGTGCAACACCGGGGCATCGCCGATTTGATGCGGTATTCGACCCTGGTTCAAGATACGATCGGCCTCGCGCGGTATGGCGAATCAGAACCTGCGCCGCAATCGCCAAAAGGGACACGGTATAGCGACGAGCAGTTATACGCGCTGGCGCAATACATCTACTCGCTCGAGCCGCCGCCGAACCCGAATCGATTCGATGACGGCGCGGCCAAAGGCAAGAAGATCTTCGAGCGCGAAGGGTGCGGAGGATGCCACACGCCGCCACTCTACACGAACAACAAGCTGGCCCCGGTGGATGGATTCACGCCCCCGGCGGATCATCGCACCCATTTCGACATTCTCGATCAGCGCGTCGGCACCGATCCCCGCTATGCGCTGCAAACGAGAAAAGGAACCGGGTATTACAAGGTACCTTCCCTGAAAGGCGTGTGGTACCGAGGGCCCCTCGAACACAATGGCTCGGTTGCAACGCTTGAGGACTGGTTCGATCCCGCACGTCTTCGACAGGATTACGTTCCGACCGGATACGCCGGACCCGATGGACAGAACCGCTCCGTCAAAGGCCACGAGTTCGGGCTCAAGCTCTCCCCCCAAGATCGAAGAGCCCTCATCGCGTTCCTCCGGACTTTATAAACTCCAGAAGGTCCGACATTTGTTGGACGTTGATCTGCTTTTCCAGGTCGGCAGGCATGGCGGACAAGTTTGTCGCATACATGCTTTTGATGTCTTTGCGCTGAATGATGTCCTGCTTCCCTTCCTCGTGCTTCAGCGCGATCGTCGTCGCGGTTTGCGGCCCGAGGACGCCGTCGACTGTTGCGCCGGAATTGAGCTCCATGACATAGGCTTCAAAGCCCTGCGAGATCGATTGGCTCGGATCGAGGATGGCCGTGAGTAACACCTGCTTGGTCTGGTGACGAACGGTTCCGAGATCCGGACCAACGTCGGAGCCTTTGCCATCGAGCTTGTGGCATTTCGCACAAATGTTTTCAAATATGAGCTTGCCGCGACCGCTGTCTCCGGGTTGGTCCAGAGCTTTCTGGTATTGAGCTACGATCTTCGCTCGTTCGCCCTGACTGCTTTCCAGGATCGGGCGCACTGCGTCTCGAATCGCCGGGTCCCGGTGCATCACGAGTTGACGCTTGTGGCGGAACGCAAGCGTCCAAGGCTGAATCCCGCCGTTTTTTAGAGCGGCGACGACCATCGGGATTCGGTTCGGATCGCGATAGAGCGCGTCCGCGGCCTCCATTCGCACATTGGACGTGTAGGCTCGCCAGCCTTTCAAAAGGTAGCGGCCGGTCTCCTCGCCCGGGATCCGGCCCATTGCGCGGGCCGCGGCGATCTGAACGGCTTCAGGTTCCGCAGCGGTCAGCAACTGCTCGAACACGCGTCTTCGCTGAGCGGGATCGACGAGCGCGAGGAACGCAATGGAGTCTGCGCGACTTTCCGCGTCGGCCGACTGATTCAAAGCGACGCCCTCGGCACGACGCGCAGTCGCGGTAGCGATCGGGGTGGCGTCGACGCCTACGGTTTCCAGTACGTGAAGGGCAGCACGCCGAACCGCAGGATCGTGTTGTTCAAAGAACCGGATGAGTTCCTGCTTCTGAGCGGGGGCGAGTTGGACGCCTTTGCCGCGTATGCCTTCGGCGAGACCATCGAGCGCAGGGGCATTTGCCGACGCAAGCAACATCCGGACCTCAGCCGGACGATGTCGCGCTCCAATGACGGCGGCGACCTGACGCACAAAAGTGGGCGGGGCTCCTGCACGAGTCGCGACAGGAAGGAGACGAGTGGCTTCTTCGGGCGAGGCGCTCAGCGCGGCAATCTGCACCCAGCGGTCGCCGATGTCGGCGGTGAGGACTTGGTCACGCACTCGCCTGGCAGCGGGGGTGTGTACGAAGCCCAGGGTACAAAGCAACTGAAAGCGAACCCTCGCGTCCGGATCAGTTTGCATCGCGAGAAGCCGGGTTATGAGGTTGGGCGCTTTCTCCAGCAGCGGCTCGGCCAACTTGATGGCGTTTTCCCGCACACCGGCCGACTTGTCTCCGAGTGCCGCTTCTATAGCAGCCGGATCCAGCTTGCCCAAACCTTGCAGCGTCCATAACGCATGTACGCGGGCAACCGGCGAAGCATGGGATGCTGCCATCGACGACAAGAGCGGGACAGCGTCGGCGGATTTGCGGTCAACCAAAAGGCGTTGAGCCGTTCGTCTCCACCACGGGTTTTCGTTTGCCAGATACTGCACCAATTCTGCGGATGATGCGCCGCTCAGTCGAACCGGCTTCGCAGGCGGCGTATTGCCTTGTGTGATTCGGTAGATGCGCCCGCGATCGATGCCGGCGGTGAGATCTCGCGTCGCTTTGAACGCCTCCGTGGACATCCACTCCGGATGTTCGATGACGAGGCGATAAAAGTCCAGCATGTACAACGAGTCATCGGGCGCGGCGTAGAAGTTCACAGGACGGAACCACGGATCGCGCGAAGCCAGGAATTCGACTCCATCCCGGTCGCGACTGGCTTTGAAGGTCGCGCCGGAAGCAGAGTAGATATCGCGATGCACGAGGTTATGAGCGGGCTCGGCTACGAATGCGCCCCCACGCCACAATGTCAGACCACAGGCTGACGTGAACTCCCCGACGTTCGTCAGCATCTCAAACCGGGTACTGGCAACGATCGGGAACACCTTGGCAGGGACGCCATGGTCGGACATCTCCTCGGTGACGTTCGCCACCGGCAGATCAGGATTCCGCTTTATGTATCGTGCTTCGATCACCTCATGCCGTGAGTGATACGTGTTGTTCAAGACGAAGTGCCTGCCGAAGTCGTCGAAGGCATGGCCGAACTGCGAACTTCCGGATAACGCTTCGATCTCGAATGTGTCCGGGCGAAAGCGCAGACTTCGTCCACGCTCTTTGATGGCTGTTTGCGGGTGATCTTCGAACCGGATGTCGGAGCCGCGATCTCCGAACTCTTTTTGGAAAATCACAGGAGTCGCCGGGTTCTCGTGCGCCAGATAGATCCAGTTGTCGAGGCCGTATATAGGACCGTTCACCGTATGCTGAGGGTTCGTGAAGGCGAATCCGGTTAACACCTTCTTGCGAACGTCGGCTTTTCCGTCGTTGTCGGTGTCCTCGAGGTACCAGAGATCCGGAGGGTCAGTAACCAGGATGCCTTTGCGCCACCGCATCACACCCGTGGGCATGACGAGGTTGTCCGCAAACACGGTCGTTTTGTCTGGACGGCCGTCACCGTTCGTATCTTCCAGGAGCTTGACGCGTCCGACCTTGCCCTTCACGTCCAGCGGATACGCGCGATCTTCCACGACGTACATCCGGCCGTCCTCATCGATGTCAACCGCCACCGGCGAAACGACGTCAGGTTCGGAAACGACCAGTTCGACACGATAGCCGGGAGCCACTTCCATGCTGGACATGGACTTCCCGGGCGAATATGGCGGGCCGGTTTCCTTGCGGGCACAGCCAGCGCAGATTACTGCAGCGATCACCCATAACCGGCAGAAAGACATGATTCCACCTAGCCCCAGTATGTCTCGGTTTTCAACAAGTGCTTCTTGATGTGGTCCTCATTGAGAGTGAGGCCGAGGCCGGGCGCATTCGGCATGTGAAGGAAGCCGTTCTTCACCGCGGGCCGGCCATTGGCAACCATACCTTCATAGATCCCTTCGGGGCGGCCCAAGCGGCTTTCCGACCGGTAGAAGTTCTGGATCGCCATCGACAGATGAGCAGACGCATAAGTTCGAATCATGGAGCCGACATTGTGGAGCGCCACCGGCGTTCGAGTGAAGGCGGCGTATTCCGCGATCTTCTTCACTCCGGTGAGGCCACCAGCGAAGGACACGTCCGGGTGGATGATATCGACCGATTGCGTATCGAGGAAGGGCTTGAATCCGCGCACGAGTTCCAGCTTTTCGCCGGTCATGATGGGTACGCGTGTGCTGCGCTTCAATGCAGCCCATGCTTCGGAATACGGAACGTTCAGCACGTCCTCGAGGAACAAGAGGTTCAGCGGTTCGATGGTCTTGGCAATCGCAATTCCGCTCGGGGCGTCGAATTCGCCGTGGCATGCAACAGCGATGTCAAGATCATCGCCGGCAGCTTCCTTCACGTTGGCGTAGGCGCGATAGAGTTGCTTGAGTTCCGCAGGTTGAACCGTCGGATGAAATGGACGCTGGAGCTTGAACGCCTGATCGATATTGATCTTGAACGCGCGGAAGCCTTCGGGCAGCGCCTTCACTCGCTGCACCCAATCCTTTACGGCGGCAGGATCGTGCATGTCCTTCAGATAGTCGCCATGAGAATACATAGGACATCCATCGCGAAACGGACCGCCGAGGAGTTTGTAGACGGGTCTGCCGGTGATCTTGCCGGCGAGATCCCAGAGTGCGATGTCGATGCCGCTGACGGTTCCGATCGCAGGCAGAAATGGATGCTGCATCGAGGTCATGCCGAAGAAGTGTTTCTCGATGGAGAGCGGATCGCTGCCGAGAAGACCGGCGCCTCGAGACATATGGTCAATGTGGGTGCGCGCCATTGCCACGTTCGTACCCGTCTCGCCGTAACCCGCAAGTCCGGCATCGGTTTCGATCTTGATGAGACAGCCGTCGAACGTGTAATCCAACGCCATCGCTTTTATGGCGGTGATCTTCACTTCACCTTCATAGGGCGCGGCCATTGCTTTGTAGCGCGTCATCCATGCGCCGAACGGCGCCGCGACGGCGGCGCACAACAACCGTCTTCGGGATAGCATCTGCGTAGTCCTCCAGGCGCTTACAGGTTCTTCAGCCGCCAGTTCCGGTACTCCACTTTCATCGGTCCGCCCACATGCACCTGGACCCCGATCTGACCTTTCAGCGCGCGGCCACGGGCATCATCATCGATGACGACGCACATCAGTTGGCCGTTCACGTTGTGCATGAGCACATTGCCTCTGGCGATGATGTGCACGGAATTCCAATCGTTGGTGACCGCGGCGGCAACTTGCTTTTCCTCTGCAAGCTTGGACAGAAGTATCGGTTTACTCGTGCCGGTAATCCGCGTGACCTGCCCGCGAACGGCAAGGAACAGGCGTCCTTTTTCTTCGTAGTTATTGCCTGTGTAACGGTTCTGGCCGTCGATGTCGCATTGGTAGCCGCGCATGGCGAACTTGTTTTGCGGCGTCACCTTGTCCTCGACAACGATGCTGCGGTAGTTGATTCCGCTGTTGCCGCCGGAGGTGATGCGAAAGTCGACCTTTAACTCGAAGTCGGCCGGCGTCCCACCTTGCCAGATGATAAATGTATTGCTCTTGATAATGCTTTCAGGAGTGATTTCCCCGATCATCATCCCGTCGGCAACACGCCAATATTTGGGATCGCCTTCCCAGCCGTTCAACGTTTTGCCATCAAAGATGTTCTCGAAGCCGGGCTCCTCACCGGCAAGCGGCTCCGGCCGATCGCTTTGTTTCGGCGCATAGGTTTGACTGGCCGCGACACCAGCGAATAAGGAACCTAGGAAAGCTCTGCGTCCGCTCAAGTTAGGGGTCATCATTTTCTTCGTGATTGTGTCACAACTTCATTGACCCGCGAAGTCCACATACCCGTGCTGTTTCAGGAACCGGAAGTATCCGACAAAGTCGAATTTAACCGGGTGGCCCATCTCCATTTCGGTCAGGTGCGCAACCTCGGCGAGGTTGCGTTTGCCGTCGCACCAGTACAGAGCTACGGTGACGAGTTTATCCCATGCTCCGGAAGGATAGCCGCCCCACTGGTTCTTGGGGAGATCGTCGAGCGGAAGTGTCCCGATTCGCTTCCGGCGGACGACGATGGAGGAGGCTTGCGGGTCTGCGGCTCGTTTCGCGGGCTGCGCTCCAGCGTCCCGCAGACGCGCGATCTGCTCGTCACGGAACCGCCTGATCCGCAGGAGTTCCGGGTTCAGCTTGTTACGAGCGGTGCCCTGTCCGGCGGCAGACGCCAACCGAAGAACGCTGAGCACGGCTTCCTCGCTGCGATCCGAGAAGTACCGGACACGATCGAGCCCGAAGGCGCCGGCAGCCGTATCGCCCGCAGCGATGGCCGCGATTGCCGTCGACGCAGCCGATTGGATATCGGTGTACGCACGATCCACTGTGATGGCCGCGAGCCACGGAATCTCGCGCTCTGTCGCAGCAGCGTTGACATACAGATATGTCGCGACGATCGAAACAAGATCCCGCATCGAACGTTCATCGACTGTGTCGGGCTTGTCAGCGCTGTTGTGATGTGTGGTGACGCCAGTGCCGCTGTAAAGCCACACATCGGGAACTCCGACAGACGGCTCACCGAGATATGCGTCGGTTCCGGTCATGTGCTCGGAGATGTGCCACGGCCGACCCGCAGGAAGGCACGCCTCCGTGACACGCGCGATCAATGCGTCTGTCCAGGATTTGGCGACGTGCGGGTTCATGTAAAGCGTGTACTCGGTTCCGGCAAGGCCGTACGGCGCCGCCGGCGTGTCGACCGTTATGGCGGCCACCGTCGTTTTCATGCGCGCCGGATTGGCCGATATGTAGCTGAGCGATCCGTAGAGTTCAGGCATCAGCAGCACACGAATACTTCGACGAGGGCGCGGCAGTTTTCCAGTTTCGATCAACCGCTTCAACGTGGCTACGGCCTCGACCATAGCCGATACCCCGGTCGCGTTGTCGTGCGCTCCCTGCTCGGATGTATGCCCGAGTGTCAGAACTTCTTCTCCCGGTTCGGAGCCTGGCAGCACAGCCGTTACCCACGGATAACGTCCTGCGTAGAAACGCGTGTCCGCCTGAGCGCGCAACATCACTTTCTGCCCGGAGGCAAGCAGGTCGCGAAGGCGTTTGGCCTGCCGCGGCGTGATGGAGTAGCAAAGCAGGGGCGTGCTGGTTTTGGTGAATCCCCATCCGTAATCTCCCCACGCGTTCACCCATTGACGGTCATCTTGAAGATCGGGGTTTTCGGTGAAGGCGTTCACGGCTCCGAGAGCGCCGGCTTGCACCAGCTCGTATTTGAGGTTCGCCGCGTTCTTTTCCGTGAGAACGAACTTGCCTTTCAGTTGTTCGCGCGGCGTCGATTTGAACTCGACGAGTTCGGCGTCAATTCCGGCTATCGGCGTGGAACCGCTCCACATTCCCAGGCACGTAGGAACGGAACGGTAGTCGCACAGGACCTCGCTCGCCGGTGACGTGAGTTCAAGACGCGCACGAATGGCGTCCCAGGCGAGGGGCATGGTCCAGAAACCTGCTTGTGTCACCCCGTCTGCGGTGGCGCCGCCGATCTCGATGTTCTCCAGGCCTACCTGTTTGAGGCGGGACTCGAGATAGGCTGCCGTCTTCTCGAAGGCCGGGAAGGTGAACCAGCGATCGGTTGAGTAGACCCGTTCGACGGACTCTGCCGCATGGCGTGTGTCAACAGCGGTGCGAATTGTGTTGGCTACCGCAGTAACAGGAGTCTGGGCGTTCAGCGTGCAGCCGAGAGTCAAAAGAAACCACGGGCTGTACTTCATTCCCTTCGATGATATCCGCCTTTTTTTGATTGACCGGTCGGGTGACGCCCCTTTACACTCGCGGCTCGGTTTGTTGCGGACCGGTTTTGGGGTGATATGAAGGGTCGCGGTCTTCGGGACGGACTATGTGGATGACCCGGACGTCGGGATAGTCGGTGTAGGGCATATCCGGGACGTCGGATTTTGAGGATTCGGCGGCTGCTGCCTTGCTCTGCGAAACGAAGCCAATTTTCTCGGCCGGGGGAGCGTTGCGGCGCTCTTCGCGGAAACGGTCGTTCTGCACTTTGCGGAGAGTTTCGACGGCGCGGAAGTAAGACCGCTCGATGTTGGTGTTGTAGCGGTCCAGGTTCCGCATGTTGTCATCGCGGTCGGTGAAGAAGACGGCCAGCGCGTCATCGTCATCGGAGCGTGGGGCAGGGTTGCACTGATTGCGCTGCTTCAGAGCCTGGATGCCGAGGCGGAGCGCTGATGTCTCGACACGCCGGGCGCGGAGCAGCCGCCAATAGCTGTTGACGATCACTTCGACCAGCATGGATTCGGAGGAGCCTACCGGGTTGTATTGGGCCAAGAGGGTCTCGCGGAGTTCGGCGTAGGAGTGCTCGTCTTCGTAGGGAAGGACGGCGGTGTCGGCGGTCATGCCATGCTTCAGGGCGTTGAACTTCGCTACGGCTTTGCCCAGGTCGGATGCCGGGCCTGTGGAGCGCTGGGCATTGCGACGATTTGCTTCGATTTGTTTCTGACTGGCCATTCGGGACTCCTTTAAATGCAGAAAAGGCCGAGCGCCTTGATGGGGGCGATCGGCCTTCTACTTCCAGTGTACGGCTCAGGTCCAAATTTGTTGTGGGGGATGGGTTTGGAAGTTACCGGAAGGGATAGAGTTAGGGTGATTTTTGGGGTCTGTGAACGCTTTATGAATGGGCCACCGATGAACACCGATGAACGCCGATAAGATGGCGCGAGAATTAGAGCATGGATCGCGTGAGGATGGATAAGTGGCTCTGGGCGGCGCGATTTTTTAAGACGCGGGCGCTTGCTGCACGGGCTTGCGACCTCGGGAGGATCGCGTCTAATGGGCAGCAGGCCAAGCCTGCGCGCGAGGTTCGTGTGGGAGATATGTTGTCGGTGCAGAACTCGGGCGGCGACTTCCAGGTGGAGGTGCTGGTTCTTAGCGAGATCCGTGGTCCGGCTGCGGTTGCGCAGACGCTCTACCGAGAGACGGATGAGAGCCGCGAACTACGATTCAAGCAGCAAGAGGAACGGAAGACGATGCTGCAGTCCGAAGGCTTGCACGAGAGCAAGCCTTCCAAGCGCGATCGCCGCCAACTCGAGAGGTTTCGGGGCAGATTCGATACTTAGTTTGCTCTCGATTGCAAGTCGATGACAGCGTACGTCGTGATCTGGGGGATCGTGAACTCTGTGCCGCGATCGACGACTACGACGTCCTGTGCCGCCAGGTTCGCATCGGCGGCTTCTTGAAGCTTCACTTGCTTGTACTCGCCCAGGACACGGACGCGAATATCTTTGGCAGGGCGGCGGGCATAGTTCAGGACGTGGAGACGGGCGCGATCCTTTTCGCCGGTGAGATTGACGATCACGGTGTACGTATTGAAGAGGCGAACAAGCCGCTTGTCGTCCGTGAGTTTCTCCCGCACTCGCGCAGCAAAATCGTTGGGGTTCTTCACGGCATCGCGAGGATACTGCTCCGATCCGATGCGGATGTTGAGATCGAGTTTCGGGTCGGGCGCGGTCACGACGCGGTACAGGAGATTGCGACGGCTTAGCAGGTTTAACACCTCCGCCATCTCGGGACTGCCATCGTCAACGATCCCGATGTTCGCGAGCATGGGCATGCGCGGAGCGTCCACCCGGCGCAAAAAATCGAGCATGGAATTGAGAGCTTGCGTGTCTTCAGGAGCGGGTTCCAGGATGGCATCGACTCCGTAGGTAAAGGCCTCCGCGGCAGCCAGGGGCGCGGCGCCCGCGGGAAGCTTCGCATAGAAAGCTTTCTTCACTCCACGCATGTAACGCGACGCGTTGGAATCGATCCATGGGACGGTAGTTGCGGATGCTTCATTCATGCGCATCCGGATATTCGGCGGAGGAACCTTCGTATAACCTTCGACGGAGGTGTCAGGTGTGTAAACGCGCGGGAAACCGCCGATGGCGGCCGCCAGCATGAGAACCAATGCGATCACAGGCGGATCTCCCGAATATCGATCTTCGATTTGTCATAGACACCGAGACCCAGTTTCGAAGCGTACTCGATATGGCCAGGCTCGCGATTGAAGCGGTTGAGATTCGGGTTGCGGGAGAACTCACCAGGTTTAGCGAGCGTTTCGGGCGCGTGATCCCAAACGGAGATCGCGTTCTCGGCCTTGCGCTTTGCATCGATGATGTCGAGCAGCAGACGATCCGAGGCGACGGGATCTGTCGAGAACAACATCTGCTTGGGATAGAAGCGGAACTTCCGGTCCGGCGAGAACGGGCCGGCATGCCATACCCCACGCAATCCGTCGTTGATGTGGAGGACGGTTCGCGATCGCAAGGGCTCCGTTGAAGCGAGGGTACCGATGAACGACAGGGTGTGGGTGTCGTGATATTGATGCGATCGCGCAACGTTGCTGAAGTTTCCATAAGCGATGTTCTTCAGGCAGCCGGTCACGCCCGATGCGCTGTGATCCTTCATATTCGGGACATTGATGATCTTGGTGAGTTTGTCCGACACGAGGCGCACGAGATTCGAACGCGTGTCATCTTCCCCGAAGAACGATACGTCCACGTAGGTGTACGGGTCGTATCCGAGATATGAATCTGCGGTGACGACATGCGCTCCCGTCGGCAGATGCGCGGCATAAGGCACCGTATCGACCTGATCCTTGAAACGTTCGTAGATCCAAATGTTTTCCGGCTTCACGCCGGCCGCGACCACGTTGCGCGCGATCTCGCCGACGACTTCCGGCAGAGAACAGATGCCCGGGGCTCCCGAGGCATTGATCTTGATGCCGACAACATCGTCAGCGTTGAAGAAGCGGGACCATGCGGCGCGAGGATCGCGTTCACCCGTGAGAGAAGCCATACCGGAAGCGATCATTTCCGCAACCGCTGATTGGTCGACCTTCTCCGATTCCGCATCGATGGATCGATCGCAGTGGACCGATGCAACGAGGCCGGGAAAGAGGCCCGGCATGGGTGAGCCTGACGATTTGAATTTTGTAACTACTTTATATGCGGGGATGCGCGTAGTGGCTGAAGCGAGGGCGCCGGGCGACATCGCCGCCACTCCCAAAAACGAACGGCGGTCCATGAATCGGATGCTACCACGACGCGCAATTTCGGTCGTCGGACTACGGCGTTCTCATCGGTGGTAAGTACATCGTAAGTACGAGACGGAGGGGAAATCCTGGGGCGCGTTGAGTGGACGCTGTACTCGAGAAAGGACTACAATTCAATTAAGTCTTTTCAGGAGGTTGTGCGTGAAACACCGCTCAGCAGCAGTTTTCGTGCTGTTAACCTTTTATGCCTGCGCTATCCAAGCCCAGACAATCACTGCTTCTATCACAGGTACCGTCACAGATGCCACCGGCGCGGTCGTCCCGAACGCTAAGGTAACGGCTACGAACGTCGGTACGAATTTAACTTACAACGCAACATCGAACGATTCCGGCGCATACAACCTGGTGTTCCTACCAGTGGGCAACTACACCGTTTCATCTGAGACACAAGGTTTCAAGAAGGTAACCGTTGGTCCGTTCCCGCTGCAGGTGAATCAGATTGCCCGTGTCGATCTGAAGCTCGAAGTCGGTGAGACTACGCAGTCCGTGGAGATTACAGACTTCGCGCCCATCCTTCAGACGGACTCGACAGAAACCGGCGAAACGTTGAATGCGAATAAGCTTACCTCGCTTCCGCTGAATGGTCGAAACTTCGTGTCCCTTACGCTTATGATGCCGGGCTCGGTCAGCCCGAATCCCGGCGGCATGAACTCGCGCTTTGGCGCGCGTCCTTATGTCAACGGGAATCGCGAGCAGACCAACAACTTCATGCTCGACGGCGTGGATGTCAACGATTCAATCGACAACCGCGTGGGCTACTCGCCGAACGTTGACGCGCTGCAGGAAGTGAAAGTCCTGACCGGCAATGCTGCCGCGGAATTCGGCAACGCCGGCGGAGCTACGGTGATGCTGCAGTTGAAGAGCGGAACCAATGAATTCCATGGCAACGTTTTCGAATTCCTGCGGAACAACAAGCTGGATGCAAACGGATTCTTCCGCAACCGCAACGTTTCTACCGCAACACGGACCGGCTTCCGGAGCAACATCTTCGGTGGAACGCTAGGTGGTCCGGTTGTGAAAAACCGCGCCTTCTTCTTTATCGACTATGAAGGCACGCTGCAACGAACGGACGGACCTGCTACGGCGAGCGTGGCGCCCGCCGCATGGCGAACCGGTGACCTGAGCCAGTTCTCCAATACCATCATCGATCCACTGACCGGACAACCATTCCCGAACAAGCAGATTCCGGTTTCGCGGTTCAGCCCTGTGGCCCGGTTCCTGTTCTCGAATCCCAGTCTGTATCCTCTTCCGAATCAGACTGGCGTCGGCCCGCTTGGTGTTACCGGCAACTATGCGGGCACCACTGCGTCGAAGATCGACAATCACCAAGCCGATGCCAAGATCGACTTGCGAGTATCTGACAAGGACAACCTGATGGGTCGCTGGTCGATCGGACGGTACGAATCGATCACGAGTCAGCAGGCACTGCCCGTTCAGATGGGAAGCGGCCAGAACGGTCCCACGCAGTCGGCTGTTATCAATTGGGTTCGCACGTTCTCGCCGACGGTTGTAAATGAAGCGCGTGTGGCTTTCTCGCGCATCATCATTCAGGACAGCACGATCGACTGGAGCGGACTGCTTGGACCCGACGGGAACCAGAAGTTCGGTATCCCGGGCGGGCAGCCGATCCCGGGACTGAGTTCCATCGCGATAGGCGGCGGACTTACCGGCCTCGGTTCCGCTGCGAATCTAAGCAATACCGCAGACAATAAATTCATCTACTACGACAACCTGACGTGGCAGAAGGGTAAGCATCTGATCAAGATGGGCGCGCAGTTCATGCGATACCAGCAGAATCGGTATTACGCAGGCAATAACGGCGCACTAGGAACGTTCACTTACAGCAGCACTTACACGGGCCTCGATTATGCTGACTTCCTCTTGGACGCGCTCAACTCCAAGGGTCGCGGTGCAGCAACAGGTACCTGGGGCCACCGCTTCTGGCGCTCCGCGCTGTTTTTCCAGGACGATATTAAGTTGACTCCGAGATTCACCTTGAACCTCGGGTTGCGCTGGGAGTATATGCAGCCGATCTATGAAGTCGCGGATCGACAGGTCAACATCAACACCTTCACAGGCCAGTTGATCAAGCCAGGCGGCGATTACGGACGAGCTCTGTACAACGGCTATCCGCACCAGTACATGCCTCGCATCGGATTGGCCTATTCGATCACGAACAAGCTCGTGTTCCGCGCCGGGTACGCGTATCAGAGCTTCATGGAAGGAACGGGCGCCAACCTGCGTACCACTTTGAATCCGCCCTTCTTCGTTGAGACGAACTTCCAGTACGACCCACGTACTCCGGGTTCCATCACGACTGGATTCTCGGACGTCAGTAGTTCGAACGTGACGTTGGATATGCCTCGTCCTCCGGGCGTGACCGTTCCACAGTTGCAAGGTCGCGCATGGGATCTGAATCTGCGACCGCAGACGACGCAGCAATTGAATGCCACGCTCGAATATCAATTCGGGCAGACGACATCCGTGTCTGTCGGGTATGTCGGCCAAAAGGGAACGCACCTGGTGGCGCCGGTGGAAGCGAACCAGCCTTTACCGGGAGTGGGTCCGTTCTCCACGTGGACTGACATCAACACGCGGCGTCCGCTGTACAACCTGCTGCCGAACGTGGGGAACATCGCGCGAACCGAATCGAATTCCACGATGGACTACCACTCGGCACAGGTCACCGCGCGCCGCCGATTCTCGGCTGGTGTCGAGTTCCTTGCCTCCTACACATTCGGCAAGACTCTGACGGACAACCTGGGCTATTACGGCTCAACGAACACGTCCGGCGAAGGCGCCTATTGGCAGAACGCCTATGACCGCCGCTCGAACCGCGGTCCGGCGTTCTTCGATGTTCGCCACAACTTCACGGTCGGCGGCTTGTGGGCACTGCCTTACGGTCGCGGACAGAAGTTCGGCAGTAGTTCGAATGGATTTGTCGATGCGATATTCGGCGGGTGGAGCGTTAACTACTTCCTGGCCGCGCGCACCGGCTTCCCGATGACTGTCCGTGCAACTGACCGCACCGGTCAGGCGGTTCGCGGTAACGTGCGCGCGAATCGCTACCGCGAATTCGAGAGGAACAGCGAGGCGAGCAGTATCGATAACTTCTTCGGCTTGCCCGCCGATCGCACAAGTCTGTTCTGCGCCGGGGGCGTGGACGACGGCCGATGCGCATACGGACAACCCGCTGACGGTCAATTCGGCAACTCGGGCATCGGCACCGAACGAGGACCCAGCTTCTTCAATCTGGATTTCTCGGTCGGAAAGAAGTTCCATATCAACGAGACTAACTACTTCGACTTCCGTGCAGAGTTCTTCAACGGACTCAACCACGTAAGTTGGGTACCGCCGGGGCTCAACATCAACTCGCCGAGTACCTTCGGCCAGATCACGAGTCAGGTGCAGAATCCGCGTAACATTCAGTTCGGATTGAAGTACTACTTCTGATCTTCGCTATACCTGTGTGATGGAAGGACCGGCGTCCCGGAAGGGGATTGCCGGTCCTTTTGCTTTTCTAACTTATGCTAAGACCTTTTGGTATTTTTCTCCTCGCGGCTGCACTGACGGCTGCTGAAGATCTTCCCAAGACGTACGAGTGCCAACGGGCAACTACGCCCATAAAGATAGACGGGCGGCTTGACGATCCGGCATGGAGCAAAGCAGCGTGGACGGATGATTTCGTCGACATTGAAGGCGCGGCCAAGCCAAAGCCTCGATTCCGAACCCGGGTGAAGATGCTGTGGGATGACGAGTACTTCTACATTGCGGCCGAGATGGAAGAGCCGCACGTATGGGGTACGCTCACGAAACACGATTCGGTCATCTTTCATGACAACGACTTCGAAGTGTTTATCGATCCCAACGGCGACACGCTGGAGTATTACGAGTTCGAGATCAATGCATTGAATACCGGGTGGGACCTGTTTCTCGACAAACCGTACCGGCATGGCGGCAAGGCAAGCAACGCCTGGGAGATCCCCGGGCTTCGTACCGCCGTTGATATCAACGGAACACTGAACGATCCGCGCGATACCGATCGAGGGTGGTCGGTCGAACTTGCGTTCCCGTGGAAGGCACTGGCCGAGTATGCGCATACGCCCGCTCCGCCGCGTGCGAACTATGAGTGGAGGGTGAACTTTTCTCGGGTGGAATGGAAGCATCAAGTTGTCGGCGGTGAGTACCGGAAAGTGCCGAACACGAAAGAGGACAATTGGGTGTGGTCACCACAAGGGGTGGTGAACATGCATGTTCCTGAGATGTGGGGTCGCGTGCGGTTTCGTTCGCCGATCTGAACACCAGTTTCGAACGGTTCGCGTGCTGCCCGCAACCTGTTGAGGGGATTGGGAGCTTTCGCGTAGCTGCGGGTTGAAGAAGGTTGGATGTACGGCATAGGTATAGACGAAGGTGAACCGTTCGTAACATTGCCGCGTAATGAGGACCAGCGTAGAATAGCCCACATTGACACCGGGCGATCTGCGGTCGTGTGTCCTGGTTGAGAAACGAAAACGCGACAATGTACAGGTTTCACAAGTCCCTTGCGGGACGGTTTCGCCGCTTCGGGCGACAGGCCGCGATTAGCGGATTCGTTCTCGCAGGTTTCGCCCAGAGTTCACCTGCACCGCCCGGGGAGACGCGCGCCGTACTCACCCAATACTGTGTCGCCTGCCACAACGATCGTGTGAAGACAGCCGGGGTCTCGGTGACTCCAGCTTCGGCGAAAACTCCGGTGGAGAATCCGGAACTTTGGGAAAACATCGTCTTGAAGCTGCGGCATCGCCACATGCCGCCTGTGGGGATGCGCCGCCCGGATGAGCGCACATACGAGAGTGTTGTAGGCTCGCTGGCGAAGACGCTCGATGAGGCGGCGGCGAGTCATCCCAATCCGGGGAGGACCGCTACATTCCGGCGGCTGAACCAGTTCGAGTACCGGAATGCCATCCGCGACTTGCTCGCGATCGACGTTGACATGTCGGCATTGCTGCCGGGGGACGAGGCCAGCCATGGTTTCGACAATGTGACCGTGGGGACTCTGTCCCCGACCCTGCTCGAAAAATACCTCGCGGCCGCGCAGAAGATCAGCCGACTGGCGATCGGCAGCCCGATCCGCTCGCCGGGCGGGCACACGATCCTGGTTCCACCGGACCTGACGCAGGAGGACCGGCTGAACGGCCTGCCTTTCGGGACGCGCGGCGGGGCAGTTGTGTCGCATACGTTTCCTGTCGATGCGACGTACGAAATCCAACTCCGGCTCGCGCGGGACCGGGATGAGCGAGTGGAGGGATTGAATGCAACTCATCAACTCGACCTGATGTTGGATGGGAAGCGGCTCGAGTTGTTCACGGTGGCTCCTGTGTCGCGACCGGAGCACCACAGCATCGTCGACAAGGATCTGAAGGTCCGGATACCGATTACGGCGGGTCCGCACAAAATCAGCGTTGCGTTCCTGAAAAAGAGTTCCGCGCTGGAAGAGTCGGAGCGCCAGCCTTACCTGGCTCACTTCAATGCGGACCGGCATCCGAGGCTACAACCGGCGCTCTATTCGGTGTCGATCATCGGTCCGTATGAGGCGACCGGAGCGGGCGACACGCCCAGCCGACGGCGTCTGTTTGTTTGCTACCCGGCTAAGCCGTCGGAGGAGGATGCTTGTGCGACGAAGATTCTTTCGACCTTCATGCGTCGTGCTTACCGGCGAGCCATCACGGAGGCCGATATTCAGGTTCCCCTGAAGTTTTACCGAAGCGCCCGCGCCGAAGGTGGATTCGAGAATGGGATCGAGATGGCTGTGCGCGCGCTGCTCGTGAATCCGCAATTTGTGTTTCGCATTGAAAAGGATCCGCCGAACGTCAGGCCGAAACAGGCGTACCGAATCAGCGACGTGGACCTTGCATCGCGCCTGTCCTTTTTCCTTTGGAGCAGCATTCCCGACGACGAATTGCTGGACCTCGCGACGAAAAGGAAACTGAGCGAACCGACTGTACTGGAGGAGCAGGTGATGCGGATGCTGGCGGATCGGCGTTCGGATTCACTCGTGACCAGCTTCGCTTCGCAATGGCTGTATCTTCGCAATCTGGCGTCGGTGAATCCGGATCCGCGATTGTTCCCGGACTTCGATGACAATTTGCGGCAGGCATTCCGGCAGGAGACGGAGCTATTCTTCGGAAGCATCGTACGCGAGGATCGCAACGTGCTCGACCTGCTGCGGGCGAAATACACGTTTCTGAACGAGCGGCTCGCAAAGCACTATGGAATTCCGCATATCTATGGCAGTCGTTTCAGGCGCGTGGCGTTAGACGATGACAGTGTACGCGGCGGACTGCTGAGCCAGGGGAGTATTTTGACCGTCACCTCGTATGCGACGCGAACATCGCCTGTGATCCGCGGGAAATGGATTCTTGGTAATATTCTTGGCACGCCGCCTGCGCCGCCGCCTCCGGAGACGCCGCCGCTGAGGGACACGACCGTGAAGGGGAAGGCGCTTACGATGCGAGATCGGGTTGCTGAGCATCGCGCGAATCCGGCCTGCGCGAGTTGCCATAATCTGATGGATCCGGTTGGATTTGCGCTGGAGAAATACGACGCGATCGGCCGGTGGCGGACGACGGATGACGGAGCGCCCGTGGACGCATCCGGTGTACTTCCGGATGGCAGCAAGTTCGATGGGCCGCAACAGCTCCAGCAGGCGCTTTTGAAGCGTCCCGAGTTGTTCGTGTCCACGATGGCGGAGAAGCTTCTTACGTTTGCGTTGGGTCGGGGAACGGAGTATTACGACGCGCCCGCGGTGCGCAAGATCGTCGCCGACGCGAGCCGCAATGACTTCCGTTTTTCTTCGCTCATCTCAGGGGTTGTCCGCAGCTCGCCGTTCCAAATGAGGAGTTCAGAATGATTATTACGAAGAAGGCTCTCCCTCGCCGAACGTTTCTGCGGGGAGTGAGCGCCAGCCTGGCGCTGCCGCTGCTGGACGCGATGGTCCCGTCCATGACGGCGCTTGCCGCAACTCCGGCGGCTCCCATGCGGCGGATCGGCTTTGTGTACATTCCGATGGGGGCCAACATCACGGAGTGGACTCCGAAGGGTGAGGGCAAGATCACCGAGCTCTCACCGACGTTACGGTCATTGCAGCCATTCCTGGACCAGATCACCGTCATCAGCAACCTGGAGTGTAAGAACGCGTATTCTCCGGGGAATCATGCGACGGCGAACTGTTCGTTCTTAAGCGCAGCGAAAGCGAAGATGACCGAGGGCGCCGATTTCGAACTGGCAACCACGGTGGACCAGATCGCGGCAAGGCAGATCGGCCGCGAGACACCGCTGCCTTCGCTCGAGATGGCGATGGACTTGCTTACGATGATCGGCAATTGCGACAACGGCTTTGCTTGCGTTTACCAGAACAATCTTTCGTGGTCGTCACCGACGACGCCGTTGCCGGCGGAAGCTCACCCGAGATCGGTGTTCGAGCGATTGTTCGGGGACGGCGGGAGTGCTGCTGAGCGACGCGCGGAATTGCGCAAGAACGCGAGCATCCTCGACTGGGTCAGCGATGATATTTCGCGGCTGCAGGGAAAGCTCGGCGCAACGGATCGTACGAGGGTGAATGAGTATCTCGACACCGTGCGGGAAGTGGAACGCCGGATTCAGAAGGCGGAGCAACTCACCAGAGAGGCTCGGCTGCCGGATGTCGACCGGCCGGTCGGAGTTCCGGCTTTGTACGGAGACCATGCACGGTTGATGTTCGATCTGCAAGCGCTCGCGCTGCAGGGCGATGTGAGCCGGGTGATCACCTTCCAGCTAGCGCGCGAGGCGAGTACCCGGACTTATTCGGAAGCAGGGGTGACGGACCCGCATCATCCGACTTCACACCACGCGAACGATCCCGTCAAGCTTGCAACGCTGGCAAAGATCAATGCGTACCACGTCTCCTTGTTTGCTTATTTTCTGCAGAAGCTGAAGTCGATTCCGGACGGCGATGGATCCCTGCTGGACCATACGTTGTACCTGTTCGGCAGCGGCATGGGCAATCCGGATGCGCACGATCATGCGAATCTGCCCATTCTAGTCGCGGGAGGGACGAAAGGCGGCCGACACGTGAAGTATAAGGAGCCGACGCCATTGGCCAACCTTCATTTGACGCTATTGGACAGAGTGGGAGTACGTCTGGAATCGTTCGCCGACAGCCGTGGACGGGTGCAGGAACTGCTCGACGCCGCGGTGCTTTGAGGTACGTTTCTATGCGCTGGCTATTCGCTATGTTGCTTCCCGCCGCGATGCTTGCGGCGGGCGACGTTCAGGATCCGCTGCTCACGGCAGTGCAGGCGGGGGATGCTCGTGCGGTTAGGGCTTTGTTGCAGCGCGGGGCGGATGTGAAGGCGGCTGCGCCTGAGGGGGCGACGGCTCTTCACTTCGCGGTGGATGCGGATAATGTCGAAATCGCGAGTTTGTTGATTCGCGGCGGCGCGAATGTCACGGCAGCCAATCGTTACGGAGTGACTCCGTTGTCGCTGGCGTGTACGAACGGCAATGCATCCGTCATCGAGCTGCTGTTGAAGGCGGGCGCGGATCCGAATACGAGTCTGGCCGAGGGAGAGACGGCGTTGATGACGGCCGCTCGCACGGGCAAATTGGATGCGGTTGAGGTTCTGCTGGCGCATGGCGCCGACGTGCGACAGAAAGAGAAGTGGCGCGGGCAAACTGCCCTGATGTGGGCCGCTGCGGAAGGGCACACGGCGGTGGTGAAGCGCCTGATCGAGGCGGGCGCCGATCCTCGCATCCGCTCCGAGGCCGGATTCTCGGCTTTGATGTTCGCGGTCCGTGAGGGCCGGTTGCAGGTTGTAAACGCGCTGCTGAAGTCGGGTTCAGATCCGAATGAAACGCTGCCCCCGCGGAAACGTAGAAGAACGGGCGCTACTGAATTCGGACCGCCGGAAGGAGGCGCGAGCGCGCTGGACGTAGCGGTTGCGAATGCTCACTTTGAGGTTGCCGCGCGGCTGCTCGATTCCGGCGCAGACCCAAACGCTTCGGCTCAAGGCTGGGCTCCCTTGCATACGATCACCTTCGTTCGCAAGCCAGGCACGGGAAGCAACAACCCTGCTCCGGCGGGATCGGGAACCATGGACAGCCTGGCATTCGTGAGAAAGCTTGTCGCGAGCGGAGCCAACGTGAATGCTCGGATCACGCGACGGCCGACGGCGGGACTCAGCGCACTCAACACGGTGGGAGCAACGCCTTTTCTGATGGCCGCGCGCACCGGCGATGCGGAACTTATGACCTTGCTGGCCGAGCTCGGGGCAGACCCGCTACTGCCGACGGAAGATAAGACCACGCCCTTGATGGCCGCCTCCGGTGTCGGCACCCGGTCTCCTGGAGAGGATGCCGGTACGGAACGCGAAGCGCTGGAGGCAGTGAAGCTGGCGATAAGGCTCGGCAACGACGTGAATGCGGTGGACGCTAAGGGCGAGACTGCCATGCACGGAGCAGCGTACAAGCATCTACCTGCAGTAGCCGAGTTCCTCGCGCAGAACGGCGCGAAGGTTGAGGTTTGGAATCAGAAGGATACAGTTGGGATGGACACCATTGCGAATCGCAGAGGGCGTTCATCGAACCGGCAACTTCAGGAGTTCACCAGCGACTGCGGCTGTTATCCGGAAGGCCATGGTCGCCGCTGGAGTTGAGCCGGTGGCGGAACCTGAAGTGACCGCGGCTGTCTCGGCCGGTAATTCTTCGTTCACGATTTTCCCTACGGTTCTCATACAGGGCCTTCTCGTGTGTTTAGACATCGGGCGTCGGAGATCGCTGCCCACCAACAAGATCATGTTGTATGATTCTGATGCGCTGTTCCCTGCTCCTGAGTCGCAAGAGAGCCACGATGTCTCCGATGCTGTCGATCTCAGAACGTTCCGGTGTCCGCCGAGGAGGCTCAGGCGGAGATCGAGTTTGTTCTTCGAAGTCTGACGTTCGATCGCTCGGAACGACTGCATAGATTTCTAAGGTATATTTGCGAACTGACGCTGAGAGGAGAGGCTTCGCGGATCAACGAATACCTGATCGGAAGCGAAGTTTTTCAGAAAGGTCCCGAGTACAATCCGAACGAAGATTCGGTGGTCCGCCGCCAGGCTCACGCACTGCGAGGAAGCTGCACGACTACTATGCCGGTGAGGGGAAGGATCGACCGATCCGGATTGAACTTCGGTGGGAACGCACGCTCCGACGCTTTCGACGGCGCGAAGCCGCGCCAGTCTCCCAGCGCGCTGCGTCGCCGGCGGAAACGACGGGCTCCTGCTCCGAAGTCGCTCCCACAGTGGCGACGCCGACCGCAATTACGACTTTCAGACGACCGTGGATCCTCGCGCTAGCCGGTGTGGCCCTTTTCGGGCTGGGGTTGGTTTTGGGCATGCTCCGAAAGCCGGAGGATCGACATCAAGGCAGATCGGTCCGGCGGCGGAAGAGATCTGGGGCCCATGGGTGGATAGTTCGCGCCAAGCAGTGATCTGTCGGAGGATCCGATGCTGCTGTCTTGAAGCGGCTGGATCAGTCGCCGGAGCGGATTACAAGCCGAAGCGCTTCCCGATGCACGCATCGGATGAAGCGGTTGTTCGCGACGCCCTTCGGCCGCCACCTGGTGGCAGGATTTATTTCACTCCGGCCACGAACATGGGAAAGATGGGTGAAGCTGTGGCAGGCGTTTTCCTCGCGCGATTTGCTGACGCTGGCAGGAACGCCGGTGAACGTGACGCAAAGCCGCATTCTGGATTGGGAAGACCTGAGACGGCAGAACTTCATCATTTTAGGCAATAATGAGTCCAATCATTGGATTGATCCTCTGCTTGAAAATTATCCACTGCGCTTGGCGAATACCCCGGCGCATGAGCCGCGCAGCATCGTGAACACGCAACCGTTGAACGGCGAACAGCCGCTTTAATCGCATTGCGTATTCCGGGAGATGAGAACGAAGCGGATGAGGAATACGCACTCTGTCAATGGTGCCGGGTTCTAGAAGGGACCGAGCAGTTGCCTGATGATGGCTTGAACATGCAGGCTACGCAGGTAGCGACTGAGTATCTGACGACGGAAGCGACGCTGAAGGAGTTGCTGGGGATATTGCCGGTCGCTGGACAGGCCACTCAGGACCGTGGCGGTTCCAAGCGGTGCTGAAGACGAAGGTTTACGACAAAGTCCTACGCGCGCAGACTGTGACGGTGTGGGTCCTGAATAGAGGGCAATCGGGCTTACGAGCGGTTCGCGACGGTTACGAGATCTTGTGAAGACCTGCTTCACGTCGATACAATTTCCAACATTGTTCGCTTCGTCTCGACGTTGGGTCTGCGTGCCTGCTTCATTGTTGACTTCACTTCTGATTTCCGTTATTGAATTGCCACAGTCCGGGGCCACTTAGGCCTCGGAACACGGTTTTGCATCGTTAAGCCAAACCGGGGTTTTGAAATGATGCCACGAAGCTTCTAAGAACATCCGGCTACTTCCGCGCCCGGTTTTCATAGTCGTCCTGCTCGCTGTTTCCGGCGCGTTCAACGCGCCTGACCAGTCACCACCGCGACGTTTTACGGAATCGTGACCGATGCCTCAGGAGTGCGGTCAGGCGCTATCGGCGACATTGACTATGTAGAAGACCAACCAATCGCAAGCGAAGATTACGGATGAACACGGGCGAGTTTACCTTCGACTATATACGTGTCGGTCAGTATTCGATCGTGATTGAGGTGCAAGGGGTTCAACGATTTTCGGCAACGGGCTTGACCTGCAGGCGGGCAAAACGTTCGCAGGACGTTTCGATGGAGGTCGGCAATGTAACGGAATCAGTCGCGGTGACAGCGCCGACGCCATTGGTGATGCGGTCTCTTCGGAGCAACTCGAGACCGTGTCGGAACCACGAGTATCAGAGCTTCCGCTGTCGCGACGAAAACTTCACGGGACCTTCTACAGTTGAATACGGGCGTGACGCAGGCCGACGGCGCGATCGACTGAACGGCACCGGCAATATGGAACCCTATTTACGCGTGGATGGAACGCCAGCGACGGCTGATCCCGAAAATCGGACCTCGTCTATACGGGCGATTGGGAACTACATTAACCTTCTTAGTGTCGATGCAATTCAAGAAGTTCATGTTGTCGAAGGCGTGATCGCGGCGGAATATGGCGCGGCTTAGGCGGGAATGTCAACGTTCTGACGAAGTCAGGTACGAATACATGGCATGGCGGGTGTTCGAGAGCTTCCAGGCAAACCTGAAACGCACGTTTCGCAGTTTCTCAGCAATAAGCCGAAACGCCACTTCAATCAGTTCGGGAGGATCGAGTCGGTGGACCGATCGTATGGGAACTGGTTATTTATTTTCGGCACGTACGAGGGTTATCCGCGAGTCGGCTGCAAGGCTGGTCGAGCGGCAACGTTCCTACGCAGCAGTTTCGTGACACGCTGATTGCCGCAGTTCCGGTTTATAAGCCGGCTCTGGATACGCTGCCTCTTCCAAACACCGCCGGAGATTTCCACGGCCACTCGGTTTTTATCAGTCGGCGAAGACTTGTGCAGCAGCGAGTACCTCATGCCGTTCTGAAGAGTGATTACCATGTCACGAACAATAGGCGACCTGGCATTTACAGTACACGTGAGGCAGACCCTATCAACTCAATCCGCGACTGGATGTCGACAACGACCGTCTACGAGGGAGTACAAGACGCGGTACCGCGAGCTTCGTGACAGGCGGGCCTTCCTGGACGGCAGACACCGCTTCGGCTACAGCTTGAACGACATGCAGCGCGTGGACGATTTCTTCTGTCAAGGCATTCCGAGTCGCAACCGTTCGGGCAGATCGCCGCAGCTATCGACAGCACTCGGATTCTCGACGTCGGCCGGAGAGTCGTGGCTTGTGGAGGTCCTTATCTGGAGCATTGAGCAGAAGTTCAGCCGGACAGCGGCCCGCATTCGTTCAAGTTTGGCGGGGCGATTGTCCATAACGGGAAGGCCGTACGAACCCCGAGCCCGCCGTCACGTGACAACACGATGGCGGACCTTCTGGCCAACACGCCAAGCCGTGTCCAGATTACGTTCGCAACGGCCTTTATACGGGAACAACTCGGAGCTGGAGTTTCTTTGCCCAGGATGATTGGCGCGTGAATCGCAAACTGGTTCTGAATCTCGGATTGCGTTATGACTTTTTCTCCAAGATGGTCGCGAAATCGAGAGTCGAGGGGGCGGAATACGGCTTTCAGATCTGGATGGTTTGATCGATAGCCAGTTTCACTTCGGTCCTCAACGTTCGCCTGACGATCCTTATAACTCTGACGGCTGGGTGAACCTGGGACCTCGCGTTGGATTTAGCTACGATCCCACGGGGCGGAGGAAATACGGTTATCCGCGGAGGCTTGAGCGTGATGTTCAGCCCATTTGTCGGCGGCATGATGAAGCAGGCCGTTCGGTTCGAGAACTGTGCCCTTCCGATCCATCTTCAGCAAGCTCGGAAGCAGAGCAGGCAGGATTGCGTTTTCCAATATATGCGGATCAAGCCCGCGCTTATCTCGAGGGGAAGAATCAGCCAGCTATTTTCTCGGTGTTTCGATCCGAAGATTCAGAATCCCCATACGGTGAATGTCTATCTGGGTGTCCAGCATTCATTGACGTCGACGATGGTATTGGAGACCGCCTTCGTAGGAAATCGAGGCATTAAATATCCACTGCATCGTGTGTTTAATCAAGTAGACCGGGTAGCGGCGTACGACGATTTTAGATCTCGGCGAGGGATACTATGTCGATAATTCGCAAAGCACGCTATACACGTCGTGGCAGTCGTCTCTGCGGAAGCGCTTTGCTCAGGGATTCACAGCGAGCGCTCACCACACGTGGGGCAAGGCTTTGGCAACGGAGAACGGAGATATTGGCGGCTACTATCAGGGCATCGCCGATGTCAGGGTGCAGGATTTCTTCAATCTGCGCGCGGAACGGGTCCGGCCGATGGCGACACCACGCATTTCTTCGCAGCCGACGCGATTTACGATTTTGCCGACGCTTGCGTCTTCTCCGGGGTCGGTCAAGCACACTCTCGGCGGCTGGCAGGCTTCGGTATCTTCACGGCCGCGACCGGTCAGCCCGCTCCTGATCCTGCAGGGCGGCGCGTGAAACCAGCCGTCCCGACTACGTCGGCGGAAATCCGATTACTTCCGATCATCAGGAAACACTTCAGTATCTGAATCCGGCTGCACTTGCGAAGATTCCGATCAGCTCGGCGTCGGGACGCACGATCCGGCCCGGGAATCTCGGAAGTGGGGCCGTCCGCGGGCCCGGATTCTGGAACGCCGATTTTTCTCTTGGAAAGAACTTCCCGTTTACGGAGCAAACGCGGCTTCAGGTTCGCATGGATGCGTTCAACTTCTTCAACCATACAAACCTGACCACCTTCTCGACGGACATCAATAATGCCCGTTTCGGGAAGTTCGACGAAACGCGCGGCGCTCGTGTGATTCAATTGAATGCGCGGTTCAGCTTTTAAGGTTCGCGGTTGAACTCAGCTCCGACGATGATATCCAGCAGGCGCAGCTTTCTGTCGGTGGCCGCAGCGGCAACGACTCACGCCATCGCCGCCAGTGAACGACTTCAGATCACTGCAGTAAAAGCTGCGCCGCTACGAGTACGAGCAGCCGCTCCGGCGGGCAGTAATAAGTCTGAGCCGCTCTCCGATTTCGATCCACGCCGCTGGCGTAGTTTCGGTCCGTTCTCTCAATTGAATGGCGCAATCCTCGTTCAAATCCGAACGAAAGAGGGAATCACGGGATACGGGATGGGCGGGGGGCGGCGCCGCTGCATGCCAGATCATTGACACGCACCTTAGCCAGCTTCTGATCGGAGCGGATGCGGCTAACATCGAGCTGCTCTGGGATCAGCTCTTTGCTTCCAGTTCTTTCTATGGCCGTCGAGGCGTAGTGGTGCAGGCCATCAGCGGCATCGATCTTGCCCTATGGGATATCGCAGGTAAGAGAGCGGGTTGCCTGTTTACCGGCTACTCGGCGGGCAGTATCGGGACCGCGTGCCCGGCTATTACACGGGCAACGATGTCGAGCATGGTCTGAAGCTCGGCTTCGGCGCCGTGAAGCTGGCGAACTTCGCCGATTTTCGCGCCGGCCGCGATGGTATGCGTAAGAATGTGCAGCACATCCTGGAGGCGCGGCAGAGGGCCGGCAAGGATTCGCTGCTTATGCTGGATGCGCTCTGTGCATGGGATGTGCCGTATACGATCGACCTGGCCGAGCGTGTTGCAGAGGCGCGCTTGTACTTCATCGAAGAACCGATCCTTCCCGATGACGTGGATGGCTACGCGCGGCTGTGCAGAGACATCCGGAGTACGCGCATTGCCAGCGGCGAACATGAGGCCACGATCTACGGCTTTCGCGAGCTTCTTCGAAATCGCGCCGCTCACATTCTGCAGCCTGATCTCACGTGGTCTGGCGGACTTACCGACGCTCGCCGGGTTGCGACCGCCGCGGAAGCCGCCGGTGTTGCAGTGATCCCACACCGCGGCGGGAGTGTTTATGGAATGACGCTGCTGCTCACGAGTCGTGCGGCTTCGCTGGCCGAGAGTTTTGGAACGGGCGATTCAGGGAATGAAGTGATGGAACTTCTCACTCCCAAGCTTGTGGACTGGACACTATCTTGCGCCCACGGGACCGGGCTTCGGCGTCGAATTTTCCGATCGTTTCCTGCGTACCTTCGCGCCCGGACTGTCTTAGCGCGGCTTTAGAAGACGATTCGTCGCTTGCGCGCATTCAGCTTTGCCGCATCCACTCCGGGAACTCTTCTTCAGATCTTCCAGAGTCTTGAAGCTCCCGTGTTCCGTTCTGTGTTTCACTAGAGCCTCGGCCGTAGCATCGGTCAGATCGAGGACGGGCGCGATCTCCTGCGCGGTGGCCGTGTTGACGTTGACCTTCGTCAGCGTGCGTAAGAGAACTCGTATAACACGCTCGAACTGTTCGTCCGTGCCCTTTGCGCCGATCTTCACCATCTGCTCAATCTCCTGCAGCCACTCGGACTCGGTGCGCAGTCCATCCACCATGGTGAGGGGATGACAAGAGCCACACACGGCCTGAAATGCCGCTTTGTCCGCAGCGTCTTCACGCGAAGAGGATGCGTCCGAGCGTGACTCCTGAGCGAGCGCGACCCGGTGCAGATCGAAAGGATAGCTGCAGCGAAGCGGACGCGGCACAGCATACTTTCTAGTTAGGTCGAGCCGTGGACGAGAGGGTCGCCGGCGCTTCACTGGCAAAGCCATTTCCGAACTGGTTGACGACTCGGGTGAGCTTTCCTTCCGTGAAGACCATATCCAACAGCTTTTCACTGTGCATCGTTCGCCCATATTCATCCTTGAGTTGGGCGATGATTTTCCGCGTCTTCATGTCGATGACGTCACCGGAGGAGACATAGGCCAGTTTGCCGTCGATACCCACTGTTATCCAGTAAGGACCCGCGGTGGTTTTGATGCTATCGATTTGTCTCGGCGGCATGACGTGTTGTCGAAGATGTGGATATAGTTGTTGATTCCATCCACAATCCACACCTCCTTCTCATCACGAGTGAGAGCAATTCCGTGGCTCGGGCATCCGTGGGGGATTCTGGGGCGGGGTGTCACGTTCCACTTGTCCGGCCAGCCAAAGCCCTTTACCTCGACGTGATGGAGGATCTTGCCGGTGTTGACATCGGCGATCTCGAAGCCAAGGAGATTGTTCGTGTTCGAGTAGATGAGGGACGCGTCACGATTGAGAACAAAGGGACGGATGTTGTCGGTGAAAGTAATTGTCTTTACCAACTTGTGCTGCGTGGTATCGGCAACGCCCATCACCTTGCCATTCGGAGACATGAACGCGGTCTTGCCGTCCGGACTGAGATTCAAGTTGTGGGCGCCGGGGCTGAGAGGCGACACAACCTTGGTGATGAGTTCGCCCGTCCTGGGATTGACAACATACCAGAAATCTTTGAGGTCCGATCCAACGTACATGAACTTGCCGTCCGGCGAGATTTGAGGACGTTCGCAACATTCGCCGTCGTAGGCATTCTCCCAAACCATTTTCTCCGTGGTTAGATCCCATGCGCCGAGTCGTCCCCGAGTAGCGACGTAAATCATCTGAGTTACGGGACTCGCGGTGACACCCGACACCTGTTCGGGATTCCTGCTTGCGGGGACATTCCAGGTCTGGATGCGTTTTACGAAGTTGTAGTTGTCCCTAGCATCGAGGACGACGATTCCGCTCCCGTTGCGGTCCGGTGAACCTTCGAGGGTTCCCGGCAGAGCCACGTAGATCAGTTGTCTCTCGGCGGGTCCCCAAACATGACTGCTTCGGCGCGGGGTCTCCGTTCCCGTGGGCGATTGGGCCCACATCGCGATCCCCGCCAACCCGAAGATCGCAGCAACAGCGCACGCTGTAAATCCAAATCTACTTCTCACGTTCATGGTAACTTCCTTATCCGATTTTCCCAGCTTGTCGAGACGGAGGACCGTTATGTCCTGAGCCAGGGTTTTACGTAATCCATCATCTGCCGGAGCACCTGTTTGCCACCCTCATCGAGGCGGCCGCCCAAGCCAATGGAAGCGGCAGACTGAGCGTTGTTGGTCTTTTCACGCGTGTGATGGGTCTTGAAGACGCCGCGTAGCTCCAGGATATATTTCAACGACTCAATGCCGTACACGCTTACTTCCGTTATGAGCATGGAGACGCGGCTAAACATCTCCATCGACTCCTTCTGTTTTCCTTCGTGCCACAGGTCCCAGGCGATCGCATACAGGTCGGCAAACGACGCGGCCGGCATAGTTCCGGAGAAGCCCCGGCGCATCTCATCGATCAATGTCTTGCCATGGCCACCCGTAAAGATCTTGAGTTGATCCGAGCTTTGCTCGCGCAGGGGCCCGACTCTGAAGAGCGGCTGTCCCGCTTCGTCCTTGACGTAACGGAAGGTCGGAACCGCTTTATACATTTCGATGAGCATCGGCACGCTCATGTTCCCTACGGCCTGTGCGAATAAGGGCAGATCTGTCGCTTCGCCGACCTGCTTGTAGAAGGCGACCACCGCCTTGGGGTCCTTCTCGTCCGCGGGCGGCAGGGAGATGATAGCGTCGGCCCCTACCTTTTTAGCGTGCTTGGCATAGCGTACTGCCGCGTCAGTCGTTGGCGCTTGCACACCGAGCACGAGCGCCGGTCGGAGTTTCTTCGCGGCCGAGCCCAACGCCTCGGCTCCTTCCAGGCGCTCCGATTCCGTCAGAGTGGACCACTCGCTTGCAAGTTGGGGCCATACGAAGCCGTGGACACGGCCGCGATCGATGAATCGAATCTGCTCGACTAACGTATCGACATCGAGCTTGTTGGAATCGGTGAATGGGGTTTGCGCAATCGGGAAAATACCGCGGAGTTGCTTGCCTGTCGTGCCTGCGGCTGAGGCGGCGGCCACACCAAGAGGCCCAACCGCCAACATTTCGAGAAAGCTTCTTCTGGAACTGGTCATCGCTGCGCACTTCTCCTTTGTGTGACCGTCTACCACACGCACCTTATCAAAATATGACCCGGAGTGCGAGGGCGTTTCTTAAGATTTTTTGGCTAACGCCCTCGTTGACACCCCGCAGCATTAGTGATAGGGTTCGTGCACTGGAGATATGTCCATGCGCGCCATTTACCGGAAGCTTTGCTTTGTGTTGCTTGCTGCCGTTCCACTCCCGATTACGGCTCAGACGTTTGGAGAGATAACGGGAGCCGTGGTCGATTCCTCCGGCGCTGTCGTTTCCGGAGCAATCGTAAAAGTGACGAATAATGCCACGAGCCAAGTTCGGCAAGTAGAGACAAACGAGACGGGCAATTATGCCGTACCGTTTCTGCCCCCGGGGATGTATCAAATTCGCGTAGAGAAGACGGGCTTCAAGGCTGCGACGCGTACGGACGTATTGCTGCAAGTTGCCGGCGCCGTTCGCGTGAACTTCACGATCGAACTGGGCAGCGTGACGGAAGCGATCGAGGTTCGGGAAGGCGCAGCCCTGCTTACGGCTGAAAGTGGAACGGTGGGTACCGTGATCGACAACAAGCGGATTGTTGACCTGCCGTTGAATGGCCGGAATTACACGCAGATGGTTGCGCTGAGTCCTTATGTGTCGGCAGAGCAGGGCGCGGGCGGCGAGGCCGCTGCTCGGAAGGGCGGAACGCGAACCGAGAAGTCGATATCGGTTGCCGGCGCACGGAACCAGTTCAACCACTACACGCTGGACGGGTTGGAGAACACGGATATGAGCTACAACCTTTACGCTCTCCAGCCATCGATTGACGCCCTGCAGGAATTCAAGGTGGAGACGGGCGTGTACTCGGCCGAGTTTGGACGCGGCGCGGTGCAAATCAACGTAGCGACCCGATCCGGGTCGAACGACTTCCATGGGACGCTGTTCGAGTTTATCCGCAGCGATACGTTCGACTCCAAAGAATACGGGCAAGTCGGCGACAAAAATCCCTTCCTGCGCAACCAGTTCGGGTTTACGCTGGGCGGACGAGTCATCCGCGACAAGCTCTTCTTCATGTCGAACTTCGAAACTCTGCGAGAGACCAAGACCTTGCAGGGTCTGTCGAACGTCGCTACCGATCGTATGCGAGCGGGCGATTTCAGCGCGTCGGGCCGAACGATTTACGATCCGGCTACTCGCGTCTATTCGACTGACGCAACGGGCAACATCCGGGCCGTCTCGGCCCAGCCATTTCCGAACAATACGATCCCGATGGCGCGGTTTAATCCAGTCGCTGTGAAGTTGCTCGAATTCTATCCTAAGGCCACGCGGCCCGGCGATGACATCCTGAACAATCACGTGCGGCAGCGCGACCGGCCCATTACGTGGGAGCAGTTCAATCAACGGCTCGACTATCTCGAGAATGTCAAATCGACCTGGTATGGGCGCTTCAGTTGGGGCGATGAGGACTATAAAGAAATCGCAAGCTTCCCCGATCAGGAAGCCAATATTTTGACCAGGACCAAACAGGCTCTGCTGAGCAACATCCGCACATTCGGACCGTCTGTGGTGAACGAGTTTCGCTTCGGCTACACGCAGTTCAATAACGATCAGAAGCGGTTCTATGCCGGCGTACGTAATGTCACGGCGGAGTTGGGCATCGTTGGCTTGGATTCGCCTGTGGAGCAGTCGTGGGGAACTCCTTCGATCGGCCTGGGGCTTGGCCTTACCGGCTTCGGTGAACAGGGGAACGGGCCCTTTGTTGGGCGCACGTCTATATTTCAATGGATTGACAACATGTCGGTGATCCGCGGAAGTCACTCGTTGCGATTTGGCGGCGAGATACGACGCGACCGATATAACGAGATCGGAAACGCCTTCACTCGGGGTAGTTTCGGGTTCACCGTAAACGCCACGCAGGATCCTGCTCGCCGCGGCGTTACGGGGCACCCGTTCGCTGACTACTTGCTGGGCGAGGTGAACGGGCCCACGAAAGCGCGTGCCTTCTCGAACGGTCTGTTTCGGGCTACCGTGTTCTCCCTCTATCTGCAAGACACATGGAAGATCACGCCTAAACTGACTGCGGAGTTAGGTCTTCGGTACGAGAACACGCCTCCCTATCACGACAAGTACCGGGGGATCATGAACGTAATCGTATTCGAGCCTGGAGTTGCCAACGGAGATGTTGTCCCTGGCGCAAAGGTTCCGGTGATGATTCGTCCAGGCGAAGGCGACTTCCATGAGGGACTCCCGTTCCGATTCCACGACGGTATCCCTACCGCCACTGGCGATGATCTGCTGGGACGGGAAACGGTAAAACGTGACAACAACGACTTTGCGCCTCGAGTGAGCCTTGCCTACAGACCGACGGACCTGTGGACAGTTCGCGCCGGGTTTGGGATGTTCTATGTGCAGGATATCGTTGAAGCGCGCTTCGATCTATCGCGTAACGTCGGGGGCCGCTCGCAGTTTACGGCTGATTCCGAGGTCCTCAACTCGAACCTCAGCGACCCGTGGCGGAACGAGGGTGGGAATTGCAGCAACTGGACGGGTCCATGTCAGGGACCAACTTTCACCCTGGCAAACAACACGAATCGCCGCACGCCCTATCTTCTGCAGTGGATATTCAACGTGCAGCGGCAGCTTGGCTCCAATACGGTGGTCGAGGCAGGCTACATCGGGAACGGCGGGCATAAGCTCGAATTGCTCCGGGTGTGGAACCAGCCGGTTCTGCGAAAAGGACCGAACGATGCACGGACGCTGCTCCAACGATCTCCCTTCCCGGCCTACGGATTGATCCAAACCCTGGATAATCATGGGAACTCGAACTATCACGGGTTGGCCTTAAAGGCGACACGGCGTTTTTCAAGCGGTCTTACGTACCTTGTCGGATTCACCTGGTCAAAGGCGACGGATCAGGGCAGCTCCGTGCGAAACAATACCGGGGAGAATCAATTTGCGACGGACAACTACAATCTTCGGCGCGAGCACTCGCTTTCGCAATTTCATAACGCACACCGGTTCGTCACTTCTGCGCTCTACGAGTTGCCGTTTGGAAAAGGGAAACGCTTCCAGCCTGGCAGTGGCGTTGTCAATGCTATCGTTGGCGGATGGCAGGTCGGCAGCATCGTTACGTTGTCGGACGGTACACCCATCAACGTAGGACAGATCGGAGACCCACTGCAGATCGGAACGCCGAACGTTCCGGACGCAACGGGGATCAGTCCCATTCCGGAGAATCGCTCACCTGACAACTTCTGGAACATCGCGGCGTTCAATGCGACGAATCCTGAACTCAATTACCGGTACGGTAACACCGGCCGGAACCTGCTGACGACACCCGGTCTGAAGCAGTGGGATTTCTCGCTCATGAAGGAAACGCAGATCCGAGAAGGCCATCGCGTCGAGTTTCGATTCGAGGCGTTCAACTTCCCGAATCATCCGAATTTCCTTGCGCCCGCAACCGATGTCCGCCAGCCGGCAACCTTCGGAAAAATCACGGCGGCAAGGACGATGCGCGAACTCCAGTTCGGCGTGAAATACGTTTTCTGATTCGGCGACTCTCCGGTTCGCTGAACCGATCACGCGCGGGCTTCTCCCGGTTGACGCGGGTGTTTCCGTTAAGACAGACTCAAAGGCGAAGCTGTCTGAAACATCCGCCCGAGGGACATGACGATGAAGCCTACACAACTTCTGTCGCGACGTGAATTTACCACGTCATTGATCGCGGTTCCATCCCTGCTGCGCGCGCAGCAGAATGGACTGAAGGCGCGGGTCAAGATCGATACGGAACGTACGATCGGAGAGATCGATCCGAAGATCTACGGCAACTTCATCGAGCATCTTGGGCGCTGTATTGACGGCGGGGTATTCGACGAGAAATCGAAACTCTCCGACGAGAACGGATTTCGTCGCGACGTGTTGCAGGCGGCGCGGGATTTGAATGTCACGCTGCTTCGCTGGCCCGGCGGAAATTTCGTCTCGAATTATCACTGGAAGGACGGGATCGGACCGCGCGACCGGCGCCCTCCGCGACTCGAGATGGCGTGGGGAACGGTGGAGTCGAACCGGTTTGGTACACATGAGTTCCTCCGCTACGCCGAGATGATGAAGACCGAACCGTATGTCGCCGTCAATCTCGGGACGGGCACCTGGACCGAGGCTCAGCAGTGGGTCGAGTATGTCAATTCGTCCCAAGACACGGAGATGACTCGGCTGCGCAAGCAGAACGGGCGCGCCGAACCCTGGAAGGTGACTTATTGGGGTTTGGGTAACGAGATGGACGGCCCGTGGCAGATGGGGCATCGCAGCGCGGATGATTACGGTAAGTACGCGCTGGAAGCCGCCAAGTTAATGAAGTGGACCGATCCGAGTATAAAGTTGATCGCGGCGGGATCCTCGCACTACGCCCAAGGGATCGACTGGATCGGCTGGAACCGGACCATCCTGGAACACCTGAAGCGACACATTGACTATCTGGCGCTTCATCTCTATGTCGGGAATTCGCAGAATAACTACGGTGAGTTCGTCGCCAGCTCAATGGATCTGCAGGATCGGATCGGCACTACGGAAGGCGTCATCAATGCGGCGCTCTCTGGTGAGCCTCGCGGCCGGCGCATCTATATCGCGTGGGATGAGTGGAATGTCTGGTACCGGGCCAGAGGTCCTCAGCAGCGTGGACGGCGCATCCTGGAAGAGCGCTACAACCTCGAAGATGCTCTTGTGGTCGCCACGTTTCTGAATACCTTCATCAACAATGCGCACATTATAAAGATCGCGAACATGGCTCAGTTGGTGAATGTAATTGCTCCGATTTTCACCAATGAGGAATCGATGTTCCTCCAGACGATTTATCATCCGCTGCGGCTCTTTGCCAACAACAGCAAGGGTACCGCGCTTCAACTTTACGTCGACAGCCCCAGGTACGAGACACAGCGCTTCGGCGCTGTCCCTTACCTGGATACATCCGCTGCCTACGACAACGGATCCTTAGTATTAAATGTCGTTAATCGACACCGGGATCAGCCGATTGATGTCAGTTTCGAAGCTCAGGATAGGCAGTTCACCGGCAAGGTCGAAGTGACAAAGTCAATGGGCCGGACCTCAAGGCTGAGAATGACTTTGGGAGCGTCAAGGTGCAGCCGGTGAATAAATCTGCTGTTGCGCAGGGTAAGAGCTTGCAGTTTCGAGTGGCTCCGCATTCTTACACGATGTTGAAGGTGAGACTCAGCTGATGTTTCGTACAGGCCTACCTGACTTCGGTGTAACTGCTTCTCTGCATTGGCATCCCAGTCTATCCTGGGAGTAGTACTCCGACGCCACATTCCTGAGTGGTCCACGCTTATTCTGACTTGTTACATGAGCGCGTAGGCACTTGACTGACTCATGCTGTCAAGTCCACGATAAAATTGCTATTTTACGCTGTCTTGGTTCTTCTTCAAGGGCAGGCGTACTTGAAAGCAAGTGCGGCCGGGTCGAGATTCGAAACGGATGTCACCGTGGTGCTTTCTCACGATCCGAAACACAAGATCCAGGCCGAGGCCGGTTCCTTCGTTCTGCTGCTTCGTCGTGAAAAACGGCTCGAAATCGGTCGCGGATTTCGGGCGGGATTCCTGGCCCACTATCCACGATCTCGACCAGCACATCGTTAGCTTGCGCAGCGGTCCGAACGGTAAGCACCTTTTCACCGGCGCCACCGATCATCGCGTCGATCGCGTTGTTGATAAGGTTGGTCCAAACGGTTCGAACTCTCCGCCATGCGCGCAGATGAGTGGTAAGTCTGGATCGTACTGCCGTTCAACTCGTACCTCCCCGCGAAGCCGGTGCTTGAGAATCGTGAGGTGCTCTCGAGTCCCGCGTGGATGTCGATGTCCCGCTCGGGGTTGGTGTCCATCCACGAATACTCTTTGATGGCACCGACCAGTTCCGAAATGCGCGCGGTACTGTCCTGCACATCTTCCGACAACTTGTACAAGCTCAGGATTGACGCGAACCTGCTGAGCACGGCGTGAGGGCCTTCTGACCTACGGCCTCGGTGAGATCGCGCAACTGCCCGGCTTGCAATCCAGCGTCGACGAGTTCTGACGTCAATCGCCATGGGTCAATCACACCCGCGCCGTCGAGTACAGCTGCGAGTTGATCTTCCCGATCGCTACGGGTGAGCGCATCCATAGCGGTGCAGGCCGAGGCATTGTGGAGAGCGAGGTTTTCTAAAGCCATGATTCTCGCCCACACGTCCGGCGCCGGTGAGAGGCTGTTCAACAAAACGTCGGCGGACCGTAACTGATCGAGGTGCTGACGAATACTGGCGGCGGCATTTCGCGCGGCAGTGGCGGGATTGTTCAACTCGTGCGCCAATCCGGCTGAGAGCTTACCGAGCGCAGCCAGTTTCTCATGCTGGATATCGTTCCTGGTCGTATCGCGGATACGATCCGCCATTACGCCCACAAGCCTGGAGTCCAGGCGGGGAATGACACTGAGCATCTCGCCGAAATATTGTCGATGAAGCCGGGCAACACGCGCCGGAACAGCAGCCGTGACCGTGCGCATCAATTTTGTCATGCGGGACTGCGGGAGTAATCCGGTTAT
>CAWGVL010000076.1:0-51088 GCA_963825845.1 Bryobacteraceae bacterium | reverse complement strand
AAGTTGGCGAACACAAATTGGGGCGTATTGCTGAAACGCGACGTCCCCTCGAAACCAATTTGCTCCAGGCGGAGCCTGGGATAGATATTCAGTGGGCCCGCGAACAGCGGTTGGTGTCGTTTGCTGGTTACCCTCTGGTAGTCCAGGACCGGCTCGCCGGCATAATCGTTACTTTCGCCCGCCACCCACTCTCTGACGTGGAGTTCAAAGCCCTTGCTGAAGCGGCGCGTCGTATCAGTTTAGCGTTACAGCGGCGGCAGACCCAGGAAGAACTTGAACGCGTTAATTTCCTCGCTGACAGCGCGCTGGAGTTGACCAACGCAGGCTACTGGCACGTACCGCTAGATGGTTCCGGCTGGTATAACTCATCGGAGCGTGCGGTACGCATTTTCGGCGATCCTTCCACGCCGGATCATCGATACACCCTAGAGCACTGGGCCGAACATGTCCGGCTGGGGGACGAAGCTGCCGCCAAGATGACAGCGGATAACTTCCAGGCGGCTATAGAAGGCAGAATCCCGGCCTATGACGCCACCTACGCGTATAAACGACCCGTGGATGGCCGAGTTGTCTGGATTCATGCGCTCGGACGTGTCGTGAAGGACACGCAGGGCAAGCCGAAGGACATGTACGGCGTAACTCAAGACATCACGGACTTCAAATTACTCGAGATTGAGCTTGTCGGCGCCAGGCATAAAGCTGAAGAGGCGACCGCTGCGAAATCCATGTTCCTGGCCAACATGAGCCACGAAATTCGTACCCCGATGAATGCAATCATCGGCATGACTCATGGCCTCAGGACGGACCTGACGCCGAAGCAGCGCGATTACCTGGCCAAAGTCAGGACCGCAGCCGGCACGCTTCTAGGAATCATCAATGACATTCTCGATTTCTCGAAGATAGAAGCGGGCAAGCTGGATATCGAGAACGCTGAATTTCGTTTCGACGATGTGCTTGAAAATCTATCCACCGTCATTGGGCAGAAGGCGCAGGAGAAACATCTCGAGTTCCTGATCTCAACGCAACCCGATATTCCCCCGAACCTCATAGGCGATCCCCTGCGACTTGGACAAATATTGATCAATCTCGTAAACAATGCAGTGAAGTTCACGGACCATGGCGAGGTTATGGTGGCCGTAACTGTCGAAGATCGGAACGCAGATCGCGTACGACTGAGTTTCTCGGTACGCGATACCGGTATTGGCATGACGGACGAGCAGGTCGCACGCCTCTTTGAGGCTTTCGCTCAGGCCGATACCTCTACGACGCGAAAATTCGGTGGAACCGGACTCGGTCTGTCCATCAGTAAGCGGCTGGTTGAAATGATGGGTGGAACCATTCGGGCCGAAAGCGAGCCGGGAGTGGGCAGCACGTTCACGTTCACAGCATCGTTTGGTGTCGGAAAGCGGGCAAGGAGGACACGCGATTCATTCCGGATCTGGCGGGAATACGTGCACTGGTTGTAGATGACAATCCACAAGCGCGAGAGATTCTCAGCGACGCATTGCGCGGTTTTACGCTTAGGACGGATGCCGTGAGCTCAGGGCAGGAAGCTTTGCAGGCGCTCATGTCGGCTGATTCTCAGGACCCGTACCAACTGGTACTCATGGACTGGCACATGCCCGGCATGGATGGCTTGCAGACCAGCGCAGTGATCCGGCGGGATGCGGGGTTGAAACACAGGCCGCACATCGTGATGGTAACTGCATTCGGGCGCGAGGAAATCCGCACCCAGGCAGCACAGATCGGAGTGGACGCATATCTGACCAAGCCTGTGAGCGCATCGATGCTCTACGATTCCCTGATGGAGCAATTTGGAGCCCCGCAGATTGACGCTGGCGACGGGTCCCACCACGTGAGCGAATCGGCAGAAAACCAGGCGCGCGGAGTGCGCATCCTGCTGGTGGAAGACAACGATATGAACCAGCAGGTTGCGACGGAACTACTATCCAGCGCAGGGGCGGTTGTCACTGTCGCCAGTCATGGGGGCATTGCCGTAAAGCTGCTTCAGGAGGGCCCGATGCCGCCGCCTTTTGATATTGTTTTGATGGATCTGCAAATGCCGGAAATGGATGGCCTTACGGCGACACGGTTGTTGCGGGCTGATCCGAGGTTCGCTGAGCTTCCCATCGTCGCCATGACGGCTCACGCACTCGTAGAAGAACGCGAGCGCTGTCTGCAGGCGGGAATGAACGACCACATCACAAAGCCCATCGATCCAAACGCCCTGTTCGCCGCGATCGCACGATGGGCGAAAACGCCGGAGGCGGCGCCCGTCACTAGTCAGGCCGTGACGGCATCTTCCCAACCGTCAATTCCTGAAATTGAAGGAATTGATATCGCCGACGGATTGAAGCGAGTGGCCGGAAACAGGCGCTTGTATCGTAGCCTGCTCGAGCAATTTGCAGCCAAACACGCCGATGCCGAAGTAAAGATAGATCAGGCACTCAGAAACGGCGATCGGGAAGGCGCTGAACGACTGGCGCACACTCTCAAGGGTGTCGCAGGAAACATCGGGATAGGGCGTGTTCATTCGGCAGCGGCAAAGCTCGAAAAGGCCATTCGCGAGAACACTTCTGCAGGTGAAGGGATCGCTGAGTTGCATTCGGTGCTGGCGCCGGTCGTGACAAATATCCGCAATGGGCTCGCGGAGACTGCCGAAACCACCAACCCCGACGCTGATTTCGACGCCGGCAAGGCCTCCGCCGCTGTCAGCAGGCTGGCCTCGCTGATCGATGATAGCGACGGAGATGCCGCCGATGCCGTTGAAGAGTTCGCAAGTGCCATGGCAGGACGCGCCGACAGCGATGGGCTGCGCGCGCTCCGCGAATCGATCGCCAATTATGATTTTGATGCTGCTCGAGCGCACCTGGCCCAGATTGCGGGCCAATGTGATCTGCCGATCGGACAAAATCATGCCACAACGTAATTGAGGGATACGCTTCTAAGGTTTGGTCCTCCGCGTAAACGAAGTTAAGCCGCAATGCCGGCGAATGTCATCTGAGTTTCGCGCAGTCAGATGACAGCCGCCGAAGACAAGAGAACGATTCTGCTCGTTGACGATGTCCCCGCAAATATTCAGATCGCGCGGGAAATCCTCAAGGACACCTACAGAATTCGCGTAGCGACCTGCGGATCCAAAGCGTTGGAACTCGTAAAGGTAGCTCCTGCGCCGGGTTTGGTGTTGCTCGACGTGATGATGCCTGAAATGAATGGCTACGAAGTCTGTAGCCGGTTGAAGGCTGACCCGTCCACTCGGGACATACCGGTAATTTTCCTAACTGCTCTGACAGACGCTGCGGACGAGACGAAGGGGTTTGGTGTCGGCGCTGTTGACTATATTCACAAGCCTTTCTCTCCGGCCGTTGTTTTGGCACGAGTGCAAACTCATCTAAATCTACGCGACACAAGGGAGCAGTTAGCGCGAGAAAAACGTTTGGTCGACTTATTGCTGGAAAACATATTGCCCAGCGCAGCGGTCACGGAGTTAAAGTCGACCGGCGGGGTAGCTCCCCGGCGCTTCGAGAATGTCGCTGTGCTCTTTGTAGATCTCGTCAGCTTTACGTCATTCTGTGATCGCCATACGCCGGAGGAAGTGGTCGGCAACCTCAGTGATCTTTTCGTGTTGTTCGAGGAGTGTGCGAGTCGAAATGGCCTCGAGAAGATCAAAACACTGGGTGACGCATTTCTCGCAACAGCAGGCCTTTTGGCGCCTAATCCAGACCCTCTCGGCTCAGCAATCCGATGTGCGCTCGAGATCGCCGTCGCTGCTCCCCGCATACGTGGGGGCTGGAAAGTTCGGGCGGGCTTATCCTGCGGACCCGTAATGGCCGGCATAGTGGGCCGCGAGCGGTATCAGTTCGACATTTGGGGCGATACGGTGAATGTCGCCGCGCGATTAACTTCGGCGGCATCGCCTCAATCGGTCGCCCTTACCGAAGCTCAGGCTGAGGGCCTGAAGGGAGTTACCTTAATTCCCCGCGGAGCAGTCGAACTCAAAGGTAAGGGCTTCGTAGCTTTGGTCGAAATCCCAAGCAGTGTTGCGGAGATAGGGATTCTGAAGAGTTGAGGCCGCGCGCTAAACAACGCGAAGCGTGACAATGGTCATGTCGTCGGCCTGTTCCGCGTCGCCGGTAAATGCATCGGCAGCCTGCACAACTCGCTCTGTCACTTCTCGCGCCGTGGCGCCGGAAGCTGTCCGGAGGAGGTTTTCTACTTCCGACTCATCCCACAGCTCATCTCTCGAGTTGCATGCCTCACTAATGCCATCCGAGAAGCACACAAGAATGTCACTCTTTTCCAGAACTGTCGATCCCTCTTCGTACTGAGCGACCGGCAGCAGCCCCGGCGGCGTACCACCAACACCGAGGCGCTCCACAGTTACATCCCCGTCGCAGTGCCTTACGACCATAGGAGTACATTGGCCTGCGTTGACATATCGAAGCCGGCGCGACCGAGGATCTATCAATCCGCAGAACAGAGTTGAATAGCGACCGGAGTGCGACGAGGCATAGACTGACCTGTTCAGGTCAGATATGACTCCGGTGAGCGATTCAGGGCCGCGGATCAGTAGGCTGCGTAACGAAGCCTGAATGCTTGCCATAAATACGGCAGCGGGGATTCCTTTGCCGGAAACGTCGCCCAGAGTAAAAAGAAGCGCTCCCTCGGGTGTTTCCACGAAATCGTAGTAATCTCCACCGACGAACTCGGCCGGACGGAAAAACACAGCGCAATCGAGCCCCTGCAAGTCGGGGGTGTATTGCGGAAGGAGTGCTGCCTGCACGTCCCGGGCGATTGCGAGCTCGCGCAGGATCATACGCGCGGATTCCACCTCCCTCCTCAGTTTGTGCGTTTCTATAGCGGCGGCAGAGTACGACGCCGCCAGTCCAAGGAGCGCGACATCGGAACCCGAGAAGCCTCCGGGTTTGTTCAAAGCTTGAAACACGCCGATCACCGTTCCCTCCGCCGTACGAAGCGGAATGACCAGCACGGAGTGGGTTATGTATCCACTCTCTTCATCAACTCGCCCCAGAAACCGTTCATCCGCAGGCGCGTCGTTCACGACGATGGATTCACCACCCGTAACGCAAGCACCAACCAGACCGTGGGTCAACCCGACTCGAATTTCACCCTCGCCGTGTGCCACTGTCGTATAGAGCTGCCCAGCTTCGGTATCGACAATCCAGATACTGCAGCGCTCGGCGCCTACGAGATCACGGCCCATGTCGGCGTTAAGTTGCAGCAGGGCGCGGCTGTCCTGCGCTTGGCCGATGCGCGCGGCGTAGCTGAAGATTACGCGCGAGATGCGTTCATCTGCTTTGTTGCTTTCCACGCCTTACCTCCGACCCAGCGATGGGAAGGGCCGCACTCTCCTCGCGGCTCTCCCTTCAACCCGCGGATGAGATGCACTCCGAGCGCTAAATGATCTCTCGAAATCATCACTCAAGGGCTGCCCGCCGTGCAGCCGGACTTTCAGATTTACGGCAATGATCGTCACAGTAGCAAGACTCCTACAGCTTCGCAGCGAAACATTTCGGGCGTTTGATGCTTCGATGCCGCATGCGATTGGGAATGAGTCTTCGAGGAATACAGCCCGCAATCCTGGCGTTTGCCGAAAGCTGATACCTGAGGAAGTGGATCAAGAAACAAACTTGAGGATGCTTCGGTTGGGTGTGTCGACTTAAATTGATCTGATGCTGTAAGTCGGTTCCGAGGGTCCTTCACTCATTGCTTACTTAGCTCGTGGCACACCTAGAAAAGAATTTTCAATCCGAATTGCAGCAAGCGCGGGGGACCTGCATCCAGAACGCGGCCGAAATTTGCCGAGGCGAGATCGGTGACAGGTATGCCGAAATTCGCATGGTTCGCGATGTTGAAGCACTCTGCCCGGAATTGCACGCGCGTGCTCTCTGTCACTTGGAAGTTTTTGAAAACGGATGTATCCACATTCGCGAACCCCGGGCCTCGGACGATGTTCCTCCCGGCGTTCCCAAACCGGCCCGCTTCGGTTTGCGGATTCAGCCGTCGAAAAGCGGAGCGACTGACCCAGCTTTCAACAGTATGGCTACCCTCATTCGGGTTGGCGACAACGTCAGGACGACTTGCGAAGAAGCCCGACACGGGCGGATGACTTCCCTGCAGTGAAACATTCGTACTGTCGTAGACCGTGAACGGGGTCCCTGAACTGACCGTTGCGATTCCATTCACTTGCCATCCGTGAAGAAGTGCTCGAGCGAAGGCGTTGTTGGCCCGCGTGGAAGGGATCTCCCAAGTCGAACTGACAACGAATCGGTGCCGGGCATCGAAGAGCGACGGCCCGTGCTCGGCGCGGAGATCGAACGGATTCTGAGCCATATCGTTCTCGCCGGAGAGCGGGCGAGCCGCTGCGCCTCCCATGTTGATCGACGAGAGATAGTCGAGAGATTTGGAGAACCAGTATGAACCGCTGAAACTGAACCCCGAGGAGTATCGGCGTGAAAGCGTTACCTGCCCTGAATGGTACGTGGAATTCGTAATGTACGAGAGAAGCGCGACATGCGTAAAATCGCATGTTCCGTCGGCCTTGCAATTCGCGTAGACCCGGCGTGAATCCGCGTTTTGGGCGGTCGCTCCAGGACCGAAGACCGCTGGATTCGCTTCGATGTTGCGCGGCAGATGGGTGCCCTTCGTGCCGACGTATCGGACCTCGAGCATGTATTGCCTGAAGAGCTCACGTTGTATCGAAAGATTCCAATCCTGCGCATAGGGTGGCCGCGCATTGTGGTCGAGCGCAACGACCGTTGAAGGACGCACGAACGTATCCGGCTGCGGACGCGATCGACCCGCGTAGGGATTGCTGAAATTCAGTGTTGGGCCACTGTACTGGTTGAACTGTGTCCAGGGCAGTGAACTGACAGGCGCTTGAAACGCCAGGCCGGATCCGTTGGCGAAAGGATCGAAGAAAATTGCGTAAGACCCGCGAATTGAAAGTGCGCCGCGGCCAGTCGGATCCCAGGCGAACCCCAAGCGCGGCATGAACGCTGTTCCGAACACGGGAGCTATGCCTCGGCCGATCCCTTGATCACCCGGGAACAGCAAACCTCGGGGAGCATCGGGCCGAACCGTCGACTGCTGTCCCGGCACGAAAGCATTCATCCGGTCGCGAATGTCCGCAAAAGGCGTGATCGTCTCATGCCTCAAACCGTAGTTCAGCGTCAGCTTGCGTGAGACGCGCCATTCATCTTGCAGATACAGGGCGAGATCCCAGTTCCGCAGCCCGCGCGAAAGATCACCCAGACCCTGATAGAACACGACCGGCCGGCCAAGCAGCAGATTCGCGAAGGCATCGTTGGTCGGGAACGACGGAGCAAACACGAAGAACGCGTTAGGCGCAATCGCCTGATATGCATTTATCTGCATTCGCCGGAACTCACCCCCGAATTTCCAGGAGTGCTGCCCGGAGGTGTGTGACAAGGAATCGTACAGCTCGTATGTGTTTTGCGTCGAGATACGGGGTCCGGTGATGGCGCCACCGATCGGCGAGTAACCATTGACGTTGAAAAACGGCGGGCCTTGTCCCAATTCCGATGCTGAATCGTATTGGAAGCCGAAAGCGCTCGGCGGAGTTTTGTTTAGCCGCTGATCGAAATCGAAAATATGACGGAAGAAAGCGGCACGAGCGGAATGTACCGTCGACGGAGATACAAGGCGCATGTAGGAAATACTGGCAGAGTGCGTTTGCAGGTCATCTTCGACCGGGAAGCCGGGCAGGTCCGATCCCCGAATCGATATCGGATTGAGATTCGCGCCTTCGGAAAATGAGTATCGGACCGAAAGCTGATCTTGCGTCGACAAATGGTAGTCAGCGCGTCCACCGGCCTGGTTCGAGTCGTTGTGTGTCACCAATGTCGACGTGTACACCGAAGGTGACGTATTGCCGAGAGGATAGAGATCGATTACTCTCAACGCGACCGGATCGAATTGAGTCGACGGTATCTGTCCGTTCGGGAACGGTTGGCCGCCCGCCGCGAAGTTGAGTAAAGGTGTCGGCATCTGAGAGAAGTCACCATTGCGTTGCGCAAGAGTCGGCACAGTCGCCGAGCGCGTAACACCTTGACGATTGCGGAACCCTTCGTAGTAGCCGAAGAAGAACAACTTGTCGCGTTGTATGGGTCCGCCCGCAGTCACGCCGAATTGATTCTGCTTCAGCGGTTCCACTTGCCTGGAAAAGAAGTTGCGCGCGTCTAGTTTGTCATTCCGCAAGAACTCATAAACGCTGCCATGCAGCGCGTTAGTGCCGGACTTCGTTACGACGCTCGTGGTCGACCCGCTCGCGCCGCCGTATTCCGGAGGCGCCGTATGAGTGAGGATACGGAACTCCGAGATCGCGTCGACCGGAACCCGCAAGGCGAAGCCGGAGTCCATGCGGTTGACGTTCTTCGCGCCATCCACAAGATAGTTGTTCGACTCGGGCCGCTGTCCGTTCACAGCGTAGGAGTACCCGGAGCGCAGCGATCCGCCTGCGGTCGCAAGACCCATCGTAATTGGGGCGACGCCAGCTTGAAGTAGTCCGAGTTGCGTGAAGTTTCTGCCGTTCAAAGGTAAGTCCAGGACCTCTCGCGTGCCCACGACCTTTCCCAGCGTGTTGGTTGCTGTGTCTACCAGCCCCGCATCTGCTTCCACATTCACCGATTCGGCTACTGTAGCGAGTTGGAGTTCGACATTCACACGCACAGTTTGGCTGACAACGACCTGAATCGGCTGCTGCCGGTACTTCGAAAATTGGCGAGCATCAACGGTCAGTGTGTACGAGCCCACGGGCAGGGCGGACAGTCGAAAGAACCCATTGTTCGGAGTTGTCTGCGATTGCGTGAACCCGGTCTGCAAGTTTGTCACTGCGACCGTGGCGTCAGCTACGGCGCCACCGCTGGTGTCGGTGATCTGGCCTTCGAGAGTTCCAGTGGGGTCCTGGGCGCGAAGAAGGAACGCGCAGGCTAGAAGACCGAGGAAACGTGACAGTTTTCCCATTCGTATTCGACCCAACTGAGGGAGCGAACACGACTATACGAGGATAAACCGCCCTCGAACAATAATAGAAACCTATTATGAGCGCGCAGCCGGCTCCAGATTCTTCGACTCAACGCATTCGTATGCGCCGGCACGAACGTTCTTGAACTCCTGGGTGAGGCCACTGGGCCATTCAATTACGATGCGATTCACCGTATCACGCTTACCGAGGCCGAAGGTCAACGTCAACTCGGATTGCGACAGATAACTGGATCCGCTCTTAACCATTCGAGACTGCGCTCCCTCAGGAGTGAAGACTCGAACGAGCGAACCGATTCCATCTCGATTCGACTTAGTGCCGACGAGCCGCAACCTCAGTGACTTATTTCCATTCGTCACATCGTTACGGTACAGATGCGCAGGACCTTGGTTAGTAGTGATCAGCACGTCAAGGTCGCCATCGCGGTCGAAATCCCCGTAGGCGATGCCGCGCGCGACCTTTGGCGCTGAAAACTCACTTCCAATCGCCGACGCGACGTCACGGAACGAGCCAGAACCTGAATTTAAGAACAAGTGCGGAGACTGCGCGTACCCCGCGTTATTGCTTATGTTGCGCACCGTTGCGTCGATATGCCCATTCACCGCCAGCAGATCGAGCCTGCCGTCCAGGTCCGCGTCGAGGAACACGCAGCCAAAGCCCAGATTATTTCGCGATGCCTGCCCTACACCGGTTTTCATTGCAACGTCCGCGTAGGCGCCGCCCGAAGATAAACGGTACAAGCCGATCATTTCGTTGTCGAAATTCGTGATAGCGATGCCGGCAATTCCGGAATTGTCGAAGTCCGCCACATCGATGCCCATGCCGGCTCGGGCTTTCCCGTGCTCGCTGAAGGCAATTCCCGTTCTTAACCCGATCTCCTCGAAACTACCGTTCTTCAGGTTGCGGTACAGCTTGTTCGGTTGCGTGTCATTCGCAACGACGAGATCAGGCCATCCATCGCGGTCGTAATCGATCATTGCGACACCGAGCGCTTTCGAACTCGCGTCGAAGATGCCGCTCTTATCGGTAACATCGTCGAACGTTCCATCTCCGCGATTACGGAAAAGCCAGGAAGTGGCCCCCCGGTAGGCCTCGGGTGTGCAGTAGGATTTGCGTTTCCCATCCAGGCTGCAAAAGACATCATGCTCGGGAGACCACCTGACGTAGTTACAGACGAACAAATCGAGCAGCCCGTCGCGATCGAAATCGAACCACATCGCCGACGTGCTGAATGCGGTCCGGTTGCCCAACCCGGACTTACTCGTCACATCGACGAAGGCGCCTTTCCCATTGTTTTGAAAAAGCCTGTTTTGGCCGACACAGGTAACAAGCACATCCTGATGCCCGTCGTTGTTGTAGTCTCCGACGGCAACACCCATCCCGTACATACCGACCGCGAGTCCGGCGGCTTGAGTGACGTCAGTAAACGTGCCGTTCCGATTGTTCTTATACAGTTTCAGCGTGGTTCGTTGAAGCGGCCGGCCGGGCCAGTTCGCGCCGTTAAGGATCAGAATGTCGAGCCAGCCATCGCCGTCGTAATCGAAAAACGCGCAACCCGGCCCCATGGTTTCAGGGAGGTACTTCGCGCCAAACGCGCCGGCGTTGTGATGGAAATCAATGCCCGCGGATTTCGTGACGTCTACGAAATGGAAGCCGGGATCCTGTTGGCCATATGCCGACGTTCCGCCGGCTAAGAGAAACGTACGACGCGTCAAGGAGTGCTTACCAGCCCGTTTCGCATTGCATAGACCACCAGTTCAGCCGTGTTGTGAATCCCGAGCGCCTGCATGATGTTGGCGCGATGAACAGCCACAGTGTTGAAACTTACTCCGAGTATCAAACCGATTTCCTTGTTCGACTTCCCGTTCACAATGAGCTGAAGCACCTCGAGCTCTCGTGTCGATAGAGATGGGCCCGGAGCGCTATCGCGCGCGTGCACCGATAGCCTCGGATCCAGCACTTCGGTTCCGGCCGCAACCTGCTTCACGGCTTGAACGAGTTCCAGATCCAACGCGTTCTTGAGCAGATATCCACGAGCTCCTGCAACCAGGCAAGATTGAACGCATGCAGGCTCATCATGCATGCTGACGATCAGCACCGCCGTGTTCGGGCAAGCCTTTAGGATCTGCCGCGTAGCCACCGCTCCGTTCATGCTGGGCAGACCGAAATCAATGACGGCCACATCGGGATGCAACTTACGGGCGAGTTCCACTGCTTCGTGCCCGTCGCTGGCTTCTGCGATAACGGCGATTTCTGCATCGTCTTCGAGCAGGCGGCGGAAACCGCGGCGTACAAGCCCGTGATCTTCCACCAACATCACGGACGTCTTACGAAGACTCGATGACGGCTCGGACACTCGGCGTCTCCTTTTCGACGGGGATAAGCAATCGGATGAGTGCGCCACCACGGCTACCTTCCAGGAACTCAATGGCGCCGTGCAGCATCTCGGCGCGTTCTCTCATGGAGACAAGTCCCATGCCAAGCTCGGTTCGTTGGCGGAATCCGGTGCCATCATCTTCGATCTCGAGCAAAGCAGACGATCCGGATTTCGAGAATCGCACTTCCACACAGGTCGCTCCGGAATGGCGCGCCACATTGTTCAGCGCTTCCTGGAATACCCGATAGACATGGGTGGCAACCTGCCGGTCTCCGCTCCACGTCTGGCCGGATTTGACGAAGCGCACGGCGATTCCCGTGCGCCTCTCGAACGTGGGCACATAAGACTCGAGGGCTCCCTCCAGGCCCATTTCATCGAGGATTACGGGATGCAGAGCATGCGACAGACCTCGCATCCGGTCGAGCATGGTCTGGAGCGCCTGATGGGCGTCGTGCAGGTCCTCTCGAAGATTGTCTTGAGCGGTGCTCAAGCCTCGCTGCGCCCGGTGCAGCACCATTCCGACCGCGGTTAGCGTCTGTCCGAAATCATCGTGCAGTTCGCGCGAGACGGTCTGCAATGTATTCTCCTGGGCGGAAATTAATTGTTGCGCGAGTTCACTGCGACGTTCCGAGAGCGCAGTTACCTTGTTGAATACCCGGCGGTTGTAGCGGAGCAGGTGGACACTTGTAAAGGCAATCACAAGCAGGACAGCCCCCATAAAAATATAAACATCCCGCTCGACTCTCCTGTAGACATCCTGTGTCTCGGCGGCCGCCGCCTGTTCCCTGTCGTGATTCTGAACGAGCAAACGAGCAACCGTAGAGGCCAAGGCGTCATGCCGCGCCTGAAGAGACAGACGGATCTGCGTCTTGGCTTCAGTCTCATTCGCTCCAGCCAGTAGGAATACCCGGTCCAGAGCATTCCAAAACTGCATGAGCGAGGCGGCCAGATACCTGGTCTGATCTTCGGTCCGGTTTGCCGGCGCCGACACTGGCTTCTCGCACGACAGCGTCTTCGAGATCGGCTCGGATTCGCTGGAATTGACTTCGCCATGCGGTGAGCGGGTAGGGCTCGCTTGAATCCACCATGTCTCTCATCGCCGTACCGAGCGCATTCAAATTATTCTGGATTCGAAGCAGGAGCAGCGAATCGGTCCGATTCCGATCGATAATTTCATTCTGCAGCCGGGTCAATCCACGAAGCTGCGCGATCGTATACAACGAAAACACGGCCACTGCGGCAACCGTGACGAGCAGTCCGGGGAGAAGGCGCAGGCTGGCTGGATGTTCTGTCTTCACAGCGCTTTTGTTCGGGTGGATGTCACCCGGTTCAGTGTTTCCTCCCATCGATAAGCTTAATAGAAACAGAAGGTAGCATGGCCGGATCTACAGACGAGTGCGCAGTTCGAGTCTAGTCGCGAACGCCCCGTTGCGATGCGCCAGGGTGCACACGCCAGTTCTCGTGCTCGCCGCCGCTGCCGTATTCCTGTTCGGATGCGACTCGTCCGCTGAGCCAGCCCGGCGGGTGTTGAGAGTTTGTGCTGACCCAAACAATCTGCCATTCTCCAATCAGAAAGGCGAGGGTTTCGAGAACCGCATTGCCGAATTGATCGCAAAAGAACTCGGAGCCCGCTTGGAATACACTTGGTTTGCACAGCGCCGCGGATTTGTGCGGAATACCCTGCGCGCGGGTCTTTGCGACGTAGTCGTGGGGGTTCCGGCCCGCTTCGATCCGGTGGCAACAACCCGGCCCTATTACCGATCCACTTACGTGTTCGTCTCGCGCAAAGATCGCCACTTGAATATTGCATCGCTGAACGATCCGCGCTTGAAACGGCTGACTATCGGGGTCCACATCATCGGCGATGATTACTCGAACCCTCCTCCTGTACACGCGCTAAGCAGGAGGCATATCGTCCAGAACGTTTCGGGTTACACAATCTATGGCGACTATTCGCAGCCGAATCCTCCCGCGCGTCTTGTAGAAGCCGTCTCCGATGGAAAGGTGGACATCGCAATTGTTTGGGGTCCGTTCGCGGGTTATTTCGGCAAGAAACAATCGACCGATCTAAATATTGTCCCAGTCACACCGGAAGCGGATGGTCCGGATCTTCCCTTTGTATTCGACATCGCAATGGGCGTTCGCAAAGGCGACCAGTCGTTGCGGCAGGAGTTAGACCGTGTGTTGGACAGGCGGCGCCGCGAGATCCAGCGCGTATTGACGGAATATGGCGTGCCGCTCAAGCCTGTAACTCCTTCACGCGCGGGAGTCTCAGTTAAATGACAGCGGCAGTGGCTTTCACCTCATGCAGTCAGCAGCAGGACAACACGTCGGTTGTTCTTTCAGCAGGCTCAATCGTTACCGGCAGGGTCCCAAACACTCCCGAAAACCTCGTACATTGGATTCACTACCCTTAGTGGGTGGATGAAGACGCTGCGATGCCGTATATGAAGGTCTCGGACGAAGCTGCCCGGGACATCACCGGTTTTCTGTACACGTTGCGATGAACGCACTTAACTGGAGAGTGAAAATGATCACACTAGATGACGCAAGACAAGTGATAGCAGCCGCTGAAAAAGAAGCAAAGTCCGTCGGACAGCCGATGAACATAGCGGTTGTGGATGAAGGCGGGAACCTGATTGCACACGTTCGTATGGACGGAGCTTGGATCGGCAGTGTAGACATTTCGATCAACAAAGCGTGGACGGCGCGAGCTTTTGATATTCAGACAAAAGACCTCGGCGACAATAGCCAACCCGGCCAACAGTTCTTCGGAATTCACACAACGAATCACGGGCGGGTCATAATCTTCGCGGGAGGGATCCCGTTGAAGCGCGGCGGCAAAGTAGTAGGCGGTGTCGGAGTCAGCGGTGGATCCGGCAAGCAGGACCAGACCGTCGCCGAGGCAGGCGCAGCGGCGTTCAAATAAGCCGGGCTGGATTCCGCCGCAAAGGACTCCTCCGAGGATCAGCATCATGGCCATCCAAGATGCTGGTCATCGAGAGGAGAGAGAGCGTCTCCAAACGCGGAATTGTGCGTGCAGCGGACGCGGCAATCGTGCGAGCAGCGCTCCGAGCAGTGTCATGCGCATGCCGTTGGCTTGAGGCGGTGCCGGCCTGCTGCGCAGGGGCATTGGTCCTTAACGTGCTAAGCTGGTACTGCATTAGGTAATTTGCACAAGCCCGACAGATTCTTCTAGTCTGCCAGTGCGTGCCCGCTTTGAGATCGGGAGGAACCTTGGAAGACTACGCAGGGAATCATTCATACCCGCCGATTCTAGTAATAACTTACAACTCAGATGGGGCGCACGATGCCATTTGAGAACTCAGTCGCGCACTCGTTCAGTGCCAGTTCGATTCGATCCCACGCGCCGGCTGGTCCGGGCGTGTACGGAATCTCGAATGCGCGCGAATGGATCCTGATCGGCTGTTCGGACAATATTCAGGGAACGCTTATGGAGCGCCTGCGAGAGCAGAATACGTTCTTCGCCGGACGGTGTCCGACTGGGTTCGTATATGAAATCTGCTATTCGTCGGACGTGCAGGCTGCTCGTCAGCATCGACTCATTGAGCAATACGCTCCGATTTGCAACCAGACTCGGAACGCACGATGAACCTGCCGCGGGCGTATTGGCAGGTCAAGGACAGCGCAGGACGGTTTCAGTGTCTGCGCTCCGGTTCGCAAAGGAGGAACGCATATGGAATTCGTCTTCACCGGTTTTCGCCAGAGCAACAACTTTCGCCATTTCGCGTTTGAAGGAATCGCGGAAGATCGCACCCGAACTCAATTCGTAGTCGGCGCCGATCTGATGTTGATCCGGAAGTACCAGATCACGATGCAGGAATTGCCATTGATCTGTCTGCGTCTCCTCGAAGCCTCGCCTGACGGGCCAAACACGATTACGTTCACGGAAGAGAACATGCAAGCGTACGCTACCAATCGGACCCTTGCTCGAGAGGTCCTGGCAGCGAAGCGGAAACCCGTAAAGCGCCCGCCCACGGCCAATCTGGGTAGCGCATGGCGTGGTTCGCTACCTCCCTCGCCCCCTGACAACCAGATGAAATAGACTGAGTCTTCACTCGATATCATTATCGGGTAGAGACTCATGCCGATTCATCGCCGTACATTTCTCGTTTCCGCCGCGGGAGTTTTCGGCGCGTACGCCGCCCCACCCTCTGAGATTGTCCGTCTAGGACTGATCGGGGCCGGGGGACGCGGCACATTCGTCATGTCGGTATTTCAGAAAGATTCGACTGTAAAGGTCGGCGCGATCTGCGACGTGTACGAGCCGAACCTCGAACGGGGCTTGTCCGCGGCTTCGAAAGCAGACAGCCAAGCGCGCGCGTACCGGAACTACAAGCAACTTCTGGATGACAAGGACATCGACGCCGTCCTTATAGCCACTCCGGAACACTGGCACGCTCGTATGGTGCTGGATGCCCTTGCAGCAGGCAAGGACGTGTATGTCGAAAAACCGCTGTGCCAGACACCTGAGCAGGGCGTCGAACTTGTAGCGGCCGAACGCAAATCGAAGAACATCATCCAGGTCGGGATGCAGCGCCGAAGCTACGATCTGTATCTGGAGGGGCGGAAGATCGTTGCTTCAGGCGCGCTGGGAAACGTGCGCATGATCCGATCATGGTGGTTGAACAATTACCTCGGAGGGACGAAAGCGACAAAGCTCGACGGTCCCCTCGACTGGGAGCAGTGGCAAGGCCCCATAGAAAAGCGTGTGCCACTCGATCCTGATAAGTTCCGCAATTGGAGGAACTACTCGGACTATGCAGGCGGCATACTGGCGGATCAAGGCGCGCACGTTTTCGATGGCATTCATCTGCTGATGAATGCGAGTTATCCCTCCGCTGTGACCGCCTCCGCCAACAGACCTCATCGCCAAGGCTTCGATACACCGGAAACAGCAGTAGCAACCGCCGAATATCCCGAAGACTTCATCGCCACGTTCCAGGTGAACTATGCAGCCATGCGGTACAAGAGCCGCAACGACCAGATGAACCAACTCGATGGCGACAAAGCTCGGATGGACATCGGGCGCGAGGACTGCAACGTGTATACGCTCGGAGCCGAAGACACTCCGTCAATAACAACGAAGTCGGAACGTGGGTTCGGGTATGCGACGGATCTGCACGTTCAAAACTTCCTCGAGTGCGTTCGTACCCGCAAGACACCGACAGCACCCATGCGGCTCGGCTTTCAGGCGGCGCTAGTGGTACAGATGGCCAACCTGTCGCTTCGGCACGGCAAGCGTGTGCGGTGGAATGACACGCAGCAGAAGGTGGAAATATAGTAGAGGATTCAGATGCGCACGATTTCACGACGCGAACTCCTGGCCGCTGCCGCCGCGGCGCCTTCATTAAAACCGAGTGCTGCCGCATCGAATGATAAGCACTTCACGGTATGCGCATTTTCCAAGCACTTCCAGTGGACCGATGTAAAGGGTGCTGCCGAGACGATGAAAGATCTCGGCTACGAAGGCGTCGATTTGACCGTGCGTCCTGCGGGCCACATCTTACCGGAACGCGCCAAGGACGACCTGCCGAAGGCGGCAGAGGTGATCTCGAAAGCGGGCCTGAAGCTCGCGATGATCACGAGTGATATCGTCGATACGAAAACACCTCACGCCGAATCCGTTTTGAGTACTCTCCGGTCATTGCAGGTTCGCCACTATCGGTGGGGTGGCTTCCGGTACGATCTCAAACGAAGCATTCCCGATCAGTTGACGGAGTTCAAGGCGCGAGTCAAGGACCTCGCGGCGATGAACAAGCAGTATGGCGTTACCGCGATGTATCACACCCACTCCGGTGTAACGCAGGTTGGCGCGTCGATGTGGGACCTCTACCTCCTTCTCAAAGACTTCGATGCCGATGCTGTGTCAGCGAACTACGACATCGGCCATGCAACGGTGGAAGGCGGGTTCGGAGGCTGGATTCATAGCTCGCGCCTGCTGCTACCCTACATGCGCGGTGTGGCGGTGAAAGATTTCAAGTGGACGCAAAACGAGAAGGGCGCATGGATTCCTGGTTGGTGCGCTCTCGGTGATGGCATGGTGAATTTCAAGCAGTTCCTGCCGATGCTGAAAGAGGCCGGCTTCTCCGGCCCGCTACAACTTCACATGGAGTATCCCGAATTGGGTTCGGCTGCGAATGGCAAGACGGAAAGCAGCGTGCCCAAGGATAAGCTGCTCGCGATGATGCGCCGCGATATTACTCGATTGAAAGCGCTGCTCCGCGACACCGGCTTGGCGTAGCTGTCCGCCTGTTTCTGTGAAGTGCGCCTTCGCGGAGATCCGACGTTCCAAGCGGTATTAACATCTGTGGATGAGGACCATCGCGGTGGCGGAACTCAAGATATTGGAGCTTCGGAGTCGCCAACAATGGCGGACCTGGTTGAGAGAGCATCATTCGACGAGCCCTGGGGTCTGGCTCGTATTCCATAATGCGCACACGCGGGTCAATTCAATTCCTTACGAAGACTCGGTTCGCGAAGCGCTCTGCTTCGGATGGATCGACAGCCTGATCAAACGTGTCGATGAGAACCGGTACGCCCGCAAATTCACACCACGGCAACCCCACAGCAAGTGGTCCGACATTAATCGCCAACGCTGGTCGGAACTCAAAGCGGCCGGCCTGCTGACATCGGCAGGCTTGATGGCAGCGCCAACTGACAATAGGTACGCGCCACACGCGGCGATCCCGGACCTTCCGGACTATATCGCCAAGTCGCTCCGCGCAAATCGGAAGGCATGGGACCACTTTCAGAAACTCGCGCCAACCTACCGGCGTCACTTTGTCCTTTGGATTCATTCGGCCAAGCGACCCGAGACGCGAGAAAGGCGCATTCTCGAATCGCTCGTCTGCTGGAGGCTGGACAGAAGCTAGGGTTGAAGTGATCTCCGACGGAGTGTGTCCAACGACGAGCGGGACTGATATCATCGACGACGATGAAAACTCGTGCGCACCGGCGATCCTTCCTTCGTAATCTGACCGCAGCCTCGCTGGTCACGTTCGGCGGCAGCGGAGCGCGTGCCGATGTAGAGCCGGCCGGCGGAGGCTATGTCAATCCGCGGAAAGTCCTGCTATACGAGAGCACGCGAAAGGAGTTCCGCGAGGCCATCGAGGGTGGATCGCTCAAGGCGGTGATCCTTCCAACGGGCAGCACGGAACAGCATAACGAGCACCTGGCGATGATCAATGACACGGCAAGCGTGACTCTGATTGCGCAGAAAGCGGCACTGCTCCTTTATCCGGGCGTGATGGTCGCGACGCCAGTGCCCGTCGGAATCTCACCGCACTGGATGGACCGGAAGGGCACTCTGACGCTTAAAAAGGAAACATTCCTCGCGGTCGTGTTCGACATTTGCGAAAGCCTGCAGACTCATGGGGTCAAGAACATCCTGGTCCTCAACGGACACGGAGGAAACGTCGCTCCTCTGCGTCAGACTGTGCCGGAGTTCGCGAAGAAACTGGACATCCGCATTGAAACGAACTCCTACTGGGACGCGTACAATCCGGAGATCGTAAAGAAGTACATGGTCAGCGGGAAGGCTCCCGGACATGCCGCCGAGTTCGAGACGTCATTTGCGATGGCGGCCTTTCCGGAGCGAATCCATTGGGAAGGTGTCGATTACGACAAAATCAAGCCGCACCTGCACATCAAGGACCCAAAATCGGCCATACAGGAAGAAGAGTTCGCGCGCGAGGCCAGACTCGCCACGGCGGCCAAAGGCGAGGCCATGATCGACATCGCGGTGAAGTGGACCGCGGAGCGGCTCCGGCAGATGATCGGGACGCCCGTAGCAAAATAGAGAACCAGTGATGATGAACCGGCGCGAGATACTAGCGGGAGGACTTGGGGTCGCAGCCGCCGCCCAGACGTCCGCACAATCTTCAAAGAAAAAAGTCGCGGCGGTCGTGACGATGTACACGAACGATGGCCGGCTCAACACTCACGCCAACGTGATCATCGGACGGCTCCTCGATGGATATTCCCCGAATGGGGTCTTCACTGAGCCGCGCACGCGCATCGTTTCGATGTACACCGACCAGGTTCCGCCTGCCGATCTGAGTCGCGGTCTGGCCGAAAAACACGGATTCCGGATCTGTCCGACGATACAGGAAGCACTCACACTCGGCGGCGACGATTTGGCCGTGGATGCAGTGTGTTTCGTCGGCGAGCACGGCCAATACCCGACTAACGACCGCGGTCAGAAACTCTATCCGAGGTACGAGTTGATGGAACGAATCGTGGAAGCGTTTCGACGAACCGGCAAGATTGTGCCCGTGTTTAGCGATAAACACTTTTCTTACTCATGGCTGAAAGCGAAGGCGATGTACGACTGGTCGCGGGACCTGAAGTTTCCCCTGATGGCAGGGTCTTCGATACCGCTGACTGTCCGTACTCCGGAAGTCGAGATACCGTGGGGCGCCGAGTTGCAAGGCGCGTTGATGTTGGGATACGGCGATCTGGATGCCTACGGGTTCCACACGCTCGAGTCGATGCAATGTATGGTGGAACGCCGCAGCGGCGGCGAGACGGGGATCAGGTCAGTAGAGTGGCTCGAGGGCCCTGCTGTCTGGAGCTGGCGTGATGGCGCGGGTCGTTGGAGTATACCGCTGCTCGATGCCGCTTTCGCCCAGGATCCGACTCACAAAGAGGGCCGCATGGAAGACAACGTAAAGAATCCTGTCGCCTTTCTGATCGAGTACAAGGATGGCCTGAAGGGCGTCGCTTACATGATCAACGGCCAGACGAGCGGCTGGACGTTCGCGGCCAAACTGAAGGGAAAGGCCGAACCGCTCGCGACTCATTTCGGCCAACCTCGAGGCGCGGCAAATTCTCGTCCTTTAGCGCACTTCGACGGTCTCGTGCATTGTATGGAGGAGATGTTCGTCACAGGGAAGCCGCTCTATCCGGTCGAGAGAACATTGCTCACCACGTGCGCACTCTCGATTCTGTTCGAATCCCGCGTCTGGAAAAAGCGCATACAAACTCCGGAGCTGACGATCGCGTACCGGGCGCCTCGGGAAGCGTACTTCCAGAGGTCGTGAGATCCGCATCGCCGCGGTTGCGCCCGCTTACCGACCGAAGGAACAATAGGATGCGGTATTTGGCGCTGCTTCGCGGAATCAATGTCGGCGGAAAGAATATCGTAAGGATGCCCGACCTCCGGGCCTGTTTCGATCGCTTGGGTTTGGACAACGTGACTACGTACATTCAGAGTGGCAACGTATTGTTCGATTGCAAGCTCAAGAATGCGGCCAAGCTGTCAGTGGCAATCGAAGAGGCTCTGGCATCGGAGTTCCATTGCGCTTCCGCAGTGGTTGTCGTGTCCGAAGCGCAGCTCGAGAAGGTAGTCATGCAAGCCCCACCATCATTCGGTAATAATCCGGTCGCATACCGATATGACGTAGTATTCTTAAGACCGCCGGTTCGAGCACGCGATGTCTTGCCGACCATAAGCCTGAAGGTCGGAGTAGATGAAGCCTACGAGGCCAACGGTGTCCTTTATTTCCAGAGACTCACGGCAAGAGCAACTCAAAGTCACTTTCCGAAGATCGTTAGCGGCGCTGCTTACAAAAGCATGACGATCCGCAACTGGAACACGACGACTGAACTGTACCGGCTGATTCGCTGCAAGTAGCCTTAGCCCGGATGTCAGACCGCGCGACACGAACGAACTATCCTGCCGCCGCCTGAATCTTCGCTGATACTTCCTCCCACCGCGACATCAATTCCTCGAGCGCCGCTCGCTTGTCTTCGAGCAGACGAGTCACGCGCAACGTCTCGTCACTGCTTCTGAAGTCGGCCAACTCCGCTTCGAGTCTTGCAATCTCCGCTTCATGGGTTGCAATGTCGGATTCCACCGCGGCGCATTGGTCCTTCAATTTCTGCACCTTCATCGGATTCACGCGCTTACCGGGCTTCTCCGGAGCAACCTCTGCCTGCGGAACTCCGGCCCCATTCGGCGATGTAACGGGAGCAACCGGCAGATCCAGAGGTCTACCCGATTTTCGCCAAAGATAATCCTCGTAATTCCCGGGGAACACCCGAACTTCACCGTCTTCTATCTCGAACACGCGCGTCGCGAGCTTGTCGATGAAGTACCGATCGTGCGAAACAAACACCACAGTTCCGGTAAACTCTGCCATCGCGTCCAGCAGCACGTCTTTGGCCCGCATGTCAAGATGGTTCGTCGGCTCGTCCAGCAGAAGAAAGTTCGAAGGACGACAACAGCATCTTCGCCAGCGCATATCGGTTGCGCTCGCCACCCGATAAGCACGCCGATCCGCTTGAACACATCGTCTTCAGCTAAACAGAAAACACCCCAGCAGGCTGCGCAGTTCAGTTGTCGTCTTGCGGGGCGCGTCGGCTCAAATCGTCGAGCATGCGCGCATTTGGATCCAATTCCTTGTACTGATCCTGCGCGAAGTAATCCACCTCGACGTTGTGCCCGAGCTTATACTCGCCCGATGGTCAGCGGTTCCGCTCCCGGAAGCAGCTTTATTAAAGTCGACTTCCCCGCTCCGTTCACGTCCAACCAGGGCGATCCGATCGCCGCGCTCGATAACGAAATTCACTTCTCGAGAACACTGCCTCGGACCGTAGCTCTTCGCAACGTCTCTGAAACTCCGCGACGATCCGGCCGCTCGGCTTCGGCTGTGGAAACGTGAAATGGATCGTCTGCTCTTCCGGCGGTAGCTCGATGCGTTCGATCTTTTCGAGTTCCTTGATCCGGCTCTGTACTTGCTTCGCTTTCGTCGCCTGATACCGAAACCGGTTGATGAACGCTTCGAGTTGCTCGATCTTTTCCTGCTGATTCCTGTAGGCCGCTTCGAGTTGCGCCTTCCGTTCGGCCTTCTGCTGCAGATACTTCTCGTAGTTTCCCGCTGTAGAAGTGCACGCGCTTGTTCCACAATCTCCGCGATCTTCTGTAACCGTCACATCCAGGAAATAGCGGTCGTGCGAAATCAGGACAAAGGCGATTCGGGTAATTCGTCAGGTATTCCTCGAGCCAGTTTCGAGCCTCGAGATCCAGATGGTTTGTCGGCTCGTCCAGCAGCAGAACATTCGGCTGCTCGAGCAGCAGCTTGGCCAGCGCGATGCGCATCTGCCAGCCGCCCGAGAACTCCTCGGTCCGGCGTTCCCAGTCCTCTTTTCGGAATCCCAGGCCATTGAGCACGGTCCCCACCTGCGCCTCGATCGTATACCCGTCGTGAGCACGAAACTCGCTATCGAGCCGGTGAAAACGATCTGCCACACGGCCGTATTCTTCGCTCGTGGGATCGAGATCGCGCCATTCGATGCGTCAGTATCTCCAATTCCCGCTCCGATCTCGCGCAGATTCGCGAAAACAGCCATGCATTCCGCAAAAACGCTCCGGCCCGAAAGCGTCAACCCGTCTTGCGGAAGGTATCCCGCCGATATGCCCTTCTCACGATAGTCAGGATCCGTAATCGAGCGTCTCCATTCCCCCGATCACCTTCAACAACGTGGACTTGCCGGTACCATTGGCGCCGACAATACCGACTCGGTCCTTGGGCGTGATCAGCCAATCCAGATCTTCGAACAGCAACTTGTGGCCGAAGCGTTTCCCGGCCCCGGTGAGTTGAATCATTACTGCAGCCGAACCACCTTCCCTGATTTCGCATCGGTGGGCGTGCCGGATTCGACGGCGACCTTGCCATTCACAATCACGACATCAAATCCTTCCGAGTAGTGATGCGGATCGACGAACGTCGCCTTGTCCTGCACCTTAGCCGGATCAAAAAGCACCAGATCGGCAGCCATCGACGGCTTAATGAGCCCCCGATCCTTTAGTCCGAATGTTCGCGCCGGCAGCGAGGTCATGCGTCGAACGGCGTCCTCCACCGTGAGGACATTCTTTTCGCGAACATACACGGCAAACACACGCGCGTTCGTTCCGTATCCCCGGGGATGCGGCTTGCCAACTCCCAACTCCCGGATGCCGCTGTCGCTGGCGAATGCCGTGCTAGGGTAGCGCATGATGCGCTCCACATCCTCTTCGCCCATAGAGTGATACACCATCTGCGCGCCGCCTTTTTCCAACATCTCGAGCACCGTCTCGATATCGCCGCGCAAGCTTTTTGGACGACCCTTGAGCGCCGCCACCTCCGTGATGCTCTTTCCCTCCAACCCAGGGTCGGGCTTATAATCCGCGATCGCGGCATACGAGTAATCCGAGTGGCCGAGAGCGGTCACGGTCTTCTCCATTTCGGCAACCATACGAGCCCGGGTTGCAGAATCGGCAAGCCGCTTACGAATCGCCGAGGGTCCATCTGCAAGAGCCCAACTCGGGACGATCATGCTGAGATCCGTGCTGGATCTGTCGTACGGATACTGGTCGACGACGACGTCAACACCCTCGCGCCGGTACTTTTCCAGGAGTTCAAGCGACTTTGAACTCGATCCCCAAAGACTCTTGTTGTCAATTTTGAAGTGGGACAGTTGCACAGGCACTCCGGCTTCCTTACCTGCTGTGACAGCCTCCTGAATCGCATCCAGCACTTTCGCGCCTTCGTCGCGCATATGGCTTGCGTACACGCCGCCAAACTTTCCGGCCGCCTTCGCCAGCGCGATTACCTCCGCCGTATCCGAGTACGTTCCCGGAATATAAATAAGACCTGTGGAAAATCCGACCGCCCCGTCACGCATGCCCTGCTCGACGAGCGCTTGCATCTGGCGGATCTCATCCGGTGTGGCCGCGCGATTCGCAGTGTTCATCACAGCGCGGCGGACAGAATTGTGGCCGATGAGCGACCCCACATTCACGCCTAAACCGAGGTTCTCTATCTTCTGGAACCAATCGCCAAGCTGCACTTCCGAGCCGCCGCAGTTACCGGTGATGACCGTCGTGACTCCATCCAGCAGAAAGTTATCGGCCCGCGGAACCTTCTCCACATTGCCTTCGATGTGGGTATGGACATCGATAAATCCGGGTGCGAGCACGCGCCCCTCGGCATCGATCGTCCTATAGGCCGATCGCCCCTCCAAACGCCGCCCTATCTCGGCAATGCGGCCGTCCCGCACCCCCACATCGCCGCGAAACCACGGGTTGCCCGTCCCATCGACTACCCGAGCGTTGCGGATCAGAATGTCATAATCCGCCGCCTGCAGGCACACTGCGACGGCAAATAGAAGGAAACGCCGGGGCATCTTCTTTCATTCTGGCATGCGCTGGGAAGCGCCGAACGGAAAGGAGCGGGCGCTCGATCGGATCTAAACGCAGAAGAATTGAAGGGCTTTCGATAGATATTCTTTCATCTCGGTACGCTTCACCACTGCATCGAGGAAGCCATGCTCCAGCAGGAACTCGCTCCGCTGGAATCCTTCCGGCAGCTTCTGGCGGATGGTCTGCTCGATCACCCGGGGTCCCGCGAATCCAATCAACGCGCCGGGTTCCGCGATGTTCAAATCACCCAACATGGCGAAGCTCGCGGTGACACCACCTGTTGTAGGGTCTGTAAGGACGCTTATGTACGGAATCCCCGCCTCATCAAGCCGCATCAGAGCCGCGCTGATCTTCGCCAACTGCATCAGACTGACCGCGCCTTCCTGCATGCGGGCGCCGCCGGAAGCGGAAATGATGATCAACGGAGCCTTATGTGCGATCGCGCGCTCAATCGCTCGCGTGATCTTCTCACCCACCACGGACCCCATGCTGCCGCCGATGAACTTCAACTCCAGCGCGCAGATGTAAACACGTCTTCCCTCGAGCAGACCACCGGCCGACACTACCGCATCAGGGAGGTCGGTGGCTTCGCGCATGTCTTCCAGGCGCTGCTTGTAGGATTTCGAGTCAAAAAAGCTGAGTGGATCGCTCGATACCAGCGCTTGGTCGAACTCCTCGAACTGGCCTTCGTCGAAGAGCAATTTCAGGCGAGTAACGGCATCGATACGGAAGTGGTAGTTGCATTGGGGACACACCTGCGCCCCTTCTTCCAATGACTTCCGCCAAATGATCTGCCCACAACCCTCGCACTTGATCCACAGCCCTTCCGTTCGCACGTGCCGGTCGGCGTCGTCGAGTGCCTCGATCGACTGCTTGTCGCGTTTCCACCAGCTCATAGTTGTGGGCTCAATTTTCTACGGTATCACGAACTTGCACGCGGTCAGAGCCTCCGTACCGCGTCCTCGACACGTTTTGCAAGCGCCGCATAGTCATCGCCTTCGAGACGCAGCGCAGGCCCGAACTTAACCGTAACGCGCCCTGGACGAGCCATTCGCCAAGTCCGATGAAGCACCTTGTCGAGTCCAACGAGCCTCACGGGAACTACCGGGACCTCCAGACGAGACGCCATCAATCCGACTCCCGGCATGAACCTCGCGATCTCTCCCGTATCGCTGATCCGGCCCTCCGGAAAGATCACGATACACCAGCCGTCATTCACCAGTTCGCCTGCGTACCGGAGCGTCTGGCGTGCTCCGGCCTCCCGCTGCGGAAAAGGAAACGCATTGAAAACCAGAGTGGACAAATAGTAATTCAGGCCGTTCGTAAAGCTTTCAAATAGCGTGTGCCGCTCCGGGTGAAAGTGCGCAGCGAAGAATTCCTTCGACATCGCGGGGGTCAGCCTGTAACGCCATTTCGCGGGTAATGCCAGCATCAGCGCGGGAACGTCGAGGTGGCTCTGATGATTCGGAGCGAAGATGACAGGTCCCTCGAGTTCGCTAAGATTCTCGACACCCTGAGCCCGAACCCACGTGAACACTCGGGCAACAGGCAGGATCCACAATGGAAGATTGATACGGCGAATCCAGTAGGCCCAGCCCGTTCGATTCCAGGCCGGAAAATCGACGGGCTCCGTTGCAGACTGCGCGGAAAGCCCCTCGATGGCGGGCCCGCTCAAAAGCCGCTTCAGGTCCGAAACAGTCTTACAATCCGCATAATCGCCTTCATCGATGGTCGCGCCGAATCGGCGCTCCAGCGCCATCAGCAGTTCAACGCGCTCGAGCGAACTCAACCCAAGTTCTTCAATCGTAGTTTCAGACGTGATTTTCCTGCCGGGAGCGTATTGATCGATGACACTCTCGACCTCCTCGATCGCCGCGGGCTTCGCGGGTCCGCCGGTACCCATGACCCACGACCGGATCTCTCGCCGTTTCAGCTTCCGTGTGCCCTCTGTTCGAGGGAGGTCACCGGCAGTCCAGACAGAGAAAGCACGGACCCTCTGATGTTCTTCGAGTCGCGCATTCGCCTTCCGAACGATGTCCGCCGGATCGACGCCTTCTTCCAGGACGAGGGCAGCATGCACTCGCTCGCGACCGTCATCCGTGATCCCAACGACGGCGGAATCTCGCACACCGGCGACCTCATTAAGCACGCCCTCAACGTCCTCGGGAAAGATATTCAGGCCGTCGGCCGTTACGATCATCTCTTTCTTTCGGCCTCGAATAGACAAACGACCGAATTCGTCAAGGCTTCCTATATCGCCGGTCCGAAACCATCCACCCTCAAACGCCTTCGCCGATTCAGCGTCGGGATTCAGATACCCCGAAGTGACGTTATCGCCGCGCACGAGAATCTCGCCGTCCTCCGAGATCTTTACCTCGACTCCTGCGATCGGTTTTCCTACGCTGCCCTTCCGGGTATGGAATGGATGATTCAGGGTCACAATAGGCGCGGTTTCCGTCAGTCCGTACCCCTGAATCACGACAAACCCGAGTCGGCCCCAAAACTCTTCCAACTCAGGTGGCAATGGAGCCGCTCCCACGACGAATGCCCAGAACTTCCAGCCGAGCAGATTGTGAACGCGGCGATACATCCACCAACGCTTAAGCCAGTGCGTCCCCGGAGGGGGCGTTTGAGCCGCTTCCGGTACCGCATGCAGCACATACTCGCGAAGCACGTCCAGAATCTTGGGAACGCAAACCATCACCGAGATCCGGCGGGTCTTGATCTGCCGTGCGATCTCATGCGGGTTATAACCGCGCATGAACACGACCACACCGGGAAGCATGGGAGGGATGAACGTCGCCATCGCCTGTCCGAACATGTGACTCAGCGGCAGCAGGTTCAGAAAACGGATCGGGTGGAAGGGCTTCGCGTATTTCTTATATTTCTGCATCTCTCGCTCAACCGGGACTACGTTGGCGAGTATATTTTTGTGCTGAATGATCACACCTTTCGGTTCGGCCGTGGCGCCGGAGGTAAATAGAATTTCCGCCGTATCGTTTCGCGTAATCTCCGCGGCCGGATAATTCTGTCGAGTCGAAGGCCACTGTACGGAGGCGAACTTCCAGGTCGGGATGGCGAACGCGGCGAGAGCAACCTCATCACCGGTCAGCAGGAGCTTGGCTTTTGCGATCGCTTGTACCCGCTGCAGCAGCTCCGGCGAGGAACGGTAGTCCAATGGCACGACGATCGCTCCGCGCAGCACACACCCCCAGAACGCCGCGATCCACTCAGGGCGATTCTCGCCCCAAAACACCACAGAATCGCCTTTTCCGATCCCCGCAGATTCCAGCCTGCGCGCGAAATGGCGAGCCGCGTCGGCGGTTTGCCGGTAGGTATACGAATGGGAGCGATAACCGTCGTCATAGGCCAGAAAGGGTTCGTCGAACTCCGCAAAACTTGCGAATAGATCGGCGATGGTGTCGCGGGGCATTGCAACCATTATGGAAGTCCTTCTAAAGCTGGACCGAATGCCGCCGATAAGAGTCGTTGAGCCGGCACAACGCACGCTGCCGTGGTTCGCCGCTGTCCGATCCTCTGTGCTCTAATTGGAAAACATCTGTCGAGCCGTTCACCGCTTGTTGGGAGATTGAGTGCGTAAATTCGCTATTTTTTTCTTTAGCCCGGTTATTTTTTCGACGCAGCTATATGCCGCGCCTGCCAAGGCGAAGAAATCGGACGCTACTCAGGAAAACACCGCTCCTCTACATCACACATGGCGCGCGTCTGGATCGTTGACCGCGCCTAGCAGCGACGCGCCTGCTGCGATTGCGCAGCGCTATATATCGTCGATCTCCGCCGAACACGGCTTGTCGGCAGCCGACCTTGCAAGCGTGTACCTGGTAAAGGAATATCGGAGCGCGCACAATGGTGTCACCCATCTTGTCTATCGCCAACAATACGACGACATAGATGTTCACGGATCAGAATTTACCGTCAATATCGATGCCGCGGGGCAAATAATCAATGCCGGAGGAAGGCTGTATCCGCGACCGTCGGCAGCGCCTCCGTCCATCGAGGAGGCGGCGGTCGCCGTTCGATCCGCGATTCGGGCGATAAATCCCTCAGCGGACAGCTCTTACCTGCCGGATAAGACGGCCCTTGCCGACGGTCAGAAGACGATGAAGTTCGTGCGAGGCGGCTTTGCCGAATCGATTCAGGGCCAGCCCCTATGGTTCGCTGCCGGCCGCGAACTTCGTGCCGCGTGGTCATTCTTCCAGCCGGACAGCGGTGGATTCATGCATTACCGCACGATCGTCGACGCTCAGAATCAGACCGTGCTGAAGAATACGCGACTCGGAGCGTTCCAGACTCCACAGCCTCCACGCGGACTTGTCTTTGCGGATACGCCGCAACCGAACCCGAGAGCGGGCAGCGTCACGGGGGTACGCCCTTACACGAAGCGCGTGCTGGTTTCTTTCGCAGGTGATCCCCAATCGTCACCACGCGGTTGGGTAGACACCACCGAAACCGCAGGAAATAACACGGTCACGGGCGTAAATTCCGTTGGATTCCGCACGTTCACGCCCGAAACGGCAAAGTCTTCGACTCGCGACTTCAGTTTCCCCCTGGAGATCGGCCCGGGCGCGCCGACCCCGACCGCTTTCAAAGAAGCATCGGCCACGAACCTGTTCTATTGGATCAATAGGACTCACGATTTCCTCTGGCACATGGGATTCGATGAAGCAGCCGGCAATTTCCAGCAGGACAATCTGGGACGGGGCGGGGTTGGCGGCGATCCGATGTACGCCTACAGTCAGTTCGCGATCGCCCGCCCAGGAACGGCGCTTATCGATAACTCGTCTTTCTCGTTCCTGAACTCAACGGAAGATGGTTTTCCTGGCTACGTCAACATGTATCTTTCCGGCGATCACGACAACAATATATTCGCCGACGGCTCATACGATGCGGGAATAATCATTCATGAATATACCCACGGGGTGACCGGCCGCCTCGGCCGCGACGTATACGACACATATCAGGGCCGGGCGATGGGAGAGGCGTGGAGCGATTACGTCGCGCTGGAGATGACCCTGCCCGAAGGCGCCCCTCCGCAGGGCAGCTACTTCCTGGGTGAATACCTGTTTCAAAGCTTTGGATCAGGAATTCGAAGCCGCCCGTACTCCACGGACCTGGGCATCAACGGACTCACGTTCGCCGACTACGGGCGTGTCACGGACACCGGTTTAGAAGAACATTTCGATGGAGAGATCTGGTTTCAGGCGCTCTGGGAAGCCCGCGCCAACTTCATGCGGATGTTTGGCGAAAAAGAGGGCCGCCGTCGCATGCAGATCAACGTCATCGAAGGCCTGAAGCTGCAGCCGCCTCGCGCGAGCATGATCGATGCTCGGGACGCGATCATCCTTGCGAATCGGGTCACATTCAAAGCCGAAGGCGAGCAGCAGCTCTGGGAAGGCTTCGCAAAACGCGGACTCGGAGTGCTCGCACAATCGAAGACCGGCGATTCGTCGTACGTCGTACCTTCCTTCGAAGCTCCGTCGAATACGGGCATCCTGCGATTTCACAGCTCGAGTTATGTGCCCGGTGAGACAGTGCGACTGGTCATGTACGACGCCAATAATACGAGTCCGACAGCGTTGGTCCAACTAACCACCAGCAACGGCGATCTCGAGCATGTAACCCTGCGCCGGCGGGGAACGGTGTACGAAGGCTCAATCCTGTCAGGTAACGATGCCTACGTTGCGCATCGCGATGAGTATCTGGACACCGTACCTTCCGACTTCATCTCAGCCTATTACGTGGACGCGAACACCGGATCAGGTCAGCCACAGTTGATCCAGGCTACCGTTCCGGTTCAACCCGAATACACCTTTACGGCACAGCGCTCCGCAACCTCGACCGTGTCGGGCACGGAGCGCCCTCTCTTCACTGTTTCGCCAGGAAGCAGATCGTTCCTGGACTACGCGAAAGCCAATCTACCGTTCGAATTTCGATTCTTCAATCGCGCCTACCGCTCGATATACGTCGGCGCAAATGGCGTGATCACCTTTGGAGTCCCGAACCCCACCTCGTGTAATGACTCGGATTCGGTCGCGTCGGTGCCGGCAATTGCGCCGATGTGGACTGAGTTGGCCTACGGCGGAAGTGTGAACGAGAACGTCTATTACAGCACTGGTCCGGACTCAGTCACGGTTCGATGGGCCGCCGAAACCGCATACACCGGCGAGCCTGTGAATTTCTCAGCGGTCCTGTACGATGACGGTCGCATTCTTTATCAATATGGATCGGGCAACAACAACCTGGTCGGCACGACCATTCTTGGGTGCAATTCGACAACACCGGTCGTTGGCATATCGGCGGGACGCGACAGTTATCAACTCCGGTATTTCGACTACGATGGGCTGCCGTATCTCGAACGGGCTCCGTCCATCCTGATCGATCCGCCATTCAATACTCCCAGCGAACCCGTAGTTCGAATTGAAACACCGGAATCGAACGGCAGCTACAGCGGTGTACTGACGGTTCGCGGCATCGCTTACGATCCTGACGTGCGAATCACCCGTCTTGATCTGCTCATTGACGGGACCGCGCGCGGCATGATCCAGATCAACCAGCTTCGAACCGATATTTGCAGCGCAGAGCAATTGCGTGGGTGCCCGGGAATCGGTTTCATACGTCAAATCGACCTGACCGCCTTTGATCTAAAACCCGGCAGTCACTCCTTGCAGATCCGAGCCACGAACAGTCGCGGCGCATTCATGACATACCCGCCTGAGCCCATTCGCTTCAATTTCGAAGGCGGCCAGGGACGGCGGCCAGTCGCAGCGATCGAAATGCCGGCCGAAGGAGCTGCGCTCAGCGCCACTACTCCGATCCGCGGTTATGCTTACGCCGAAGATCTGCGGATCTCAGTCGTTGCCGTCTTGATAGATGGCATTAATTACGGCACGGCGCAATACGGCCTGCGGCGCGAGGATATCTGTGGCAGTTTGCCGAACCGGCCTCCGAATTGTCCCAACGTCGGCTTCCAGTTCAATCTCAATACAACTCGCGGGGCGGTTCAGCTACCCAACGGCAAGCACACGCTTCAGATTCGGGTGACGGATGAAGCCGGCCGCTTTACGACACTGCCCGAGCAACCGATCACAATCACCATCAACAACACAGAGAATGCAGTTCCGCGAGGCCAGATCACGTCACCCTTGCCGAACGCGAAGCTGAGCGGAACCGTGAAGATCAGCGGCTGGGCCTACGATCCTGATGGAACGATCCAGTCGGTCGACTTCGTCGTAGGTCTCCGACTTATCAAGACGTTGCAGTACGGCGTTCCATCGCCGGATGTCTGCGCCACGTTGCCGGACGTCGCCGCATGCCCGAACATCGGTTTCGAAGGAGAGTTCGACACTACACTCCTGCCGAACGGACAACATCTACTGTTCGTTCGGGTGGGTGATAACCAGGGCCGTCTGCTGCAGTTGCCGGACCCGACCTATGTCGGCATGACCATCACAATCGAGAACTGAACGGCCATTTTAGCCGCCACAAAATTTACCAGCGCGAACGCGGGTCGGAGGACTTCGGAACTTGACGTCGGAGGGAACAACGAACAGATGAGCTTGAATTGCGTGGTCCTGATGGTGATTTTGTCGGGAGTAGCGGTAGCCCAGACTGGCAATACTGATCTATTCCCGCTTCCCGTCGTCAGCCCGCATTCGGTCGCTCCGAACCCTAATCGCTCTGGCATGACGCCGTACGAAAAGGCTGAACTCGCCTACAGAAACACGTTCGGTCCGCGGGCGATCGGGAATCGTTTAGTAACGGCAGGTCTTGACCAGTGGAGGGGCCATCCACATGAGTGGGGCGGTGACTCGATGCTCTCGGAACGCGCTTCAGTTCGAGGATGGGCCGGCTCGCAATCCGAAACTCGGTGCGGCTGGCTACCGACGTCGCTTTCGGCATCGGTCCTCGATGCGACCGCTGCTTGTGCGATGGCTTTTGGGCCCGCACCGGTCATGCCTGGAGGCGAGTCGTCGTCTCGCGATCCGATTCCGGTTCGGAGATGCCCGCCCTTAGCAACTTCACGGGCGTGTACCTAACTCCATATCTCACTTACACTTGGTATCCGGACCTGCTGGACACCTGGAATCGCAAGCTCGAAAGCGGCACGGTGCACCTCGGCTGGCGCGGAGCCAACAACATGATGCGCGAGTTCTGGCCTGAAATAAAGCGTGGTCTTACGTTCTACCGCCGATAGGCGCATCTGATCGCGATACCATCGACACATGGCAGTGGAGATCCACCCGGCTCACCTGTCGCAGCGCGCGGAGCAGGTCACACGCGGACTTTACCTCGAGTACGCAACCATCGCTTACAACAGCCTCGAAGCCATCATCGCGATCCTTTCGGGCTTTCTTACCGGAAGTATCCTGCTTATGGGTTTCGGCATCGATAGCGTTATCGAAGTCAGTTCCGGGCTCAGCTTGGTCTGGCGCCTCCGGTCTGACGTAGATCTGGCCCGTCGAGAAGAAGCCGAGCGAATTTCACTCCGCCTGGTGGGAATCTGCTTCGTTTCGCTGGCCGCATACGTCGCGATCGATGCCGTCAGGTCATTGCTGCGATCTGAGGCTCCCGACGAAAGCATCGCCGGAATGGCGCTTGCGGCGCTCTCGATTATCGTGATGCCACTGCTCGCGCGGGCTAAACGCCGGGTCGCCGCCCAAATCGGGAGTGCAGCGCTCACTGCAGACGCCAGACAGACAGAGCTTTGTATGTATCTCTCCGTCATTCTCCTTGTCGGACTCCTCCTGAATGCAGCGTTCGGCTGGTGGTGGGCAGACCCCGTTGCCGCGCTCGCCATGACGCCGATCATCTTGTGGGAGGGAATCCAGGCGTTGCGCGGGCGTACCTGCTGCGCCTCCTGCGGGCACTAGGCAGGCATCCGGCTGCTATTCTGGATGTATAGACCTCGCTTTGCCCCTCGAGCAACTCTACACCGAGCTCGAATCAAGAGTCCGAGCCCTACGCCCTGGCGAAGACCTCACACCCCTCCGTGAGGCCTATACCTTCGCGGCTGAACACCACAAAGGCCAGACTCGCGACTCGGGCGAGCCGTACATGAGCCACCCGGTCAACGTGGCGCTCATTCTCGCCGAAATGCAGTTGGATATGGTGTCTCTGCAGACCGGGCTCCTCCACGATGTCGTTGAGGATACTAGTGTGACAGTCGACGACATTCAAAAGCGGTTCGGCGAGGAAGTCGCGCGCTGCGTAGACGGAGTCACCAAACTCGGAAAACTCAACCTGCACTCCCGCGAAGCCCGGCAGGCCGAGAACATGCGCAAGATGCTTCTTGCGATGGTCTCCGACATTCGTGTCATCCTCGTCAAACTGGCTGACCGCCTGCACAATATGCGGACCCTGAATGCGGTCTCGCGCGAGCGCCAGGAGCGGACGGCGCAGGAAACGCTCGACATCTATGCGCCCATCGCCAATCGGCTCGGCATGGGCAAAATGCGCGGCGAACTCGAAGATCTCGCGTTCATGCACCTCGAACCTGAGGCGTACAAGGACCTGATCGCGCAAATTGACGAGAAGCGCCAGCCCAATGAGGAGATCCTTCAAAAGACCAAGGCCGAAGTTCAGCTCAAGCTCGCCCGCGAAGGCATTCCCGCCCGAGTCGAAGGCCGGCTTAAGCGAGCCTTCTCGGTCTACCAGAAGCTGAAGCGCCAGAAAATTCCTCTCGACCAGGTCTATGATCTGCTCGCCCTGCGCATCATCACCGATTCCGTAAAGAACTGCTATGCGGCGCTTGGAGTAATCCACAACGAGTGGCACCCGATCCCGGGCCGCATCAAAGATTTCATCGCGATTCCCCGCCCCAATCTGTACCAATCGCTGCACACTTCAGTGATGGGTCCAAGCGGGATCGTATTTGAGGTGCAGATTCGGACGGAGGAGATGCACCGGATCGCCGAAGAAGGAATCGCGGCGCACTGGAAATACAAGGAAGGCCGGCGCGGTCTCACGCAGGATGACCAGCGCATCGCATGGCTCCGGCAGCTTGTCGAGTGGCAGCGCGAAATGCGCGACCCCGGCGAGTTCATGTCCACCCTCAAGGTGGATCTGTATCCCGAAGAGGTCTACGCGTTTACGCCTCTGGGTCGCGTCGTCGTGCTGCCCCGCGGCGCAACGCCGATCGATTTCGCTTACGCAATACACACAGATGTGGGACACACGTGCGTTGGAGCCAAAGTCAATGGCCGCATTGTTCCGCTGAAGGCTCCCATCAAGAATGGCGACGTCGTCGAAATCCTCACCCAAACGGGCCACCTTCCCAGCAAAGACTGGCTTGCCGTAGTCAAGACCTCCCGTGCTCGAAACAAAATCAAGCACGTGATCAACGCGACAGAGCGCGAGCGGGCGATCGATATCGGGCAGAAGTACCTGGAAAAAGAAGCGCGGCGGCTGGGTGTCGCGATGAGCCGCATCCAGCGAGTAGACCTCGAAAACGTCGCATCCGAGTACGGCTTCAGCAAAATCGAGGATCTCCATGCGGCGCTCGGCTACGGACGGTACTCGGCCCGGCAGGTCCTCCACAAACTCGCGCCCGAACAGGTTGCCGAAAAGGAAGCGGCCGCGGCGCCAGCGGAATCCACCAAGGCGGTCATCGACTCCGCCGTCGATGGCAAATCCGCGAAAAATGGCGATCTCGTCCTTCGCGTCAAAGGGGTTGACGACCTTCTCGTCTACCGTGCGAAGTGCTGCAACCCCATTCGCGGTGAATCAATCGTAGGTTACGTCACCCGCGGCAAAGGCGTAGCTGTTCATTCGACCAATTGCACCAACGTTCAAAATCTAATGTACGAAGTGGAACGGAAGATCGACGTCGAATGGGCGCGCAGCGCCAGCGAGAACTTCCCGGTCCGCATGCTGATTCACACCGACGATCGTCCGGGCATGCTGAACCAACTCACCGCCGTGCTCTTTCACGAAAACAGTAACATCCGCAGCCTTGAGGCCCGGTCGGATGACGGCCGCTCCGGCGATGGCGCCATCGTGGAAATGACGGTCGAGATCAAGGATAAGCGACAGTTAGAGAAGGTCACCGGAAGCATACGGCGCATCCCCGGTGTCCGAGACATCGAACGCACCCAATGACGAGCACGCACACCGACCCGGAACACATCGCAATCTCGAAGTCCAAAGGCATCGAAATCGACTGGAAGGACGGTCACCATTCCAGCTACGGCGTCGCGTTTTTAAGGGATGAATGCCCGTGCGCGGTTTGCACTGGCGCCCACGGAACCGAACCGCAAAAGACCAACTTTTCGCAGCCGCAGCAGGCGAATCCGTTCCAGATGTATAAACCTGGTCCGAAAATGCAGCACGTCGAACCCGTAGGCAACTACGCGATCCGTATCCATTGGAACGACGGTCATTCAAGCGGAATCTACTCGTACGACCATCTACGCAATATCTGTCCCTGTCCGGAATGCAGAGCTGCGCGTTCCTGATCAGGCCGGGAGTTCGTCCAGAATTCGTCGCACTTCGGATTTCGGGTCAGCCGAACGCGTCACTTGACGGCCCACCACCAGGTAGTTTGCGCCATCCGCGATCGCCTGCCCCGGCGTGGCAACCCGTTTTTGATCGCCGGCCGCTGCTCCTGCGGACCGGACGCCCGGTGTGACCAGAACCATGTCCGGGCCTACGATCTCGCGAACCGTCCGAACTTCCAAAGGTGAGCAAACTAACCCGCTGACGCCGATGTCAGCAGCGCTCTTCGCGCGCCGCACAACTAGTTCTTCCACCGTGCCGGCGAATCCCATGCGGTTCAGATCCGATCGGTCGGTGTCGGTCAGTACCGTCACCCCGAGCAGTCGCAGCCGGCTGTCACCCTTCCCCTCCACCGCCGCCCACATTACTTTATCAACCGCATGAACCGTCAAGAAGCGTATGTTCCGCCGGGCGACCACAGCGACGGCACGCTTCACCGTCTCGCCGATATCGTGGAACTTCAAGTCAAGAAATACTTCCTTCTCCGCCGAAATCAACTCGTCGACGACCGTCATACCGGCCGCGGCATACAACTCCAGGCCGACTTTGTAGAAATCCACCGTATCGCCCAAACCGTCGACTAGACGCCGGGCCTGATCTGCGCTCTCCACGTCCAGTGCAATGATGATCGGGTTGTAGTTCATAGAAGTTGCGGTTCACACAAGCCGAATGGGTTTGTTTCGTCGCTCGGTCACTCGACCGATGACGACTCCGGGCAGCCCGGCGGGTCCGGAGATCAGCAATCCCCCGGAAGTCTGCGGATCGTATAACAGCGCTTCGATCTCCGGAGCCAATTCGCACTCTATTCCCACACAGGAGGAGACAAATTCGCGATTGTTCTTCGTGCCGCCAGGTATTGCCCCAGCCCGCGCGTATTCGAGGGCTCCCGGCAGAAACGGGACCGACGCGACATGGATCTCCAGCGTCACTCCGCTCGCGACTGCCATCTCCCGGCCATGCCCAAGAAGCCCGAAACCCGTAATATCCGTGCAGCCGTGGGCAGTTGGGGGCGACGTATTCAGGGTCAGCATGGATGCGATAGACGCGGCCACATGATCTTCGCTCGCGATGCCGCGCTTCAGCGCCGTCGAGATTACGCCCGTCCCAAGTGGCTTTGAGAGTACAAGCACGTCGCCCGGCTTCGCGCCTGCGTTCGTCCAAATCCGATCAGGATGAATGGTACCGGTGACCGCGTATCCGAACTTAATCTCGTCGTCCGAAACGCTATGGCCGCCAAGGATTGCGCACCCGGCCTGCTGCATTTTCTCGGCTCCACCTCGCAGAATCTCCCTAAGATCGTCTATGTCTCCCTTTCCCGGATAACAGAGCACCGATAGAGCCGACACCGGCTTGCCGCCCATTGCAAAGACGTCGCTGAGCGAATTGGCGGCGGCAATTGCCCCGAACGTATAGGGATCGTCGACGATTGGGGTAAAGAAATCAATAGTTTGCACCAGCGCAAGGTCCGGGCTGAGCCGGAACACACCGGCATCGTCGCAGGTGTCGAAACCCACCAGAACGTCCGGGTTGTCAACGCGAGGCAGGCCCGCGAGCGCCTGGTCCAAAACCTTTGGACTCAACTTCGACGCTCAACCGGCAGCTTTCACGTGAGCTGTCAGCTTCTTGGCGTCCATGTACCCAGAATACGTGCTAAGCTGTCGCCGATGCGATTGGTACTTTCCCTTGCACTCGCGCCATGTCTGATGGCGCAGGTCCAACGTCCGGTCGAGACGTTCCAGACGAAAACCGGTGAACTCAAGATCACCCCCATCCGCCACGCGAGCATGATGATCGAGGCGGGCGGCAAGGTTCTCCACATCGACCCGTGGAGCCAGGCGAACTTCGATGGACTTCCCAAAGCCGACCTGATCGTGATCACCGATATACACGGCGATCACATGGACCCCAAGGCCATCGAGATCGTACGCAAGCCCGGAACACAGATCATCGCGCCGGCAGCGGTCGCGAAGACCGTAACTGACGCGACGGTGATGAATAATGGAGAAACCAGGAAAGTCGACGGCTTCACCTTCGAAGCCATCCCGATGTACAACGAAAAGCGCGGGCCCGAGCCCGGCAAGTTCTACCACGACAAAGGTCGCGGCAACGGCTACGTGATTACTTATGGCGGGTTGCGCATCTATATCTCCGGCGATACCGAAGGCACCCCCGAAATGCGAGCACTGAAGAACATCGACGTGGCGTTCGTACCGATGAACATGCCGAACGCAATGCCTCCCGAGGAAGCAGCCGATGCAGTGAAGGTTTTCAAGCCGAAGGTCGTCTACCCCTTCCACTACCGGCAATCAGATACGAAGCTGTTCGCCAAAGCTCTGGAAGGCACAGGCATCGACGTGCGCCTGCGCAATTGGTACTACTAGGATTCCCCGGCCTTCTTCTGATTCTTCAACTCCGTCATCACACTGGACACCAGATCCTTCGCATCCTCGATACCTCGCAGGATCATCTGGATGTCCATCTTCGGCTTACCGGGCTGGCGGGCGCTCTGACAATAAATCCCATGTTGTCCTACCAGCACCAGAGCGTCCGTCAGGACATCCATGGTCACCGCGAGGCGGCCCCGTACGACACCCATCTGCGTTTCCAACAGCCTCGAGCTCATCCTTGCGTTCATTGAAAACCGACATGTATCTATATGATGTCCAGGAGCGACATCTGACGTCGAGCATCCTCGTCGTCAGCCGATTTTGGCTTCGTTTCGGCGCGCGACCCGAACTCCCGAATCAGCCGGACCAGTGAAGCGTGTTGATTATAAATATCCAGCAGTAGCTCGCAGCGCTTACAGCCGCCGCGAATCCCGCCGAGGCCGTCCATCTCCGGCGTGTATCCCGGGTGTTTGTGGCAGCGACCCTTCCACCGGATCGATCCGATTCTGAGCATTGAGGCGTGTCTATTTCAGAATGCCACGCCGCCGCAGGAACTCCCAGACCTGCGGATATGCCGCCGTCATTTGCTCCTTGCTGAGAGGATGCTGGCCATTGGGAACGCTGATCATCTCTGCGTCTGCGCCTGCGTCACGAAGCGCCTTGGTCAGATTGACGGCGTGCTCGTAGGGAACCGTCTCGTCCGCCGTGCCATGAATCGAAAGCACCGGCGGCACGTCTTTGCGCACATAACCGATCGGCGACAGCCTGCGCGCAAGAACCCCCGATTCCGGGTTGTTCGGGATCCACTGCAGAGCAAAGTCCCGCTTGTTCGGACCGGCGAGCAGGTCCTCAACGTCTGTGATCCCGTAAAGATTCACCACAGCCGCAACCTCGACCTCAGGTCCCAGATGTGCGCTCTTTGGCGCGAGTCCGACAACCAAAGCCAGGTGGCCGCCGGCTGACCCGCCCGTCACTACGATGCGCTTTGGGTCGACGTTCCAGCGCTTCGCGTTCTTCTGAAACCACGCGGTTGCCTTCAGGACATCCGTAGCCGCCGCAGGCGCCGGAGCAACATCCGCCAGCCTGTATTCAACATTCACGAGAACGAACCCTGCTTCCACCCAGGGGAGCACCCGTTCCAGGAATGCCGCCTTGGAACCGCCCACCCAACCGCCGCCGTGAATGGCGATCACGGCCGGCCTCTTGTCCTTCGCCGGCGCTTTGGGCGAAATGACATCGAGCACTGTCTGCGGGACCTGATCGTACGGAATATTGGCTTCGATCGTGGCGTAATCCGGAACGGGCATGGTCTGGGCGACACATACGCACACTCCGGCCGTTAGAAGAATAGCGAGACGCATACCGGATATAGTATCCGCTACTCGTATCGAAGAGCCACGATGGGATCTACACGCGCCGCGCGTTCCGCGGGAATATAGCCTGCCATCAGAGCGACACCCGCCATCACGGTCGTTGCGATGGCTAGCGTGATTGGATCATTCGGCTCCAACCCGAACAGTTGGGAGCGCACGTACTTCGTCAGCACCATAGCGATCGGCAAGCCCACGCCAACCCCGATCGCCGCCAGCAGCGCGACCTCACGCATCACGAGCCCGATCACACCGCCGCGTTCGGCGCCGAGCGCCACTCGAATGCCGATCTCCCGCGTCCTTCGAGCGACCGAGTACGCCATCACACCATAAAGCCCGATCGCAGCCAGCAGTGTCGCCAGGAGCCCGAAGAATGCCGAAAGCATTGCGATCAACCGTTCGACGAACATCGACTCGCTCACCTGGACTTCCATGGTCTTCATGTTGTTGAGCGGGACATTCGAATCGAGTTTCTGCATTTGTCGGCGGATCGAGGTGGCAATGCTGGCCGGTTCGGAGAGCGGTGCGGACATACATCGTCGACGCCGTTTGGATTGGTGTCCTGCAGCAGTGATGCGTAGCGTACTGGCGCGGCTCATCGCGCATGCTTTCCGTCTTCTGGTCTTTTACGATGCCGATGATTTCCCTCATCTGTTTCGGTTTGCCGAATGCGATTCGGCGGCCGATCGGGTTCTGCCCGGGATAGTATTTCGCTCGCCATGGTCTCATTGATCACGCATACCGGAGGCGCGCCCATTCGGTCGGCGGACGTTATTTCGCGGCCGGCGACCATGGACGCCGATCGTCGAGAAAAAGCCCGGCGCAACCATATTGATGTCCACGTTCATGTTTTCTCGTTCTTTCGGTGTGTGCCCCTCGACGATGATCGTGTACATTGCGCGATTCGGCGTCATGAGCGAACGTCTGTTGCCGTGACGCTCGTACACCCGGTATCGACTGCATCGCCTGCAGAGTTCTCTCAAAGAAATCGACGGCCCGCTCGCCCCTGATATCCGTTTAATGAAGGTTCGAGCGAGAACGTCATCAGGTTCTCCGCCGCAAACCCCGGATGCATACTCTTCAGGTTGTAAAGGCTGCGGCGCAAACAACCCCGGCTCCGATCAGCAACAGCAGCGAAAGCGCGATCTGCGCTGCAACCAGACCCTTTCCGAAGCCGCACCTGGCCGCTGCCGCTCGACAGGCTGCCAGCTTCGGCTTTCAAAGTGTCCGCCGTGCCCTGCGAGTGGCCTGGATGGCCGGAACAAGTCCGAACAACAGCGCCGCAACAGCGGCGATCGCGAAATTGAATACGAGCACGCGAACATCGGGCGCCGTTGAGAATGCGCGAGGCGCCTCCTCAAACGGAAGGAAGCCGATCAGGAGATCCCCTGTCCAAACGGCGACGGCAGCATCCAGGCATCCTCCGAAAACGACAGTACCGGCCTTTCGACCAGCAACTGGCGGACAATCTGCCATCGCGAAGCGCCGAGCGAAATACGAATCGCGATCTCCTTCTGACGAGCAGCTGCGCGAGCGGTCAAAAGGTTCGCCACATTCGCACAGGCGATCAGCAGCACGAGCCCACCATGCCATCAATACGTACAGCGGTTTCTCGGCCGATCGCCGCAGGTGGAAATCCCCTTGCCTGCCGCTTCAACGAACAGCTTTTTTTCTTTTAGGAATGCCTCACGAATGAGCGGCTTATCTGCCGGGAAGGTATCGACCTCGGCATCGAGGATCTGCCTATACAAAGGCTCGAGCGAAGCCTGCGCCTGTTGCGGCGTGATCACCCGGCTTCAACCGAGCAAAGACCTGCAGCCATGCGTCACGCCGATCCTCCATGCCATCCCACGTTGGCGTCGCCTGCTTTTCATCATGACGGGCACGAAGACATCGGTCGCGCCACCCACTTCGACGCCTTGGAATCCGGGCGGCGCAATTCCGATCACTGTCAACGGATGGCCATTCATTTGGATCGTGTTCTGAAGGATATTCTTGTCGCCTCCGAACTTGCGCTGCCAGTACCCGTATGTGAGCACGGCAACGGGATGCGCTTCCGGCTTCAGATCATCTTCCGGACCCAATAGCCTTCCCGGCCCTCGCCTGCAAACCAAGCACGTCAAAGTAGTTTCCGCTCACCAGTTCGGCGGTTCGCACGCTCAGTCTGCCCCTTGTACCCGAACGCGATGGGCGCAGTAAATCGAGCAATCACGCCCTCGAACACACTGTTTCCGTCCCGGAGATCGCGATACATCGGGTAGGACGTCACGATTTGGCCGCGTGTCGTTCCGAATGTCGGTCCCTTCTGCTCCAGTTGCACAATGCGCTCCGGTTCACGGATCGGCAGCATGCGAACAGAATCTGGTCCATCAACGTAAAGATCGCGGTATTGGCCCCGATTCCGAAGGCGAGCGACAGTACCGCGACTCCCGTAAATACCGGACTCTTGGACAGGGTGCGTAGGGCGAATCGCACGGATTTCATCGAGCAGGAAGACTGCAATAAACCTGCCGCAAACGCGCATTCATTGTATTCAACAGCTTAGATACGCAGCCGAACTATGATTTGTCCCGAAAGTGGGACGCTCCGTGTTTCGAAACGGACAGTGGCCCTCATCGCGCGAGCGCAAGGACCAGTTGATCCATCACACGGCGAACCGCGGCCGACTGGCGGTTCGAGTTATTCACCAGAATGCTGAATGCATAGCGGCCTGTATACCCGGAGAGCGCGTTCACATGCGTCATTGAACCCGTCTTCGCCTTCACCTGAGACGCAATTCGCGAGCCCGAGAAACGTTTCGCCAAAGTCCCATCCTCACCCCCGATGGGCAGAGTGCTCATCCACGCATTCCGGTTGTCAGACTTGTACATATACGTCAACAGCTTCGTGATCGTGATCGGTGTCAGCAGAGTGTGGCGAGATCAGCCCCGAGCCATCCACGAACTTGTATTGCCGGTCCTCGACTCCGATTTCTTCAAGGAAGGTCTTCATTTCATCGATCGCGGTTTCACGCGAGCCGACCCCGTTTCGGACACGCGCAACCTCGAGCAAGGCAACTTCTGCGTGTAGGTTAATGCTCTCCTTGTTCAGCGGCCCGAGATTCTGCACCAGAGGCGCTGAATCGTGCGTGACAAGAGCAAGTCCGGGAGCCGCTGTGTGTTCGACACGCGCAACGCCTGAAACTCGAACACCGCGTTTCATCAGCGCCTCACGCAGAGCGGACGCGGCGAACCATGCTGGGATCCTCCATCCCGAGCGCCTCCTCGTGTTCACCCGCCACTGACCCGCTGACGGTCAGCTCACTCGATCCAGGCAGGCGGTCGAATTTCAATTTTGTAACGATTCCTGTCGTGGCGCGATTGTGAATGACGAGGCCCTCAGGCATAGGCGAACAGTCGATCGTTGGAGGCTGCCCGAGTATCGCCGGCGTTATTCGCATCGTAAACATGCCGTCATTCAGAAAGAGCGCCGATACGGGTACGCCGTAGTCGTATATAGGGTCGTCCAAAGCCCATCCGTCCGGAAAAGGTTCATATGCGTAAGCCGAGTCATCCCCAACGATATCGCCGTCGACAAATCGCAAACCTTGCTCGACCAGTTGATCGGCGAACTGCTCCACGAATCGCAACGGATCGGCCGGTTCGCTCTTATACACATACGGCAGCGCGCGCCCGGATAGATTCGGGTCTCCGCCGCCGACAAATCTCAGTTCACTGACACGACCCGATGCGTCCGGGTTTTGCAGGACTGGTGATTTTCGTGCGAAACCGGTAATCCGGACCGAGCCGAGTCAATGCCAGAGCCGTCGAGAAGAGTTTCGTATTCGATGCGGGGATAAAAAACTGCTCCGCGTTTTTCGAATAGACCGTCGCGCCTGTTTTCAGGTCAACAATGTGGATACCCCAGAAAGCCTGCTGAGCCGCCGGCGAGTTCCACATAATCTTCGCAATTCTGGTGCTGAGCGTCTGAGAGTACGCAGAAATGGCAATCAGGAGCAGGCCTATAACGCGCATTCAGTGTCATCATAAAGCATGCGGCCGTTTCTACCGCTAGCGCTGTTTGTCTCCGCAACTCTGCTCGAAGCGGTCGAAGTACGCAAATCCGCTGAGGAGTATCCGGCTCACACCAGCGTTGCGGACATGAACGTTGGCGTCGAGTACATGGTGACGACATTCTCCGCCGAGGGCCAGACGTTCACGATAGACGACCACCTGATCCTGGAAATCGGCATCTTTCCCCGGGCAGAATCCAAGGTCGATGTGCGACGCTTCACGCTCCGCATCAATGGGAAGCGGGAGGTGTTCGCACAGATACCAGGCATGGTCGCGGCATCTGTGAAATATCCGGATTGGACCCAGAAGCCGACGCTTGAAGCCGCCGCCGGCCCGATCATCGTAGGGCGTCCACAATCGCCTGGCCGCTTTCCGGGAGATCCGCGCACACCGTTGCCGAGACGTCAGCCGATGGAGAACGAGTCACCAAGGGGACAGATCGATTACGGCGATCTCATTACAAAATCGGCATTGCCTGAAGGCCTGAAGAATAAGCCGCTCGCCGGATTGATCTACTTCCCATACGACGGCAAGCTGAAATCGATTCGTACCGTCGAACTGCTGATCGATGACACCGTATTAAAGCTTCGGTGACAACAACCTCGACTCCAGCCATACGAGCAGGACGAGCAGCACCACCACACACGAGCCTGCAAGCGGCAGCAGCATCACAATCTGCATCCCAAAATATTCAGAGGCATACCCGATCACTGCAGGGGCAAGCATTCCGCCTGTCAGCGCGATGGAAAAGATGCCGTTGAAGAATCCAGGGTGATAGTTGGGGAACCGGATCCCAATTTTCTCGACAACCAGTGGATAGATCGGAGCGAAACCGAAGCCCACCAGCAACGTTCCGAACACCGCGCCGAACAGGTTGTCCGTGAACCCCAGAATCGTGCAACCCAACATACTGGCGAAAACACTCGCGACGAGGATTCTGCCATGCCGGACTCGCGGCAGGATGGCCTGCGCGACGAGCCGGCCGAGCATCAGCGCCAACCAGTATCCGGCCAGGATGATGAGTGCGAGTGTAGGGCTCAAACCCAGGCGCACAATGAGGAACAACGGAAGCCACCCCGCAATCGCCCACTCGTTCCCGAACTGACAAAACAACAAAAAGCTGAAGAGAACTGCGCTCGGAATCGTGAACTCCCGGGCCACTTCCTTCAGCGACCGCGGCCTTAATACCGGGTCCGGGGCGAAGCGCGTTCGGGCAAACACAACGGCGAAGAGCGCCGGGGCAATGGCCACGAGAAAGAGGATACTCGATACCGTGTACACGTTGAACGTGCCGGCCACGAGCAGCGCGACGATTGCCGACCCCAACCCGAAAAAGGCTCCTGCCAGATTGATTGTCGCTGCGGGTTCCAGACGGTAGGCCGATGAGATCGCATGTAGGATACCGGTGTTGAGGGTCCCCGCGCTTAACCCCAGTCCGAAAAGACCGATCAGACGCCACGATTCAATCACGGGAGGAGCCGTGAATGAGAGGGCCGTCAGCGAGGCGAAGGCGAGACCACACGCGACGATCAGGACGAACCCCGTGCCGCGGCTTCGGCCGGCCCATCCGGCCAGAGGAACTGAGGCTATTAGGCCTAAGTTCAAGATAAGGAAATAGTTACCGATAGTAACGTAGTGGGGACGCACATGATATCCCCAAGCCGGCAATATCGCTCCGGGAAATGCAAACAACAAGCCGGACAGCAGAAATCCCGTCAGGGCCTTTCGTGACGAGGAGGTCTCAATCAGCGCCGCTGGTTGCACCTCGGTATTCTATCGTTCTTCACAGGTACATATTCCAGAAGCAAAACTCTACGAAAAACAGTAGACACTTCGGAGGGAATCTTCTAGTTTTCAGTTACTTACCTAATGGCCGCAGGATTGCTTTCATGTGGGTGGGGTTTTTGAGTTTTCACTTTGGTGTTGGTTGTCTCCTTCGATTGGCTAGCGCCCTCTCCTGAGGGCGCTTTTATTTTTCACCCCGCTCTCCACTAACAAACCACAACCGTAAAATTTTTTTCGCCGTGTTGACAACCTGACACTTGCATTGCATCATGAAAGTATCACTGAGGAAGGAGGTGGTCCAGTCTAATGGAATCAGACAGTAATAGACCTAGATTAACGCGCGAGGTGGCCGACTTCTGAGTCGACCGTTCAAACCGTAGTTGGTTTCGTTTCAGTGGCGAAGCCGCCGTTCCTGTGGACCGGCTGCCCCGCGCGAGACGAAGGCTATAACAACAGGCCCCGCCGAGCATCACTGCCCAACGGGGCTTGTTGATTTACACCCGGCATCCCTTCGAAGGTCGGGGGTGTTACAATTAAACGAGTTTAGCTAGAAAGGGGAATCTGTCAATGAAAGCCGGGATACATCCTGCATATAACGACGTGAAAGTCACCTTGTGCGTGCGGACATACGTTTCCAACCCGCTCGACGCACAAAGGCGATTCCGCGTGGAAATCTGCGCGCACTGCCATCCATTCTTTACTGGTCGTCAGAAATTGGTGGATACCGAAGGTCGCGTTGATCGCTTCCAGAAGAAGTACGCCAACGTTCAGACTACAAGGAAAAAGGGCAACGAGACACGGCCGGTGAACGCATAGTTCCCGGCCCTGCCGATCTTACTTACCGTTCTGCTGTTTTTTCTCCGCCTCGTTCTTGGCGGCCTGTTCCTTCATTCGACGTTCCCGTTCTTCACGAAAACTGTCGTACTCCGGCCTCTGCTCAGGCTTGAGCATCGCGCGAACTTTCTCGTTCTGCTCCGAGCGAATACGGTCGGTTTCGTTTTTCTGCTCCTGCTTTTGGCGGTCCTTGAGGCTCCTGAACCGGGACCTGGTTTCATCCAGGATAGAGTTCAATGAGACCACCTGGGAGCTCGTCCAAGCGAACGCGCGTCCGTACCTCTTCAATGTATTTCTTCCGCCACTCCTCGGGCGTGAGGGGCGGCTTACCAGTCGCCGCAACCGTTTTCGCACTATAAGAGTGATCCCATACGCGCCAACCGCGATCCCGCTGCAGAAAACAGCAAACATCGACAGAATGACGCTGAGTTGGGAACGCTTCACAGTGACTCCCCTTGGACAAGGTCAGTGGAGACCTGATCCGCATCGAGCACGTCAACGTAGCTAACCGTGTACACCGAACTCATCGGCGGATACCACGTGACGGCCGTTATCGCGAAGCATAAGGCGAGAGCTGCCGTGACGATCCGCGCGCGAATCGTCCAAACATATAGCCCGGCTTGCGTTTCTGGTCGATACGCCTCCACAACTCCGGCGTAAAGCCGGCGGAAGGCTCACGGTCAGGGAGGGCATCGCGGTAGGCCCCAAACAGCTCGTCCAATTTTTGTTCGTTCCAACCGGACATAATGTTTTCCTATCTTCTCAACGCGCCGCATCGCGCACTGTGCGTTGATCTGAGCAATACGCCGAACGTGTACAGACGCTGTATTGGAGGCCGCAAAGTATTCGCCTCCCATAATGGCCACACGCAGAACGCCACTCGGGCGACCTTGCTTCGTGAGCAACGAGCTGAAGTTTTTTGGCGGCGTTCGGGCTGACCTTGATCAGGTTGTTGCCGACGCGAAAACCCGGCGTGCTCCGGACCTGTCGTGCTCGCCGCCGCATTCAATTTGCCAGCTATCATGGCCGACAAGGACAAGTGCAGCGGCGATGATGTGCCCAATCACGACCCAGGACTTAACACTGAAGTTTGCACCGCTGCGGTTCGGTGAGGAGAGTCGCGGTTGCTCACCAGTTCCCCCTGCATTTGCCCTGAGCCGGAAGAAACGGGCACCGCCATTTCCGATCGGAACGGTGATGGTCGTCTTCGTGTCGTCAATGAGTGCAGTTGTGTCCGGCGCGTAGGGACCACCAGCATTGGAGAGGACTCAACCACGAGGCTCGGTCCCGTCACGGTCATGTAAGCTTTTACCGCGTTGGGTGCATTCGGATCATTGATCAAAGTTTTTTCGCCGGTGTTCGGATCTTCAGAAAACCATTCGACGTAAGCACTGCCGCCGCGCTGGTACCAAACCATGCGGAACGAATACAAGCCGGCTTGCGGCACGACGAAGTCGAAACGTTGATCTACACCGCCGGTCCGGAATGCCAGCGGAGTGCTGGTCTTGTCGGTGAGAGAGGCGCCTGAACCTGGACGAAAGTCGTCGCTGATAACTCCAAAACGGTGGACTCCGGCCGACAGGTCCAAGATACCCTCGATTCCCCCATAGCGAACTTCATGCGTGCCGTTGATATCCGGGTCGAGGCCGGGAACGGGTGTCGTGTCGCCGGAAATCGTCCGGCGTCGCCGCTATTTCCATTAAAGTTGATCACCTGCCCCACGGTGTTGGTATCGACGAACTTTGGAATCGTTGAATTGGAGAAAGCTGATCCTCGGCGCGGGCGAGATTGTTTTCCAATGCGCCGAGATCGAGCGGAGCTTGCACGACGCGCACTTTGAAGCCGCGGTCGCCCGGCGTTCCGCTCGCGCGATTGGCGGGATTCAGGCCATTGTAGGTGGAGGGTGACTTGAGTCGTTGGTCTGCACGACGCTGTCTGAATTCGTGATTTGACCGCCCTGTAATGGTCGAACCGGACGGAGGCAACGGCGCAAGGTTGTAGATGATCGACGCTCCATCAGCCGTAGGAGTAGCGGTCGCGGCCGCAGGCTGGCCGTTCACAAATAATTTGATCCAGTTTCTGTGTTCACCTTCGTGTCGCGATTCAGGATCGTCGCCGAAATCGATGGGTTTACTGAATCGATTGTGCTTCCGCCGTCCTGATTGAGAGTGGCACAAGTTGGTCGCTGCACTCCTGATTGTGTGGAGGGGGACGCAGCATTAAGTTCTGATAGCGCGCACCGTCTGAAGGATCCGCGGTTACCTGGCGCAAGCGCAACGTGGTAGTACCGGTAGAGTTGCAAAATCGCTTTGTTCACGCCGCTCCCGTCAGTGAGTGGAAAGTTGCGGTACTGGTAAGCTGCTCAAAGTTCCATGAAATGAACCGAGCCCTTTAGTGGTCTGGCCGGCTTGCTTCGGATCACTTGTAACCTGCTCAAGCACGCTGTCGCCTGTAGCCATATTGGCGACCGCCTCCCGGAGAATCATACGAACCAGCGGGGAATGTTCGGGTGTAATTGAGCCATTCGTTGGCGGCGATGTCGCCGACGTCATAATCGAAGATCTGTGCACCCGAACCGCCCGCTGCGACATATTTGCGCGGGCATTGTCGCGAGTCGGCTGCATGCGAACCGGGTCGAACTGCCGATAAGGGGTGTCATCTCCGGCCGAGGTGGTTCGTGTCCAGAAATCCACGTCGGCCACACCCGACTGCATGCTGTAAGAATCGGCCTGCGGACCGGAGCCTTCAGCCAACAGACGGGCTGACCCAGGAATGAGCCGCTATCGAAGTTGTAGTCTTCCAGCTCGATCACCAGATTGTTTGTGGAAAAGGTATCGAAATAGATCGTTTTGTCTGCGTACGCCGTTAGGCATCTTCCACGTTCAAGACGGCGGTGTAATTCACGTTTGCGGTGAGGCCACTCATAAGTTGCCGTCCTGCTGTTCCCCGTGCTTGTGATGTTCAATCCATTCGCAGAAGTGTAACCGGTCCCGTTCAATTTGATCGACAGTTTGTCATTGCTGAGCACCTTGTCGTCGCTCACGGAAATGAGACTTGCGCGGACGCCGGCACGAAGCTGGCAAACTCGGCGGGCTGAACGGCCGAAAGAACCGGTGGCAGATTCGCGGCCACGGGGGAGAGAACACAATCGCGTTATCATAGGTGACCGTGGACCGATCTTCGACCGCATTGGAATCGTAGTCCGCATAGCAGAACAAAGTGAAATAGCCGCTTGTGATATAAGGCGCGGCGGGACTGTCCGTGCCCGCAACGAGCACGTCGGCCGCTGGTGTGTCGACGACCGTCTTCTGCCAGAGCACCGCGTTGTTGTTGTCCTTGTCCAGCACTTTGGCTTCGATAATGACGCTTCCGTTCTTTGCGGTGAGCGCAAGGTCCATCGTCACGTTCTCATTTTTCAAAGCGGCCGCCGCGCCCGCATCGGCGACGAAGTATTTGTTGATGCCCTTTGAGATCAGGAGGTCGGTGGTGATTTCGGCGAGGCCGCATCCGGCGAGGGTGCCGGGGTGTTTTGTCGGTGGGCAGAAAGCCGAGCACCGCAACTAATCCTCGCGCCGCCCTGCACGCGGTCGACAGAAACGAAACGCGCTCCCCTTGGTGAGGGCAAATTCACGGGAGGCTTTCTGGCTGGCACTGTCTTGTTTGGCCTGCGCCAACACCGCGCCGGGAATTTCAAATTTGAACTGGCCGTTTTGCTCGGTCGGCAGCCCAATCCCGGGCACAAAGGTAAAATCAGTCCAGGCCGTTTTGCTGTTGTCATTGAAATCGTCGAGGAGCGTCCTATCCGTGACATACACTTCTCGGATTGCTGTACGTGACCGTGTAGGGATCCTCGACGGGCATTCGAATCGTAATCGGCGTAACAAAACAGCGTGAAATATCCGCTTGTAATGTAGGGCGCCGCTGGGCTGTCCGAACCCGACACGAGCACGTCCGCAGCGGGGTGTTGACCAACCGCTCCTTCCCAGATCACAGCGTTGTTGCTGTCCTGATCCATCACCCTGGCGTTCATCGTCACGTTTCCATTTGAGGCAGTGAGGGACAGCACCAGTGTCACGTTCTCGTTTTTCAGGTTAGCGGCGGCTCCCAGTCGCGACAAAATATTTATTGATGCCTTTGGTGATCAGAACATCTGTAGTGGATTTGGCCATGCTGTACCGGGCGCGTACCAGGCGAATTGCCCGTCGGCAGAAATCCCAGCACGGCGAACGAATCCTTCGCGCCACCCTTCACCAGGTCACGGTGAAAATCCACGCGCCGGCCCTCTTTCAACTCGATTGTATCGGAAACTTTTGGCTCGCGCTGAAGAGCCCTTGCTCGGCCTGGACCAAAACGGCGCCAGGAATCTCGAATTTGAATTGGCCATCCTGGCTGATGGGCAAACCGACGCCCGGGCAAGTAAAATCGGTCCAACTGGTTTTCGAATTGTCGTCGAAGTCATCCAGCACCTTCGAATGAAGGGCGAGAACCGTGAAGAAAGCGGACACAAAGATCCGCAGGGCACAAGCGCTCCTTTTCA
>CAWGVL010000075.1:0-158649 GCA_963825845.1 Bryobacteraceae bacterium | reverse complement strand
CATCGGGGCCCAACTCCCCGCCGTCCACCAGTCGCTTCGCGACCACCGGCCAGCCGCCCGCTTTGTCGACATCGTTCGCCACGAAGTCGCCGGCCGGCTTCAGATCAACCAATCAGCGGAGTCCGGCTGCTGACTCTGGAAATCGTCGATCTTCAGTTCCACTCCGGCCTCGCGAGCCATCGCAAGCAAGTGCAGCACGGCGTTCGTCGAACCGCCGGTGCTGCCAACCGACGCGATCGCGTTCTCAAAGGCGGTGCGAGTGGCGATGGAGCGCGGCTTGAGCCCGTCCCGGACCGCCTTCATGACGACTTCCCGCAGCGGAAAGCGACGCTCTTCCTTCTTGGGATCGACCTGCGGGCGTAGCAGGCGGTACCGATCGCCGACAGACCGATCATCTCCATGACCGTAGCCATCGTGTTCGCCGTGAACTGGCCGCCGCATGCGCCCGCTCCCGGACAGGCGCGATCTTCGATCTGGCGCAGTTCCTCGTCGCTGATCTTTCCGGCCGCGTTCGCCCCGACGGCTTCGAAGACGTCCTGCACCGTCAGCGCGCGACCCTTGTACTCACCCGGCATGATCGTGCCGCCGTACAGGATTACGCCGGGAACGTTAAGGCGCAGCAGCGCCATGGCGGCGCCGGGCATCGTCTTGTCGCAGGCGACCAGCGCTACGATGCCGTCGAACATGTGCCCGCGGGCCACGAGTTCGATCGAATCGGCAATCAGGTCGCGGCTCACCAGCGACGCCTTCATCCCTTCCGTGCCCATCGTGACGCCGTCGCTGATTGCGATCGTGTTGAACTCCATCGGCGTCCCGCCGGCGGCCCGCACACCCTCTTTCACCTTTACGGCGAGGTCGCGAAGGTTGTAGTTGCAAGGCATCGTTTCAATCCATGTGTTCGCGATGCCGATAATAGGCTTTTTCAGGTCCTCATCGGTGAATCCGATAGCCTTGAGCATGGAGCGCGCCGGAGCACGATCCCTGCCCTGTGTGATGGTGTAGCTTTTCAGGGGCATGAAAAGACTAGTTTATGACAGTGCGAATCCTTGCTATACACGCCCATCCTGACGACCTGGAGATCCTGGCCGCCGGCACACTGGCCCACCTCTCACGCCAGGGGCATTCCATTACGATCGTGACCATGACCGCGGGAGACTGCGGAACCGCCGAGTACGACGCCGAAACCATTTCCGCCATGCGGCGCGAAGAGGCGCGTCGCGCGGCCGAAATGATTGGCGCTACCTACGTTTGCGCCGAATTCCGCGATCTGGCGATCTTCAACGATGACCCATCCCGCAGACGCGTCACCGAACTGATGCGGAGGGCGCAGCCGGATATCGTGCTGACGTCTTCCCCGGTCGATTATCACTGCGATCACGAGGCCACGAGCTCGCTTGTGCGCGACGCATGTTTCGCCGCGCCCGCGCCGAATTATCAGAGCGGCGATGCGCCGGTGCTGGGTCGAATCCCACACCTGTACTTCCTCGATCCCGACGAAGGCCGCGACAGAGAGGGCCGTACGGTCACGCCGGATTTCATCGTCGATGTCGCGCGAGCATATGGAGCTGAAGAAGCGCATGCTGGCCAGCCACGAGAGCCAGCGCGCCTGGCTGCAGAAGCATCATGGGATGGACAACTACATCGAGACGATGGAACAGTGGACAAGAGATCGCGGCCCGTTGGGGGGCCTAACGTATGGCGAAGGATTCCGGCAATATCGATGCCATCCCTACCCGCAGTCGCCACGTTTGCAGGAATTGCTGGGGCCGCTCGTCAGAAATACCAGCGGAGCCTGACAGACGCGGTCCGAGGTTGAACCAGACGGGTGCCGACAAACAGCGACTGGAAGTTGTAGAGCGCCGTCTGGTTCGTCATGTTCGAGATCTGAAATACGGCTTCCCAGGCGCGGCGGTCATCCCGATACCGCTCGTAGCCGACGGCCAGGTCAGTGATCGTCCTGGGCCGCACTCGCGGGGGATTGGATGCCAGGTTCACGTACGGCAGCAGATCTGCGTAATCCGGGTCCTTGCTGACCACCGCAGGGTCGGACGGATTCGACACGAGTCCGGTGTCGTGCCGCACCGACCCGCTGATCCACAGATTGCGTCGTACGTTGTACTGCACATTGCCCTGAGCGCCCAGGACCTGATCGTGGTCGATGACGAACGGCCCAAGCGAGAGCTGGTCAACTGCCGAACTGCCCACGAACAGTCCTCCTGTGAAGGGAGGAGTCACGATCGTGTGGAAGTGTGTCAGGCTCAATGACCCCGATATTCGACGGCCGGGTAGAACGGTAATGCGGCCCTCTGCGCCATTGGTTCGAGACTGTGCAAGCGAGGTCGGGAAGATGATCCCCGTATTCAGGAAATTGTCGTTGTCCTGAAGATCGCGGGAATCCTTGTGGTAAAAGGCTCCATTGACGCTCGCCCATCTGCCGATACCCTGCTGCAGTCCGACTTCGTACACGTTCTGACGTTCAGGCCGGATGATTACGAACGCGCGATTCAGCCAGGTTGCGGCCTCCTCCGAGCTGGACAGCAGCAGGTTCTCGTTTGGAGGGGTTTGATAGGTTCTGTTGTAAGAGGCTCGGAGAACTGTACCTGTCTCGCGCAGATGGTAGGCGACTCCGACCCTCGGCTGTAGTTGATTGCCTTCGCTCAGGAATCGATACGCATCGAACCGGAGTCCGAGCGTCACCGTCCATCGGCCCAGTCGCAGCGTGTCTTGCGCAAATGAGCTATACAGGTCCCCTGCCCGGGCCTTCGCGAAGAGGAATTCGGCCGCGCCGAACGTAAACCGTTCTCGTACCGGAAAGTGCTGGTAATCGACTCCGGTCCGCAATGAGTGCCGTCCAGTGTCACGATTCAAGCGCACACCGGTCGTATACGTTGACGAACTGCGATCCTGCGACGCGGTGACCGGGAAATCACCCGCGCTCGGGATGAGTTCAGCCTCCGCTTTGCGAAACGAAGCCATTGCATCGACGGTCGTCCGCGAATTGATCGTGTGCAGCCATCCCGTCGAGAAAGACACATCCCGCAGCGCTTGCCGCTGATCCTGACCATGTGCGTGCTGTGATCGAAGATTCGCTATCTCGAACGACGATCGTCCGCTGATCAGGCTGAATCGAAGCTGATCGCGCGATGAAGCCTGATAATCGGCGCGGAAGAACGACCGCTCGGAGTTGCCGCCGTTATGAAGGTTATCGAGCGACACCTGGTCGAGATAGCGGTTGCTCTTCAGCGCGTTGAACGAACCGAAATACCCCCATTTGTCCGTCCCGCCCGCGATTTGCGTAACGCTGGCCAGGGTGTCGAATTGGGCCGCCGTAACCTGCGTGCTGCCGGAGAAACGCCGCCCGGTCCCCATTCCTGAACGCGTTGTGATCACCGCCACGCCTGACACCTTGTTGCCGTATTCGGCTGGGACATTACCGGTAAATAGCTCGACCGTCTGGACGATAGACGGATCCACGGCGTTCGCAAACGCGCCGGTCAACTGATCGCTGACCGGCATCCCGTCAATCACGTACGTCATCTGGTTATGGGCCCCACGCGGGTGAATAGCGCCGTTCGCGTTGGCGGCGAAACCCGGGAAGGTCAACAGAACCGATTCCAGGCCGCGACTCGTTGGAGCCACCGGGAGTTGGTTCATCGCGGCGGCATTCAGTTCCGTCCGGGTGCCCGTACCCTCAGGATCGACCAGAGCGGCGATGTCGGTTGCCGTCACCTCTACGCGAGTTAACTGAGTTGCAACTTCCAGGCGGATTTTGATTTCTTGCGGGACGTTCGTACGAAGCGAGATTGGCTGTGAAAAGGGCGCGAATCCGTCTTTCAAAAACGTGATTACATAGCTTTGCAGCGGAATATTGCTGATTTGGAAGGAGCCATTCTCCTCCGTCGTGACTTGTCGGGAGAAGCCGGTCAGTACGTTCTCGAGACGCACGACGGCACCCGCAGCGGGTGAGCCCTGGGCATCGGCGACATCGCCGCGCACGATCGCCGTCGTCTGCCCCGAAACGAAGCCAACGCCGAGGAGCAGCAGTGCAGCCAAACGCCAATGCATTGGATCATGATACTACACCATAGTTAACATCTATTCATTAAGTATAGCTGTGTCCCACATGTAAGTAGTAGTACACCAATTCCGGACAGCACTAGTGAATCCGGCGCCGCCCTCAAATTCTCCCGAATATCGAACGCTGATCCGGCTACCGCTCCGCAGGCGTTTATCGCAAACGCGTCACTACGCGACCCGCCAACGCCTCCGATGTTGGTGAGCGTGTACATCGGAGCGGCAGCTACCGGAACAGCGGCTAGAAGGAGAATCAATCCCTTCAAAGCGTGATCAGTTTGACAGTTTGAATTTAATTTGAAAATATCGCCTATTTTCGGGAGGTGATTAGATGACCGCTCGTGTGCGAGTATTCTGAATTCATATGCTTCGATCGGTGACGATTTTCCTGTTCGCGTTCTTGCTCGGTTGCTCGAGCCAATCCCGATCGTTTGAAGAAATCCTTCCGGCAACAACGGGTGAATGGACTCGCGGCCAAGTGAGTTCTATCGACCCGAGCGACGCTCCGGAATTAGTCCGCCAGCTCGGACTGAAGCGCGCCGCCGCCGCGACATACGAGGGACCCTCACCCGTCAGCATTCGCATCTACGAAATGAACGTGCCCACCAGCGCTTTCGAATTGATCCAGAAATGGAGACAGCAGGACGGGCGCGCCGTCTACTCAGGGCCCTTCTTCGTGGTGGCGACCGCCTCCGCAGGTCCTGAAGCCGCAAGCCTGCTCGAGGCGTTGCGCAAAGAGGTGAAGTGACTATCGGCGGGCCGACTCTGCGGCGGCGGTGAGTTCCGGCTCGATCATTCCGTACTCCATCAGGCCGATGTCGTGGATGGGTAGTGTGAAGAGAAACGTGGATCCATAACCAGGCTCGCTTTCTACACGCACGCGGCCGCCCATCGCGCGAACGAGATGCTTCACAATCGCGAGGCCGAGCCCCGTTCCGCCCATCTGTCGCGAACGGGCTTTGTCCACCCTGTAAAACCGTTCAAACAGCCGCGGAAGTTCTTCCGCCGGAATGCCCATTCCGGAATCGCGAACGAAGAACTCCAACATCTCCTCTTCTCGCTCCTTCAACTTTCGCCAACCGACGACGATTTTCTCTTCCTCCGGCGTATATTTGATCGCGTTGTCGAGCAGGTTGCTCATCACCTGATGCACGGCTTCCGAGTCGCAGAAAACTTCGGCGTTCGGCGGGCCATCCTCGATCACAATCTGGATGTCCTTCTTCTCAGCAATCGGGCGCATCGAATCACAGCAATCCGCAAGAAGATCCCCCGCATAGTAAGAGGCGAACTGAAACCGTGTGCTTTTCAATTCCAATCGCGACAGGGTCATCAAATCCGCCGTGAGACGGCCAAGACGCTCTGCGTTCTGCCGGATAATCGTCAGGAACCGCATGTTGTGTTCAGGATCGTGAACCGCCCCGTCCAGCAGAGTTTCCGTATAACCCTGAATGGAAGCCAAAGGCGTTCTGAGTTCATGAGACACATTGATGACGAAATCCTTACGCACGCGTTCCAGCTTTTCGAGTTCCGTATGCTCACGTTGCAGTTGCTGGAACATTGCCTGAAGCTTTTCACCCGTTTCGTTCAATTGGTCCGTCAACACACCCAATTCATCTCTGCCCCCGCGCTTCAGACGGGCCTGAAACTCGCCACGCGCGAGTTTGCCGGCATACTCGATGATCATCGCGAGCTTGGCTGACACATTTCGCGCAAAGAAGGCTGCCAGCACCATCGCGGGTAGAAACGCCAGTGCTACAGCAGCCAGCAATTGCTTGCGAATGTCATTGACTTTCGTCTTGATATCCCTCAACGGCACCGCAGCCCGCAGAGCCCCATCGCCTGACGGAACGGCGACATACATGAACATGACGCCGAGAGTATTGCTGGTACGGAGGTCGGAACCCGTTTGACCCCGCAGAGCCATGACAAACTCTGGACGCGTCGCATGATTTTCCATCGCGGACGGATTCGAATCGGAGTCACCAAGAACACGACCGGATTTATCGATCAAGGTCAAACGCGCACCCGATTCATGTGCCAGCCGCTGAAATTGTTCGCGATCGAAATCTCTGATCGGCAGCACTGCAAGCATCTTGCTCTTCTCTTCGAGTTCGCGATGCAAAGTCTCGTGGTAGGTTTTTTCCGCGACCTTCGACGCAAGGATGTCGACAGCGGTCAAAGCGACCACGAGAACACACAATACGCCTACGATAATTTTGAGGAAAATTTTGGCGGTCAAGGAGGCAGTCTTGACTTCGGATGGTCAAATTCCATTTTACGAAAATATCAGGTCCACGCATTTCGCTGCGGCACTGTGGTCACGAGATCCTGCCAGGCGACAACAAGCTCAGCTTAGGAGCTGAGCGTCAAACCCGCACTACGCGAACATGAATGTTCCGTGACGGGGATGGATCGATGCAGCGGCGCTATCAGAATCTTGCACAGCCGCCCTTGAAGCGGGATGACGTTCCGAGTAACAGATCGAGCTGCGCAAGAAATGCGCTCTCGTCACGGACACGCAGCCTGACTTCAACGTGAGTCAGCTTCAGAGGGGAGACACATTGGGCCGCATCCTCAGGAAGATTGATGAAATCTTTCTGAGTCGTCACGAGAGTGCGCGCTCCTCGCAAAATCGCTTCACGAGTCAGGGCAACTAGTTCTTCTCGCGTGTAGCGATGGTGATCCGAAAATGTTTTCTCCAGAACCACCGAAGCTCCAGACAGCTTAAGCGTTTCAAAGAAGGTGTCCGGATTTGCAAGACCGCAGAAGGCGGCAATGGAATCCAATGGTGGTCGCTCCGGAATCCAACCGCTAATCCGCACATCTGCGAGGAACACGGGTATTTTTGGCAGGCGCTGCAACAAGCCTTCGAACCGGCGGCTCCCCGCACGCGTGATAACGATGACGTCGGCGCGATCAATCGCGCCGATGGGCTCACGCAAACGGCCGACTGGAAATGGCGCATCTCCAGCAAGCGGGTCAATACCATCCAACAACACCATATCGACCGCGCGTTCCAGCTTTGCGTGCTGAAACCCGTCGTCAAGCAAAAACACGTCAGGATGGAATTGTTCTTCCATCTGTTTGCCTACCGACCAGCGGTCGGCGCCGATGCCTACATCGGTTGTCTTCAGCAGTAACTGAGCTTCATCGCCCGTGGCTTCCAACGGCGCATCCGAGCCCTTGGCCAGACAGAGATCTCTCCTCGATCGCCTGCGATATCCTCGCGTTAGCACGGCGACCTTGTAGCTCCGTGACCGCAGCGCTTCCGCGAGATACAGGACCATCGGCGTCTTACCAACACCACCCATTGCCAGTCCGCCAATGCTGATGACAGGCGTATCCAGCAAGCGAGCGGTCGCCGCAACTCGCTTGAGCCGGCCGCCTGCCACCCAGATCAGAGAGAGTATCCAAAGTAGCGGTCGCCAGAGGCTCCATGGCAGAGACTTCGGCACATACTCCCACCGAAGGTCCGTGATGACCCGCAACGCGCGAGACGTTGCGCCGCGCTCCGCTTCAGCCAGGGCTTTCGCACGAGCGCCGAGCGATCCGCGAAGACCCGCGTCTGAGAGCAACGTGGATACAGCAGGACCCAAGTCCTCAGGCTTATCGATCGGGACATAACCGCTGGCTGCAAGGAATCGATCCCGAATGGCAGCGAAATTCTCCAGGTGAGGGCCGGCAATCACCGGCTTGGCGCAAAGCGCAGGCTCGAGGATGTTGTGTCCACCGCGTTCGGCGAGGGTGCCTCCCATGAACACAACGTCGGCAAGCGGAAACAGAGAGCTCAACTCCCCCACCGAATCCAACAGAATGATCGCAGGCGCCTCAAGACTTGGCAAAGTCGAGCGCCGGACATAGGACAATCCTATATTCTTCAGCTTTTGCTCGACGGCGTCGAACCGCTCCGGCTTGCGCGGCGCGATCAGCAACTGCAAATTCGGTTCGGCGGCCAGTAGTTCGCGAAAGGCACCCAAAATTGCATCGTCTTCGTCGATGTCGCCGGGTACATCGGCCCGGTCGTACTGGCGGCAATTAATAACGGCCGGCGAAGAACCGCCAGCAGTTCGGTTGGCGCACTACTGGAATTTGGCTGAAAATCGTATTTCAGGTTCCCGGCTACACGCACGCGGCTCGGGGGAGCACCGGCCGCGATGTAGCGCTTCTCGTCCTGAGGGCTCTGCACGAGTACCCAATCAACACTCTCCATCACGGCCGAAAAGAACCACCGGAATTGCTGATACCTCTTCGCCGCCCTGTCTCCGATCCGGCCGTTCACGACGACCACCGAGCCTCCGGATCGCTTCACTTCGCGGTACAGATTCGGCCAGATCTCAGTCTCCAACACGACGAGCACTGAGGGTCGGATACGCCGCAGGACGGTTCGCACCGCCCAACACGTGTCGATGGGCGCGTAAAAGATGCCGTCCGTCAACGGAGCTAACTTGGATTCCGCCACCTCGCGACCGGCCAGCGTTGTGCATGAAACGTAAATAGGTGTGTGAGGTACTTCGTCCCGTATGCGGCGAACAATTTCAACCGCTGAGAGGGCCTCCCCGACGGATACGGCATGCAACCAGACGGAGCCCGGCGCCGTCCGGTAGTTCAGGTTCCAAAATCCGAGCCGTTCCCGGAACTTCGCCAGATAGGGACGGTTCCGGACGGCACGCCAGACGACATACAGTAGAAGACAAGGGACTGCGGCAATCCACGCTGTCCTGTAAATGAAGAAAATGACCTTTGTTCGCAAAAGCTTGCCGCCACTCCTGGGTCTGTTCGTTTATCTCTCCGTCGTTCCGTTGGACGCTCTGGCCGTCGACAAAGAGAAAACTAAATTCGCGCCGCCCGAACTCGATTCGATCGAAGCGAAGCAGACGATTGGCGGCGTTACGGTTGCCGCCGTGCCTTACGATCGCGAATCACTGGCGTCGGCCGCTTTCGGCAAATTGAATCCGTACGAACACGGTGTGCTGCCGGTTCTCGTCCTCATCCGAAACGATACCAAAGGCACAGTCACCCTCAACGGCATGAATGTGGAGTACCACGACAAAGATCGTCGTGCAGTCGAAGCCACCCCTGCCGCGGAAGTCCCATTCGTTGAGGCGCCGAAGCGTCCTACCTTCGGCGGCCCGCAAATTCCAGGGCTTGGACGCAAGAAGAAGAGTCCTTTGGCTGCACCTGAAATTGAAACTCGCGCGTTCTCGGCAAAGATGCTCCCGCCCGGCGAGTCGGCCCATGGGTTCTTTTATTTCAGAACCGGCCATCGCTCCGGCTCAAACCTGTATATCAAAGGCCTGCAGGAGGCCTCTACGGGCAAGGAGCTTTTCTTTTTCGAGATTCCCCTCGACTGATTACTTCGCGGGCTGTGTCGTCGGCTTTGCCTTCGTCGTAGCCGGTGCAGCCGTGGTCTTTGGCTTGGCGGCTGCCGGTTTCGCCGTTGTAGGCTTGGGCTTGGCAGATGTCGGCTTTGATGCCGCAGGAGGAGGGCCTTCGCGCCTGACCGTTAATCGTACAATGCGAACCGGCGTAACCGGCCGGTCATTGCCGCCGCGGGGAGTGCGTGCGATCTTGTCAACGACATCCTGGCCCTCGACCACTTGGCCAAAAATTGTGTGGAGCCCGTTCAGGTGCGGCGTTGGGACTTCTGTGATGAAGAACTGGCAGCTACCTGTATTTGGACCGGCATTCGCCATAGCAAGGCGACCCGGCTTGTCGAACGCCAGAGATGGATTGAATTCGTCGGGAATCACATCCGTTCCGCCGGTTCCGGTACCTAGCGGATCGCCGCCCTGGATCATGAATCCTGGAATAACGCGATGAAATGTAAGCCCGTTGTAGAGAGGCCGTTTCACACGTTGTCGCGTTTTGGGATCCGTCCACTCCTTCCGGCCCATCGCGAGGTCAGCAAAATTCTTAACGGTTTTTGGCGATTCGGCATCATACAGTTTGGCAACGATCGTCCCCATCGATGTCGTGATGGTGGCGTATAGGCCGGGTTCACGCGCGGGCTTCGCGCCCTCTGTAGCGGGCTTCGGAGCCGCTGGCTTCGGCGCAGCGGGTTGGCCGCCCTCCTGGGCATAGACGAAGGCCGCTAGGAAGCCGCAAGCGGCCGCTGACAAAACGGAACGAACACTCATAGTGCAAGCGTATACTGATAGCGCCCGTTGATGCGACTTCACGCGATTTTCTTAATTTTTGCAGCTTACCTTTCGGCTGGCCACGTGACCGTTACCGATTCTTGCGACGACGGACATGCACGGCAACATTCTTCCGTACGATTACCTGTCGGGAAGGCCGGCACCGCGGGACTCGCAAAGATCGCAACGCTAATCCGCGCTGAACGGAGCACAGCACCGTCCGCTCTTCTTGTCGATTGCGGAGACACGATACAGGGCTCCCCGCTCGAGGGCGTTTACCAGGACTACGTGTCCGAAGGCAAATTGCCCTTGAACTTGAAATTCGACGGACGGCCGTTCACCGCCGATCCCATGATGCTCGCGATGAATCATCTGAAGTATGACGCAATGGCAGTAGGTAATCACGAGTTCAATTACGGGCTGAAGAACCTGAACAAGGCTCGATCGGACGCGCGATTTCCATGGCTTTCGGCCAACACGAAAACGGATCCGAAGAGCGGCCAGAAACCCTTCCAGTCCTCTGTCGTGAAGACTGTCGATGGCGTGAAGGTCGGAATTATAGGCATAACCACCCCTGCGGTTCCGGCATGGGAAAAGGCCGAGAATTACGCTGGGTACTCCTTTGTTGCTGGTCCGGCAGCGCTAAAGTTGGCTGTAGCGGATCTGCAAGCGCGGCAAAAGCCCGACATTATTGTCGTCATCGCCCATTCTGGTATCGATCGCATATCGAAAGCCGAGCCTGCGGGAACGCCTCGCGAGAACATGGCCGAAGAGTTGGCGAAAGTGCCGGGCGTCGACGCGGTCGTCTTTGGGCACACGCACAATCAGGTTACTGAAATGCACATCGGCAGCGTACTATTAACGCAGCCGAAAAACTGGGCAATGTCGCTTGCCCGAGTCGATCTCGAACTGGAATCGAAACCGGAAGGCGGCTATAGATTGCTGGCCAAAAAAAGCCGTGTAATTCCGGTGACTAACGCGACCGAGGCCGACCCGGAGATTACCCAGCTGGCGATGCCGTATCATCAGATCACCGAACGTTACCTGAATTCGATCGTTGGCGAGGCCAAGTCAGGCATCGACGCATCTGAGAGCCGAATCAAAGACACGGCCATGATCGACGCGATCCACGCGGTCCAGTTGCACTATGCGAAGGCGGACGTATCCTTTGCTTCCTCGTTCAATCCGCGAGCCGCGATTCCTCGCGGACCGGTCACCATTCGACAGATCGCTGCGCTTTATCTTTACGACAACGAGCTCTATGCCATCGAGGGTACCGGGAAGATGGTGAAGGACGCTCTCGAAAATGCCGCGAAATTCTACAACACCTGCGTGGATCTATCGTGCTCCGAGTCTCCACTGATCAACAGTTCAGTCATCGGGTACAACTTCGATATGGCCGCGGGAGTTACGTATGAGATCGATATAACCCGTCCGGCCGGCGATCGTGTTCGAAACCTGGAGTATCATGGACAGCCGCTCGAGCCGGATCGGAAACTGCGCATCGCGCTGAACAATTACCGCGCGGGCGGGAGCAACGGATACAGCATGTTCAAGGGCGCCAAACTCCTGTGGCGTTCGTACGACGATATCCGCGAGCTGATTATTCGTTACTACTCCGAGCATGAATTGCCGACCGCCGCGGACGGCAACTGGCGCGTGGTACCCGAATCGGCGCACAGTACTTTGATGCGCGAGGTGCGGCGCGACACCCAGCCCGCAGCAAATAGCCGGTGACGACTCGAATCTAAGCGGTCGCGATCTTCACAATCGAGATTCCAAGGTGTGGGAAGCAGCGAATCGCGTCGAGGTAGCGCTTCCCTGCTCCACAGCCCTGACAGTAATAGCCGTCGCCGGCGAGGACGGCATCAAGATGGCCGCCGAAGCGCCCGCGCGAGTGCGCGACCTGGCGGTAGCAGCGGCGGCACAAGCCGACGATGGCCGGCTCGGCCCCGCGGCGGGCAGAACAGGCTTGGCGGGCGAATTTCAGCAAAGGTCAGTATAGCTGGGGAGAAGGCGCGTTATCACTCGCTATTCGGTGTCGGAAGTAACAGTCATAAGTACCGCCAATCTTGCCATGAAACACATATACTTTCCTGACCATGTCTCCCCAAGGTCCTCACCATCCATGCTTCACAGCTCGCCACCAACTCTTACTGATGGGCGCCATCTGTCTGCTGTTTTCGACCGGCCCACATGCTGAGGGGCCGAGACGGGCACTCCGCATACGATAGGAGTGGCGTTACTGCGACCGCATTCGCACAGGAGCAATCCGGATGTGTCTTCACTTTCCTGAATGTTTTCCCAACCGGATGGGCGCGTATCGGAGGGGCCGGGCCGTCCGGAGTTCAGCTCAGGAACTATTGTGGCCATCACGCAGTACGAGGTCTGCAACGATGTCGCGATAATTGCCTCAGGATATGGTCTGTTCCCGCTCGCTGCTTCAGCGTTCACCATCAAATAGCCTCGGCTCAGCGCGGCTCGTCACTGAGGTGACACTCACTGATGAGTCCACGGGCGCGACCCATCCCGGCAGCATCGATTTGACGTAGATGAAGGCGTCAGACAGTCAGGTGCTCAAACAAACCGTAAGAACCTTGGTGCCTGGGCTCCGAAGCATGGATCGCTCCCAAATCAAGGCTGAGTCCAACGCGAATGTGACGGGAAGTGTAGTCACGCCGAATGCGACGATCCGAACGTTTTCCCGGAGATCTCCGGAGCGAGAAGGTAGCGACCCTCCTGTTCATCCTTGGCGACGGCGCGCAACGCGGCAGGTCTCTCAGCAAGAGGTAACGGTGACCGGCGGGTCGGCGCTGAGTGCGGCGGCAGGGTTCACGAGCGTTGATGGTTGCATTTCAAGCTTCGCTTCCATCTCGGCGAGCGTCCCTCAAGTAGGCGGGTCCGCAACAGCCACGCTCTTTATTGACCAATTCGATGATTGTCTGAGGGTTCGGCTGCTCTCTACCCTTATTACCGACCTTACTCTGCCCCCCGGAGTCTTCACCATCGCCCGTGACGCGAGCTGGGCGATGTTAAATGGGATCGTCCAAGTGCCCGATCTGTCAACCGCAGCGTGCGGATTGTGCCATTGACGCTGAACCTTTTGTGGACGGCGAGCAGCACGGGTACCGAGACTCGTCTCCGCACGAGAACGGAGAGTGACGGCACGACCGTCAGCACGCGGCTGTCGGCGCGTGTGTCGGACGCTACCGTGACCGGATCAATCTTCGGTCCTGGGGGGCTTCTCCAGTCCGCAAGACATCTTTACGTCTCAGCTGATGAACGTGACGGAGAACACGAAGACCCTCACGAAGAGTCAGTAGCGGAAACGGAAGGAAGAGATCGAAGTCTCCGACAAGCTTGGGTTCGTGAACGTTGGACCGCGCGATCGCACAGATTGTTCAGGCCTATAGTCGATTCGAACGTAAGTTGCTACGATCAATTGGTGATTCTGAGAACCGTTGCTGCCGTTCTGCTTACGCTGCCGATCGTTTCGGCGCAGATTGGGGTGATCCAAGGATTTTTTCCCCCTCAGCTGAAGGCCTATTTAGAACTGACCGACGATCAGATCCAGGCGATCACGAATGCCAATACGGATCTGAATACGTTCCGCGCGACCAAACTCCAGCGGCAACTGCAAGTGCACAGCGAGCTGGCGCAAGAGATGGCAAAGCAGACCCTCGATCCGATGTCGTTGGGGCTCCGCTACATGGAATTGGAAGCCATTCGACGCGAACTGAACACCGAACAGCAAAAGACGGCGACGGCAGTGCAGAACATTCTGACGGCGCCGCAGAAGACCAAAGCGGCTGCCTTACAACAAGCGCTGCAATTCTACCCGACGGCGTGTGCGGCCGTGGAACAAAATGTCCTCTCAACCGCGGCGCCTCGACCTGGAAACATCATCCCCGTGATCGGCCCCAACGGCGGATTCACTTCGTTTCTCCTCGGTCCGCTGCCGGCTTCCGATTGCAACGTTGGCCCGCGAACGGGAGCGTTCACGTTCTCTCCATCACAACCCCAGTTTGGAAGCCGGATTTTCGCGGAACAATGATCCATCGCGGATGTAGCGGCGGACCATTTGGAGCGAGCGATGCCCCGTCTGCCGCATAATCGCGAGCTCGCCTGCTCCATTTAAATACGCCTGCGTGGCCAGGCCGGCGCGCAAGGAGTGGCCGGCATATTTAGCCGGATCGAGGCCCGCCGTTGCGGCGGCCCGTTTAACGACCAGGCCCACAGAATCCTTGTGCAGATGGACCGCGCCCACGCGCCCATGGCGATCGACGCCGCGAAACAGCGCGCCTTCCGAGATGTTAGCGGCGGTCATCCAGGCCGTGAGCGCCCGCACCGGGCAGGTCGACGGCGTGGATCCATACGGGATGCCGACGTCTCTTCCCTTCCCTTCGGGATCGGTTTTCGAGCGCCGGAGTTTGACCACCAGGCCGTCGTCCGTCGGCAAAACATCCCCCAGATCCAAAGCAGCCAGTTCAGAGCGGCGGAACCCACCCGCAAATCCCAGCAGCAGGAGCGCGCGGTCGCGGCGTCCGGCCACTGTGTCGGGCAAAGCCTCCACCATGCGCCGGACATCCGCCGTCAGCAACGGCGCTTTCGTTGCTTGCGCCGTCCCCAGCGTTCGCCGAATGCCTTTCAGCGTTTCACTCACCGCCGGCCGCTGCATGGTCGCCGGCGAAGAGTATAGGGCAATCGCATGGGCCTTGGTGATGGCCGTCAACCTCCGGGTCAAGGTCGCCGGCCGGTGCGTGGCCGCCAGGGCGGTCAGATACAGGGCCACAGTTTCGGGGCTGGCCGGCAGCGGACACAACGTGTGCTGCGCGCACCACCGTTGGAAATGGCCCCAATCGGACCGGTAGGCACGGAGGGTGGAGGGAGCTTTGGCGGCACGGACGAACGCCTCCGCCTGATCCTCCAAGATCCGGAGCGCTGGCAGCCCGGCCCTAACCAGCTCGGGCGCAGTGCCCTGCCCGGCGCTCATTGTTCTTCCGCCTCCTCGGCTGCGCGCTCCAGTTCCCGGGCGAGCGCGCGGGCATCGGCGGGCGCCAGGACGAGGGCGGAGCTGAGCTCGACGCCGGGCGGCAGCGGCCGGACGATCTCGCCGGGATGGAAGCTGCATAAGACCTGGGGGCGGCCGTCGGCGTCGCGGTTCCCTTTCACCCGCGCGCCGGGGCAGTCGCTGACGCGGTCGGGGAGGGCGAGCACCGCCGCAGGGGAAAATGGAAGGATGTGGTTACCAGCCATGCAACCGATGTACAGCAGCCACTACACCTGAGAAGGCATCCGGCGATGACGAGTGAGAAGGCGCCGAAGGCGAGAACCCATGTGAGCCCAAATAAGTTGTTCGTCTCCCGGTTCTGGCCAAGCGGGCGTGACCGTTTCCGCTTCGGAGGCGATATCACACGACTGCTCAGGATGCGCTCCTCATCCTAGACAGGTTCGCAAACGAACTCATTCGAGATCGAAGACTAAGAGTCCCTGCCGTGAACCTCTGCGGGCGGGTGTGTCACCTCGACCGCTTTGAACGCTTCCAGGATGCGATAGCTGTGCGATGCGCCCTTCGGAACGACCCACGAATCGCCAGGATTCAATTTGACCAGCTGGCCTTCGGAACGGAGTTCTGCGCGACCTGAGATCACATATCCGATCGTCTCGTAACCACGAGTCGTCGGAGGCTTCTCATCGCCAGGGTTTTCGTCCCATAACCTCATTGCCATGCTCTTGCTAATTGCGAGGTGCCGTTGCCCCATGGAGCCTCGGGGAGAGTGCGCGGAATCGACTTTCATGATCGTTGTGTCACCCATAGCAGTGTTAAGTCTAACGAAGGTTCCTTGCCGCGTGATACGCGGAAAACCGTTAGTCGTTCGAATCGTAGTGCCGCATCGTGTCTAACAACTAACCATGGAAACGTCCGCCGATGTACTCGTGAACAACTTGATCGACTGGGGAGTTGAGGTTATCTTCGGAATCCCTGGCGATGGGATCAACGGCATCATGGAATCGCTTCGAAAGCGGCAGGACCGGATTCGATTCGTCCAGGTGCGGCATGAAGAAGCGGCCGCGTTCATGGCGTGCGCCTGGGCGAAATTCACGGGCAAGCTGGGAGTTTGCCTCGCGACTTCCGGCCCGGGCGGCATCCACTTGCTGAACGGACTGTACGACGCGAAGGGGGATGGTCAGCCGGTGCTCGCCATCACCGGGATGCATTATCACGACCTTCTGTCCACCCACGCGCAGCAAGACGTGGAGATGGACAAGCTATTCGAGGATGTCTGCGTATACAACGCGCGCATCATGGGTCCGGCGCACGTTGAGAACGTGACCGACCTCGCGTGCCGAACGGCCGTTACCCGGCATGGAGTTTCGCATATCGCCTTCCCTGTGGATCTCCAGGAAGAACCGACACCCGAAAAGGGATCGATGCACAACGTTCTCCATCACACTTCCGATGTCTTCGCGTGGAGCGCGGGTGTACCGGAGGAACAGCAACTTCGGCGGGCCGCCGACGTGCTGGATGCCGCGTCTCGGCCTGCCATCCTTGCGGGTCGCGGGGCGCTCGGCGCTGGTGAACAAGTGCTACAAATCGCGGAAGCCCTTGGCGCCCTATCGCGAAGGCGCTGCTTGGCAAGGCTGCTGTTCGCGATGACCACCCCTACACGACAGGGTCGATCGGCCTCCTGGGAACGACAGCTTCGGAAGAGTTGATGCGTGAATGCGACACGTTGCTGATGATCGGAACGAGCTTCCCGTACATAGAGTATCTTCCGAAGCCGGGACAGGCGCGCGGTGTGCAGATCGACCGGGATCCCAGTCGAATCGGACTGCGCTACCCGGTTGAGGTGGGTCTCGTCGGTGACACGCGCCGGGTGATTGAAGGGTTATTGCCGCTGCTACAGCGCCGCCAGGATCGCAGCTTCCTCAAGCGCATTCAGGACAGCATGAAGGAATGGCGAAACGCGCAGGAGGTGTGGGAGAACTCCGCCGATGAGCCGATGAAACCCCAGAGACTCGCATCCGAACTCGGTAGGAGGCTGCGGGACGATGCGATCGTCTCAGTCGATTCGGGAACCATAACGGCCTGGTGGGCGCGCCACATTTTCATGAAAGACGGCCAGATGCATTCAGTCAGCGGAAACCTGGCGTCAATGGGTTGCGCTCTGCCGTACGCAATCGCGGCTCAACTCGCCTATCCCGAGCGTCAGTGCGTGGCGTTCGTCGGAGACGGCGGTATGGCAATGCTGATGGCCGAATTCGCTACGTGTGTGAAATACAAGCTGCCGGTGAAAGTCATCGTGGTTCGCAACGATTCCCTGGGCCAGATCAAGTGGGAACAGCTGATGTTTCTTGGAAATCCTGAATACGGCTGCGATCTGCATCCGATCGACTATGCGGCGTTCGCCCGCGCATGCGGCGCTACCGGATTCACGGTCAACAGCCCTGATCGGGTGGGGAGTTTGATCGATGAGGCGCTGGCCACCCCCGGTCCGGTCATCCTCGAAGCGCACGTGGACCCGCTCGAGGCTCCGATGTTCGCGAACATGCGAGAGGAGCAGGCTAAGAAACTGCGACAGGCGCTGCAAAGCGGCCAGCCCGATGCCGAAGGAATTCTCGCGAATGCACGGAAGGAGCGAGCCCGGGAGCTCGTCTGAGCTCCGGGAACTCAGCGCCCCCGACGAGGGCCGCTCGATCTCGGCGAATACATCCTGGGACCCTCCATCCGACCGCGCGGAAAGGCGCGGTATCCCAGGGCAACCCGATATCTTGGGGCAACAACGATCGGTGCAGAGTACCTCCACGGCGAGTAAAATCCGTACCCGAACGGGCTGTAGAAGGCGCTGCTGCCGGGCAGCCACGAATATGTGCGCATGTACGGATCCCAGTACCAGCCTGAGCCGTACCAGAGACTCGGCTGCACGAGAACGCGTTGAGCCATCACTGCGCTTGCGTTCGCAAGGTATTTCGACCGCAGACTACTCCACTGGTATAGCTCGTCGGTCTTCTTGGCTTCATTCCGATCGAACTTCTCAACCTTGAGAGGGGCATCCGAAGCGACGACGGTCTTGCCTTTCTTCAGTTCGACCTGCTCGTCTCCCTGACGAACATCAGCCTTGCCGTCGAAAACGGCGACTGATGATCGATCGGCATCAACCCGATACAAACCCTCGTCTTTCAGAGTCGTATTCAGGCCGGCGGCGGAGATCTGAATCTTGTTCTCTTTCTGGAGATCCGTGGCTTCGAGCAGAGATATGCCGCGATCGATCTGGATTCGCGTATCCATCAGTCCTGAAGAGACGATCCGCACTTCGGAGTTGCTGCCGAGTCGGAGAAACACTCCCGGAGTGAGGAGCACCTCTGCTTTGCCGGCTTCCGTGCGCAAGACCGACCCGGGATTGAGATTGGTGGATCCTACAGACTCTGTGGTGAGGTCACGACCGTCGACAAATACCTGCCCTTCGACGAAGTTCAAGGTTCCCGGTCGCGCCGGGGCCGTCGCAAGGGCCGGAATCGCAAGCGCTAGAATCGCGATCCATTGAAGCCGGAACGTTTGTAATACCATAAAGACCCATTCTGTTGGATGGATCACAAACGTTCCGCGTTGCAGGCCGGCGAGCTTATGCTTTGAGAACGGCTCGAACGCGGCGGGCGACAACCTCGGCCTCGCCGGGCTGCATCATCCAAACACCAATGACGAGTTCATCCTTGTTGGTACCAGGATTTACCTCAATCGATGGCTCACCCTCCTGCAACCGCTTCTTGACATCGATGGGTGAAATAGAGACCTTACTCGGATCCCACTTCACTCGCAAGTGCGGGACATGGTTCGCGATCGGCGGGACGTATGTCTCGGTCTGGACGCTGGGCACATCACGCACGGAATCGACGATTGTCCGGATGCGACGCTCCCATTCTTTCCACTCGGCTTCGTGATCTTTCTTCACAAAGAGCTCGAGCGCAGTCAACATTCCCACCATTTCTTCTTTGTTGACCTTCATGCCGCGCGAAACCGAATCACTATAGGGAGACGTGTTCAATCTGGCAGCTTGGATCAGGTCTTTCCGGCCGGCGAGAATTCCGGCGCTCTGAGGACCTCGGATTCCCTTCCCGCCTGAGAAGGTTACGAGATCGTAGCCCATTTTCGCGAACTTCGTGAGGTTCGTGACAGGAGGGACATCGGCGGAAGCATCTACGAAGGTAGGAACCTTGTGTTTTTTGCCGAGCGCGACCCAGTCTTCGCCCTTGATTTGCCCTTTCGGTTCGGCGTCATTGAAAAAGAGCATCATCGCGGTGTTGGCATTTACCGCGCGATCGAGTTCCTCGGCAGTCTCGATTTCTACCATCCGAATGCCGACAGCTCGAACGGCGTGATCGTAGCCGTATCTATGGCTCTTCTGGATCAGCACCTCGCTCTTAAGGCCAGTGACATCCGGAAGCTGCTGGATTGCCTTACGGTTTGTGCCGGTAATACACCCGGCAGTACCGCAGGTGAGCGCGCCCGCAGCGCCCGAGGTGACCATTGCGGACTCGGCAGCAACGATCGCGGCAATGCGCTCGCCCACCTTGTCCTGCAACTGAATGAGGTCCACGTAGTTCTTGGAAGCGGCAACCATCGCTTCCATGACTTCCGGCGGCATCAGCGAGGCCGTCATGGTGGTGAAAGTACCGGCAGCGTTGATAAAGGTGCGGACTCCGAGGTCTTTGAAGACGTCCCGGCCTTTGGACGCTGCGAAGGAAGAAGGAGCAAAGCTCGCCAGCAGCGGCGTGGCCGCCAGACGCTGAAGGAAAGTTCGTCTGAGTGACATGGCTATTCCGGATACTAACACGTGATACACCTAAATAACGTGAGCAAGATTCTTTTCACCTGCTTTCTCCTTACGGCCGCTTCCGGCGTGGCGCAGGAATACGACCTCCTCCTGCGAGGTGGACACGTGATCGACGCGAAGAACCGGATCGACGCTGTCCGCGATGTTGCGATCAAAGACGGCAAGATCGCCGCCGTGGAGGCTCGAATTGATCCGGCCAAAGCCGGCAAGGTGGTCGATGTACCGGGGCTGTACGTCACGCCGGGATTGATCGATATCCACGCGCACGTTTATGCGGGCACCGGAGAGCGCGGATCCTACGCTGGTGACAATAGCGTTTATCCCGACGGGTTTACATTCCGGGTCGGCGTAACGACGGTCGCGGATGCCGGCGGCTCAGGCTGGCGCAACTTCGAGGATTTCCGCGAGCGTGTCATCAGCCGGTCGCGGACGCGTGTGCTCGCTTTCCTGAATATCGTAGGCAATGGTATGCGCGGGCCGAAATTCGAGAATGTTCTGGACGACATGGACGCGGAGGCAACCGCGAAGGCGGCGCTTGCCGATAAAGACATCGTGATTGGTATCAAGTGCGCCCATTACTCAGGGCCTGAGTGGACGCCAGTCGAGCGCGCCGTACAGGCCGGCACAAAAGCGAATATTCCGGTGATGATCGACTTCGGGACCAACCACCCCGATACGCGGCCCCTGAAGCAGTTGCTCACTGAAAAGCTACGGCCCGGTGACATCTACACGCACATGTATTCGGGGCTGCGGAACGAGTTGGGGCCGGATGGCAAACCGAATCCCGGCATGATCGAGGGCCGAAAGCGCGGAGTCATTTTCGATGTCGGTCACGGCGGCGGAAGCTTTCTGTATCGCGTTGCTGTCCCGCTTACAAAAGCTGGATTCTGGCCTGATTCAATTTCGACCGATCTTCACACCAGCAGCATGAATGGCGCTATGAAGGACATGCTCAATGTGATGGACAAATTCCTTGCGCTCGGGATGAAGCTGCCTGACGTGATCGCCGCGAGCACATGGCATCCTGCGCGAGAGATCAAGCGGGAGGAACTCGGTAATCTTTCGGTCGGTTCGCCGGCGGACGTTGCCGTGTTGCGCATCGAGAAGGGCGACTTCGGCTTCGCGGATCACAATGGAGCGCGGATGAAAGGCAAACAGAAGCTGTTGTGCGAGCTAACGCTGCGCGACGGACGAATCGTGTACGACTTGAATGCAATCTCGCGCGAAGATTGGGACAAATTACCATCCGACTACGGACGGCAAGGCAACCCGAAGTGGGACGGCACGATGGGCGGCGGTGGACGAGCCCAACGATCCGGCGCCCGCCGATAGGGAGCAGCCGTGGCGCGAATCCTCCTGACATTTATTCTCGCGACCCTGCCCTGTGCAGCCCAGTTTCGAACGATGAAGATTTGGTTTAGCGGGACTGGTTGCGCCAGTTGCACAGAGTCGTTGAGCGAGCGCATGAAGAGAGTACGCGGTGTCGAGTCCGCTCAAGTCAACGCGCAGGAGGGCACTCTCGATCTGCAATTGGCCCCGCAGAATCGCGTTCGACTGGAACAGATTCGAGACTTCATTGAGCAGGACGGGACCAAGGCCACACGAGCGGTCGTGCGGGTGAACGGCGAAGTGGAGAAACTCGGAGACCGCTGGATCCTACGGCCGCCGGGTGTCTCAAGTACATATGAAATCGCCGGACCGGATCTGAAGCCCGGTCCGGCGATCGTCGCTGGAGAAGTACGCGAGTTCCGCGCCGGGTCGGGCACAATCCAAATTCGAGCTACTCGCGTCGAAGCGGCGCAGGCGCCGTAGCGCTCCTCATTTCAGAGGTGTACGGATATATCCCGGCGCCATACGAGGCGCAGCGGCCCGATGCGCTTCGTCGTTCATTGCATGCACCCCGGTCGCATCAATCCATCTGTTATAGAAGTTGAACAATGCGCATACGGTGATTGCGTCGTAGAGAGCTTCATCTGTCCAACCATGCTCGTACAACGCTTCGATGTCGGAGCGTTGGATGTCCGGCGATTCATGGTTTACCTTTTCCACGAAGCGTAGGATCGCTTTCTCCGCATCGGAGATGGGCGCAGTCTCCACATCATGCATGACTGCCGTCACGAGGCTCTTCATTTTCGAGAAGGTGCGCCGCGACCGCGGCGTGGGACTTCAGTCAAAACGGACAATGATTCCGGGCGGAGGTCAACGCCGCAATCAGCTCACGCATGCCGGGGGAAAGCGGCGACGGGCCGCGCATGACCTCATGAGTCCAACGTTCGAGGTGCTGCGTTGCGTTCGGCTTGTAGGCGAACAGATGCCAGATCTGAGGAAATGCGGCCCCGCCTTTCTGCATGACGCGATCAAGTCAGCGTACGAGCCTGAGGAGTCGGGTTTGTTCTCGACTCCGGGAAGAAATATGGGCTCCATGGGTCCTCAGTTAAGTAGCCCCGGGGAATCGGATCCCGAAGCTCTCCCAGAAGTATACGTGAGCGTCTCCACTTGCCCATCGATTCGGAGATTTTCCATCGAAGTTGGCGAGATACGTTGCGATGGCCTGAGCACTCGTGCCGATTTCGGCGATTTGCTATAGGCGTCCTTTAAGACGTGTTCAAACATCTAAGAGGTCTTCAAACATCCCATATCATTCCGGTGGACAAGGTATAAATTGCGTGGATTTAGTCTTTGACTTACAAGGCGTAATGCAGCATTCGATTTACTCGGAGGCGAGTAGTAATAATAACGATGTCAAGCCGCAGAAGCCCCGCTGATCGCATTCCAATCGGTTCCCAGCGGGGCTCGAAATCGCTGCGCGGGCGATTTGCCGTCGCCCCCGTCCATGCCGGCCAACTTCTGAATCGCGCTATTCAAGGGTACGTTGATCCTGACTGTCGGTAACTGGACGCCGAGGAAATAAATGAGCGCAGCCGTGATGACTCGCACCAGATCCAAGCCGCGAACGTTGAGTCCCTCGAATCCTTTTGATAGCTGCGGTTACCCGCCTCTCCAGGCGGGCGGCGCTGATCTCTCAGGCGTGGGCACGGTTCAGGAGAACCGTAGCTTTATCGAGAGGGAGCGGCACACACGGTTTGATGGTACGGTTAGTTCTTGCCGGCGATGAAGACGGCGGCCCAGTTGGAGGGACGTGATCTCGCGGTCCCGGAGCGAAGCGCCGAGATCTGGGCAGTTTGCAGCGCCTCGGCCACTTTCGCGGATGTTATTCCCGACGCGCTCGACTTTGCGATATCGGCGTACATTCTCGAGAACAGATCTCCGCGATCATCGTTGATCGGCCAATAGGTGGCGGCTACGGCTGTCGCCCCGGCGATGAGCCACGCACGCGTAAGCCCCATCAATCCCGATCCGGGAAGCGCCGCTCCGGCCCCCGATGCGCACCCGTTGATACTGACCAATCCAACGCTTGTGGCCCTGGATGCGATGTCGGCCGAGGTCAGAAAGTCGGATGCTCCATTCTGAGTCAGGCCAAGACCGATCAGTACATTCGAAGCGTCCGCTTCCCCTCGCACGACATGCGCCGCGATGTGTACGATCGCGGGCTCGGTCCGAAGCGCCTGGTCGAGCGCCGAGCGGTTGAACGAGCCGCCGAACAGGAGTGTCGGCTCGCGATCCGGCGCCCAGGCGCGAGAAACGGTGAGGACTTCCTGGCGAGTGTTGACGAGCCGCGCATAGGTATTGTCAGCGGCGCCACGCGGCCCCTTCCATCTGGGGTCCGCCATATTGTAGATTGCGTCCCCCGCCCCGACAAACTGCGCTCCTTTAATGATTGCAGCCGGACGGTTGAGGAGCGTGGCTCCGGGAATGGCCCGGATCGAGTGAAACAGAATCAAGGGAGTCTTCGAAGGCCCGAGCGCGGCGTAGGGAATGTCATACAGACCGTGGTCGAGCGACAGCAGCCAACCGGCTTTGGACTGGATTCGCGAACTCAACGGACCGAAGAGCATCGAATAGAGCTCCGTGTTGGAGCCGTCAGGCCAGGAGTCCTTCTCGATGGAATCGCGGTAGCGTTTCGCAACCGGCCCGATTGTCTTCAGCCCCGGCAGAACGTGCGGTTCGAATGAGTCGCGAGTGATCGCCCAGACAAACGAGTGCTCCTGACCTGTGTGGAAGCTTATGAGCGCGTCGCCGGCATTGAGACGCCGTTGAAGTTCGGAGACTCGCGCGCTCGTCTGCTCGGCCGACGGAAGCCCTAAGCGCGCTTCGATCTGCAATAAGCGTAGACGCGCGGGGGAAGGAGAAGCAGTCTGTGAAGAATTGAGGGATGCGATCAGCGACTTTCGATGTTCGGACAGCGCCTCCCAATATTCCGCCGGAAGCGGTTGCTGTGTGCGCAACAGTTCGCGGAAGGAAGCCGTCCGATGTTGTTCGGACACCTCGAACATACGCTTTGCCAATCCGATGCTCTTTCGCGTCATCCAGGCGCGCATCCCGGTCTGCACGTACTCATCAAAGATCTTATTCAGGCTGATCTCGGCGCTGACCCGCAAGCCGTCGGACGGAAGCACCTCGTGGCGCCATCGCGTTGCCCACTGGATCGCCTGCTCAAAATCGGCCAACGCGCTGCTGATGTCCCCCGCAGCGACCTTTGCGCGAGCCCGCCAGTAGTAAAGAGTGGGGAGTGGTATCGAAAATTCCGCACGAGAGGCGACGTCAATGGCGCGTGTGAGCAGGTTGAGCGCTGACCCGTGGTCACCTTGCGCGAGTCGAAGCATCCCGAGATAGACATAAGATGCGCCGAGATTTCGATTTCCCGCGAAGCGACGGATTCGGAACGCTTCGGTCAGCGCAGCTTCCGCTTTGGCCAGTTCGTTGACCTGTAAACGCATGTACCCGAGTTGGTTCCATCCGATGGCCGCCGTCTGCATGTCGCCGCTGTTGATCGCGGTTTCGATGCCGGCGAGGAAAAGCGGTTCGGCTCGCTGCCAGTCTCCCGCGCGTGCGGAGTTGGTGGCGGCATGCAAATACAACGGAGCCTTCAGGGAAGGATCGGTGATCTGAGGCAGGACAGGATTCAGATCTCGCATGGTTTGCGCGGCCGCCGCGAAGTCGCCGATGTGACGGTAGACGCTCGACAGATTGAGCGCCGCGCGAACGGCGACATCGCCATCCTGAATGGAAAGTCCGTATCGCAGCGCGTTTTCACCATAGGCGACAGCTTCTTTGTATTGATGAGTTACAAGGAAGCAAGCGGAAAGGCCCAGCCTCGAGCGAGCCGCATAGTAATCGTTCTTTTTTTCGATGGCGAGATTTAAAAGGTCGCGGAACTCAGTCGCGGCACGACGGATTTCACCGGTGCGAAGCAGGTCGGACGCGTGTTTTATCCGGTTTTCTAATTCGGGCGATTTCTTGTTGTCAGCGGGGAGACCCAGGGTGGCGAGGACAAAAAGGGAGGCAAGAAGACGGATCACAGCGAAAGCTAGGGATGTGCGCCTGGGAGCTTACTCGTAAGTTAGCTCCCAGACATTGTAACATCCATTATTGCTCACATAGAGCGACTCCTGAAGAGCCTTATATAAAGAAACGCGCCTGAGTACGCGTATTAGGTTAGAACCACAGGGCGGCAGGTGGAACGGGAATGGACTCCTCTTCCATATTTTCCTTCCGACGTGGGATAAGAAAAAAGCGCCCTGACCGAGAGTCCCTTGGGGTTCTCTCTGCCGGGCGCCTTTTTCTGATTTGAGATTACGATGCGGGTTTTCGCGATTGGCTTGTCGAAATTCTAAGTTGCAGAATCTAGACGAAATAGAAATTTTGGAGACGCGGCAACGCGCGAAGATTGTCCGCGGAATCATAGAAAGTTGACCGATTCTCGTGTCCCAGCTACCCGCGGATGCAGGGGCGGTGTCCAAGCGCGGCGGTCCCATTGTTCATGCTGGATGGAAGCCAGACCGCCGGCTGGTCCGTCCTGATCGCGCGATGTACCCGAACATTCAATATTTTGCGTCTAAAACGAAAACGGGCGGGGGCGCCGGGGTATTTCCAACAGCTTCATTGACTCACCCCCCTCGTTCGGCGGTAAAATTAGACTGGTTCCGCGTGTCATCTCCCGTATCTGATCGAGGAACGGTTGTCGTCATGAAAGCAAATTGCCTCTCCGTTGTCTTCCCGGTCGCCGGGCTGCTGGTTTTCAGCGGCCTGTTGCAGGCCGAAAAAAATGTGGCTCCCGAACCCGGTCGAGAGACTGTCGCCAAGCCGCTCACCGAAAAAGAGCGCCGCAAGCGCGAAGAGAAGCTGCGCAAGGAGCTTGAAGGCCCTTACCGCAAATGGCTGAACGAGGACGTCGGATACATCATTACGGATGAGGAGCGGCAGGCATTTAAGCGCCTCGCCTTGGACGACGAACGGCAGAGCTTTATCGAGCAGTTCTGGCTTCGCCGCGATCCAACGCCCGATTCAGCGGAGAACGAATATAAGGAAGAGCACTACCGCCGTATCGCGTACGCGAACGAGCGGTACGCTTCGGGCATTCCGGGTTGGAAGACGGACCGCGGCCGAATATACATCACGTTCGGTCCGCCCGCCGAAATCGAATCCCATCCTTCCGGCGGTTCTTATCAGAGACCGATCGAAGAAGGCGGCGGAACCACATCGACGTTCCCCTTCGAGATCTGGCGGTACCGGTGGATCGAAGGCATTGGCAATGACGTCATGATCGAGTTCGTTGACCCGACGATGACGGGCGAGTACCGGATGACGATGGATCCGTCGGAGAAAGACGCGCTCCTGATGGTTCCCGGCGCCGGCCTGACGATGATGGAACAGATGGGTTTGTCCAGCAAGGCGGATCGCTTCACCCGTACGGACGGTACGCGCCTCGGCATCGGGAATCAGCCCACGACGATGCGCATGAACCAGTTCGAACGTTTACAGCAATACACGAACCTTCAGAAGCCACCCGATGTCAAGTTCAAGGACCTCGAGGCGGCTGTATCGTCGACGATCAAGTTCAACCTGCTGCCTATGAAGGCCCGGGCAGATTTCATGCGCGTGACGAATTCGAGCATCATGACGAACATCACGCTCCAGTTCGATCGGCGCGACCTCCAGTTTCAGGATAAAGACGGGGTATCCCGCGCGACGGTAAACATCTATGCCCGCATCACTTCGATGTCACGGCGCGTGGTGAACGTTTTCGAGGATGTGGTCAGCATCGAAGTGCCGACGCAGCAGCTGGGAGAGGCTGTAAAAGGCGTTAGCGTGTATCAGAAATCCGTGCCGCTCCCCCCGGGTCTATTCCGACTGAACGTTGTCGCCAAGGACATCACGGCCGGAAACATGAACAATTACGAAATGGCGCTCAATGTTCCGCACTTCGATGATGAAAAGCTTGCGTCGAGCACACTCATCGTTGCGGACCTGATTGAGAAGGTTCCGACGAAGAGTATTGGTACGGGCCAGTTCGTAATCGGGACCTCCAAAGTTCGTCCCCGGCTGACGGAAGAGTTTAAGCAGAACGAGAAGATGGGTATCTACGTACAGCTCTACAACTTCGAGCCGGATGAGAAGACCCAGAAGCCGGACGGATCGATCGAATACGAGGTCGTGAAGAACGGCAGCAACCAGAAGGTATTTGAATTTACAGAGGATGTCGCGAAGCTGGAGAATGCCTCATCGAACCAGGTGACCGTCGAGAAGGTGCTTCCGCTGCAGAACCTCGAGCCAGGACAATATACGATCCGGATGAAGGTCACGGATCGGAGACGTAACCAGACGCTCAATCCGTCTGCTACGTTTACGGTGCAGTAAAATAGGGACGAGTGGTTTCGCCGGCCAGGCGGACCGCCGGGAGGGCAATCGGTGAACGCCCATTGGTTTAGTGGCCCGTTGCGAGTCGCTACAGCACTAGCCCTAGGCTCGGTGATTGCCCCAGGTGTCTCCGAAGCCGCTTCGTCCAACAAGCTCCTCGGCGCGCTCACCGGCTCAGTTCGCGATAACGGCGGCGTACCCCAGATGGGCGCTGTCGTCCAGCTCTTCAACAAGTACGACAGGCAGATCGAACGCGCCCTGACCAATAGCTCGGGCGAGTTCGGGTTTCAGTCGCTTCTGCCCGACGTCTATTCGATCCGGGTTACCTTAAGCAGCTTTATGCCGGCGCTGAAACGGAACATTACGATTCAGGCCGGAGCCACAAGTGTTCTCGCCATTAATCTGGCATCGGTGCTCAGTTCCGTGGAACTCGTTTACTCGTCTCCCAACTCGGGGGCTTTGATGAGCGAGGACTGGAAATGGGTTCTTAGAAGTTCGATGTCAACACGACCCGTGCTGCGAATGATCGACCTGAATGGCATTTCCTCTTCCTCATCGTCTCCGTCCGGTTCGATCTTTTCCGATACCCGTGGTGTCATCAGAGTTTCTTCTTCAGGTGAAGGATCGCCGTTTTCTTCGTCAGCCAATCAGTCCGATCTCGGAACGACATTTGCCTTGGCCACTTCCCTGTTTGGCGGCAGCCATCTTCAGGTAGCGGGCAATATCGGATATGGCTTGCAGTCGGATCTGCCGACCACGGGCTTCCGCACGAGTTTCAGTCCGGGCGATTTGAGTGGGCCTGCCGTAAAGTTGACCATGCAGCAGGTTTCCCTGCCGAGTCGCGGTCAATCAGCGGTTTTAGGCAGCGCTCAGACGAATGGGCCTGCCCTTCGTACGATGTCCCTGACTATCATCGAACGCGCCGAAGTCGCAGACGGAATCCATCTCGAATATGGCGCTTCCCTGGATTCGGTAACGTTCCTGGACCGTTTGAATTACCTGAGTCCGTTTGCGCGCCTCACCTATGATTTGGGTGAGTTGGGCAAATTGCAGATGGGTTACAGTTCCGGCGCGCCCCCTGTGGAGTTACTTCATGGCGGCTCACAGACCGAGGTGGATGCGGACCTGCAGCGCGACATGATGGCGCTGGCGGTTCTGCCGCGCGTGTCTTTGCGCGACGGCCGTGCGATGGTCCAACGCTCCCAAAATATGGAGATCGGCTACGAGATCGAGGTTGGTAGCCGGACGTACAATCTGGCGGCGTTCAAGGAAGTCGTTGGGAACGGCGCGCTGACAATGAGCACTCCAGACGGATTTTACATGACCGGGGACCTGCTGCCGGAGCTATCCTCGTCCAGTTCCGTGTTCAATGTGGGCCGTTATTCACGACTTGGGTATACGGCGACTATAACTCAGCAAATCAATGATCGGTTCAGCGCATCGGTCTCGTACGGCCGTGGCGGCGTTTTGACGACAGATCGCGAAGCCGTCCTTGGAACAGGCAACGCAGACGACCTTCGGGATCTTATCCGGCGGACGCAGCGGCAGTGGGTACGCAGTCGCGTGTCGGGCGTAACGCCTGTTACGGGCACTCGGTTCGCGGCTAGTTATGAGTGGTCCGGCTCACAGGCTTTGACGCCTGGACACGTCTACTTGACGCAGCGGCTCTACCCCGAGACCGGTCTCAACATACGGGTCCGGCAACCGCTCCCCATGTGGAGCGGGCTTCCGGGGCGGATCGAGGCTAGCGCGGATCTACGGAACATGCTCGCGCAAGGATATCTGCCGATTTCGCTGGCCGACGGTCGCAGGCTTGTGCTGGCGCACTCACCCCGCGCGGTTCGAGGCGGGTTGAGCTTCATTTTCTAGACTGCATTCGAAGCTTGCCGCAGGCCGTTGACGCAACTTCAAGATTTCTTTCTCCTTTATTTGCAATGCTAACCGCTACCGAACGGAGAAGTGTGCGATTGAGCGGGATAAAGTGAGATCGGGAAAAGAGAGCCCGGTCTCACCTCAACGTCCCGCCTAGTGTTTCTTCCTTACAATCCCTACTGAACTCCTGCCCGCTCCCTCGAGGAGTGATCCCCACCCTATGGCCCGGGCTCTCAACTACCAGCGAGGTAGCATGCGCTTCCAGTTCGGGTCGACATGCTGGCGCATCTCGGCTTCATCGTCACGTTTGCGGTAGGGCAGCTTCTGATATCGTTCTTCAAGGCGCGCGAGTTGGTCGTAATCGAGATCGACTCCCAGTCCGGGACGGTCGGTTATGCGTACGGCGCCGTTCTCAAACTTGACGCGGCCTCCAACGATTACCTCATCCTGTTCGGTTTGCCACGGATAGTGCGTATCACAGGCGTAGAGCACATGGGGCGCCGCAGCGGCCGCGTGCGCCATTGCCATCAGGCTGACGCCGAGATGGTTGTTCGAGTGCATCGATACACCCAGTCCAAGCGTTTCGCACAGATCGGACAGGCGCAGCAGGGCGCGAACGCCGCCCCAATAATGCGGATCCGACAATACGACCTGGACGGCGTCCAGCCGAGCAGCCTCAACGACATGGCCGAAGTGCGTGACAGCGACATTGCTTGCGTTCGGCATCTCGATCCCTTCGGCCCGCAAACGGCGCCGGACTTCCGCCATTCCTTCAAGGGTCGCCGTGGGATCTTCGAGGTAGCCGCCGTTCGAGAGTTCTTCCTCGAGTTCGCGGCCTACGTGTACAGACGTGTCCACAGACCAGGCGCAGTTCGGATCAATGCGAAGTGGATACTCCGGGCCGAATTCGCGGCGCAGTGCTTTGATCGTTTCGATCTCCTGGTCGGGTTCGAGGACACCGCCCTTGAGCTTGATTTCCCGGAACCCGTATTCGGCCACCATCTTCCGGGCCTGCCGAACCATGGACTGGGGATCGAGGCACTCGCCCCATTCGTCCTCACGCGTATCAGTGCCGGTCCCGCCACCGCCCGCATGCTTATAGAAAAGATAGGCCGAGAACGGCACTAAATCACGCACCCGGCCGCCGACTACCTCGGAGACGGGCTTTCCGACAGCCTTGCCGATGATGTCGAGGCAAGCAACCTCGATTGCCGCGTACGTGCGTGTGTGCTGATCGAGCTGGTTCTCGCCGGGTACGAGATATGTCTGGCTTCGATCGCCTGACGCTGCGGTCTTTGCATCGGCTATAAACTCGCGCCATAAGCCCATCAGCCGGAACGGGTCCATTCCCATGATTCGCGACTTCGCGGCCTCGAGCGCGGCGAGCGGGCCATCACCGCCGTACGTCTCGCTGATACCGGTAATACCATCTGTCGTCTTCAGCTCAACGATGGTGCGGAGGGCGTATGGCGCATGCCGGCCGTACGAACTGCGGAGAGGAGCGTCGGCGATTGCGATCGGGTGGAGCCGGATTTCGGATATACGCATGTTCGGCCCTATTGTATCGGGCAACCGTCCTTGTACCGAACACGTCCCTCGAAATGCCGCTATCCTGAAAGATCTGATGCGCGTTTTTTCCTGTCTCCTCCTGGCTGTTGTTCCGTGGATCGCGGCCGCGCAAACTCCGTTCGAAGGTGTCGATTCCGCCGTTGCCGAACTATCGGAGATTACGGGTTGGAAGCCGCTCAAGAAGGTGCAGTGCGACACGATGGATCGAGTCGCGCTGAAGCGATATCTGGAACAGAAGGTGAAGGAGGAGGTCAAGCCGGAAGAGATCCGCGCGGAAGAAGTGGCGCTGAAAAAGCTCGGGCTGGCCCCGCAGGAATTCGATCTGGCACGGACGATGGTTGACCTGCTCACCGAGCAGGCAGCGGCATTCTATGACTTCAAGAAGAAGCGGCTGTTCGTATTACAGGGAAGCGACGCATCCGGGCAATCGATGGTCGTGTTTCATGAGTTGGCGCACGCCCTCGCCGATCAGCGGTTCGACTTGGGGAAGTTTATCAAGCGCGGAAAGAGCGACGATTCGTCGCTGGCCCGTATGGCGGTGATGGAGGGTCAGGCAACCTGGCTGATGATGGAAAGCGCGGCGCGCAAATCGGGGCAATCCCTGAAACAAATGCCCGCGGCCCTTCTCGATATGGCCAACCGCAGCTCCGACACCGCATCGACGCAGTTCCCGGTGTTGGCGGCCGCTCCGCTGTATTTGCGCGCGTCTTTACTCTTCCCGTATGCCGAGGGCCTGCGATTCAATCACATCATCGTGCAGAAAGAGGGCCAGGGCGGGATTTGCTCGCGTGTTCACGGATCCACCGGTGAGTTCGCAGCAGGTGATGCACCCGGATGTGTACCTTGCGAATACTCGCCCGGTTGAGACACCTTTGCCGAAATTGCGGGACGAACGGGAGTGGAAGACGCTGACCTCGGGATCTCTGGGCGAGTTTGACCACTCGATTCTTCTCGAGCAGTATCTCAGCCGGGATCGGGCCGATGCCATCGCTCCTCACTGGCGAGGCGGAAGCGCCGCAGTTGTCGAGCACAAAGCCGATAAGCGGACAGTGTTGCTCTACGCATCCGAATGGGACAGCCCGGAAAATGCGCGAAAAATGTTCGACGCGTATAGGCAGGTACTGCAGGGGAAATGGAAAAACATGCAGATCGTGACGGATACGCCCGATTCGCTAACCGGCACGGGCGACGACGGCAATTTCCGAGTCACGATCGCGGGCTCCCGCGTCACATCGATTGAGGGCTTGCCTCCCGCGGAGCACGCTAAGGTAAACTAAATATTTCAAGGAGTTATCTGGAAAATGCGGTTGTGGATCGCAGGATTGTTGTTATCGGGAATGGCGCTGATGGGCGCCGAAGTTCCGCGCCAGTCGCCTGAATATGCGCTTATGCTGCCCGGGGGCCAGCAAGATTTGCTCTCCAAGTACAAGGGCAAGGTTGTCGCGATGGAATTCCTGTTCACGACGTGCCCCCATTGCCAGAAATCGGCGACAATTTTGTCGAAGCTGCAGCGCGAGTACGGCCCGAAAGGCTTCCAGGCGATCGGTGTCGCGATCAATCCGAACCCCGACCTGGCCGGTTTCGCCCGTCAGTACGCGACGGATTTTATTGTGGGAAGCGGCACTCGTGAGTCGGCCTATTCGTATCTTCAGCAGCCCATTATGTCGCAGAATTTCTACGTGCCACAGATGGTATTCATCGATCGAAAAGGCGTAATTCGGGCTCAGCATGGTGGAACGGATCCGTTCCTCGGAGATCAGCAGGAAGCGAATATGCGCGCGCTGATTGAACAGCTGCTTGCGGAATCGGCAGGGACGAAGGCGACGCCAACCAAGGCGCCCGCAAAGTCCAAAGCAAAGACTGGTAAGAAGGCATCGTGATGAAGCGATTTGTAGTGGCCACTCTTCTGGCGTGCGCAACGCTGGCGACTTTGACGGGCGCGGAAGTTCCGAGAAAGGCTCCAGAGTTTGCGATCAAGATGCCGCAGGGTGGCCAGACCCTGTTGAGCCAATATCGCGGTAAGGTCGTTGTCTGCGAGTTCCTGTTTACCACCTGTCCTCATTGCCAGCATGCCTCCCAACTGATGTCGCGACTGCAGACGGAGTACGGACCGAAAGGCATGCAGGCATTGGGCGTGGCTTTCAACGACATGTCGCACATGCTCGTGCCGGATTTCGTGCGCGATTTCAAGGTGAACTATCCTGTCGGGTATAGCACGCGTGAGGCAGTCCATACGTTCCTGCAGAATGATCCCACGCACTCGCTCCACGTTCCGCAGATCGTGTTCATCGATCGGAAGGGCGTGATCCGGCACCAGAGCTTGCCACAGGAAGACAGCAATACGGCCACTGAGGCTTTCATGCGGCAGACGATCGAGAAGTTGCTGCAGGAACCTGCCGCTGCTCCAGCCAAGGGCGCCGTGAAGAAGTCCGTTAAGAAAACGTCATAGGCGGGCAGTTTCCTGCTACAATGGATCCGGAATGCGCCCGTAGCTCAGCCTGGATAGAGCGTTTGCCTCCGGAGCAAAAGGTCAGAGGTTCGAATCCTCTCGGGCGTACCACTTCTCTAGGGCTAAGGCTTTGCAAACACAAAGTTACTAGGAAATCTGGTCACGAAGTTCTCCGGTTGCGCAAGTTCTGCCTCGTTGGGCCAGTTTTTGTGGCGTCGGTGGCCCAAAAGTTAGCCCGGGCCAGCGCTCAGTCTGTTTTTTCCGCGACCGATCGGGGTGAGAGGAAATTTCGTCTCCTCGAAGTAAACTGAAACGAAGGCCATCAGAACTTGCTGCCATTTGCATTTTCTGTTCTGGTGTTCGCTTCGATACCAAGGCACGAAGTTCGGAATCCCGTGATCAACGGAAGTGATCACCTGCCTGATCACCGTCTTCCCTTTCTTCAGTTCTTCGATGTGCGCGTGCGCTCCGCGTGTGCCTTAACAATATCTTTTGGAACGGCCTCTACATCGGCGACCCCGAATAGGGGTTGATCGTTCAACTCGAAGCGGTACTTCCATTTCCCGTTCTTCTCTCGAGGTCTTTCTTTGGATGCTTCAATCGTGTGTTCACGGATATACCTTTGGACTTCGGACTCCGGATAGCGAACGAGTCGGCCCAATGTGGTGAATGTCGGCCCTTCGCCCCGGATGCGCATTCGTCCAATGTCGCCTCCGCAATGCCCAACATTTTAGCCGCCTCAACTGTCGTTGAATGGGGCATCTTGTCTGTCAAACGCCAGCAGGACGGTTGTGGTGATGAGCAAGCACAGGAGACACATCGCGCAGCACGTCTTCGGCCCCATCACATCACCGGTAAGGGTGTCCGCCCTCGACGCCGACCAAGCATTACGTTGTAGACATGCGCCTGGCCTTCGAGCAACGCGGGTCTTGAGGGTTTCGTTGCGAAGTTGGAGCCGGGGTTGATAGGGTAAATCGATGCCAATTACGCCGACCAATCCATTTAAAGGACGTCAGTACTCGGCTGAGGTGATCTCTGTTGGCGGTGCGTTGGTATTTGCGTTATCCGTCTGGCCTACGAGCATGTAGCCGAGATGCTGGCAGAACGAGGTCTTGAAGTGGATGCCAGCTGCGTTTGGCGGTGGGTGCAGGTGTATGCGCCAGAAATCAACAAGCCCTGTCGCCGGCATCTGAGGCCGACGAACAAATCCTACCGAATCGACGAGACCTATATAAAGGTTAAAGACAAAGATCGATATTTGTACCGCGCTGTCGACTCCATCGGCAAACGATTGACTTTCTGCTGACGATCAAGCGAAATACAGCGGCAGCGAAACGCTTCCTTTTCGAGCCATCGAAGCATCCGATAATGCAATGCCGTGGGTCATCAACGTCGACAAAAATCCCGCATATGTGAGGCGGTAAAGAAAAGTGGCTGGCCAAAGATGACGCCGTCGGTCAAGAGCTCTTCGTCGCCGAACTGTTCGGTATCCCTGCGTAACGCAGGTTCAAGTGCGATCCACTCTGTACTGCCCACTGCTGGCTAACTCCAACTTCGCAACGAAACCGTTTTATGCGCACGTCCAGCAAATCTGTTCGCCCGGGTACCCCTCGGTTACAAAAATAATAGTGCTGAAGACGGCATTGTTACATCGTTGCCACAACGAGGAACTGTGACCATCACAGAGACCGACGCGAAGCCCGTAATCGCGCCGCATACAAGCGAAGGGAAGCGCCTCGCCGAGACATATGGACGACCCCTGACATGGCGAAGATGGGGCCCATATGTTAGCGAACGATCGTGGGGCACCGTTCGGGAGGACTACAGCGCTTCCGGAGCGGCCTGGGATTTTCTGAGCCATGACATGGCCCGCAGCAAAGCCTATCGCTGGGGCGAGGACGGGATGGCGGCAATTTGCGACCGGTACCAGATCCTGGTTTTCGGGCTGGCGTTTTGGAACGAGAAAGACCCGATCCTGAAAGAACGCGCCTTCGGCCTCACACCTTCGGAGGGCAACCACGGCGAGGACGTCAAAGAATACTACTTCTACCTCGACAGCACTCCGACGCACTCCTACATGAAGTATCTGTACAAGTACCCGCAGGAGCGATATCCATACGAGTGGCTGGTCGAGGAAAACAAACGGCGAGGTGGACGCGGGTTCGAGTTCGAACTACTGGACACCGGCATCTTCGATGAAGACAGATACTTCGACATTCAGATCGAATATGCGAAAGTGTCCGCCGAGGACATCTGCATTCGCATAGAGGCGTTCAATCGAGGGCCGGAGCCGGCTCCGCTTCACCTGATCCCGCAGCTGTGGTTTCGGAATACATGGTGCTGGGGCGATGAGCCCGCGCCGGAACCTTCGATTCAGACGAGTTCGCCTGGCGAAGACGCTGTTTGCCTTGTAGCGGACGACAGTACGGCAACGCCGTTGGCCGAACCTACCTTTCACCTATCGATTGGGCAAGCGTTACCTGTACGGCGAATCGGGCGGTTCGCCGCTGTTTACGGACAACGAAACGAACAGCGAGCGCCTGTACGGCGTCCCGAATGAGCGGCCGTTTCTGAAGGACGGTTTTCACCGCGCCATTGTGGACAACGACCTTGCGGCCGTCAACCCAAGCGGTGTAGGAACGAAGGCCTGCCTCGATTACCGCTACGAGGTTCGACCCGGCGCATCGGTTGTGCTACGGCTCAGGTTGACGCCGGAACCCTCATCGAAGCCGTGGGCGGATTTCGACCGTATCGTCGGGAAAAGACGAGCCGAAGCGGATGAGTTCTACGAGGCGATTTATCCACCCCGGGCGACTGAGGACGAGCGGCTTGTTCAGAGGCAGGCGTTTGCGGGTTTGCTCTGGTCTAAGCAGATCTACCTTTTCGATATCAGCAAATGGCTGGAGGGTGACAACACGCATTTTCGCCCGCCCGCTTCACGCTACTGGATCCGCAATCGCCACTGGCAGCACCTGAATTCAATGCGTGTGCTCTCAATGCCCGACAAATGGGAGTATCCCTGGTTCGCGGCGTGGGATCTGGCTTTTCACACAATCCCGCTTGCTCTGGTTGACCCGGAGTTCGCGAAGGAACAGCTTTGGCTGATGCTGTTCGAGCAGTTCCAACATCCGAATGGGCAGATCCCGGCCTATGAGTGGGAATTTTCGGACCTGAATCCCCCGGTGCATGCGTGGGCTGTGTGGCGAGTGTACAACATGGACCGGGAACGGACGGGGAAGGCAGATCGCCAGTTCCTGGAGAAGTGTTTCCATAAACTCCTCATCAACTTCGCCTGGTGGGTGAATAAGGTAGACAGCTCAGGCAACAACGTCTTCGAAGGTGGATTCCTCGGCCTGGATAACATAACGGTCCTCGACCGTAGCGACAAGCTGCCCGGCGGAGCTGTGCTTGAACAATCCGACGCGACCGGTTGGATGGGGATGTTCTGTCTCAACCTGATGCGGATTGCTTTGGAACTGGCGCAGACAAACAAGGTGTACGAAAGCACAGCCCTTAAGTTTTTCGAGCACTACATTTACATCGGCTCCGCGATGAAGAATATGGGAGGCCGCAACTACTCACTCTGGGACGAGGACGACGGCTTCTTCTATGACGTCCTTCGTTATCCGGATGGCAAGTTCGATAAGTTCCGGGTCAGATCCCTCGTAGGGATCATCCCGCTCTATGCAGTCGAGGAATTGCAGCTTCACTCAATACAGAACCTCGACGAGTTTCGCACAAATTTTCTCTGGTTTGTGAACAACAGGAGCAAGCTGACGAACGCCTGCTGCCACGCTATGGAAAGCAACGGTGAACAGCTTTATGCTCTGACCGTGGTGGATCAGAACCAGCTGCATCGAATGCTCGAACGGGTGTTGGATCCTGCAGAGTTCCTCTCCGACTACGGCATCCGGAGCCTGTCTAAATACCACGAGCGAAATCCGTTCGTGTTCGGAACCGGAGAAGTGAGATATGATCCTGCCGAGTCGGAAAACAAGATCAAAGGCGGCAATTCCAACTGGCGCGGGCCTATCTGGTTTCCGACTACATTCCTGATCATCGATTCGCTTCGTAAGCTCGGTCAGGGTTATGGAGCCGATTTCACCGTCGCTTCGGCCGATGATGGACGCCGTCCACAGGATCTATCGGCAATGGCGGGTGAGATCGCAAACCGGATGATCCAGATCTTCACGAGAAACAAAGAAGGGCGCCGCCCGGTCTACGGAGGAACCCGGAAGTTTCAGGAAGACCCGCACTGGCGGGACCTCATCCTCTTCTACGAGTTCTACCATGGGGATAATGGAGCCGGCCTTGGCGCATCCCACCAGACAGGTTGGACTGGCCTGGTGGCTTCGCTCATTGACGAGTGGCGGCGATAGCTGGTCCACCGAGCACGATTGGCTGCTAACGGCTCGTTCTGAAGCTTCCCACTCGACTCCATCTCCACAATCTGCTGAGGACGAATTACCGCTTCTTCTTTTCGCTCGAGCGCAGGAGCGATGTCGAGAGTGGTACGCCTCCGCATTCGAAAATCCCGCGTTCCGCGACACCTCCGGATTGACGGCTGCACCCACTCCAGCGGTGCGACATCGCTCCTGTCCACAGCAGACTAAACAGACCACTCCCGTGAAAGGCCGCTCAACGATAACACTTGGCTGACTTTTCGGCACGGGTGAGAAGCCCATCAGAACTGCTCGTTACTGCAGCTTGCGCGAGGATTCGGCCTGTGATGTCTCGCTATCGGAAGATGTCCACATACGTAGAGCGACTTGATCGCGGCTTCGTTAGTAGTGCTTTTCCGCGCCCGTCTTGCAGTGGATTCGCTGAGGAACAGGCAGCTAACCACACTTAAATCATTGATTTCCGCAATAATTCGGGCCCGCGTGGCCGAACTGAAGGCGGGCAAAATCGTCGCCCTTTTGTCGACCTCATTGGCAAGCGCGTGTGTTTGAACCACGTACTCCCGGTCATCTGGAGCTTTCAAAATTCAGGAGGGCGGGTGGATTTGCAAACTCTACGTACCCACAAAAGCAAGGGTCAACTCGCCCAAACTGACGCTCTCTTGGCCCAACTGGAATCGCGGTAGTGCGACTGAAAACCTTTCGCCGTTTCCTGTAATGCACTCGCGTCGCCAGTCGCTTTGTATTTGGACACTCCAGCCCAGTACAGGGCTTCGGGAGCAATCTCCGAATCCGCGTGCCGCTCTAACACGCCACGAAACCGCTCCTCCGCCTCACGCCACTCCCCACGTGCGAAGTGCGCCTTCCCAAGCCCGAGCGCGAGTTGAGCTACGAAGTCTTCGGGTGGCAGGTAGCCTTCAAAGCGGTAGCGCTCGGTGCCGTCACTGTCCGCAATGATCATTGTCGGTGTCCATTGGGCGCCGAAGCGCTCGAAACCTTGTGGGTTTTCTTTGATGTGGATCTTGATCGGGACGAATCGATCTTTGATGAGCGTAGCTACGCGCTCGTCGGGGTATACCTCGGCGTCCAGCCGAGCACATGCCCCTCACATTGGGGCGGCACTGAAATCAAGTAGGACAGCGCGCCCGCTCGCCTTAGCTTGCTTCAGGCCGCTATCGATATCCTTCTGCCATTCCACAGTCACGATACCTTCCCTCCACGTTAAATAGAAGCACCGTCAGCCGCTTTTATTTCCATATAACCGCGGCCTACACACCGTTTGGCGATCGAGAAAGCGCGCCATTTGCCTCGCGCGTAGGAACGTGCACCTGTTGTGCCGCAGGAATGCGAAACACTTTAGCCCATTGCTGAGCAGCTAACGCGCCACCCGTGAGGTTCGTTCAGTGGCTCCATCGCCGCTGACGCTGTTCATTGCGGTACCGTGTGAAGCATTCGTTATGGAGTCTTACATGGACCGGCTAGCGTTTCTTCAAGCGACAGCAGCTGCTGCCGTACCTGCGGCACAGGATGCGCAACCGCTGTACGCGCAATTGGAAAAGCAGGACGACGGTGAACGTCCGCGGGCTCCAGGTCTGGATTCGCCAGCCTTCCGTCGCGAGCCGAGAACCGCCGTATGACCGAAGGCTGTTACATGATGATGCGCTTACTGCGGGAGGCTGGTTTCGGAGCGTTTCTAAGCTTGCGAGCAAAGGGCACCCAGCGGTCTTCGGACTGCTCGACGCAGGCGCACCGAAGACGATCGGCATCTCTTTCATGTACGACATGAAGCAGGTTGATCGTGGCCGGGGTCACGTGTTCACGGGCCCGCCGCTCCGTTGGCCCGCGGGACACTTTGGACTCGGGCACCGATACCGGCGCCCGGGGTCCGGATGAGTATTTACTGATCGAATGAAGAAATCCCAAAGTTCACGGGTACGACGGCGCGGTTCGTTCGCACATAGATATCTGTTTGAGCTGGCCGCTGTTGAGCTGAAGCTGACCACGGGCGCACCATCAATCACAATGCTTACTGAACGCGATTGCGGAATGCCGATACTGCCAGATCTGTCAGGATGCTTGTCTGTCCATGTGCCGGCGAACCTGACCCTTCCCAATTTCCGATAGAAGATGATCTCGCATGTTGTGCAGAATAGCGATTGTGTCAGCGGCACGCAGCAGCACGATGACGCGTGCTTTGCCTTGTGCATCGTTGGTTCGCGTGTAAGGATTGATTCGGCGTACTTGCCGACCGAATTGCACCTCAACCGTTTTATCCCAGCCCCGTACACAGGCATTCCACGCGCGCTGCTCAACCCTTACAATCAAGCCGACCTCCGGCGTGTGATCGTTGATGCTTACAATTACAGCGCCACGCACGAAGTCATCTTCGGGGTAAAGAGAACCGTTACTCATTGTTGGTGGCTCACTCGGTTTCAAGACCAGGTGATTGCGTTCGCACGTCAGCAGATCGGCAATAGACCGATCTATCTGTGCGCGAAGCCGCCCGTAGGACGCCTCGCTGTGGAGACCCGCGGCACGCGCCAAGCCCCGCAACTCATGCTTCGTGTCGTACACCTGAGAAGCCCCCGAGGCGAGAAGCGCAATCCAACTACGATAAGGTGCGAATTCTTTGGGTAGATGACCTAACACGGAGAGCAATATCTGTACAGCGCAGGTTCGGTTCCGGTTATCGTCGACACTCGTGTAAAAGGAAAGTAGATAACATTCCAGCGCGTGTATAAAACGGCGCCTACCGCTACCCTCACACACCCACTGTACCTGTCCGAACAATCTGGTTCGTTGAACCGGTGTCATAGGTTCTGCCACCTCGATAAGCCGTTGTAGGTCCCAAGCAGCCACCTCTTCCCCAGTGCGTCCGCGCGGATGCGCTCGACAAATTGCCAGTGCTGCGAGGCCTTCGCGGCGGCTGTGCAGGGATCGCACTATTGCCTCGATGCGCTCGGCTTCGCTTGCATCGACTGAATGGGCAGCTTGGCCCGTCGTGGCAATGCACCCCTGCCGCACCTTTCTGGCCAAAACAGCAGTCGATACGCCAGTACGATCGGCAAGCGCGCCGAGGCTCACAGCCGAACTCTCCCGGCCCAAGCGATCGCGCACCGCCGCGCGAGCCTCGTTCCAATCGAAGTAGACCGCCTGACCGCCCCGATGAACCGGACGGATGTCGACCGCGTTCAAGAGACGGTTCAGCTTATAGCGAGATATTCGTTCGCCACGCGCCAGTTCACGCATGGATACCAGCTTGCGCACACTGGCTGGGTCAGCAGGCAGAACGGGGCCGGAGGATTCTAAATAACTGACGTGCATTCGACCGCGGACATCCCTGAATTCAACAGTTGCGAGTTGGCCGCGATCGAGAACAAGACAACCAGGAGGAAAGAAATCCATCCGCTCGGAAAAAGGCCAGCGTTTGCGAATGTCTTCTATCCGGCCCTCGTCGTAAAACTCTCGCGAACGGCTGCCCGAAGTCACGTAGTCGGGAAACACGCCTTTCCGCCTCGCTAGCTTCGCGAAGGTTTTCCGGTTGAGCCCGAGACGACCCGCAACCACACTGCTGGCGAGCAATCGCCGGAGTTGCTGAATTGTAACTACGAAGGCAGACGGATGATCGAAGAACTGCACAAGTCGCATTTCATCCTGATCTGGGCCGCTCCTCCGCGATTGCCACGCCACTACTCGGCCTGGACCGTAGTCATCGTGGATCACCATGGTCCCAGCCGTCCAAGAGTTTTGAGTTGAGAGTTGCTTGATCAACAACGGAATACGCGCTTCATCGTAGTAGTGCACAGCGTGACCAGCGAACCGTGCCTTTAGGTCGGGTTCAATGGCGCCTTCTCCGTCCGCTTTGCGCACCATCCACGCGGAAACATCTGGAGTGCTTCCCGCGATCACCTGCGCGACGACGGTTCGAGAGAGCAATCGTCGCAAGCTATTTGGCGCGACTGTGCGCTGGCCATCCTCAAAGCAAACAGTCACGTCGCCAACCGAGGTGGCGTAAACCACACGACCATGTCCCCAGTGTTGATGAAGCACGTGGTCGCCTCGCCTGAGGAGAAGAGGAGCCCCATGCACCGGTCTGATTTGAAAACTGATGGGATCGTTAGATGTGGAGTTGACGAGCCCCGCATGGAAGCTCATCGTGTGAGTCTGCTGAACGATTGTGGGCACGGAACCTCCCGTAAACGCTTCTACACAGCTTTGAGCCGGCCGTTTGCGCGGCTACGCTACCTCCGGCAAAGATCCTGGTTGAAAGCCGCAAGCAGATGGCCCTGCAACGGCTTAGATTAAGGGTTTGGAAGCGACAACCAAGGCAGAGTACGTACGCCTGCCGGGTAATAGCAATTGAATTGAGGGTTTAGAGCGGCGGAGAAGCTGATTTACAACCGAGCCTTCCGTTGTCCAAAGAAATATCGTCGCTGTACATTAGATGATTCCGCCGTAAGCAGCGATACATTTTTACTCGTATTCGCCAGGCTGTGTAGAACACTCCACCGCTGGTTTTAGTACCGCCTCTACTCGAAACTGCGGGCGAGTGATCAACATATTACGCGCGTGCAGAGCGGTCGACCGCTGCATCAGGGCGACTTGCATGTGGCATCGTCAAGTAGAACCTCGATCCGTGCCGCCCGGCTCTGACTCGACCCAGATCCAACCACCGTAGTCTTCCACGATCTTCCGGCAGAGCGCCAATTCGATGCCATTGCCTTCGGGCGGCCGGGCTGCGGAGCGGCAGTTGATTGCGTTTGACGGGAGATTTTAAGTTTGCCGGATATGGACCGGAAACCTATTGACGAACGGCAAAGCTGTCTCGGCGTGAATCCTCGCCAATGAGCGGAGAAGCACGACTGAGATGTCCGATCCGATCTCGCTAAGCACCGTGTGTTGATCCATTGAGTATCGGTCGGGACGAACCCCTTGCGGTTCAACGACACGAGTGAATCGCAGAAGGTCATCAACGAGCGTTTCCATCCGCTGTGAGCATGTAACGGAATCGGTTCGCGCATGTCGTGAGCAGCCGCAAAGGCCGAACTGCCCCTGACACTGATTCAGTCGGCGCAGCGTCTCGTTTGCCCGCTTCAGAGACTGCTCCAGGTGTCCCCCTTCAGTAGTGTCAGTGAACAATGGTGCTGGCACCTTCGGCACAATGCGGCAAGTTTCTGGCAAAAGGCATCCAAGGCGGTGTCATCGAACAAAGTCGGGGGCGCCGTTAACAGCTGCTGATCGGTTTCAGCGCCGTAGAACTTACGAGCAACGCGATTTACATGGCGGACCCGAACATGTTGGACGCATGCGCCTAACTTCCGGGTGCTCACGGAGGTGCTCGCCAGTGTTTGCGATTCCTGACTGGATGAGGTCGTGGAGAAGCGCTTGAATGTCACCAGCATTGCCATACGGTATCAAGGCCGATACCTAGCCATACACGTTTGCGGCGAAGAACCAGTGCCTCCAGCGCCATACAAGCTGGTTAAGAGTGCGCACGGACCACAACCGCGGCGGAGCTAGCGGTTGGATGAGCGATTATACGGTCTTGGATGCCAAGCCGATCCGGAAGGCAATTCGCGACTCAAACCGCAACTCATAAATCGGGATGCCGGGCAACCCCGGCCCGGCGAGCTTCGCACTGGTGCCCAGGACCTCCGCTTGGGAACTCACCGATGTGATGCACATGAAAAGCCCTCCCGACTGTATCGAAGGGCTGGACCGATCACGTGCGGAGCCGCCTGTCGCACCGGTCCTGGGTACCGCTCAGGCGCGACCACGCGCGGTTGCATCAACATAGAATGCATATCCGGAGCGGCCGGTCAAAACCGAACGTTTCTACTTCGGTCCGAATAGAACGTTTCTATTTCGCCGAGATCAATTAGATTTTTCGAGTTGTTTTCTTGTTTCAATATCCAGTTCTGAGTACCGTCACCTCATCCTCAGAAAGGCAACGGTTGTACATGCGCACCTCGTCCACAATTGCGTTTGCAGCATAGCGGTAGGTCGATGCGCCAGGCGCGCCAATCCCCATCATCCATGGATTACCGGCCAAGTTCATCGGAGGTGCTCCGGAGCTCCAGTAACGCGTTCCGGCGAGTTGTCCGTCCACGTAGATTCTCGTCTGTTTCTTCTCGCGATCGACAATACCCGTGACGTGGTAGAAACGGCCAGGAGCGTAGGTCCCTGTCGTCTCTATTCCGACGTTTGTCCCGTCCGCAAGGAACATGGCCATTCCGAACCGGTTGGTTGAACTGAAGACAAGACCAAAGTGGTAGCCCCGCTTCATCACCACTCCGTAGTACAAGGAGTTGGTGTCCGTTCCAGCTGGCGTAAACAGCGGACGGACCCAGGTACTGATCGAGTAGTTGGCTGACTCGACCTGAGGCATGGCGGAACTGATAGTGGCATATCCATTCACGCCGTCAAAGCTAATGGCTCCTCCGAACTGCCCTCCAGACCAGGATGCGCCGGTCAGCAGTGCGGCACTGCGCTGATTGCCGGACGAGTCGGTTGCTGTTTTTCCCGTGCTGTCATCCAGTTTCCAGTACCCCACCAGGCCATCAGCAACGAGATTATCAACGGATACAATGACCTCGTTTGCTCCTATGTCATGTCGTCCGCCGTGTGGCGCAGCGCTGCCGAAGAAGTCGACCGCACTGGAAGTGGAAGAGGTGCTGACCGGTGGCACACCAGCATCAATCACACGCGAATCGCGACGAAGCCTGTACTGGGATAGCGTCGTGAGGAGACTCGCGTCGCCGAGAACCGGACCGGAACCTGCAGCAACCAAACCAGGATCGACGGAAAGCCCGGTTTCTGTAGTACCGACCCGCTCCTGACCTGTCGCAGCCCTCCACGTGGCCAGACTCCCGTACTCCGCTCCTGCCCAGCGAAGTTTGAGTGGGAAGCCAGCCATCCAATAATTGTTGCCCTGAAACTGAAGGTTCGTTTGTCCCTTAACAACATCAATCAGTGGCGAAGCCATACTACTAAGAAGCAAATTGTTACGAAGCGCCGTATTCGACGTTCCACTGTCCACGACGAGTGCTTTCGGAACACCTGAAGCAGACGGCGTAACGTAAACCGTGTTGTTGTGCACAATGGCGTTCTGAACGGTTGAGTAGAGATGTATGGCGCCCACACTGTTGCGGCGAGCATCGTTCTGGCTGATGTTATAGCGCACGATATTGCCCGTATTGGACCTTGCCCCAGGATATTGACACAATAGGAATCCTGGACCGTCGTTCTCATGCGAGTAGTTGTACTGCATGAGTGAATTCTGGGTTCCGCCATCAAGATCGAACCCGCCGCCATCGGCTCCGCCCGCGGTCCTGTTGCCATAAGCTTCGTTGTATTGGATGATGATGTTGTTGGCGTTATACGCCCAGATGCCAACCGGACCAGCATGATTTGTGTTCAACCATCCGTTGTTGTATGCAACGGAGCGTTCAATCGTCCCACCATCTGTATCACCCACAACAAAGCCGCTGCCACTGCTCCGGGTAAGTCCAGTAACTCCTGAGTTATTGAAAGCCTTTGAGTACCCGATATAAACATTGCGGTGCGCCCATCCGGGCTGAGTTACATCGTCTTTTCCCCAGATGGAGAGTCCGCCCATCGCGTTTGACTCCAGCGTAACGTTGGTAATTGAAACATCGGTGTAGCCAGTTTTACCGTTCCAGGATCCGATATTGATGCCCAACCCGCGAAAACCGCTTACCGTCACGTTCGTTACGACGATGTAAGGGAGCTTCGTATTGTTCGGTAGTTCCGTGTAGAACAGGATGCCGTCGGGGGCGCCAGATGCATTGGGATTACCAACGATTTTTAGGTTGCTGATTCGGAACCCGGCAGAATCTATGACAGTGATCCCGCGCCCTTCTCCCGTTGCCTCGATGGTGGCGATTCCCCCACCGTAACTTGAGATCGTAATTGGCTTCGTTGCTGTCCCTTGGGTTGATTTGTCAAATGAGAGGGAGCCCTGAAACGTGGCCCCTGATTGAAACAGCACCGAGTCGCCCGCGACTAACGTAGCTTGGTTAACGCGATTGATTGTTTTCCAGGCTGCGGACGTCGATGTCCCTTTCGCGTTATCAGATCCGTTTGAACCGACGTAATACGTTGCCGCGTGTAGTCCTGTACAGAAGATTGCGGCGCAGACGCCCCATAAAACGGTTGAAGTGGCACGGCATAATCGGTTCATGAAGTGTCATAGTAGCCTTCATCAACAGAAATTCGCATCGTCAAAACCACCCTTATACCTAGCAAAAAGTACCTAATTGTCAGGTGCGCGTGGGGTGATTGTTCTATCACCCTGAGGAATTTGCTTAGCTCAAACTGACCCGGAGGCGAGCTTTGCGGAAAAGTCTTGGAAATCGTCCAATCCGGAGATCTCGAGCCTAGGGAGCATTAGAAGGCGGTCTGTGAACGTGCTCAATCCGCCGCCCGCCAAGAATGCAAATTCGTATCCGCAGGCGCCCGCGAGATGCGCCGCAACCTCATCGAATTGGCCATATGGGTAGGCGAAAGATGTAATTGGATGTCCGAGCAGGTTTTCGAGTGCCAGCCTGGATTGCGCGCACTCATGCACAATCTGGTCCGAACTGATCGTGAGGAGGGAAGGGTGAGTATACGTATGGCTTCCGATTTCAATACCGCTCGCGCTCAGTTCTTGAATCTGATTGAAACTCAACAGGCCGGCAGGTTCATCGTTCCAGTCAGATGCTTGACCGATGCGATCAGCGACGATGAAAAGCATCGCCGAAAATCTATATTTGCGAAGAATCGGCCAGGCGAACTCAAGAAAGTCCTGGTACCCGTCGTCAAAGGTCAGGAGCACAGGTCTTCCGGGCAGCGGGTGTCTGCTGTGCATGGCGTTACGCCACTGCTCAATGCGTATCGTGTATGCGTCGCTTTCGCTTAACAATCGCATCTGCCGATCGAAAGCTTCGGGAGTGACGGTGTACCGATTCCGCTCCGAACCAGGCAACGGCGCGACCCGGTGATACATCAGAATCGGCAGCCTTTCTGTATCGGCTGAGGTGCGGTCTTTCAGAGCGGTGCCACCATGCCAAAGAACGCGTGCCGTAATGTTCGGCGGTAATTCACCCATGTCGACGATCTGCGTCAATGGTTGTTCGCTCGGGGCTGCAGCACGACGCTGAAATAACTGAACGCGATACAGCGGCGCAAGAAGTTGTTTCCGCAGGCTCATCCCTTCCGTCGCACGGAACGTATCCCCAATTGTCTTCGCTCCGAAGGCATGCCCCCAGTCCCAGCCAGGACGGTCGGGTTCATCCACTACCTGATTGGCGTGCGCCATAAGGAGATTACCGCCATCGCTTAGAGCGCCGGCAAGCTTCCTCGCAACCTCCTGCAATATCGCAAGATCTTCGAGATAGTACAGGACTTCGCTGCAAACGATGAGGTCGAATGGACCCGTAATAGGGTCCTCAACCAGGTCCAATCTCTGATAGGAGATGTTGCTGCAGCCTGCGCATGACTTCGCGGCGCGCTGTAGTGCAATCTCGGATATGTCGGTCGCCAATAGTTCAGCCACGCGAGGTGAGAGCATCTTCGTAAAGTGGCCTTCGGCACATCCCAACTCCAGTGCGCGACCGATCTCCATTTCGTCGAGTAGGGCGAGCGTCTGCTCATATTTCAAACGCTCGAAATCATTGGTGTAGCCCCAAGGATCCTCGGCACGCGCGAAGAATGCCTCGAAGTCGACGCGCGAAGTATGAGTCCTGCCGCCTCGATGAACGCTATACTTTGGGCTGCCCCAGCGCGGAAGATTGATCTGCTGAGGTAGCAGATCCGGCGAGTATTCAATAACGTGAACATTGGCTGTACTCCCGATTGGCACATGGGATGCCTCTCCATTTCGCCGCGCTAACTCGAGCAGAGGCCGGGCGGCTTCCACAGGCAGTATCGCGCGGCGTGAAGAACTCAATCCGGTAGAAGTTGGCGATCGGCGGCCTATCAGAATTCTGTGATCCTTTGCGTCATCGTGGGCGGCCCCGAGGTGAGCGGCTTGTTGCCTCGCAATCAGGCGGTCACGCAGGCAGCCGCTTTGACCCGTCCACCCAATGAGCAGTTCCCGCACGACTACGCGACAGAGTTCCAGCCCGGCCCACCGGGTTACAGCCGAAATCCAGTCGTCTGCCGATCGAAGTATTGCGCTGCCGATCGACATGCAACCAAGCAAAGTGCCTCCGAGGGTGACCTCGATCAAATCGTTGGAGGAGGATCCCTCTGGCGGCAAAGTTCCGCCAATCTCACATCGGATCCGGTGCTCGGAAGTCGGATCGCCTGAGGCGCTGAAACCACCTCCGGGGCCGCATCATGCAGTCCGACGGAGATGATCGCTCCGCCACCTCCGGTTGGTAAAACTGAGAACCGTCCCAGTCGTACCGGCCCCACAATTCCTGCAGGAAGACCGTCCAGCCTATCCGGTCGTGTAGCTCAGCACGCGCGTCTGCCGTGGTCAACTGCCATGTGGCGAGGTGTAGCCGATTTCTGTGTACCGACGCTCGGCCGTCAGATACCTCGAGGCGCAGTCCCGAGTAAATCGTCTCGCCAAAGAACGCTCCGATGATTTGCCAACAGTAGGCATCCGCGATAGCATCCTGAACAACGGCTCCCGACACTTCTCCGGCAATCACGGGTAGCGCCAGGGTTCCTATGAACCTGTGTGCGCCACGAGACAAAACAATTAATCCTGTCGATGTCTGCTGGGACCCGCAAATCGATTAAGGGCTTTGTCAAATCGACAGGAAGTGCGAGAATGCTACCGACCTGTAACGAGTTTGCCGGATTCGCTCGCCGAAGGATACGTTCATCAAGCGCCCGCGCCACTGACCGAGCCAATCCCTTGGAGTGGCACCTCTCCTCCGCAGCACGGAGAAAAGATACCGCGGACGATCGAATCTCCACCCAGGAATGCAGCAGCTCTTCGTCGTTCGACCAGCACTTCAGTACCAACCCGTCGAACATAGTGGCGGCGATGGAATCCGCAGCAGGTGGCATCTGCCCACCCGACGGTAGCGCGTCGAGAACCCATTGCGCGTCATTACGTTGCGCTGTTAAGGACGCAGCGCACCAGCAGACGAAGTGCACCTCGGCCGCGAACAAGGACTGACGATCGCGACCAGCTGCGTGCTTAGGGTGCGGGCGCCGAACGCGCGGATCAGCATCGTGCCCGCGTCGAATGGTTTTCAACCCAGATTCAAGAATGCCTTTTACATTGGACGATCGCGAACCACTGCGCATCCGATAGATCGCTGTCGCTTTTGCAACATTTCCAAACTGCGTGCCCGCGCGCGCCACCCGCTGCCATAGGTCCCAGTCTTCTGCCCAACCACCCAGGGCGCTATCGAAGCACCCGGCCTCCACCGTAACTGATCGCCGGACGAGGCAACTATGCAGCGCGAATGCCGGCCGGACCGCCAGAACGTCGAACAGATCGCCGACTGATGGACCGAACTCTTCTCCGAAGAGGTCTCGACCTCCACGGACGCGAATCCAGCCGCTGTGAACTGCACCGAGATGAGGGCGGGAAATCGCCACTCCTAGCAACTGCTCGAGATGCGCGGGAGCGATTGTGTCGTCTCCGTTGAGGAACAGTAGCCACTCACCCTGAGCAGCCTCGATTCCGATGTTGCGGGCCGCCGCAACTCCGGCGTGATCCTGGGCGATAATGCGGCACCGCGGCTCGAGGCGAATGAATTGCTCGGTCACTTGGAGCGTACTGTCTGTCGAGCCGTCGTCGACTGACGATAATCTCCCAATCATCAAACGACTGCATCCGCACACTGTCAAGACTCTCCGCCAACGTACGAGCCATATTGTACGTTGCGACGATTACCGAGACTAAAGGATTGCCCGTCATATCACGAGACATCATTTAACATAGACTCACAATCTTCACCGAACGTGACCGGCCGGTGTGTGCTAGCTTAGCCTTTGATGTCGACACGACGCACATTCCATCCATGCCTCCGGGCTTTTTTGCTCGCCCCACAAACGCGGCAACCGATGCTTTTTCCGTCGGAAATGCTGATCAGGCGGTTTGTCGCGGCATGGTGCTGAAATGGAGGTTCGCGTACCGGTAGTTACGGTAGATTTGGCTTCGGGTCCCCGCGACATATCCAACCTCGGCTCCTGTCGGAAAGCCCACGTGTTGTTCATGTACCGTGATCAGCCCATCTGCCGCCGCGAAGTGGAAGTAATCCACGGCAAGATAACTGGTGTTGAATTAGCGCTCGCTATGAACGGCCCGGGAGGGATGGAGCGAGAGTGGGACAGATGGGCGGAAGCTGTCTTGTATCGAGCATATCCGTGGAGCAACCGAAGACAGTTCCCCAACTCTTCCGCCTTGCACCGTTCTTGTTTGTACGCGAGATCGGCCGGCGGACCTCGATCGGTGCTTGCGCGCCCTCGCGCCCTCGATCAACAACGATGTTGAGGTAATCGTCGTCGATAACGATCCATCAGATGACCAGACAAAGCAGATCGCCTCGCAGTATCGAGTTCGATACTACCGTCAGGCGCGGCGGGGCGTGAACTGGGCCCGTGCCCGCGGAGCCCATCTCGCCAAACACGACCTGCTCTTATACGTTGATGACGATGTAGTAGTTAGTTCCAACTGGATCGACGAAATGCGGCGGCCATTCCTGAACGACAACGTTGGCGCGGTGACCGGGGCAGTTGAGCCTCTGGAGCTCGAGACCAGCGGTCAGTATGATCATGAGCAGTTCAGCGGCTTTTATCGTGGATTCGATTCGAAAACGTACAATCTTGTTACATCTATTCCAGCAGCAGCGGGCCAGACCGGCGCTGGCGCCAGTATGGCTGTGCGCAAGGGTGTTGCTTTGAGGTGGAAGGTCTTTGATGCCGAGTTGGACGGAGGAACTGCGGCCAAATCCGGCGGGGACGTCTACGCTCTGTACCGCATTCTTCGCGCAGGCTACTCCGTTATTTATGCTCCACGTGCATTAGCGTGGCACCGGCATCGCAAGACACATACTGAACTTGAAAGTATGCTCTATGGTTACAGCGTCGGCGGTTATTGTGTGCTGTTTAGCGCGCTATTTCGCGAACGAGATCCGGAAGCGCTCCTGGTAAGTCTTGTCCTGGTTTGTCCACTATCATTTGCGAGAACTCTGGCGGTCATTGCGGCGCCAGTCCCGGATACCGGCCCCTCAGTCTCGTTGTCAGGGAGATACGCGGTGTGTTGGATGCGCCTCTCGCGTACTGGAGATGCCGCCGCAGGGAGCGTCGACTCGGTCCGCTTGTGGAAGGATCCTCAGAACTCCCATGATCTCCGTTTCTGTCATCATTCCGACGCACAATCGAGCCGCACTGCTGCCTCGAACGCTTGGAATCTCTTGCTCAGCAGGATCTACCTACCAGCGACTATGAGCTCATTGTTGTTGCTGACGGCTGTACGGACGGTACGATGCAGCTCTTGCAGAGTTGGAAAGCACCGTATGCACTCACCTCCGTAGAACAGGCTCCCGGCCGCGGCGCTGCGGCCGCCCGCAACGCTGGCGCAGCACGCGCTTCGGCAGACCTTCTCCTCTTTCTTGACGATGACATGGAAGCGAGTCCGCAACTTCTTTCCGAGCACGTGCGATCGCATCGGCAACAGCCCGGATGTGTTGTTCTGGGTTACTTTCCCATGCAACCTCCGGCTTCTGACGACGATGTTTTCACGAAAGCAGCCCGAATCTGGTGGGCAGACGAGTTCGAAAACCGGTCTCAACGAGGGTATCGATACACGTTCAAAGATCTGTGTACCGGCAACGTGTCGCTCTCGCGAGCGTCGTTTCTTCGGTTGGGCGGATTCGATGAACAGATAGGACGAGGGGCAGGCGAAGACTATGAGCTCGGATACCGGCTTATCCAGCATGGCGTCCGTTTTCAATATGTACCGCAGGCTGCCAGCGTTCATCACACGGTTCAACCGCTCGGGGTGAATCTTCGCCGCGCGGAACAGGAAGGATATGGCCAAGCTCTTCTTGTCCTCCGCCATCCTGAGTTGTTCTGGAGCTTTAATATTTCAATCTTGAGCCGGCTGGCTAAGTCCGTTTTGCTGCGGCCAATCTGGCGTGCCGTCTGGAGGTGGCCAGCCTTGTTAGCCATACCAGGTGCGATGCTTCGCGGATTGGTTGGGATTTCGGCATCTTTGGGCCTTTACTCACTCGTATGGCGTCTGCACGGGCCGTTGCGAGGCTACTATTATTGGCGTGGCGCCCGGGCTGCGCTTGGAACGCTGGCAACATGGGAAAGGCTGGCTCAGGATGCGCCAATTGAGCCCCCAGGGGCTCAGGAAGTAGATCTCGATGTTTTTCGGGATCTGTCGCGGGTCGACGAACTAATCGGAAGTCGGCGCGTCGACGCCGTGCGGATTTGGTATGACGGCGAACCCGTCGGACGAATACCACCATCGGCAGGTGCTGAGCCATTGACGGGGGAACACGTGCGTAACATTCTGGTTCAACGATTTAGAGGTGTGTTGCTCAGCGTTGTTACACGTCAGCAAGGGATCGCGGCGACTAATGTGAACGGCTCCCCGCCAGACGCCGGAGTCCAGCAGGTATCGACATCACGGACACAATGAACAAGACTGGCCGGATGGAGACCATTCGCCGTCTCGCGCAACTTTGGGACATGGTCGCCATCCTCGTTGAGCGTGACATGAAGCTTCGTTACAAACGCTCAACGATCGGTCTTGCGTGGTCGATGCTGAATCCGCTGCTGCAATTTGCAGTGTTTTATTTGGTGTTTCGTTTTATTCTACCCGTCGGGCGAGAGAATTACGGACTGTTCCTGTTTATCGGACTACTTGCCTGGGGTTGGTTTCAGAACTCGCTGCAAATCGGCTGTTCCGCAATCGTTGATCACGCATCCTTAGTCCGTCAGCCCGGATTCGCGGCGTCCGCCCTTCCTCTCGCGACGGTGCTTTCGAGTCTGCTTCACTTCTTGATTGCGCTGCCGATTGTGTTTACTGCAGCTGCGATCGCAGGTAAATTGTCTGTCGCACTGATACTGGGCCTTCCGTTAGTAGTGCTTGTTCAGTTCCTGCTCACACTGAGCATCGTATATGCCGTTGCCGCTCTCCATGTCTCTTTTCGGGACGTTCAGTATTTGCTGTCCGTCTTCCTACTGCTTGGGTTCTATCTATCTCCTGTTCTGTATGCCGCTAATGACGTGCCCGCGCGATTCCGCTGGTTCTATAACGTCAACCCGATGGTTCCGATACTCGAGAGTTATCACGGTATGGTGGGAGCGGGCCAGATGCCGAATGTTGCACCACTGCTTTTGGTCGGTGCTGGTTCGTGCGCAGTCCTCGCCCTTACACACCGTTTATTCCTGAAGGCAAGCCGCTGGTTTGTTGAGGAAATTGGCGCATGATCGCTGTTAAAGCCATCGACCTCGGCAAGCAGTATCGGCGATATGACGCTGAACGCCCGTGGACTCTTCATGAGTTCCTCACGGGTGGCTTCCTTCGCCGCCGAATCGTGGAACGAACATGGAGTTTGCGGAACGTTAGTTTCGAGGTGGAAGAGGGACACGCGCTGGGGGTTGTCGGACGGAACGGCGCGGGCAAGTCAACGTTGCTGCGATTACTCAGCCAGGTAATGATTCCGGATGAAGGAAGTGTCGATGTTCGAGGGCGCATCGGCGGACTACTGGAACTAACGGCTGGCTTCCACCCTGACCTGACGGGGCGTGAGAACACCAAGATCGGTGGTGTTCTGCGCGGTTTGACGCGTAGCGAGGTGCGGCAAAGCTTCGACTCGATCATTGCGTTTGCGGAACTCGAGGACGCAATCGACCGGCCTCTGCGTACTTACAGCAGCGGCATGCAGATGCGTCTGGCGTTCTCGGTTGTCGTTCATTCCCGCCCGAATGTGCTGCTGGTAGATGAAGTACTCGCCGTGGGCGATCTCGCATTTCAGCAAAAGTGCCTCGACAGAATCCGGCAATTGCGTAGCGGTGGATGCAGCATTGTTCTGGTCTCACACGATCCCACTCTTGTGGAGAATATGTGTGACAGCGCGCTCTGGCTTTCCAAAGGTGAAGTCATAGAGGCGGGCCCGGCCCCGAATGTCGTTCACAAGTATGCAGCCGCGGTTGGCGCTCTCCCGGCTTCGGACTCGGTTGAGCCGCTATCCACGACACCACAAGGAGTCGTATTGCATCCTGGCAAGAACCGCTTCGGCGGGCTGGATGTCGAGATCACGGACGTCCGGATCTGCACGACTTCGGATACATCAGGACTTAAACTTGCGCCTGGCGATTCGCTGACCGTCGGTCTCGATTATGTCTTTAACAGGAACATTCGGGCTGCTTTATTCTCCGTGACGGTGATCCACGATGACGGCAGAGTGTGTTTCGCAACCAAGACTCAGCAGCCCGCTTCAGAATTGCCTCGGGATGTGAGCTCCGGTTCTATTGCAGTTCGCTGGCCGAATATACACCTGCAGCCTGGTATCTATTTCGTTGAGGTCGGTGTCTATGATGAGAACTGGACCTACGCGTATGACTATCACGCACGGAGCTATCCTCTGGTTGTGCGAGCTAGTTCATTAAACGGACTGAATGCCGCGGTGACCACCGGTGAGTTCAGCCCGCGACCTGAGTGGTTTGTCAAGCGCAGAGAAGCAGACGGACAACGCCAGTCACAACGGATAAATGATTCTAAACGACGCTCCGCAGGCTTTCCGACCCGGTCACTTCTACTCGCCCGTACCTTCTCTCAGGTCGGTATTCAAACGTGAAGCGAAGATCTTTGGCATGCCTCCGGAGATCCCGGGCATCGACCTCAACGTTGACCATCAGTTAGAGATCCTCGGCGTGCTGGGTGACCTGTGCGCAGATCAGCCATTTGTGACCGAAGGGCCGTCCTCAACGAGGTTTCAATCTCCAAACGACAATTTTTCAGCCGGTGAAGCGTGCGTCTATTATGGTCTGCTCCGTTATTGGCGGCCGCGGCGAGTCATCGAGATTGGCTCTGGTTATACGACACTCGTACTTCTGGATACGCTGGACCGGTCTGACATGCATGCCACTGAATGCACCTCGATTGATCCGCACCCCAAATTGCTACGCAGGCTTCTTCGGCCTCAGGATGCCCGTGTTCAGATTCGGGAGGAAGAGTTGCAGGACGTCTCGCTCGATGTCTTTGCGACGCTCGGCGCGAACGATGTGCTGTTTATCGACTCCACTCACGTTGCGAAAACGGGCAGTGACGTGAACACAATATTTTTCGACATCCTGCCGTCTCTTGCTGCGGGTGTCTGCGTTCACTTCCATGACATATACTATCCATTCGAATACCCGAAAGAGTGGGTACGCCAGGGCCGCGCCTGGAACGAAGCCTATATCCTCCGTGCATTCCTGCAGTACAACCCGACATTCCGCATTTGCTTCTTCAACTCATACATTGCAGCATTTCATCGACACCTGCTGAAAGAGAGCATGTCGGCGTATGCTCTACAGCCAGGGTCGAGCCTTTGGCTGCGTAAAGGTACATGAGATGCGGGTCTGGGTGGGCGACTTCGACCTCCGTAAGCAACAGCCCATCTTCGGTGTCGGTTCATACGCTGGTGCTCAGGTCCTTATCCGCCGTGGTCCCTCGCCGATAGGCTGGGTGTGGATTCCAAACGGCCGAGGAGGCGATGTGTTCTCCGAACGTGCAGTGCGCCGCTGTTGCAGACTCTCAGCTAGAGAGTCTTGGGCGCGCCGCCGTCGACCGATCCGCCGGATTGGGCGGACATCAGCGTGGTTGTGTGCACGCGCGATCGACCGCTGGCCTTGCGGAGTTGTCTGGAATCTCTTCAGGCACTCGATTATCCAATTTCTAGATACGAAGTGATCGTTGTAGACAACGCGTCCAGGGAGACAACCACACGAGAACTCGCACTTCAGGCGGGCTTCAGATACGTTCGTGAAGAGAAGCCAGGTCTCGACAATGCGCGCAACTGCGGCGCCGCGAGTGCAACCTATGACATCGTCGCGTACACCGATGATGACGTGCGTGTCGATCCAGCATGGCTCAAAGGCATAGCACGCGGATTCGCGCATGGTGACTCGGTTTGTGTCACCGGTCTGATTTGTCCGCTGGAACTCGAAACCGCCGCACAACGGCTCTTCGAGCAATACGGCGGCATGGGTAAAGGCTTTCAGCCGAAGTTAACCAGTCCTGCAAGCCTGCGCGCTTCAGAGATCCTCGCGGCTCACAATTTCGGTGTTGGCGCGAATATGGCTTACCTGCGAAGCACGATCCTCGACATGGGCGGATTCGACCCGGATCTCGACGTCGGAACACCCTCTGCGGGCGCCGGAGATCTCGATATGTTTCACCGCCTGCTTGCTAGCGGGCACAGTGTACGGTACGAGCCCTCGGCTCTCGTGTGGCACCAGCACCGGCGCGCAATGCCCGACTTGCACAAGCAGATCTACAACAATGGTCGTTCGTTTGGGTGCTACCTCTTGAAAGCAGCGGCTAACCGCACGACTCCACGGTACGACGTCTTCCGGTTTGCAGTCAGGAACTGGATCGGTGGATGGCTTCTCGGGTCGTTGTTCAGCCGGCAGCCTGGCCGAAACTTGTCTCTGGTGGCAGCCGAAACCTGGGGCGCTATGCACGCGCCCTGGGCTTATCTCACAACGTTTCGTCGGTTACGCTGGTCAAAGTTGTCCGGACAGCGCTGAAGACCGCGATACCCTGAACACTGATTCCATCTTTGCAGGTAACTGCGGGTCCAGACTCAGTGATTTACTGCGGCAGCTGGTTCTGGCCCAAGTTTCTCAAGTGCCGCACTGAGTTGCCCTGCCTGTTGCGGTGTTGGGTTCAAACGCTTTGCCGCCTCTAGTTCATTCCGTCCCTTAGACTTGTCGCCTGCATTCAGATACGCCTGGGCAAGCTCCAATCTTAGGCTTGCGCTCGCAGGTTGCTTTTTCACCGAGACCTCGAGCATACGGAGCGCCTGCTCATTGAGGCCGTTTGCGGTGAATGCACGTGTTATACACGAGACCACTTCGGGATCATCTGAGTTCAGGCGGCTGAGACGTTGAGCAAGACTGAGCGCCTCCGTCCGATCGCCGCCCGTCTCCAGGATGAGACAGGCCAGTCTTGCGCCCGCAGGATGGTCCGGTTGCTCCCGGAGAGCGGCCTCCAATAGACTCTTGGCCTCTACCTTGCTGCCGCCGGTGGCAAGGATCAAATCAGCATACCGAGCCAACACTTCGGCATTCCGACCATTGCTTTGCGAAGCTGTTCGCGCTGCCGCAAGTGCGCCGGCGTTATCGCCTGAGCGCTGCAAGGCGGAGATGAGCTCGAGTGACGCTAAGGCGTTACCTGGGCTTTGAGCTACGAGGCGCCTGAGTTCAGCAATCGCGGATGCATGATCGCCGGAGGCGATCGCCGCACGCGCGTGAGCCATTCCGATTTCAGGATCGACTACCTTATCCGCCGACATCACCGGGCGCAATACCTGCAACGCCATCTCGGGCTGGCCCTGCCGGGTATACATGTCCGAGAGACTCAATATCGAGGGTAGATATCCCATTGCACCTGCCCGCTTGAGCCCAGCCTCGGCTTCCTTGTCATGGCCCTGTCGCATATCTAATAGCGCGACGTGATGAATCACATCTGGATCATCGGGCCACTGCTTCCGGACAGCGCTCAAGTCGCGCAGAGCCGCTGGGACCTGTCCCAGCATCGTCATCGCAACACCTCGGGCAAGCAGCGCTTCAGGTAAATCAGGCTCAAGGGCCAGCGCGCGTTCTGCTGCGTCCCGCATCCTGGCAAAATCCCGATGTGATCGGAAAAACTGTGCGCGCGCGATGTGGACATCGGCCGCATTCGGAGCAAGAAACTCGGCCTGATCAAGCAAGGAGCCTGTCTCATCTTGTTTGCCCTGCTTCTGAAGGGCCCGAGCTCGCGCAACCAGGACTCGAGGGTCGCGCGGCGCCGTACTTGCGAGGGTCTTCAGTTCGGACACTGCTGTTTCTGTACCCTCCGGAAAATCCAGCTTGGCCAGGAGCGCCTGTCGCGCAATACGCTGCTCAGTCGACAGAGAGGAAGGCGCAAGGGTTCGGATGAGGTGATACGCTTCTGTTGAACGTCGTTGACGAACCAGCAACTCGCATTCTTTGATTACATAGTCAAGCGTGCGCTTCGGTTGTTGTGCCTGTCCGGATCGCAAGGCCTCCATGGCGTGGCTGTAATCGCTAGCGCGCGCGTAGAAGTCGGCCAACATGTCATACCCGTTCGGATATCGTTCGGGAACGTTGCGAATCTCATCAAGCGTTCGTTCCATCTCGCGCTCGCGACCGGCAGCGCGATAAGCGTTTGCGAGGTCAAAAATCGCGCTCGTATTCTGCGGATTCGCGCCGACTTTTCGCCGCAATACCTCAAGCGCCAAATCTGATTGATTATTTTCCCTGTAGTACTTCGTCAACACGTCATAGACGTCGATCGCGCTAGGGTGAGCAGCCAGATATTCACTTGCTACCGATTGTGCCTCCTGCACAAGTCCCTGCTTCAGCATGGCCGAGACCCTCGCCGCAGCAACTTCATTCGCATATGGACCGTTGGGTGCTGTTTGCAGCGCCGCGCCAAACAGCCTGCTGGCGGCCGCATAGTCGCCCTTGAAGAATGCCACGTAGCCTTGGATTCTTTGACCCTGGGGAGAGCGGTGATCTAGCTGGAGCATCTGGGCGGCGCGCTGCTCCATCTCAGTCATGTACCGCTGCCTCCACCTGACGTCGTCGTGGTGGCGGTAGGACAGCAGGTACAACTCGCTCAGCTTCTCGAGTGCTTCCATGTTGGAGGGCTGTAGATCTACTGCCCTGACGAGATTGCTTTCGAGCGACTTGCCACGCCCGAGTTCCCACTCCATAAGCGCCAGGCGGTAGTATGCTTCACCATTGCGGGGATTTAGTTGCACGGCGCGCTGGTACATCTGCGTAGCCTCGTCGTACTTACCGTCTTTTAGCAGCCGATTTGCATTGTCGACTGCTCGCGCGGACTGGACGTCGGTGCGGGTGCAACCCACGACCACGAGGAGCGCGAGAGTCAGGCAGGAGGGACGACTCCTCACAAGAGTATTCTACATGCTAACGCGCAGGAAGGACCACGCCCGCTAGGTGTATATTGGCCACGTGGAACCAGGAACCGGACCAGCGATCCGAGCAGACCCGTGTGAGACGCATGGCAAGTTGGGGAGCGTGGGAGCCGGTGAGACGAGTAGATTACTCAATCGAGCGGGCCCGCATATCGTGGCATGGTTGCTTGCCATATTCTTCGCGGTGTGGGGTATGCGCGGCGCCACTGCCACTGATATCACATTGAACGATCAGGCCCGGCATGCCCTCAACGGAGCAGCGCTGCTGGACATTGTGCGCGAAGGCGGGCTGTCTCGGCCTGTTGCCTGGCTGCGCGACTACTTTGTCCATTATCCAGCCCTGTCCATGCCTTATCACCCACCACTATTTCCCGCAGTGGAAGCTCTCTTTTACGCTGCCCTTGGCGTCAGCCCCGTGTCCGCGCGGCTTGCGGTCGCTGGATTCGTAGCTGGCGCGGTCCTGCTGTTCTTCCATCAGGTTCGGTCATTCGAGAAAAACTCGTACGTGGCTGCAGCTTGCGTTTTGATCTTCTTCTCGTTGCCGCTGACGCAGATGCTGAGCGCCGATGTGATGCTGGAAGTGCCAGCGCTGTTCTGGGTACTCGCTTCGAGTGTCTTTATGGTGTCCGCAAGAACAGCGTGGCGTTTACGTGATGCAATATTGGCGGGCTCGCTTGCCGCCGCAGCAGTTTGGACGAAACAATCCATTTTCGTCGGCTTGATTCCTCTTCTGCTCTTGGCAACCAGACGTTTCACCGGCCTGCGCTCGAGAAACGTGTTGATTTTCTTTGCGATCTTCGGCTTCTCCCTCGTCGGATACATGATGCTCGGCCGAGCGGCAGATTTTTCGGGGATCAGCAAAGATTGGGCGCCAGTCAGTATTCCGGACAGGGTGATGAGAGGGATTCATTACTATGGTTCGGTCCTTTATCGGCAGTTCGGACAGGTTGCCATCGCCGTGATCATTGCGGCGGCGGTGCTGTTCCGCACCGCACTGCGCAATGCCGTATCTCGTGACATTTTCATTTTCTACTTGTCCTGGTTGGCCGCCAGTTTCGGCGTCTTGCTCGTAGTACCTGCCTATGACAAACGATATCTGTGGTTCGCATATCCAGCACTTGTCGTCGTAGCGGCGACGACGGTCCATTCAGTCCTTGCAAAGTATTCGGATTTGAGGAAGGCAAATGTAGCGGTCCTTGCAATCGCAACCGTTTTCTTCGTCTGGAACTTGCGAACGGAACCATTGCGAGTGACAGGTCCAGCTGCTGCAGCACGCCTGACTGGCACGGGAGGACGAATACTATACTGCGGAGCTTCGAACGGAAGCTTCATCTTTGCAATGAGAATGTTCGACGAGCGGAGAACAACGCACGTTATCCGAGCAGACAAAGTCGTCTCGTCTCTTCGCGATCTCGGGCTTGCCCCTTTTGTTCGCAAATTTGGGATCAACACCATTGTTGCTGAGGCTAACCCGAGTTCATCGAGTTGTGATGACTTTCGGCAAAACGCGGCAAGGCTGGACGCAAAGCGTGAATCCGTTCCGATTCGTTCCAATCTCGCACTCATGAACGGTACTTTGGAAATCTATCGGATGCCAGTCGCAACTCCCCACGCCGAGGGATCGCTAGACCTCCCAGTACAATCCACGGGTCAGGCAATTCGGCTCGAGTTCTGAACTCTTCCGCATCACTCGAGTTTTGAACTCTTCGCATTATCTGAACTCTTCGCTTTAACGGTTACCGTGGTATGTAGGTCGATATACCCTCGAATGCGCATAATAACTAGGTACATCTGCATCCCGTCTAAGGTATGATTCGTAGATGCGGTACTTGGTCACGGGAGGCGCAGGATTCATAGGGAGTCAACTCGTGAACCGCCTGCTCACGATGAAAGTGGGTAACGTCCGTGCTTTCGATAATGAAACTCGTGGACACTTCCGCAGTATCTTGCGACCGCATCTTGAAAGTATTCGCGGTGACGTGAGAGAGCCCTCCGACCTGCGGCGTGCAATGCAGGGCTGCGATGGCGTCTTTCATCTCGCGGCGGAGGCAACGGTTATGGGTTGTGAACACCGGCCCGTCGATGCTCATGAAGTGAACGCAACCGGAACCCTTAACGTTTTGCGCATCGCAAGAGAGTTGGGCGTCAGTCGAGTGGTCGTTTCATCGTCCCGCGAGGTCTATGGAGAAGTTTCCGAACTGCCGGTAAATGAAAGTGCGCCTATAAGGCCAAAGAACGTATACGGCGCAACAAAAGCGGCAGCGGAGGCGTATTGTGCCTGGTCATCATCGGCCCTGCAGATTGCGGTTCTGCGGCTTTCCAACGTTTACGGACCTGGCGATAGGGATCGGGTAATTCCGCGATTCATTGCTGATGCCCAGAAGAACCGACCGCTCACAGTGTATGGTGGCAGCCAGATCGTAGATTTTGTGTGGATCGACCACGTTGTTGAAGCATTCGTCCGCGCTGGTTTACGCTCGCGTGTTGTCGGTTCGCTCAATGTCGGCAGCGGTGAGGGGGTCACGATCGGCGAGGCTGCCAGGCGAGTGATTCAGTTGTGCGATTCCAGTTCACCATCGAACATTCTCGCCCCCAGGGAAGCCGAGGTCTCCAAATTCATTGCGGACGTCACAAGAATGAAACAGGAACTCGGAGTGACGGTTCCACCCGATCCACTGAGGGAACTCGCGGCCATGTGCCGTCCAATAGCGGGTTTCACCTCCGAGATACCTGCGTCTCATGCCGAAGCCGGGTCCTGATTGCAAGAAGCGACTAAGCAACGTCATGCCACTGCTGCAACGCGGCCTCCCATTTCCGTAATCATACCCGTCCGTAACGGTGCCGCCCACCTGCGCTCCTGCCTGCAGGCTCTTAGTGAGTCGGTGAGCGATTTCGAATGCATCGTCGTCGACGACGCCTCGACGGATCATTCGGCCCAAATCGCACGCGAGTCAGGCGCGATTGTCCTGAGCACCGGCGAGTTGCAAGGTCCGGCTGCCGCACGGAACCTTGGCGCTGCCACCGCAAAATCTGATCTGCTTCTGTTCCTTGACTCGGACGTCTGTGTCAAACCTGACAGCCTGACGCGCGTTGTACAGCTTTTTGCAGCCGAATCGGATCTAGCGGCTGCGTTCGGATCTTACGACGACACACCATCGCAGCAGGACTTCCTGTCGCAGTATCGGAATCTGATGCATCACTTTGTCCACCAACGATCGCGCAGGATTGCACAGTCGTTCTGGAGCGGCTTTGGCGCCATACGGACTACTGTGTTCAGTGCTCACGGCGGCTTCGATACTTCGTTTAGCCGACCGTCGATCGAAGACATTGAGCTTGGACACCGGCTCCACCGCAGCGGATGTAAGATCGTTCTGGATCCGACAATCCAGGTCAAGCACCTGAAAGCCTGGACTTTTCGGGGAATGCTCAGGACCGACGTGCTCGACCGTGCCATACCCTGGACCGAGTTGATCCTTCGCAATTCTGAAATGCCCCGCGATCTGAACCTCAGCATTAGTCAACGCATTAGCGTGGCACTTGCCTTTGTACTCACTGGAATTGCTATCGTCTCGAGCGTCATGAACGCTGCGGTGTTTCTCGCTCCGCTCATTGGACTCCTTTTCTTGATGTCCGCTCAGTACGAAGTGGAACTTACAGTGACGAGAAGGTTCAAGGGAACAGCGGCGACCACGCTCCTGATCGTCTTTCTGGGGGTGGCGTCATTCTGGTCTGATCAATACATCATCTTTGTAGTTTCAGTGCTCGCGTTCTTGCTCCTTCTGCTACGTCATCACTATTACTCGCCTGAGTTCCAGTCGCGCAAGTGGGTGGCGAAAGGCGCGGGCGGACTGCTCCTCGCCGCTGTTTTCTTTGTGGCGGCGCAACCTGGTCCTCACATATTCAACCTGTTGCTGCTTGCCGGTGGGGGAATCCTGATTCTGCTTAACGCGCGGTTTTATGCGCTCCTTGCGGCCAAGCGTGGAAGAACCTACGCGTTGGCTGCGATTCCGTTCCACCTATTGTTCTTTCTTTACAGTGGAATCGCGTTCGTCATCGCGGTATGTCGCCACATGTTTCTCGGCATTGCGCATCATCTTCATCTTCGGGCCCCTCAGGCCGACTGTCGGCGCTCAGGTACTGCAGGCTGAGCAGGCGCATGCTTCGGGGATCGCGAGTGAAGCATTGTTGCGAAGACGGCAGATGTATCGATCGAAAGTGAGATTCGACGACGTTCGCCTGATGAACGGCTGCAGATGCGATAGACGAATACACGGCCGTTATTCGATCAGACGTATCGATCCGTGCATGCGACATCAGCGAAGCTGTCGAGGAAATCGGCGACAGCACTGGCCGTTCACCACGCGCTGAGCCGGTAGCCAGCGCTATGTGCTTATGAGGCGACGGCCGCTTAGACATCAGTAGAGTCAAGATGTGGCGCGGTAGTTTGCGGTAAACCCTATCTGTTCCCGGCGTTTCGGTGATGGGCGCCTCTCTAGCCGCACCATACTCCGTTTCCAAATCCCGCTCGTCAAACCGGACGTGCGGATCTCCCGCATCCGGCTTTCACCCAATCCGTTATGCTTTCGCTCTCCGCAGGTCAGAACGCCGTGTCGGAACCATATACAGGCGAGTGTCTGATACAGAACTCGTCCGGGATCTAGGCGAACCTGGTACCGCGGTTCCCGCGTCGGCGGAATAATCCATCTGCCGGATTGTTCGCTCGCTGTATCTCCGGACAAGATCAGACCGCCGATCAGATCTGGTCGCGAACTGCGGACGTCGTCGGTCAGGACCGTTCAGAGGTGCTGCGGGCCGCGACGCGGGTACATGAAGTGTTCGATCAGGCTCTTTGGTACGATGCCTTGGCTGCGCACGGGGACAGCGCATTGCTGCAATGCGTTCAACGGCCAGAGAGGATAATGGAAGAAATCGGTGCTAGATTCGCGACAGCGTTGGTCTGGTGAGCAACTCCGGCCCGAGAACGTCGCCCGACATCTTTCAACCACGCAGACCTGTGTGAAAACCTGTGTCCGCCGATATGGAGCAGCTAACCGCGGTGCGAAAGCGGTTCGATAGGCCTCCGAGATTGGTCGAACCTCGAGTACAACCCTCTGCTAGCCGCAAAGCGCAAGTTCATGTACTGCGGTCAGACCCGCAGGCGCCGCCGACGATAACGGCCCTAGGCGTCATGACGTTCTATCTGCGCTGTAGTCAGGCCCCGGCTCAGATGAAGGCTGGATTGGAAGCAGATTGCTGATACACAGCACCACTGAAGCAATCACGACCGATCCAGCCAATATGTGCGACAGAAAGTCACCAGGACCTCGTACAGCAGTACCCGCGAACAACGCGAACGTGAGAAGCGTGGAGAGAAGCAGGTGCGGCCAGAATAATAGCTTTCGTACGGTGCGTGGGCCTGATTTGACAGTTAAATCATATCTGTGGCTCCTACCACGAGCAACGTCCCATACGGCTTGAAGCGTAAACGGCCACTTCGCAAAACGGAGCCACGCCGAACGCCAGTAGAAACCTTTGCGCCCATGTGGCCCGTGATAAAAATGCGGATACAAACCAGTCGCGAACAGCAGAACAAGACTCACAGCGAAGGATGAGCTTAAAAGGAATGACGAGAGAGGGGCAGGAACGCCGTAAATCAAGCCTCCCGTGAGTGCCACGAGTAGGCAAATGGCCACGACAACGTCCTGCAGATACGTGAGGCCCTGCAAGATGCCTATGACACGCACACCGATGGACATGTTGGCTGAGATTCGCGGGAAGATGCGGAATTTGACATCCAGCAAGGATCTCGCCCATCTCCGCTGTTGCTTGATGTATGTTGCCCAATCAACGGGAGCAAGACCGCGTGCCAGAACGCGAGGAACATATGCTCCACGCCAGCCGGACAACCTATAGAGCAGCGTCAGGAGCAAATCGTCCGCAACGTGCGGCGCCAAGCCCCCGGTCTTCTCAAGAGCAGCCATCCTGTGGACATGATGGGCGCCGATTATAGATGGACTCCCGAAACGGTGGTACGCTCGTTGCGTGATCCAGTAGAAGTCGCGGCTCTCTTCGTCGCATCCTCTGGCGATTAACGAGGAATCAGCGTTGTAATACTCCTGAGGCGACTGGACATACGCCACCTTGGGATCCCGGAAGTGCCCCAAAGTGGCAGTAAGGAAATCGGGATAAGGTACCTGATCCGGATCGATGCCGGCAAGAATGTCGTACCTCCGAAAGCCCGCTTCGTGGAGCCACGCATTATAGTTGCCGTGTTTTGTCCCACGCTGAAACGGACCTGCTTCACACTGATAGTCCCCCAAATCCCTGCGGCTAAAGTGATACACCCCCAACCGTCCGCAGAGGTCGATGACGTGTTGATCGCTTCCCTCGTCCAACACCCAGGTGTCGTGTGGGTAATCGAGTTTCGTCATTGCGAGCACCGTCCGTTCAAGCATGCCAAGGGACTCGGCCTGCGGAACGAATGTGGTCACGACGGCAACTCGCAAGCCTTCTTCAGGCGGGCGACTCTGCGGGTCAGCGATAAGGAAGAGAAAAGTCCAGCGGACCAGAGACGCTGCGAGCAGCCCACCTACACCCGCAGCTAGGAACAGACCGATGAGGGGAGCCTCGGTCGACGATCTCAATAATCCGAAAAGAATACCGAAGATTGCGGCCAGGCGAACAAGAAACAGAGGCAGCGCATATACACGCCAGCGGACTGGCAGTGGGGCACTGACCGGGCGCTCCGCCGCCTTAGTGCTCGTACCCATGCATGCTAGGGCCTATGTCGCGCCGGTTTACTCCCATCCATCTCTGCGTGAGTTTAGCACCACGCCCGGTACTCTCGTGTTACATCATTGAGGGCGGCCCGATCAAGCGGTCCGACCGCGTTCGTTTACTTCGTAGCCGAACGAATGAAGCACACGATGGTTCCAGGAGTGAAGGATAGGCGCATCCTAACGAGTACGGAATTGGAAGCTGATGGAACCAATTCGGTTACAAGATAGCTGAGGCGGTGGTAGCCAGGGCAAGCCGAGACCGCGGCTGCAGCAGAGTTTCGCTCCGGTGCTTATGCCGCGGTACCCTAGCATCCAGTACCGCGCAAATACTCCCCTGGAAGACCTTGTATGGATTGAAGGGCACTCCGAATTTCTCGGTCGTCCCCAGCGAGACAGTGGTTAGATGCGCGATCCACGTCTTCAGAACAACTCTCAGATGCTGCTCATTGCCTCATTGAACGGAATGAAAAAAGTCCAGACATTCGCGACTTATCGTTCCGCCAAATCGCTCGCCGAATAATTCGCCTTGGACGCTCTCATCTGAGGTTTCAATACGCGCATCGACGGGAACCCTTCGTATCCGAAGGCCATCATCTAACTCCAGCAGACAGGAGAACTGGGCCGCGCTGCCGATGCCGATTGGCTCGCTACGTAATTCATGTGCTCGAACAGGATCACCGGACGATGAAACGCAGGGTCAGAGCCAGTCAAGGCTTCCGATCCTTCAATGCCGACCGGCGCACGTTCAGGTATCGAAGCAATGAACATGACCCGGAAAGGCTAAAGCTAGCGAAGGACAATGTTGCAGGATAGGTTCAGTCCAACTTTGAAACACTTCCTCCAGTCGGCTGATTTGCTTCTAATTAGAAGGTCGCCCTGGCACAATGACGACTTGGATTCCCCGCACCTTAAGCAGTTCCGCATGACGTGGCGTGATTCCTGAGTCCGTAATGATTCTGTGTACGGAGTTAATCGGACCAATGAGCGAAAGGCTGGAGCGACCGATCTTGCTCGAATCGGTAACAACCGTAACCTCACGCGCGGAACGAATCATGATTGCGTTCAGCTCTGCCTCGAGGATGTCCGGAGTCATCGGTCCTACTTCCGGATCAATCCCATCCACGCCGAGGAAGAAATGATCGACTCGCAATTCCGCGATCATTTTTTGGGCCTGGGGCCCGGCGAAAGAACGGGAGATGTGACGCAGGACACCACCGATCATGATCAGATTGATGTCAGTTACATTGCTCAACTCCCAGGCGGCGGACAGCGAGTTTGTTACTACGGTTACGCGTGAGAGCTTTCGTTTGCGAATGGCGCGCGCAACCTCGAGCGTCGTGGTACCGGAATCGAGAAGGACCGTCTGGCCTTCCTGAAGCAGCGCTGCCGCGGCCTGGCCGATGCGAACTTTCTCTTCATGATGTTGCGACTCTTTCACATCGAGCGGAAAGTCCACCGCCACATCGGTCTGCCGAATTGCTCCTCCATGCGACCGCACCAGAAGATCGCGCTTGGATAGGGCGTTTATATCAGCCCTTACCGTAACAGACGACACCTTAAAGTGACGCGAAAGGTCCGAGATGACTACCCTTCCTTGCCGGTTGATCATCTCCAGAACCTCCCGCCGTCGTTCTTCAGTCAGAAGCCGCGATTTCTTGCCGTCACTCATTGTGGTTCAAAATTCCTCGATGGTTGTTGCTTGCCGTACAAAATGCTGCATTCTTTCTTCAATCTCGGACCAACTAGCCTGACTCGCACAGCCGCCGAGCCTGCGTGTCGACAACCCTCCGCAAATCGATCCGCATTGCAGGCAGGATTCAAATGGAAACCCCCTGAGCCAGAGATGCAGAAATCCTGCATTGAACGAATCGCCGGCGCCGGTTGTATCGGTCGCTCGAACATCTATCGGATCGACGTTATAAAGATGGCCGCCGGCCAGCGCGGTTGCGCCGTGTTTTCCAAGCTTCGCAACGACGATCATAGATCCGCTGCTGATTGCGCGAAGGGCTTGAGTTACCTCGCTGCAGCCCGATAACCCCGCCAATTCAACTTCATTCACGAATAAAACATCGCAATTCGGGAATGCATCCGAAAGAGCAGGACTCCATTGTCCAGACGGATCATGCCCCGGATCTAGCGATACCGTCAGTCCTACATCCCTCGCCATCGCGCAAAGTCCGGCGACTCCAGGCTGCAGCGCGCGCTGCAGAAAGTAGGACGAGATGTGGAGGTGCGCAAAGCCGCTAAGCAACGATCGTGAAATTTCGGAGGATGTCAACTCGGCAATCGCCCCGGGAAAAGTGACCAGCGCGCGGTCCTCACAGCTGAAAGATGCCGTTATGCCTGTTTTCAGACCGGGTTCGATGCGCACAGGCCTTACGTCAACGCCGAGGCGCCGCAACTCGTTCACGCAGAAGCGGCCGAGCATGTCATCGCCCACCTTGCCCAGAAGCGCCACAGACGTGCCGAGGCGAGCGAGCCCTGCCGCACAGATAGCCGAGGAACTGCCCAACTCCAGAGAAAAGTCCTGGGCCAGAATCTCTCTTCCAGGCTGAGGAGGTGAACTGATGCCACTAAAGATCAAATCGGCATTCAGGTCACCCACGACCAAAACTTTCATCAACTCGCTCCCTGACCTCAATTATGCAGAGTGAAGGAGTTCACCACGCGAGTGATGGAGTCGCTTATAACGGGCTCGTCAGGCCGCAAGCCCTCGATTCGGCAGCGAAGAAACGCAAGCAACTGGCCCGCGACGACACTGACGATAGCAATCCATTCGTCGCCTAGGTCTTGCAGACCCGATACTTCCAGAGCCAGATCTTCAGGACCTGCTGCCTCTAAAGGGATGTCGCTGCCGATAATCACCTTACGCGCGCCTAGCCGCTTCAGTCCGACCTCGCGCAGCAGATCCAGCTGATACGCTCGCCGCACGGGATGGGACGACAACGGGACAAAAAGGAGGCTACGCTCGTTCAGCGCACACATCGGACCGTGCCGGAGGCCGAGGCAAGTCTCGGCTCGACTCATCACGCGGCCGCCCGTCATCTCCAACATCTTCAGAGACACTTCAAGGGCGGCTCCGTACAGCGCGCCGCTACCAATCGCGACGATACGGTCTACATCCTGCGCTGCAAACTCCTCGACCGGCTCCAGTAGATTCGCCAACAGATGCGACACTCTCGCGACAAGCCTGTCTACCGCCTCAAGGAACGGATCCTGCGCCGCCGCGCACGCCGAGGCGAGGCCAAGCCCTGCCACAGCCATGCTCGTAAAACTGCTCGTCATCACCAGGCTCTGATCGCAGGCTCGTTCATCGAGCATCAGCACGTGGACGCGCGCGTCCGCGTGGGTACCGGTTGCTCCCCACCTTCGAGCGAGCCGTCCACTCGGGTTGCAGCAGATGAGCAGGTGATTAATCCCGGGTTCCTCATCCAGGCAGTATTCGAACCAGACCTGAGCTCTCCGGACTGTCTCCGGAACGCGAAAACGAAACCAGCAGCAGCGGCCGGACCGACGGCAGCGCACCCGCTCCCAACATCAGGATTTCGCCGCTCTCCACCGTGGTCACGGGAATCGAGGCGCCTTTCTGAAGAGCATCCGCAATGCACTTTCCTACGAAAAAAGAACTGCCCGAACCGGTGAGGACGATTGCCTGAGCGCTGCTTACGATCTCACGCCAATCGATTGCGGGTCGATATTGTTCGGCGAGCCGTTTCAGCCCACAGTTCGGGTTGCTGCCAGATCTCCGCGAGGGTATGAAAATAGCCATCGGACTGCTGCAACTCCGTCTGCCTTTCGCGCAGCTCTGTAAAAGGAACCCGTCTCGCAACGAGGCGCCGGTCGGTCGCATGCATAGCGTACCTGAAAGAATAGCAAACTTTCTTTCGGAAACGACAACGAAAAGTGAAAGGCTGCCCAAGGCCGCTACGACGGAAATCCTTTGTCCTTACTGGTTTTCCATATCTGCGTTGGTCCGGCAGTTCTCCTTCGTTTGCCTATGTTTCCTTTTGAATCAGTTGACTTGGCTCTAATCGCTGTTCTAGAATCGTGACCGCTTTGCGAATCCTGGTCATTTGGTTTCTGTCTACACTCTTCTCTCTGCGGGTATCAGCTCAGCCGCGCACCATCCGGATCGACGCGCCCGGCATCGTGATGCTGATTGACGAACGCCTCCACACGGAACTCCCAGGCATCGCGCCGATGTCGGCGTCGGAGACGATTACCGCAGATGGCCGCGAGATTCGGGATTTCCGCCTCCAGAGTCATCAGTCGCGCAAGATTAACGACAAGCTCGGAAGTGGCCGCCAGGAGGTTGTAACCGCAAATGGCGAGGGTCTGCGCAAAGAGCTTACGATCACCTCCTACGAGCAGTTCCCGGGGGTTCTGGTTGTTGAGGCGCGATATACGAACACGGGAGCCTCACCGGTCAGTATTAGTGGCTGGACCAATCACCATTACTCAATTCCATCGAAGGGCGGAGAACCTGCTTTTTGGTCGTTTCAAAGCGGTTCCTATTCCAAACGCCCCGACTGGGTGCTTCCCCTGAAAGAAGGCTTTCATCAGGATAATTTTCAGGGAATGAACGCCACCGACTACGGCGGAGGAACGCCCGTAGCAGACGTATGGAGACGCGATGCCGGCCTGGCTGTCGGGCACTTGGACTTGGCGCCCAAACTCGTCTCGCTCCCGGTTGCGATGCCCGATGCCTCCCATGCCGACATCAGAATCGACTACAAGGCGGCCCGCAGGCTTGCGCCCGGTGACAGCATCGATACGCTGCGAACGTTTGTGTCAGTCCACGAAGGCGATTACTTCACGACACTCGAGAGTTATCGGAAGATGATGATTGCGCAAGGTGTACGCTTGCCCGAATCGCCTCGTCAGGCATACGAGCCAATCTGGTGCGCTTGGGGATATCGGCGCCAGTTCAAACCGAGCCAGATCTATGGCGCGCTGCCGATTGTAAAGCAACTCGGCTTCGGATGGGTGACTCTCGACGATGGGTGGCAAACCGCCGAAGGTGACTGGTTCTTAGATAAAACCAAATTCCCAAACGGTGATGGGGACATGAAATCCATGGTCGACCGCATTCATCAGGACGGATTCAAAGCCCAGCTCTGGTGGGCGCCTATGGCGGTCGATCCCGGAACCGAACTCATCAAGAAACATCCGGAATGGCTCATCCTTGACGCGGATGGTTCCCGCCACAAGATTTCCTACTGGGATGCGTTTTATCTCTGTCCGGCTGTCCCGGAGGTACGACAGAACGCGGCCGAGCTGGCTACAAAGTTTGTTCGCGACTGGGGATACGATGGTCTCAAATTGGACGGCCAGTTTATGAACGCGCTGACCGTGTTACAACCGCGCTCACCATCATGCCGATCCGAACGACGCGGTAGAGGCCGGCCCATTGTTCTTCAAAGCAATCTTCGATGCGGTGATCGCGGTAAAACGTGAAGCTGTCGTTGAGTTCTGTCCTTGTGGCACGTCTTATTCTTTCTTCCACTTGCCGTATCAAAACATGGCCGTAGCGTCTGACCCGACGAGTTCCTGGCAAATCCGCACAAAAGGCAAGTCGCTCAAAGGCGCTCATGGGCGACCGGATTGCTTATTTCGGAGACCATGTGGAACTCAGTGACGAGCATCAGGACTTCGCCTCGTCGGTGGGAATCGGAGCCGTAGTCGGTACAGAATTTACTTGGCCAGTCGGATCGGGTCCCATCGATCGTCGCGGCCAGCGACGCAGCGATCTCACACCGGAGCGTCAACAAACCTGGTCGCAATGGCTCCAGATTTACAAAGCGAAAATGCTCCCTCAGGGCGAATATCTCGGCAAGCTTTATGACATAGGCTTCGATCTGCCCGAAACACATGCAATCCGCAAAGACGACCGCATGTATTACAGCTTCTACGCGAAGGCATTCGATGGAAAGATAGAACTGCGCGGACTCGAAAGCCGGAAGTATCGGATCCAGGACTACGTCAATAGCCGGAAGCTGGGAACGGTCAGCGGGCCGAAAGCGACCCTGGATGTGAGCTTCCAAAAGTACCTGCTCCTAGAAGCCACGCCGGAGTAGGAGCAGACCCACAGGCATCTCCGAGAATGTGTCAAGTAAGCTGGAAGCTTTGGCGGGAGCCGTGCATGCAGTCAAACTCCGAAGCAGTGAAGAACAGCGGACACGACCAGATCAAACAGAAGTACGGCCTGCAACGCGGCTTCGGTCTGCTGCACGCGACCGCGCTCAACATGAGCAACATGGTCGGCATCGGCCCGTTCATTACGATCCCTCTGATCATTGCGTCAATGGGCGGTCCGCAATGCATGCTCGGATGGCTGCTCGGGACTGTGCTCGCCATCTGCGACGGCCTGATCTGGAGCGAATTGGCGGCGGCGATGCCGGGTTCCGGCGGAACGTACGTGTATCTTCGCGAAGCATTCCGGCACACGTCACTTGGGCGATTGCTGCCCTTTCTCTTTATCTGGCAATTTCTGTTCAGCGGGCCGCTGGAGATTGCTTCCGGTTACATTGGCTTCGCTCAATACGTGACCTATATCTGGCGTTCAATCGGCCCATTGCAATCAAAGGCAGTGATGTTCGCGTTGGGGATTCTCATGATCGCCCTGCTCTACAGGCGTGTGACGGAAGTCGCGCGTCTTGCAGTGATTCTCTGGATCGGGATGATCATCACGGTCGTGTGGGTCATCGTTAGCGGCCTGGTCCGATTTGAATCTCGAGTCGTGTTCGATTTCCCGCCTCAGGCATTCACGTTTTCGACAGGCTTTCTATTCGGACTCGGTGGCGCGATGCGGATTGCCATGTACGACTTTCTCGGCTACTACGATATTTGCTACATCGGCGGAGAAGTAAGGAATCCCGAGCGAGTTCTGCCGCGGGCCATTATTCTGTCCGTAATTCTTGTCGCGCTGATTTACTCGGTCATGAACCTGGCGATGATCAGCGTCGTCCCTTGGCGGGAAGCGATGAAGTCGCCGTATATCGCCGCGGAGTTCATGGAACGAATTTACGGAGGGTGGGCGGGAACAACGGTAACGCTCCTGATTCTATGGACGTCGGCTGCGTCCATATTTGCATTGATTCTCGGGTACAGCCGAATCCCGTACGCGGCTGCGTTGGATGGCTATTTCTTCTCCGCTTTTGCGAAGCTCCATCCTACCGGCGGATTTCCGCACGTTTCGTTGCTGGTCATCGGAGTGATCTCGATGCTCGCGAGCCTGGTGAGTCTTGGTTGGGTGATCGACGCAATGCTGCTCGGGCGTATTCTGATTCAGTTTATTGCGCAGATTGGGGCTGTCCATCTGCTTCGGACGCGGCGTCCCGATATGGAGCGTCCATTTCGCATCTGGCTTTACCCTTTACCGAGCCTTGTTGCGCTGTTGGGTTGGACGTTTCTGTTCGTGACTGCCGAGCGTCAGTTCATCTTGTTCGGTCTTGGAACTTTGGCGGCGGGTATTCTGGCCTTCGCGGTTTGGCGGTCGAAAATAGCCGCTCTATGACGAACGTCGTTTGTAGACCCAGCCTTCTTTTACGATTTGGCGTGATCTGCCTACGGCTAGCGCTCCGGGTGGAACGGAGTCGGTAATGACAGATCCTGCGGCCACAAAACCTTCATCGCCTATCTCAACGGGCGCGACGAGTGTGGAGTTGCTTCCCACGAAGGCGCCGGCCCCAATCCGCGTCGCGTGTTTGCGGATGCCGTCGTAATTGCAGGTAATCGTCCCTGCGCCGATGTTAGTCCCGTCGCCGATCTGCGAATCTCCAAGGTACGTCAGGTGACTCGCCGAGCATCGTGCGCCGAGCCGAGTATTCTTCAGTTCCACGAAGTTGCCGATGTGCGCAGACTCACCGACAACGTTGTTCATTCGTAAACGCGCGAATGGACCAACGCTCGCTCCGGCTTCAATCCGTGAATTAGCGATCAGTGTGAACGGCGCAATCTCGACAGTATCCGCAATAAAGCTGTCCTGAATGATCGAGCACGCTCCAACGGTGCAGTTCTCGCCTATCTGTGTGTTGCCGAGAAGTTGCGCAAACGGTCCGATGATCGAGTCGATCCCAACTCGTACACTCGCGTCGACGGTGACCGTCTCGGGCCTCTCCACGGTAACGCCATCGAGCAGCAGGTCTCTGACTTTTCGGGACCGCATGACCGAGTCGATCTCGGCGAGTTCGACACGATTATTGACCGCGAGGAGCTCGGCCGTGTCTTCGATGTAGAGTGTCCCGACGCGATAGCCCGCACGGCGAAGAATCGCGGGCATATCGGTCAGGTAATACTCGCCTGCCGGGTTGTTCGTTCCGATCTCATCGATGTGTTTCCACAGCAGGTCCGATTGGAAGCAATAGATGCCGGGATTCACAAGCCGAATTTGCCGCTGCTCTTCGGTCGCGGCTTTTTCCTCAACGATGTCCACCACCATGCCGTCGCTGTCCAGAAGCAAGCGCCCATATCCGCGCGGATTGTCCAGTGTGGCCGAGATGAGCGTCGCCGCCGTGCCGGCTGCTCTCTGCTTCTCGATCAGTCGTCGAATCGTTCTTGCGGATAAAAGTGGTCCGTCCCCGTAAATCACCACGACGTAACCTGATCGAGAATACAGGACATCGTGGCAAACGCCGAGGGCATGCCCTGTCCCGAGTTGCTCGGCTTGATAGGCGAACTGCACCCCGCGATGCGCCAGCGCGTCTCGAACACGTTCGGCCTGCGAGCCCACGACTATAGTGATGCGCTCAGCTATGGTGATCTCTTGCGCAGTGTTGACCACGTGCTCAATTAACGGCAGACCTCCGGCACGATGCAGTACCTTGGGTAAGTTCGACTTCATCCGCGTACCCATTCCGCCGGCAAGTATCACAACGCTGACTTCCTGATTCAGATCTGTTGACATCACGTTTCAATTATCCTGAGCGGAACGGCAAAAAGCTAAATGCGAAAAGAAATGAATCAAATCGGAAGGAAAGCAAAACGAGTGGCAGCAAAGCAGGTATACTTGAGCTGGAGCGAGATGCTCGAAGGATCGGTGCGCAAAGATCTCGGCAGGTCGGCGGTGTGGCTCGCGGGGTTGGCTGTACTTGCCTCGCTCGCGCACGCTCAGACCTCATTCACCGACAAAGTCTACCCCGTGCTGGAAAAGGCCGGTTGCCGGAACTGCCACAACGTGGAGGGTGTCGCTTCGGCCACTCGGCTGCACTTCCCGGAGGAGGCAGCAAGTAAAGACCGAATCGAGGCGTTTGGCAGATCTCTTGTAGAGTTCGTGGATCGCGGAGACCCCGCCAAATCGCTGCTTTTCCAGAAGCCCACCTTGCGGACTGCACACACTGGCGGCGAGCGTATCCGCAAGGGCACCGCTCAGGAAGCGGTCCTTCGATCCTGGGTTGACTATCTGGCGAGTCTTCAAGGGCCGGAACTGGCTGCCGCGCTCCGCTATCGACAGGAGGAGCAACGAGGCTATGGAGCAACGCCCAAAGCCGTTTTGCGGCGGCTAACAAACGCCCAATACAACAACACGGTGCGGGACCTTCTAAAGGACGCCAGCGACCCCGCGAGCGCGTTCCCGACGGAGGACTACGTCAATGGGTTCAAGAACCAATATGAGGCGTTGTCTGTTTCCCCAATCCTGGCGGACGCTTATAGCCGAGCCGCAGAGCGGCTTGCGGCGAACGCATTCCGGCGTGGTGACTCCCGGGGGCTGATTCCGTGCAAACCGTCCTCGGAAACGGACGCCGCTTGCAGGACCCAATTTATTCAGACATTCGGCCGACGCGCTTTCCGCCGCCCTCTCGATCCCGCCGAAGTCGCCGTACAGGAGTCGATCTTCAAGGCTCAAAAGACATTCCTCGCGGGCGCCCAAGCTGTCGTCGAGACGATGCTGCAATCCCCGAGCTTCATCTTCTGGCTCGAACAGTCTCCCAGACCGAAATGGTCGCCGTATGCGAAGGCTTCGCGCCTTTCATATTTCCTCTGGGCGACAATGCCGGACGACGACTTGCTGGAGCGCGCGGGTCGCGGAGAATTGGACACTCCGGAAGGAGTCGAGGGGATAACGCGGCGCATGCTCGCAGATCCCAGGGCGAAAGCCGGGTAGATGAGTTTGTTTCCGAGTGGCTTCGCTTCGATCGCGTGATGAATACTTCGCGCGAACGGCGCCTGTTTCCTCTTTTTGGCCGAGAACTGGCAAAATCCATGACTGAGGAGGCCAGACGGTTCATCGGTGATCTGGTCTGGAACAACCGGAATTTCATGGAAGCGTTCACGGCGAACTACAGCTTCATCAACTCGGATCTGGCCGCCGTCTACAAAGTGCCGCCTCCTGCGCGCGACTTTCAACGGGTGGACTTTCCAGAGAACGCCGAGCGGGCGGGCCTTATAGGACAGGCTCTGTTCCTAACGCTCTCGAGTAAACCCGAAGACACGGCGCCGACCGGAAGAGGCTTGTTCGTGCGGGAGCAATTTCTTTGTCAGCAGGTTCCACCTCCTCCGCCCGGAGTCGACACGAATCTTCCACCTGTCGAGCAATCCAAACCTGTAACCAATCGCGAGCGTTTAGCGCTGCATACTACGAACAAGATGTGCGCCGGATGTCACAACTTAATCGACCCGATCGGCTTCGGACTGGAGAAATTTGACGCAATCGGAATGCGCCGGGAGACGCAAAAGCTTCTATTTTCCGCCGGCCGCTCTGCTGACGGGGAGCGCGGAAAGACAACCGAGATTAACTTGGAACTGAATACGAAGGGCTGGATCGCAGGAATCCCTGACTCGGAGTTCTCGAGCCCGAGAGCTCTTGGCGAGATCTTAGCCAAGACACCTCAGTGTCAGGCGTGCGTTGTTAAACAGGTTTTTCGTTATATGGCGGGTCGCATGGATACGCCGGCAGATCGACCGGTGTTGACCACGGCCCTGGAAGAATTTCGCAAGTCCGGCTATCGCTTCAAGGAGTTGATGGTCACGTTGGTGCGAAGCACAGAATTTCCAGATGCCCGAAGGGTTGACTATGTCGCAAATCATCACTAAGCGCAAACGTCTGTCGCGACGAATCTTTCTCCGCGGACTCACCGCCGCTCATGTCGCCAGTGATCGTCGGCATCCCTCCGCTCGTATCGATGTTCAATTCCACTGGAACCGCGTACGCAGCCGACGGGCCTGTTCGAGAGCCACAAACCAACAAGGTGCAAAAGAGGTTCGTTCTTTGGTTCAACGGGAACGGCATTCCGGAGCGCTACTGGATTCCGTCATCCACCGGCGCGGACTACGACATCACTCCGTGTCTCACTCCTATCGGGCGACTCAAGGATGACATCCTCGTACTCAGCGGCCTCGACAATACCTATGGCGGCGCCGGCCATCCCCAATCGTTGTGCGCCCTGATGACTTGTACCCGGTTGACTTCTACCGGACCAAGCGTCTCATCGCTCGACCAGGTTCTGGCGGCCAGGATCGGCGCAGAGTCACGCTTCCGCTCACTGCAGATCGGCGTTTCGCAGGAATCCTTCGGCGGCGCCCTTCAGAAGAACATGACTTGGGCCGGCCCCAACCGGCCATTACCGCCGGAGGAGATTCCCCACCGTCTTTTCGACCGGCTGTTCGGCGCGAAAGATTTGGGCTGGATCAACCGTAAACGCAGCATTCTGGATGCTCTGGCGAAGGACGGCGCGATGCTGCGCCAAGGGCTTCCGAAAGAAGACGCAATGCGCCTGGACGAGCATCTCTCCTCGATTCGCGACCTCGAACGCGCCGTTGCCGAACTACCCCCGAACTATCGCGAAGTGACTCCTCCGGGCGAGGACTTTGATATGAAAGACTGGCCACGCGTGGCGAAACTGCAGAGCGATCTGCTCGCCTATGCTCTGGCCACCGGACAAACACGCGTGGCTAGCTATATGTTGACGAAGTGCCAGGGTCTGGCACGCTTCCCATGGTTGGGACATACCGCAGCGCGCCACCACGACTATACCCATAAAGATGGAAAGGCTCCGGGCGAGACGGGCGAGGAGGGTCAACGAATCCTTCGCGACATCTGCCGCTGGCATGTCGAAGAGTTCGCTTACCTGGTCAGCAAACTTAAATCCATTCCCGAAGGCGATCGCACTCTGCTCGACAATACCGTTCTCATGTATGTGCACGAGCATGCTGAAGCCGGACCCCACAAGACCAGCGGCATGATTGCTCTTGTGGCAGGTAGCCGGGAAAAGCTCGCGCATGGACAGCATGTGAAGATTGCCGGCACGATCGGCGATCTCTACACAACCTATTCGATGGCGTGATCGGCGCGGGTATCGGCAAGGTACCCACGGCGAACCGGCAGTTGACCGAAATCCTCGTGTAGCGCTTCGAACCAACTATCGCTTATAGGGAGTTGGCGGGGGCGGTGGAGTGCCTCCGCTGACGACCTTCATATCCGGCCGATCTCGATGGAGCGCTGCCAAAGCTTTTTCGCTGACCGGGTCTTCCTGCACGTCCAGGTATTTCAAAGCTTTCCACTTCGACAATTCCGCCAGAGCGCTATCTTCGACCCGCGGACATCCTTGCAGCCCTAGTCGTTCGAGGCGTTCCAACGCGCCTAGCATCCGCAGGCCGTCTGCATCGATTTGTGAGAATCCCAAATTCAGTACCCGGAGGTCTTTGAGTTCAGTGAATGCCTTCAAAGTCTCTTCCGGGACCATCGAACCTGCGGCTCTTCCGTTGGGATTATCCGGACGTAAGGTTTGCGCGCCACCGATATCCAGATATGTCAATCCGGGCAGCATGCGCACTTTCGCGAAACCCGACATGCTCAGGTGGCCTTTGCCAAGCGTGAGTTCCTTTAGGTTGTCCAAGGCGATCAGACTTTCGAGACCCAAGTCTGTCACCTCAGTATTCGAAATATCCAGAGCTTCGAGACCGTTCAGCTCGCCGACGATTTCCAGCGTGCCGTCTGAGATTCGCGTGCCCCGTACATCCAGGCGCTTCAGATGCTTCCAGCCCTTGATCGCTCGCATTCCCTGATCGGTGATCCATTCCGCGTAGAACAATTTAAGCTCGCTGATCTTGGGGGCCGGTTTCAGGTTCATCATTCCTTCATCGGTGATTCGCGTGTGCGAGAGGTCCAGACGCTCGAGGTCCGGCAAGCGGGCCAGTTCGATCATATCGACGTCAGCGATCCAACTACCGCGGAGATTCACCGCCACGATTCGGCCGGCTGAATCCTGTTGGACTTTTCCGCCCAGCTTCGTGATCCAATTCGTATCCAAGCCGAAGGACGGGAGCGCGCAACAAATCAGGAGGATCGTCCGCCATTTCCACATGTTTCACTCACCATGAGCGACGCGCCGGTTCGGGGACGCGGATTGATCGTCGTAGACGATCCGGCACTGCGGCAGCGCAGCCTGCAGCGCCTCATGAGCCTTTTTCGAGACTGGCGTGTGATAGATGTCGAGCCGTCGCAGCGTCGGCATCTGTTTTAATATTTCCGCGCCTCGATCCGTGATGTTTGTGCTGTCTAAGCTCAATTCTTCGAGAGCCGGCAAACTCTTCAAGGATTCCAGAGTCTTGTCTGTCACGGGCAGATAATCGAGCGTCAACGATCGCAGCGCACGCATTTCGCCGAGAACGCCGAGATCTTCCTCTTTCAACCGCACGCGCGCAAGAAAGAGCCGCTCCAGGCGCGGAAGCGTCGCCAGTTGCGCCAAACCTTTGGTTGTAAATCGTCCATCGCCCAGGTTCAATTCCTGCAGACTCTTCATGGCTGAAATCCGGGTTACGCCAACGTCTTTGACGTCGACACCCCGAAGGTCCAACACGGAGAGCGACGGCAACTTGCTTATCGATTCGATTCCTGCATCTGTGAGATCGGAATAGCCAAGCGCCAACCGCTCCAAACTCTTGATGCCGCCGAGGAAGGCCGCGCCCTCGTCTGTTACGGGCGAAGACGTCAGGTCCAATTCGCGAAGCTCACTGCACCCCAGCAGGTGTGCAAGTCCCAGCCCGCTGACCCGCAGGCCGGCGAGCTTCAGCCGGCGTAGGTTTCTCAGACGACTAAATTGCGCCAAGCCCCGATCCGAAATGGATGTGAAGCTCAAGTCAAGTTCGCGGAGATTCGCGAGCTTTCCGATTGTTCCCATACCCAAGTCGGTAATGTCGGTGCCTTCAAGGTCTAGCTTTTCGAGGCGAGCAAGGCTTTCGAGTGCTTCTAACTGACGGTCGTCAAACGGAACTCGAGCCAGCTTGATCGAGTAGATCCTCCCTTGAACGCTCCGGATCTGGGCGCCGATCGACTGGAGCCACTCGCCAATGGCTCGGTCGTTTCGTGCCGTTGGTGCAGCCGCTCGCTTGCTGGTCAGATTGCGCGGGGCCGAATCAACAAAATCGATCCGGCAATTTGGGACAGCCGCCTGGAATGCCCGCACGCCCGCGCCCGTCACGCCGCTGTAGCGAAGGTCGAGTGTCTCCAGTTTCTTAAGTGATTGGAGTCGGGCTAGACCAGCGTCGGTTATTCGGCTGCGGTAAAGGTTGAGTTCCCGCAGTTCCGTCATTTGCGAAAGGATCTCCGCGCTGGAGTCCGTCACCTGGCTGCCGAGGAGATTCAGTCGCCGCAGGCGGGACATTTTTTGAAGATACGCGACACCGGCATCCGTGATCTTGACCCCATACAGGTCCAGATCTTCCATGCTGGTGAGGTCTTCCAGATACTTCAACCCATCGTCCGTCACCAGCGTGCCGAGTAGGTTCAGATGCTTCAGACTCTTCATCTGTGCCAGCGGAGCCAGCGAATCGTTGACGACGTAAGAATCACCCAAGTCCAGGGATTCGAGATTGACCAGCGCTTCAAAACACTTAGGATCTTTGATCGTAGTGTTATTGAGCCGGAGGTGTTTGAGCTGCGTCAGAGGAGCCAAACGCTTCACACCTTCATCGCCGATATCGAGCCACGCCAACGTCGTGAGGCCGGCGCTGAAGGTTTCGAGGCGTTTCATTCCTTGGTAGTACTCGAACGATTCATCGGCGAACGGCGCCTTCACATCGCTAACTGGACTCCAAACGCGCGCCGGTATATATAGCTCGCGAACATGCTCCAGCTTGCTGACTTCTTGAAGCTGCTTCGGCTCGATGATAGTGCCGTGCAGATCCACCATCACGATATGGAAGTCACGGTCGGGCAAATCGAAGGAATTCCCGATCGGCTCTTCGACTCCCTGGACCATTACTTGCCCGCCGCGCCGGATTATCCATAACGCAATTTGTCGTTCGTCAGCGGCACTGATTTCGGCCAGTAGAGGGAGGCCGACGAGTCCGAGAACAAGGCTACAGGCTATCAGGTTGCACATCGTAAGCAGTCCAAATCACAGGCCCTACCGCAAGCATATTTTGACACAACTCCCAGACAATCGAAACCCGCCGAAAGGCAAAGGGACTTCTTCGCGGTTGATCTACAAAACAACCGAAAGTTTCCGATGCTTTCGCTTTTCGGCCAAACATTGACTTGCATTGCCACTCAGGTTTATACTGACGCAAATCGTTAAGCCGTTTGTAAAGCCTACGCAAGGAAAACAAATGATGAGACTTGGCTGTCTGCAGATAAGGATTTCAGCCGCTGTGCTTCTCGTCGCGTCGCTAGCGCTTCATGGGGTAGCCTTCGGTCAGGCGAGCTTTGAGGGTCAGATCCGCGGCGAAGTCCGCGACGCCGCCGGTGGCGTAGTACCGGGCGCAAAACTAGCAATCACCGATGTTTCGACCAGCATCTCCAGTTCTACCCAGACTGACAGCCGCGGAACCTATATCTTCAACGGCTTGCGCCCAGCTACGTATGTGCTCCGGGTAGAGATGGCTGGATTCCGCCCAGCGGAATCAACAAACATCGTACTGGGTGTGAGTCAATACACGACTATCGACTTCACTCTCCAAGTCTCAGGCGTGGAAAGCTCCGTCACGATTTCCGAAGCGCCTCCAGTCCTCGACACCGGGAGCGCAGCAATTGGCACAATCGTAAGCGGCCAATACACTCGTGACATCCCGCTGTTCGGACGCAGCTACTTCGGCCTCGTCTTCCTCTCGGGAGGCGTGACCGAATCGGCGGGAAGCGGAAGCCGCGACAATTACCCCTCTGGTACGAACTTCGTCTCGAACGGTCAGCGCAACGCGACTGCCGAAGTCCGTTTTGACGGCTCGCCGATCAGCGCCCCTGAGCAGGGTGAGGGGGGAAACTCGAACGTTTACTACACACCATCCGTGGAGGTGATCCAGGAGTTCAAGGTGGAGAACAACAGCTTCTCCGCCGAGTATGGCAACAACGGCGGCACAGTCATCAACATCATGATGAGGCAAGGCGGCAACGGTTTCCACGGCTCCGGTTGGTATTTCGGTCAGCGCGATACATTCAACGCGAACGACTTCTTCAGTAATGCTGCCGGCCAGCCGAAACCACCGCTCGTTCACGATCAGTATGGCGGTATGATCAGCGGCCCGATCAAAAGAAATAAGACCTTTTTCCTTTTCGATTTCGAAAAGCTCCGCGATATCGGGTCGCATCAGGTGGTCGCGACGGTTCCCACTGCCTTGCAGCGTGCCGGAGATTTTTCGCAAACCCAGACCTTCGACAATGACGGCAACCTCGCTCCGGTCACAATCTACAATCCACGCATTGTAGCGGAGGATGGCACTCGACAGCCGTTCCCCAATAACAAGATTCCGGAGAACATGATCGATCCGGTCGCCAAGAAATTCCTCGCCTTCATCCCGGAACCCAACGTGACTGGCCAAACCGGCACGAACTACAACAACTTCCGGCGCAACGTTCAATCTAGCGCTTCGCAATATCAACTCGACGCCAAGGTCGATCATCAGTTTAATGAGAACAACCGGGGAAGCATCCGATATAGCAACCTGAACAACAACAGCCCAACGCAGGAAACCTTCGTTGAGGATTCGTACCTCTACAAAACCAATGTGCACAACGCCGCCATGGATTATAGCTGGACGATCTCGCCGACCCTTGTTTACAACGGCCGCATCGGAATGGACCGTGCTGACGCTCCGGGAATTACGAACTATCCGGATTTGACCCAGGCAGGTTTTCCCAGCTATCTCATCAATAACGGGCTGGCGCGCATGCCTACCATGAGCTTTGCCAATACGTACAGCAACCTCTATGACCAGTGCTGCGTGGACACGAACTTTACGCATTTGCTGTTGACGTATTCTTCGGGTCTGACCTGGGTCAAGGGAGCGCATTCGTTAAAATTCGGAGGCGAACAGCGTATTTTCTGGAATAACTTTTGGCAGCCCGACAATCCGACGGGGCTTTTCACCTTCGGACAGGACGTGACCAATGAGGTGGCAGGGAACGGAGAGGTGACCCAAGGCGATTCGTTCGCGAGCCTGCTGCTTGGCTGGGGTACCGACGGTCAGCTTCGTATTAAACCTCCGGTCGCCGACAAGTCCAAGGAAACGGCCTTTTACGTTCAGGACGACTGGAAGGTCAATTCAAAACTCACGATCAATGTCGGGCTTCGTTATCAATGGAGCACGCCCTACACCGAGCGTTTTGACCGCTCGACTTTTGCCGATTTCAGCACACCCGCTGGAGTTACAGTTCCAGGAGTCGGCGCAATCAAGGGCATTACCCTTTATCCCGTGGACGGGCGGCGCACTCTCCCGATCGACCGGAACAACTTCGCGCCGCGCTTGGGCTTGGCTTACAGTTGGGATACGAAAACCGTGATCAGGGCCGGCGCCGGCATGTATTACGGTGCGAATATGCAGACCAACTTCCAGTACACGGGTCCCCCTTACTCCAAGAACGCGGTGTCCTACTTCACGAAAGATAACTACCAGACGCAATATGCAACATTGTCAAATCCTTTCCCGGCCGGTTTGCCGGCGCCGCAAGGGAATAAGTACGGCCCCCTTGCAATGTGGGGGTTCGCAAACAACGGCGATCTGAGTTACGAGCTGAACAAGAACGCGGAAATCTATCAGTGGAGCGCTGGTATCCAGCGACTCTTGCCGGGTGATCTCGTAGTCAGCGCCGATTATTCAGCCAACCGCAGCACTCACCTGCCCTGGGGCAGCTTCGCGGCGGGCACAAGAAATCGGAATTTTATTCCGTCGGACATACGCGTGCATTACACGACACGGCAGTTGAACAGCCCTGTACCGAATCCATTCCAGCCCCTGTTCTCCGGGCCGAATGCAATCTTCAACGAGCCTGATTCGCGGTACAACGATCCCGAAATTCCGCTCGTAAATCTGCTGCGGCCTTACCCGCAGTTCGACGGCAGTTTTTCGGGCTTGCCCTTGCAAACGGCGCTTTCCCGGTACAACTCCCTTCAACTGCGTTTTCAGAAGCGCAGTGGGCAGTACTTCACGATCCAGGGAAGCTATACTCTGGCGCGCTCCACTGACAATAGTTCATCGGGAGCTAACGGTTGGGTTGGCTGGCTCGGAGACGGTGGCCCTCAGGAGCTGGACCGGCTGAGCCAGGAGTACACTGTGAGCGCGAATAATGCGACACACCGCTTTGCGTCCGCACTGACTGCGCAGATTCCTGTGGGCCGCGGTCTGTTGATCGGGAACAACATGAACAAGGTACTTGATGGTGTCATTGGTGGGTGGTCAGCTTCGTCGAACATGACGTTTCAATCCGGACAGCCGGTTCATATCCAAATGGCCCAAAACCGGATCTCAGGCGGCCGGCAGCGTCCTAATATGACGTGCTCGAATCCAAACACCGGTGTAAGCTTTCACGATGCAGCGGCGGCGCTCTTGAATGGGGCCGTCACGGGTATCGCCGTGCTTGATACCTCCTGCTTCTCTGATCCCGGAGACCAGCAGCCGGGTAACACACCTCGCTACCTCGAAGGCGTGAATTCGCAGGGCATAGCAAACGTTGACGTGGGTCTGAGAAAGCAGTTTCTCATTAGCGAGAACAAACGGATTCAGGTGCGAATGGAGGCTTTCAATGTCACCAATCGCACTCGTTTTGATCGCGCGGAATTTCTGTTTGGAAGTGGGAGCTTCGGTCAGGTCACCGGTTTGGCGAATGGTTTCCGGCCGCGCCAACTCCAATTCGTTGCGCGGTTTGAGTTCTGACGCAGCGTGAAGTAGGCGTTATCACCGAGACGACGCGTGCACGGCAGGCGGCCGGGTCGAAGATTCGCAACCTTTCGGGGTCCCCCGCGAATCGATACGGGAAGTTAATTCCAGCGATCGCGTCTGCAATCAGTCAGACGCCTGAACGAGTTGGAGAACGCCCACCGGCACTGCTGGCGAGTAAACAGCCACCGATCACTGTCACGGTGAAGTTAGTACAGCTTGGCCTGAAATAGCCAGTTAGGTTCAGACGTTTGCTGCGGTTGTCGTATGACCTTCTCGAGCTCCGGAGCCGCCGGCTCGAGGTGGACGGCATGGGCACGCGTATGATCAACGCCATCGTGAAAGCATCGATTGTCCAGTTCGGAAGTGTAACGGGTGTACCCGTCCGGCTGTGCGGAGACTGATGCGGTAGGTCGGCCATCGCCATTAGCGGCGGTGCGAACTTCACGCAGACAAGCAGATCGTTCCACTCGGATCGTTCTCGTAAGTCGGCCAAACCGCAACAATGTGCAGCAAGTCCTATACGAAGTCAGGGATCAGGAATTCGCCGCCTAAGACAGTTCAGCTGGAACTCAGCAGCTCCTATGAGCCTCGATGTACGTGATGTCGTGAATAGCAAGTTATCGTGCGTCCGGTGGATCCTTTAATGGTGCCGGAATTCTGAACTCAGCTAGCGATCAGAATCTGATTCGACATTGAGTGAACAGTCAGTTGCTGACAGTCGGCATTCCGCCACTTTGCCGCCCATGCCTGAATAGACTCTCTCTACATGTAATCATCTATTGCCATCTGTCGAACTCGCCCCTCTCTTTTCGGGCGGCTCGAACGTATTCTCGGTGACACTGAACGGATTAGGAACGCGGCGTGCGATCGCAGGTATGATACTGTGCTCGTCCTGCCGCGCGGCGTCACTCGGATGAACTCGGGATGCCCAGGCGCTGTGAGGATAAAGCCATCGGTACAACCGCCAGACCACCCGCAAGCTACATCCCCCGTTCCCCGCGTGGGCTTGCCGCCTGGATGTGTAGGCCGGCAGATTCGTTCCGGGCGAGCCCGAGAGCCGTCCCCTGTTGCTTCGCGTACTCCTCCATAAAGCGTTGGAAGCCGTCTTGTTCCGCATGAGGAGACTGCGAAGGAGCCGATTCAGTTCGGAAGAGCGTGAAGATCTTGTCCCGCATCACAGGCAAGATGCGGCTTGACCATGTTACGGTCTAGCAAAATTATGATGCTACCCGTTTGAATCGGGTTTGATGATCGTACAAAATTTCGTACCCGCCGATGCGCCGGTTGCATCATCGACGAAAGCGCTATGCGGAGGTACGTATGCACAGAGTTCAAAAAGTAGTCGTGGCGGGCTTGTTGATGAGTTGTATCGTACTCTGCGGCTGCGATGACCTCGTGCCGCGCGATCCCAGGAGCCTTCTGATTCCGCGGTTCAGCCGATCGGAGATCTTTGGATTCGTTGCCGGCATGGGAACTACTTTCGCCGGCCTGCCGGACCTGATTACCATGTTCAGGCGCCGTTCGAGCGCAGGCATGAACCCGAGAATGGCAGCGATCCTTGGCGTTTTTCAGATCTTGTGGGTCTATTATGGGCTCCTGATCGCTTCAAGGCCGGTCATCGTCTGGAACGTGATCGCAGTAGTAATCAATCTGCTGAGCGTCAGTGCTTACCGCCATTTCGTTCGCCTGGAGAAGAGAACCAGAACCGCAGCCGGGTAGCGTTACATCCATTTTGATCTCGGCTCTGCCGTTTGCAGTTAAGAGGAGCCATGGCCAGTTCAGCACGACCACTTGCCCCGCCCCGGGCCGCAGCGATCGCGGGCGTGATCTTTTCATTGCTATTGAGCATAACTATCGTGATCTCCCGTCTCGCGGTGCCCCCAGTTCAAACAGATAGCGGCGAATGGTTGATGGATCCCGTTCGGCGAAACGTCGCCCGATTTGCCATTCAACTGGCTCCGTTCTCCGGCATTGCGTTCCTGTGGTTCCTGGGTGTAATCAGAAATCGACTCGGGGTACTCGAAGATCAGTTCTTTGCCACCGTGTTCTTCGGGAGCGGCCTATTGTTTGTCGCGAACCTCTTTGTCTCGGCGGCGCTTGCGGGGGCCCTGCTGGAGGGTGTTGCCCAGGGCCAGAGTGGTTTGCTGCACAGCGAGACCTACCACCTCATTCGGCAGATTATTGGGGCGTCGATGAATATCTTCGCGGTCAAAATGGCGGGCGTCTTCATGGTCTCGACCAGCACCATCGTAACTCGAACAGGGATCCTCCCGCGCTGGGTCGCTTATTCTGGCTTCGCCTGCGCGGCTGTGCTGCTGCTGAGTGTTACTAGTTGGCCGTGGATCTTGCTGATTTCCCCTCTTGGATAACGGTTCTCAGCATTCGCATTCTGCTGATGGAATTCCGACCCATGCGACAGATGCGAACCGAAGGGGCGACGAACGCCAGCGCTGCCACCCCGCACGAACGCTTTCACTCTGGTTCTAAGTGAGGAGGCGCTCTCCCTCGACGGTGGCTGGTTAATGCTTTACTGTGCGTACGATCCTGCACCATCCCGCTAGTGAACCTAAATGATGCTTGCCTAGGCGCTATCTTGAGGCATGTCGACCGCCCCTCTGCCAGGCTGGCGTCCAACGTACGATCCAGCGCCCAGCCGATTACGCTGCGCGAATAAACGTCCAGTGTTGCCGCCAGATCAACAAACTCAGTCTCCAGCCAAATGTAAGTAACATAGGTGACCCAGAGTTGATTGATGGATGGCAGTTCCATCTGATCGGAGAGGTTCGGTACACCGGCAGGCCATAGTTAGAATCTGTCGTCATCATTAACCGTCGCCGACGCAAACCAACGGTTGTCCCGCGCATGATTGGATTCGCCGAACGTGCTGGTGGTTGACCGCCCATCGCCGACAGCCGTGCCTTCCTCGCACATCGTCACCTGTACCTCGGCCCTCCAGCGCAATCTGCGGGATCTCGTCTTGCAGGTCGATGTCGCAGTCGAGATCCCTCCGGAGCTCGGCGGCATCGATAGAACCCCGGCTCGGCTGACACCGATCAGGTGACATAACCTCTCCGGCGGCATTGGTGTTGTCAAGCTCACCTCTTTCTCGAGTGTGGGTAGACGAGCCGCGAGTAGTTAACGCCTGCAGTTTCCGCTGCTCCTCTTCGATAGGCTGCAAGCATCGCCGCAAAAAATCATCTCCATCCTCGGGCGGCCTGTCTTCTCAGTGCCAGCCTTATGTGGCGACCAGGAATATTGCACACGGTACTCTCGCAATAAGCATGCTTTACCCTGAAGCGTGTTCGTAGGCATCAATGCCGAGTCGAAACGAGAAGATGTATCCAGAGGCAGACGGAGGTAGGAATCGGGAGATAACAACACTCCTTCATGGCATACCTCCGCGCCGTGCAATAGAACATTGGCGAGCCGATTATGAACCGAATTGGAGGTGCTCGCCGACCGGCGCTCTGTATGGCTGATATGCATTGGTGAGTTCCGAACGGCGGATTGCAATGGATGTTCCGCTGACTTGTGCCCGGTGTACGAACTAGCAGAATTGCACCGCAGTGATTACGACAGACCATCCAGAAAGGCAGCGGCAGCGATCACAGCGCACCGGGAGATCAGGCATGATCTGTCCCATCTACTCGGCACGTGATGGATTACGTAAGAGCTATGGCAGTTGTAGAAACCTTCCTTCTGCTGCAAAGAGCCGAGAGCGGTTGCTGCATTACCGCGAAGCACGGCGACTTGCACGGGCCGTTCTAGGGGACCAATTGGCAGGCGCAGCCTTTCAGAACGCGCATTCATGAATATTGGTATGACACGCAGAACATGTGATTCATCTGATCTGCAAACTGCTGCTACCGGAAGTATCGGCGGCAGTATCATGTGTCGCACTGCCCTATACAGCTCACGAACGAATAGCGTGACATATTGAAAAACAATCGGCCAGTAATAGTTGGACTGTGGTTTAGATGCAGTTCCGATATTCTGAGTCTTCACCGAACGATTCGCATCGAGGTTGTACCAACGCCTTTTGGTAAGACACGCGGCGTAGGTAAGGAGCTCAGACATAATGAAGAAGACTCTTTTGAGCATGTTGACGGTGGCGCCTCTCCTCTTTGCTCAGGCGCAGACATTTACTTACACCTACAGCGGTTTGCCGATCCCTGTTTACCCGGATGACTGGGACACTGTAAGCGTTGCTACAATCTTTGTTCCGAGAGCTATTGCGATTACTAAAGTCACAGCCGCCGTTCAAGTGCAATTCAGCGGCGTAGGCGACCTTAACGTATATATGTTCTCGGCTGCCGGTACACGCATTCGGCTATTGGAACGCAACTGCTCCGGGTTGCAGAATATCGACACGACGTTCGATGATGCCGGACCGAGCCGATTTGCTGACACTTGTCCGACGGAAGCTGGTCGCGGCCCATTCAGGGGCAACGAACCGCTCGCGAATGCTAACGGTCAGATCTCTTCGGCTATTGGCGTCTCGTTGTGGAGAATAATGGCAGCGGTCAAACGGGAGTCTGAATGGTTTCTCGATCACGATTACGGGCACATCGATCGGGCCGCCAGTTATCGGTCCGAACACCATCGTCAGTACCTCGAGCTTTCAAAACGGAACTGTCGCACCCGGTGACCAGGTTTCGATCTTTGGAGCAAATCTCGGGCCGGTTAACGGCATGCGGGCCCCGGGTGGTCGCCTTCCTACAAGCCTGGGTGGCACTACCGTGACTTTTGATGGTGTGGCGGCTCCAATATTTTATGTGTCCAATACTTTGGTCGCCGTGCAGGCTCCGGCTCTCACCGCCGGATCGACTACGAAGTCCAAGTCAATTCAAGCGCCGGGACCACCACAAATGTTCCACTTCCTGTAGTTTCGGTTAAACCCGGATTGTTCACTTATGAGGCCGGTGGTAAAGGACAGGCCAAAGCGGTCAATCAGGATGGCTCACTAAACGGCGATGGTTCGACCAACGGCTCCCGAGGCGCCCCTCCGGGCACTATCATTCAGCTGTTTGCGACGGGACTGGGGCGCTCGATCCTGCCGTTCCGCCAGGCAACCCCGCTCCCGCCAATCCATTGTCTACGGTGACGGCGCAAGTTTCCGCCGTTATTGGTGGCCGGGCCGCGCAGGTTATGTATGCCGGAGCAGCGCCGGGTTTGATCGGCACCTATCAGGTAAATGTGGTGATACCTGCCGCGACGCCGGGGGGAGCCGCTCGGGTTGTCATGTCGGCAGATGGGAACTCGAGCCAGGATGACGTTACGATTCAAGTCACGCGATAAGTGGCTAACAGACCGCTCATCCAGGTCTGATCAAGTGCACGTCGAAGCGGCCAATCCACATCTGGAGGCCGCTTTGTGCGTCATTTGCGATGTTCGACTCGATGGTAACTCAGGGCCATTCGACATAGTGACAATAATTCTTGGCGATCTAAGGATCTAACCGATTCTTCGGGAACCATATGACCGAATCTGAGATCGAGAAAAATCGCATAGCGAAGCTTGAGCGGTGGCAGGAAACCTGGCATCGCGGTGGAAGCGGAGGGCCGCCGAATTACGAATTGACACCCACGGGACATGCTATTACGCCGACTGGATGGAGAACGCGAGTTTCTGAAGGTCACCCGAACGCCCGACCGGGAGCAGGGAACGTCTGGATCGCATCATGCAAGAGTTTTCGACCGGGTTCGAACGGCTATACGGACTCGGACCGGCCGTAACCGTGTTCGGATCCGCACGTTTCGGCGAGGAAGCGAAAACTATCGTCTCGCCGTGGAAGTCGGCCGCGAGTTAGCCCGTGCCGGTTTTGCAGTGATCACAGGCGGCGGCCCCGGAATGATGGAAGCGGCGAATCGTGGCGCGAAAGAGGCGAATGGCGTCAGTGTCGGCTGCAACATCGTCCTGCCACATGAGCAAAAACCGAATCCTTACGTTGACGACGTTGTGAGTTTTAATTACTTCTTTGCACGCAAAGTGATGCTGGTCAAATACTCGTGCGCGTTCGTTTGTATGCCCGGGGGCTTCGGCACTCTGGACGAGATGTTCGAAGCAGCCACGCTGATTCAGTGCCATAAGATCGGGCCGTTTCCGCTGATCCTGATCGGTACTGCCTTTTGGAATAATCTTATTGAACTGATGTACGACATGCTTCAGGAAGGCGCCATCTGCCGCTGAAGACACTGGCTTTGCATTCGTGACCGATTCCCCTGCTCAGGCTGTGGAGATGATCGTGTCCAGCCAGCCGGCCACGCATATTGAACGGTTTCCGCACGGCGCGACTCACGGGAAAGCCGAATGAACAAACCGATCGAACGAATCAGCATCATCGACCGGAGGCGGAGACGCGCCAGGGCTTAACGCAGTAATCTACGCTGTCGTACACGCCGCAGCCAGAGTGGGCTGGCGAGTCTTCGGTATCCGTGAGGGATACAACGGGCTGCTCTATCCGGAACAATATCCCGACGGAGGAGTGATCGAGCTCGATCGTGGAGAAAGTTAAAAACATCGCTCATCTCGGGGGCACCATTCTCGGTACCACTAATCGTGGGAATCCGTTCCGCGCACTTGAGCGGTCAGCCGATGGAAGCACTCGGGAAGTCGATCGGTCCAGCGAGGTGATGTATGCCTTCGAGAAGACACAAGCTCGATGCGCATGTCTCTGTTGGAGGGGACGGTAGCCTTACAATTGCTCTCGAGCTTCATAGGAAAGGACTGCGCGTTGTCGGTGTGCCCAAGACAATCGACAATGATCTCCGTGCGACGGTTGCGACGTTCGGGTTCTCTTCGGCGGTGTCTTTTGCAACGGAATGCATCGATCGGCTGCACACAACGGCGCAGGCTCACAGCCGCATTCTGGTCATAGAAGTGATGGGCCGGGGCGCAGGTTGGATTGCGCTGCACTGCGGTATCGCTGGGCAAGCCGACGCTATCTTGATTCCCGGAGATCCCCTACGATACCTCCAAAGTAGCGGATCATGTGCGCACGGTCATGGGTTCCCGTGGACACGCCGTGGTTGTCGTTGCAGAAGGAGCGAAACCTGCAGGCGGAGAGGTAGCCGTCAAGAGCCGTGAACCAGGAAGGGCTGAACGGCTGGGCGGTATTGGCGAACAGGTCGCCGATGAACTACAAAAACTGACTGGACTAGAGACGCGTTGCGTCGTTCTCGGTCACCTGTTGCGCGGCGGATCGCCGAACGCACAAGACCGCATATTGGGACTCGGGTTTGGCGCCGGCGCCGTATATGCTTTACATCGAGGCATGAACGGCGTGATGGTTGCGCTGAACCCGCCCAAGCTTGAGTTCGTACCTCTGGAGGACGCAGTCACGCAATTGAAGTCTGTCCCGATCGACTGCGAGGCTGTCCTCGTGTCACGGATCTTAGGCATTTGCTTCGGCGATTGAGCGACCGTCAAGCTGTTTCGAGTCTGTTCGCATCCAAGTCAATGAATGAGAATTGACAGCAGCAAGCACCGGAAAGACGGTGATCGAGACACTGAGAGTGAGTACCCTGGATGACGAGCTTCACTTGGCGAGCAGCCACGATACACGCTCATTCGGGTCTTCCGGCGCTACGCCGAATGTTCCGAACTTTGTTACGGCCACCAGACCCTCAGCCGCGGTTGTGCTCGTGGTCTTTCCAATTACAAGAATCGCATCCCCGGTTTGAAGGTCAGCAAGCCCAACGGGTGCGAGTACGACGCCGGACGCAGTCTCGACTCGCATAGGATTTTTCAGATTCTCCGTGGTTCTATATGTTTCTCCCGGCGTCATTTTGATGCTGAGCGTTTCGTCCGTGCCGAACTCGCGAACCCGGAGCGTGGATGAGAGTACCTGAACCTCAATGAGTGTACCCAAGATACCCCTGTATCCGCCTCTTAGTACGAGGGACGCAGCCATGTCCGAGCCGTTGTCCGATCGGATACCGCGTACGTAGACCGTCTCTCCGGGCTGCAGATCCTCGAGGGCAAACGACGTGGACTCGGAGATGTGGCGTGCATTCGGCGGGGCCGCTCTTAATTTTATAGACGCAGGTAGTGACACGCGTATCGGTGTGTCCCCCGCCCACGGCGGCAGTGGTGTCATCACCATCGTACGTCCAGGCGCATCGATGGAGCTAAGCTTTCCGTACAGGCTGTCACGTTGCCATCGGACCAGGAAGTTAGACTGGGCACGGTGAAGATCAGCGCGAGTTACTACCGAGAGTTGCGGCGCCGCGCCCTCATCGCCGCCCTGGGCGCATAAAAGATCTCCAGTGTTCAGGTCCGTCGTACCTATCTTTGTGATCTGCCCCCCCGGCGTAACGGGCAGTTTCGAAATGATGATTCCCGACGGCAATCGTACGGTCTTCAGGTATCCGCCTTCGTCTTTCAGGAGCAGCGTTCCGCCTATGGGATCGACGCCAAAGATCAGCCCAAACACTTTGCAGGTCGCCGAGCTTTCACTTCCAGAAGCGAATGCGGCGAACACGATCGCAGCCGTAGCGGAACAAGCCAGATTTCTTCGCATTGAGATCACCTTTTCGTTGGCCAGCAATACAGGACGAGACTAGATATGCCGCCGTGTTGTATCACAAGAGGATCGACGTCACGATCCAATAGAACGTGATTGCCCGGCTGACGCTTGTATCGAAGCAAGTAATGAGCTTGCCTTCCGTATGTTGTTTTCGGTTTCCGGCAGGTACACACAAAGCGCTCCACTCAACGCTGAGTTGATCCGTCCTATAGCGCGCGAGATGCGCTCACAACAATGAAAGGCTTATTTTTTGGCGAATCGGGCTGGCGCCTGATTTATGAATAAGATTTGCAGCTAGGCTGCCACCTTCGTCATCTTCCCGTATCGCAGTGCGGATTCTGTCAATCACGCTACGCAGCCGGTACCGCTCTCCGTCGCAGAGCGATTCGTTAAGCGCTGGTGGGCTATGAAGTATCTGGAGCAATACAGAGCTGAGTTGCTGACCGCACTCAAGAGCATCGACCTCAGCGCCGTCGATCAGATTGTCGAAATCTTCCGGGAAGCCCGCGCGCGCGGTCGCTGTATCTTTGTTTGTGCGGGCGGCCGCAACGCTGTTGCCGCTTCCCGTCTCCTCTGTGACATGGTGAGAGCGTCCAACGTCAATCGCAGCATGAAATTCCGCATATTTGTAATTTGTGATGAACTGTCTTCAACCAATACGACGGGCGACTACATGCTCAACGATGCCGCGATCGTTGACGAGTTGAAGAATGTCGCCAGCCCGGACGATGTCGTGGTAGGCATTTACGCCTCAGGCAACTCGCGTCCTGTGCTTCAGGCTTTTCAATATGCGAATCGCATCGGTTGCCGCACCATTTGCATTGGTGGATGGGCCGACGACAAGTTAGCAGCCATGTCCGATACGGCAATTCTGGTTCCAGGTTCGCACGCCGGCAACGTCGAAGATACGCATATGGTAATTTGCCGCATGATTGGACACTACTTTGTTCATTCTGGGGAGGACTAAGAGACTTCCAGTGCACAAGATTTCACGGCAAGCGGAATCCTGACGCGACATTTGGATCGCCGGGCAGGCAGCGTTTCTTTTTCAGATTCAGAAATTCTCAAGAAGATCGCTGCGTCGGAGGCCGCCGGCGAAGCTCCAGTAGACAACGCTACAGTCCAGCCTCACAACCAGTCCGATGACACGTTGACAAAAATGCCTATAGTGAAGCGAGTGTACGTGCGGTTGCTGATAATGACTTTAAATTCAGGGCGAATGCCCCAATCTTCACGAATGTAGTACCGGAGGCCTGCTCCCGTATGGAACCCGAAATTGAATTCTTCAACCGCGATCGTCGGCGACGGCGGAACTGGCATTCCTGTCCCGCCGTTGTCAGGCGGAAGAGTGGGAATGACGCGAAACGAATCGAATAGAAGACCGCCGCCTACGATTCCGTAAGGGGCCCAACGCCGCCGAACGGGGATGCGAATGTGAAAGCTACCATTGAAGTCGAACAATCTGGAGTTTTCCGCGCTGGGGCCGGTCCGGTGACGCAGCGTGTTTTCGCCGAGCGGCGAAAAGGCAACTTCGATCAAGCCAATTCCATATTTTGAGAACGATACACCCGAACTTCCTCCAACCACTGGATGGGTTCCCAGACCGAAGGCGCCTCCGCCGAATGCGCTAACTTCTCCCGTACTGGTATCGCCCGACTGCGCATGCAGAATTGATTGCGACCCTAATACGCAGATCACGAGGGCAAAAATTCCCCACCGTGTACCGCGAGCGCATAACTGCGAAACCTGGCCCATTGGCGCCTCCTCTAGATCATACTCCCTACGCAGAACTCAGATGAGGCAATGTCATGACGGGGTTCAAAAAGCAAGCGGCTGATTGGAAACATTGAAGCGAAGCCCAGCACCTACGCTTGCAAGGCGTCTTCGCCGTTGAATGAGGTTCCATGACCGATTTCTTCGACGCCGCCCAAGAGAGTTACTCCAAGCAGCCACTGCGGAATGACACCCTACTCGCCTTGTTCATCAAAATGGCATGAACATAATCTAGATCTCCAAGTTCTCCAAGTCATCATTCTACAGGTGAGTACTGCCTTCTCAGGGCCTGACCAGGTTTCGGCGAGTTGTTCTGTCCGACAACCCAATCGAGTGTTTTGACTCAGTGCTTTGGACGCCGTCCCTGAGTGCGAGTCGACCGAGTCGGCAGGAGGTGAATGTGGGTCGGACATTGGATTCTTCTGCGCTAGTTTTGACGTTGTTATGCGGCGTAGCGTCCGAGACCACAACTCTGGCGTCGGCAGCGGCCACCGCGAGCCAACCAGATCTTTTGAATCATCCGAACAGCACTCCGGCCGCAAATGTTGAGGCAGCCAGGAATGATTCGATAGTCATCGATTTCTGTAGTGATTGCGTTGACGCACCGCTAGAGTACTTCCGGACGAGCCGGACTCCCGACGGTGTTCCCGCGGTCGCGGAGAGGATACGCAGTTCGCCCGGAAAGAGGGACGGTCTGTATTGGCCGACCGGGAACGGTGACGATGAAACTCCTGTCGGCCCAGATATAGCCGACGCAGCAATCACCGAGCAACCGGATGAACAGGCGCGACCATTCGCAGGCTACTACGTCAAGACGTTGCTCGCACAAGCACCCCGCAGCTCTCGATGGAGCGCGCGATTACCGCGTGCAGGGAGGGTTACTTACAGGCTTCGCATTGATAGGCTGGCCAGCAGTTTGACCCTGACAGCAAGTGGAAGAGAGTCGCTTCGTCCAACTAAGAGAAGTAAGGATCGAATTCAATGAATTACGTTAAGGCCCTCAGACAGAGCGTCTTGCTGGTTGTACTAGCGCTTGCCGCACCGCCGGCAATACATGCGGGTAAAGCTAAAGCACACGCAGCTCCAGGCATCGACCTCTCTAAATACAAGACCTATCAGTGGCTACCCACACGAGTCCTAAGGAAGACGGGTTTGGTTGAAAACGATCCCGTCCTGACGCCAATCATTAAGGATGCCGTCAATCGTGAGTTGAAGCAACTCGGCCTCACGGAGGTGTCTGAAGGAGGAGATTTGCAGGTGGCCACGGGCATAACTACGCATTCCGTTCCGCAAGTCGAGGCTGTGTACATGCCAGGTCCCGACTTCTACTTCGGCACGCCCGTCGCGACCATGGGAAGATACAATCAAAAAGGAGCGCTGATCGTCAACCTGATCGACGCCAAGTTAAAAAAGTCCGCCTGGGCTGGTGTGGCCGAGGAAGATCTCAAAAACCTGGAAGGCGACGGGCAGAAGAAGATCTCAAAGTCGGCTGAGAATCTCTTCAAGAAGTATCCCGTGAAAAAATGACCCCGCGCGCGACGCCAGGTCAACGCGGAACGTCCGCAACCGGAAGCTGTGCCGCGATCTGGAGATCCAGAATACGTTCCAACTGGTTCTCTATCTGAAGGAATCTCATTGCCGTGACGGCTCCCATGCTACTCTTGACGCGATCATAATACTTTTTCTTCAAGACATTTCGCTGCTGTTCGACGCTCAGCACCTTGTTCGCGAGCTTATCCGCCATGGGGTCAGTCATCTTGTCGTAATTGTCGGCGTAGGTGCGTATGGCATCGGTCACCTGGTCACCAACCTTTGTGAGTTCCGCTTCAAATTCTTTGTAAACTGGCCAAAACTTTGCCGAGTCTTGTGCATCAAGGTTCATGACTTCACCCATGACTTGAGACTTGGTTTTTTTTATGTCGGATCGGAGCAGCTGAATGTAAGCCTGGGTGTTCCTCTCATGGTCTGACATGCTCTGTGTGTCACCACTTGCAGGTTTCACAGTCGACCCTGCCGGGGCCTGTGCCTGCAATCCGGCCGCAAGAACGATGAAGGTGGTTGGAATGAGAACTGATTTCATATGCTCCTCTTTGGTTGTCCAATCGTGCGCTACGTTGGGGTGGTCAGTTTTGGCGGATGTGGCGGGCGGGAGCATACCTATGACTCTCCAACCGTCCACGATGCCACTTTCAGAATCAAACGATTCGCTTCTTGAGGGAGTGGGTTTATAACTTTTATCTCGCAACCCGCAGTTCGGGGCACTGAACGACTGAGGGTCGCTAAGGGAAAGTTCATCTTGTGGGCTGAAGAAGCTGAAGAAATTGTGGATCGTGACTGTTACCGGGCGCATCGTTCCGGCCGGACAGATACTCTGTCTGTTCGTCAGGAGCGCTATGAGTTTTTCATCGAAAGTCCGCACAAAGCGGCCAAAGTTGTCACTGATAATGGCCGCCTGCCTGGGTGCGACGGCGTTGTTGCTGACGGGTTGCGGAAACGAAAAGCAAAACGTGAAGGCAGCGGGGCCGTCGGAAGCTCCGGCCGTGAGCGTTGTGGTCACACGTGTCGTCCAAAAGACCGTTCCGCTGTTCACTGAGCTCACTGCCCGAACGGATGCTACCGACACTGTCGATGTCCGTGCCCGTGTGAAGGCTTTCCTCGAGGCGCAGCAATACGCTGAGGGCACGATGGTCAAGGCCGGCCAGATCCTTTTTACATTGGATAAGCGCGAATATGAAGCCAACTTGATGCAAGCTCAGGCCCAGATGGCTAAAGCCGAGGCAGATCTGGCGCAGGCGAGAGAGAAGTCAACTGTAGAGGTTGCGCAGGCCAATGTGCAGATTGCTACGGCGCATTTGAACAAGGCGGATCAAGACGTAAATCGATTGAAACCTCTTGCCGCGTTGAAGGCAGTACCTCAACAAGACTATGACGATGCTCTCGCGGCGCAACTGGCGGCGCGCGCAGACGTGGAGGCCAGGCAGGCTGGACTCAGTACCAGTAAGACGAATCAAACCGCATCGATCTTGCAGGCGGAAGCAGCGGTTGAGGCGGCAAAGGCAACTATCCGCCAGGCAAAGCTCAATCTCGAGTACTGCACCGTTACTTCGCCCATTAATGGCATCGCCGGCATCCGGCAGGTTGCTCCCGGCAATCTGGTTGGCGCTTCTGACGCTACACTGCTCACGTCCGTTTCGAATGTCAATCCGATGCGCGTTTATGTAAGCATAAGCGAGCGCGAATACCTGACGTTTCAACGTATGCGGGCTGCAGGCAAAATGAGAGCCGGCGGCGACCTGCAGTTGATTCTTGCGGACGGTTCCACATTCCCGGAAAAAGGACGCATCATCATTGCCGACCGGGCGGTGGATCTGAAGACGGGGACTCTGAGTCTGGTGGCCGAGTTCCCAAATCCGAAGGCAGTCCTCAGGCCCGGCCAGTTTGGACGAGTGAGGATTAGCGCAACAGTAGCCGAAAACGCTCTGCTCGTGCCGCAGAAGGCCGTCACCCAGATGCAAAGCGCCAATGTCGTCTATGTCGTAGGAGAAAACAATAAGGTCGCGCTCCGCACAGTCATTCTCGGGGATCGCGTGGGCTCGGACTACATCATTACAGACGGTGTGAAGGTGGGGGAACGGATCATCGTCGAGGGGCTACAAAAAGCCCGGCCGGGCGCACCGTGAACGCCACTGAAACCAGCTTGACGACGGAATCGGCGAAATAAGGAGCATAACTGTGGCGAAATTCTTTATTCACCACCCCGTTGCCGCGATGGTTGTATCGCTTGATCATCGTCATCACGGGTCTCATTGGCATTGGAACTCTCCCGGTCGCCCAGTATCCACAGATTTCGCCTCCGACCGTCGAAGTCGAGATCAATTACCCAGGTGCTAACGCGGAAACCGTGGAGCAGTCGATCGCGACGAATGTCGAGGCCGAAGTGAACGGCGCCGAGAACATGATTTATATGTCCTCGAAATCCTCGAGCGACGGTCGCTATGTGCTGACTTGCACATTCAAGGTGGGGGCGAATCTGGATCTGGCGAATGTTGACATCAATAATCGCGTCAACAAGGCAACTGCCAAGCTTCCGAAAGAAGCCGTGAACGCGGGTATTTCGGTTAAGAAGAAATCCCCGGATATCCTGCTGGCGATTTCCGTCTATTCGCCCGATTCAACTTTTGACGAGACGTTTCTATCGAATTTCACCTCGATCAATCTTGTCGATCCCATTGCGCGTACGCCCGGAGTCGGCTCCACCATGATCGTCGGTCAGCGTGATTACGCCATGCGCTTTTGGGTACGACCCGACAAGCTGGCGAAACTCGGGCTAACTGGAACCGATCTTGCCAACGTAATCAATGAACAGAACCTTGTGGCGCCCGCAGGTCAGGTCGGACAGCCACCCGCTAAGAGCGGTACGCAGTTTCAGTACACCGTTAACGTCAAAGGCCGCCTGACGGAAGCGTCAGAGTTCGACAACATGATCGTCCGGACATTACCAGATGGCTCGATCCTGCGAATGCGGGACGTTGCACGCGCTGAGCTGTCCGGAAAAACGTATACCAGCTTCGGGCGGAAAGACGGAATTCCGGCAACCCTCCTCATCATCTACCAGCTTCCAGGGGCCAACGCAATTCAAACCGTAGAGAACGTTCGCCATTTGTTAGAGGAATCCAGCAAGACTTTCCCCCCGGGCTGCAATACCGCATTTCACTGGACACCACCAAGTTCGTCGAAGTGGCCATTCATGAGGTGTTCCTGGCCCTCAGAGACGCAATCGTGCTGGTGCTGATCGTGGTGTTTATATTCCTGGGTAACTTCCGAGCCACGTTCATCCCGATGCTGGCAGTACCCGTCTCTCTGATAGGAACTTTCGCGGCGTTCGTCGCTCTCGGGTTCTCGATCAATACGCTCACGATGCTTGCAGTCGTGCTTGCCGTAGGCATTGTCGTAGACGACGCTATCGTCGTGGTCGAAGCGGTTGAGCATCATATACAGCACGGTTTGAGTCCGCTCGAGGCTACAGAAAAGGCAATGGAAGAGGTGAGCGGGCCTGTGGTTGCGATCGGTCTCGTGTTATGCGCCGTGTTCGTTCCCGTCTCCTTTATGGGTGGCATTGTCGGACAGCTATACCGGCAATTTGCCATCACCATATCTGTATCGGTGATTCTCTCCGTCATCGTTGCCCTTACTCTTACGCCGGCTCTATGCGCAATGCTATTACGGCCCCGCAAGGAAATCAGGGGGCCCCTGGGCGCGTTTCTCCGCGGCTTCAATAAAGTGTTCGACAAGACGACGAACGGCTATCTGGGCGGCGTTGGATTCTTTCTCCGTCGTGGAGTGATTGGCGCAGCATGCCTCGTGGGATTGTGGTTTGGGGCGGGAACCCTCCTTATGCGACTTCCCACCGGATTTGTCCCGAATGAAGATCAAGGCTATTTTTTCAGCGTCTTCAATCTTCCCGATGGCGCTTCGATGGAGCGTACGGATCAGTTGATGAAGCGCGCGGAAGCAGACCTCAAGACCATTCCCGGAGTCGAGGAGGTTCTCACGATGGGCGGGTTGAATCTCCTGACAAATGCCTACACTTCCAATAATGCTTCGATCATTACGATGCTTAAACCTTGGGAAGACAGGCATAGCGCTGAGGAGCAGATCAAGGGAATCCTCATGGCCGCACAGAAGAAGTTCGCAGCGTACCCTGAGGCTGTAACCCTGGTGTTCCCACCGCCACCCATCAACGGCTTGGGCAATGCTTCGGGATTTGTTTTTGAACTGCAGGACAGAGTTGGCCGGACGCCGCAGGATTTAGCGGCGTTGAAGCAAAAGTTCATGCAGGCCATGGCGCAGCGCAGTGAACTAACGGGCATCTATTCCGGTTTCAGCACCTCCATTCCTCAAATCAACTTGGACATTGACCGCGACAAAGCTCGAACGCTGAACGTTCCGGTAAATGATGTCTTCCAAGGTTTGCAGATCTATCTCGGCGGGTTGCAGGTGAACGACTTCAATCTCTTTGGCCGGACGTACAAGGTAATGCTGCAGGCCGAACAGGATTTCCGCAAGTCTCCCGAGAGTATTAACGACATCTACGTACGTTCCAGTGACAACTCGATGGTGCCGATGTCCACGGTTAGCAAGATCAACATGACGACGGGCCCAGACATCCTGCAACGTTACAACATGTTCCGCACGGCTGAAATCAATGGAGCCAATGCGCCGGGAATCTCAACCGGAGAAGCTATAACTGTCATGGAGGACGTTGCAGCCAAGGAACTTCCCCAGGGCTATGGTTTTGAATGGACGAGTATCGCTTACCAGGAAAAGGAAGCAGGTGGAACACAAGGGCCGATCTTCGGGATGGCCATGCTGTTCGTGTTTCTAGTGCTCGCGGCGCAGTACGAGAGTTGGGCAATACCGTTCTCCATTTTGTTGGGTCTTCCGATTTGCGTCTTCGGCGCCTTCCTCGGCGTTACGATGCTCGGTCTGGAAAACAATGTCTACGTGCAGATTGGCATTGTGGCCCTGATGGGATTGGCCGCCAAGAACGCCATTCTCATTGTGGAGTTTGCTAAGGAGTATCACGAGCGGAAAGGTATGAGTCTCGTGGATGCCGCCACCGAAGGGGCCAGATTGCGCTTCCGCCCCATCATGATGACCGCGTTTGCGTTCATTTTGGGAGTACTCCCGCTGGTGCTGGCGCATGGCGCAGGCGCCGCGGCGCGCCTGAGCATCGGTATTGCAGTATTTGCGGGCATGCTGTTTGCCTCGACTGTGGGCCTGTTCTTTATCCCGATGCTGTATGTCGTTATCCAGCGTGGCGCATACATGATCACCGGAAATCGAACGGCAAGCCAGGGTACTGTCAGCGACGAAGCAGGATTGAAAGGGGCTCATGCGTGATGATGGGTAAAGCTGATCATCATTGTCATGAGCTGCAGTCCTTACCGGCTGCATGGTCGGGCCAAACTACCAGCGCCCCAAGGTATCTTCCCCTCCCCAATTCCGGGCGGCACAGGAACAGCCGTCGCAAGCTTCGTTGGGTGATGTGAAGTGGTTTAATCTATTCGACGATCAGGTTCTTCGCGACCTGATCAAAGAAGCTCTGCAGGCGAATTACGACGTCCGCATCGCCGCTCAGCGTGTGGTGGAAGCGGAATCGCGCGTCACCGCAACACGCTCGGCACTCTCTCCCCAAATGAACTTGCAGGCAGATGCCAACCGGATGGGCTTCAACTCACCACTGCAGTCGACAGGGCGTAGTTTTGGGATTGCAACATGGGAGATTGATTTGTTCGGCAAGCTTCGGCGTATGACGGAAGCCGCGCGCGCAGAGTTCCTCGCTTCGGCGGATAACCAAAAAGCGGTAATGCAGTCGCTGGTGGCGGAAGTCGCCTCTGCGTACTTCGATCTTCGAGAGTATGATGCTGAACTGGAGTACGTGCGCGAATCCATCGCGAGCCGGCGGGAATCCTTGAACCTCGTGAGCGCACGATTGGACGGTGGCGTAGCGAATATGGTCGAAGTTGACCAGGCCAAGAGTTTGGTTGCTTCCGCCGAAGCCACGGCGACTCTGCTGGAGAAGGCGCAGGAGCAGACAGAAAATCTGATCAGCTACCTACTCGGAAGGCCGCCGGGCGCCGTGACACGAGGCCTGAGTCTCGTGAACCAACCGATACCGGTTGAGGTCCCAGCGGGAATACCTTCTGCGCTACTGGAGCGCCGGCCTGACTTACGTCAAGCCGAGCAGTTGCTTGTAGCGGCTAACGCTCGAATCGGCGTCGCGAAGTCCGCATTCTTCCCAAGCATCAGTCTCACCGGCGCCAGTGGTTATCAGAGTGCCGATCTCCTCGGCGTGGTAAGCCGGTCCGGTGGGGGTTACGCACTCGGCGGCATGGTGGATCTACCTTTCTTTGACCTCGGACGAAGGCGGGCGAATTATACGGCGTCAAAGGCACAGCACCAGGCGCTGTTGATCGGTTATGAAAAGGCGATTAACGGCGCGTTCCGCGATGTTTCCGATGCGCTCGTTGGTTACTCCAAAACCAGGGAATACACAACTAGCGTCGAACTATTCGCCGTGACGTTGCGAGACCAAAGCCGGATAGCGAACGCCCGTTACGTCGGAGGTGTCAGCAGCTACCTGGAAGTGCTCGACACCGAACGGCAACGGCTGACAGCTGAACAGCAACTGGCGCAGGCACAACGCGATGTTTTGACTTCACTCGTGCGGTTGTATAAGTCACTCGGCGGCGGGTGGGAGTAGCTAAGCAAGGATGGTGGGTGATGGCTGCACAACGCCGCCGCGACTGCCGCTTTCTGCTAGGTGTCCTGACGCTCTTCTTGCTACTATTTCCTGTGCTTGGGGAGATGGCGAGGCCCATCCTCCTGTGTGCAGTGACTTCGAGCGTTTTCGTCGGGGGCGTGATCGTCGTTGAAACGAGCGCGTCCCGAGTGAAGAATGCGATCACGCTATCGGTTGTTCAGGTCGTATTGACAGCGGTTGCCGTAACACAGATCGTCAACTCTTTTCCCTATCTCATCGCAGTTGGGCTCGCGCTTGCGACGATTTCAGTCTTAATCGTCTATTCGATGTACTGTGTTGTTGGCTACGTGCTGCAGGCGTCCGTCATCACCCGCGACCAGATATACGCGGGTATGTGCGCATACCTCATGCTCGGGTTCGCCTTCGGATGCATCTACTACCTCCTGGAGATATTGATGCCCGGCTGTTTCTCAGTCAACGTTGCAAAGCTCGCCGGCGACCCTCCCGATCTGATGTACTTCAGCTTTGTGACCCTGGCCACCTTGGGATATGGTGACATTACTCCTGCAGCGAAGCTTTCTCGCACTCTGGCCGAAGTGGAAGCACTTGCCGGAATGCTTTACATCGCTGTTTTTATGGCACGACTGGTATCCATGGCAGGCACTGGGCCTCGGAGCGCTGCAGAAATAGAACAGTGGAGCAACATACCGGCGTAGGCTAAGCCAGCCGGAACAATCTACTTCCGTGATCGCCTACGTCTACATCCGACTTAGCAAAACAAATTTGATGAGGTGAAGGAGGAGCCATGGCTCTGCGTGCAAGAACCGGCCAAGTACTTGTGGCTATCGCGGGAGTGATCCTTGGAACAGCAACTGCGCAATTGATGCCGAAAGCCCAGGTTGCCAACCTGATTACGAAGGTAGAAAGGGGCGTTGACGACTTTAGAAACTACCTGGAACGTCGCGGCGAGAACGCGCGCAGCAGCGACCGTGAGCAACGGCCCGCTCGCGATCGTTCCGGCAAAGAACCGCAGCGGACGCCCCAAAGTTCCACGACTGAAGCCAGAAAAGATAACCTCGACGACGCATTGGGTGACCTGAACCGGTCGACGAACCGCCTCCGGCGTAAGTTCGACGCGACTGACACCTGGATGGAAACGAAAGTTCAAGTGGAAGCGGTACTGGACGACGCGCGCAAAATCAACCAAGAGATAGCACGTGGCAGCCACGAAGCTGAAGCGGCGCGGCTTTGGGGAGTACTACGTACCGGTATCAACGACCTTGCCCGCGCGTATGGGCTCCAGCCGTTGGCCCGCTAGCTGTACTTAGCCGGCGCTTCTTCCATAAACTACATCGCCCGGTGTTCAGCCTGCATCCTTTGGACACGAAAATGAGCGTACTATTTGCAGGCCTACTGCTCTTTGCGGCAGACGAACAGGAACACGGCCTCTCTCAATACGCGATCGAGATTGCAAAGCCATTAGGGTTTCCGATCACCAATTCGATGGTCGTCACTTGGGTTGTGGCGGCATGCCTGATTGTGTTCGCACGGCTCGCGACGCGGAACATGAAACAAGTTCCCGAGGGAGCGCAGAACTTTCTTGAATGGCTTGTGGCCACGTTATACGAGTTTCTGGAAGGTGTGATCGGCGCTCATCTCGTCAAACGAACATTTCTGGTTCTTCGCAACGATCTTCATCTTTATTCTGTCATTGAACTGGTTCGGGCTCTTCCTGGTGTCGGCACCATCGGATGGGGACATGAAACGCAGACAGGTTCCAGGTTGACGAGCCGTTACTGCGCGGCGCGAATGCCGACCTGAATTTGACGCTCGCCATGGCGCTCGTGTTTTTCGGGTGCTGGATTTGCTGGGCATTCCGGGAGCTTGGGCCGGGCGGCTTTGTAAAGAGTTATTTGCGCCCAAAGGCAATACGCTGGAGCGCTGCAGGTGCTCATGGCATTTGTCTTCTTTGCCGTTGGTCTTCTTGAAATCATCTCAATCCTGTTCCGGCCGGTGTCTTTAAGTTTTCGCTCTGTACGGAAATATCTTCGCTGGCGAAAAGATGCTTGAGGCTATGGCAACACTGGTTCCCGGCCTAGGCTGGCTCTCTGCCGGTGCCGTTCTATTTTTTGGAGTTGTTAGTGGGTTGGTGCAGGCATTAGTGTTCATGCTGCTGACCGCCGTCTTCACGCTGCTGATTTGTCAGCATGAGGAAGAGTCGCCGGCAGCATCTGAAGCAGAAGAATCGTAAAGATCGTTGTTGGAACCGCGTTGATTGCAAAGTTCAGTGAGCAAAGCAGAAAAAGGGGAGCACAATGTCAATGTTGTTACCGATCGCGCTGGCCCAGATGGGCGGAAATCTTCACGTAGGTTTGGCAGCAGCGGGCGCCGCGATCGGCGTGGGCCTGATTGGTACTGCGGCGGCAACCGCAGTGGGACGAAACCCTGGCGCCGCCACGAAGATCCTGGTGCAGTCCATACTGGCAATCGCCTTTGCGGAGGCGATCGTCTTTTATGTCCTGTTCCTGGTGAAGTAGCCTGACCCGGCGAGTGCTCAACTATGAGTATCTTCACATTACTCGCATTACAGAGCAGCGACGGACAACTGGCTCAGATCGCAAAGACCTTCGGCGTCGACTGGACGCATCTGGGAGCGCAGATTGTCAGTTTCAGCATCGTTTGCGCGCTGCTCTATAAGTTTGCCTACCGGCAGGTGCTCGCAATGCTGGATGAAAGGCGAAGCCAGATCGCTCTGGGTCTGGAGAACGCCGATAAGATCAAAGCCGAACTGGATCGGACCGAGGCGCTGCGGCAGGAAGTGATAGCGCAGGCGCACGCCCAGGCCGCCCTGTTCATCGAAGAGGCTCGTGCGGGGGCGGCTCGCGTGCTGCAACACGAAACGCAGAAAGCAATCATCACAGCCGAGCAGATCACGGCCAAAGCTCGGGAGGCCGCGGCACAGGATCATGAGCGCATGCTCAGCGAACTGAAGCGTGAGGTCGGCCGGTTGGTTGTGCGCGCCACGACGATCGTAACAGGCAGGATTCTAACGGCGGAAGACCAGCGCCGGCTTGCCGAAGAGACCGCGAGACAGCTGGCGGCGTAAGACATGACCATAAACAGGCAGGCCAAACGTGAAGCAACGCAGTTGTTTCGGTTGTGCCACCGAAACGGCCTGGTTGACGAGAATCTTGCCCGGCACATCGTTCGTCAGGTGATCGCCGGAGGATATCGCAAATCCCCGGCTATACTCGCTCACTTCCTGCGCCTGGTGAGACTTGAAAGGGAACAACACACAGCCAGGGTCGAGAGCGCCACGCCGTTGCCCGCTGAAGTGCGTGCTGCCACGGAGGCGAGCCTGAGGCAACGCTACGGTGCCGGTCTCACAACCACATTCACCGACAGACCGTCGTTGATCGGCGGCATGCGCATTCAGGTGGGCAGCGATGTGTACGACGGCAGCGTGCTCGGCAGACTGGCGGCGCTGGCGAAGACTTTCTGAAGTGAGGTGTCCATGTCAGACCTGCTAACGCAACTGGAAGCGGAAATTGAAGGTGCGAAAACTTTCGCTGCCAGGCAGAACGTCGGTGTGATCCGTGAGATCGCCGACGGCGTCGCCCGGGTCGAAGGCGTAACGGATGCGATGCTCAACGAGATGCTCGATCTGGGGCACGGTATCACGGGCCTGGCTCTGAACCTCGAAGAAACTGAAGTGGGTGTTATTGTTCTCGGCGACTACACGCAGCTTCAGGAGGGTGACGAAGTTCGGACGACGGGCAAGCTCCTGCAGGTGCCGGTCGGAAAGGGACTGCTGGGCCGCGTTGTAAATACGCTTGGCCAGCCGATCGATGGTAAAGGGCCTGTTAAAAGCGACGTTGCTTATCCGGTGGAGAAACTTGCGCCGGGAATCATTCGGCGGGAATCGGTGAACCAACCGGTGCAGACAGGAATAATGGCTATTGATGCGATGATTCCGATTGGCCGGGGCCAGCGAGAACTGATCATCGGAGATCGCGCCACGGGCAAGACCACGATCTGCATCGATACGATAATCAGCCAGGCGCGGCTGAACCGCGCAGCGGAAGCGGCGAACGACAAGGATTATCGGCCTCTGTACTGCATTTATGTCGCGATCGGGCAGAAGCAATCCACGGTCGCCCGGGTTATTTCTGTTCTCGAAGAGGCGGGCGCAATGCCATATACGATCGTGGTGGCCTCTCCCGCCTCCGATTCGGCCACGAATCAGTACCTGGCTCCGTTTGCCGGCGCAGCGATGGGCGAGTGGTTCATGGACAATGGCATGGACGCGCTGATCGTCTACGATGACCTGTCCAAACATGCCGTGGCGTATCGGCAGGTTTCGCTCATCCTGAAGCGGCCTTCCGGGCGCGAGGCATACCCCGGCGACGTCTTCTATCTTCACAGCAGGTTGCTGGAACGTTCGGCACGAGTCAGCAAGAAGTATGGCAACGGCTCAGTCACAGCTTTGCCGATCATAGAAACGCAGGCTGGCGATGTCTCGGCGTACATCCCGACGAATGTAATTTCGATAACCGACGGCCAGATTTATCTGGAATCAGATTTGTTTTATCAGGGTATTCGACCAGCAATCTCGGTCGGACTGTCAGTTTCGCGCGTTGGTTCAGCGGCCCAGCTCAAGGCGATGAAGCAGGTTGCCGGCCAGTTGAAGGGCGACCTCGCACAATTCCGTGAGCTCGCGGCGTTTGCGCAATTTGGATCAGAGCTTGACGCGAAGAGTCAGGCGCAGATCGACCGCGGCAAGCGAATTATGGAAGTCTTTAAACAGCCGCAGTACGATCCTGTTCCCATCGAAGTTCAGGTAGCCGTGTTATGGGCCGTGCAGAACGGATACGTGGATCAGGTACCTGTCGAGCGTGTCAGGGATTTCCAGACGAAGGCGACGGAATTCCTCACCACGCAGAAGGTCGAGTTGCTCGCGAGCATAGGCAGGGAGAAGGTGCTCAGTCCACAGTTGAACGACAGCCTGAAATCAGCTATCGAGCAATTCTCACAGGTGTGGGCAAGCGAAAGCGGGTCCGTAACGTATGCCAAGTCTTCGTGACATTCGGCGACGCATCAGGTCGGTCGGCAACACGGCTCAGATCACGCGCGCTATGCAAATGGTCGCCGCATCGAAGATGCGCAGGGCACAGGATGCCACGCTGAGCACGCGGGCATTCGGTCAACTCCTGTATCGAATTCAACGGCATGCGACGACGCACTGCGGCGACTTCGTTCATCCGTTACTGAACTGAGCGCGAAGTGCACAAACGTGCAGTGATTCTGATCGGCACCGACCGGGGTCTGTGCGGCGCCCTGAACTCGAACCTGTTCCGCCTTGCGGCACAGTTCGACCCGGCGACAACCGTGTACATAGCGGTGGGAAAGCGCGCGGCACAGTTCGTTGCACGTACGCGGAGACAGCTGATTGCCGAGTTTACAATCACCGACACACCTCGGTTCGCGGAGGCTCGGCCTCTTGCGAAGTTTGCCCGCGATCTGTTTCTCAACGGCGAAGTGGACCAGGTTCAGATCATCGCCACGCGGTTTGTGAACACTATGACTCAACACCCGGTCGTGGTGGAGTTTCTGCCTGTCGGGGCGATCAAAGGGCTAACCATCCACGGCGCCGACCCGGAGCAGGAGTTAGCGGGTGAGGTGAGCGATGTGCTGTTTGAACCAGGCGCGGAGGAAGTTTTTTCCTATCTGCTGGGCCATTATCTGAACATCTTCCTGTTCCGCGCTCTTCTGGAGGCGAAGGCGAGCGAGCAGAGTGCACGTATGGTGGCGATGACAAACGCCACCGACAATGCCACCGCGCTCATCAGGGACCTGACGCTGGAATATAACAAACTGCGGCAAGGCAATATCACGAAGGAACTTCTGGAAATCGCCGGCGGACAACTCGGGAGCAATTGACACAATGCGAAAACAAACAGACGCGCAGATGAATGCAGGCAAAATTGTTCAAGTCGTCGGTCCCGTGGTGGATGTTGCATTTGCGGACGCACTGCCCAGCATCTACAACGCGTTGACGGTGGATTACAAGATCGAAGGTCAGCCGGTAAAGCTGACTCTGGAGGTGCAGCAGCACATCGGCGACAAATGGGTGCGCGCGGTTTCAATGTCCGGCACGGAAGGCCTCAAGCGTGGCTACGAAGCTGTTGATACGGGAGCCCCCATTTCGATACCAGTCGGAGAAGGAGTAATGGGCCGCGTCTTCGATGTGTGCGGGAATCCGGTCGATGAGCGCGGACCGATTCAGGCGGAAAAGCGTTATCCGATCCACCGGCCCGCGCCAGGTCTCGTAGACCAGTCTACTTCGCCGCAAGTTCTTGCCACAGGCATAAAGGTCATTGATCTGATCTGTCCGTTTCTGAAAGGCGGCAAAGTAGGTGCGTTCGGCGGCGCCGGTGTCGGCAAGACGGTCGTGATCATGGAACTGATCAACAATATCGCGAAGCTGCATGGAGGCGTGTCAGTGTTCGCCGGAGTCGGTGAGCGCACCAGGGAAGGCTACGACCTTTATAAGGAGATGTCCGAAGCGGGCGTGATCAATCAGGAGAACCTGGGCGCGTCTAAAATTGCGCTCGTGTATGGGCAGATGAACGAGCCGCCCGGAGCCCGATTGCGAGTCGCACTGTCCGGGCTGGCTGTCACAGAGTTCTTTCGCGATGAAAGAAATCAAGACGTCCTTCTGTTCATCGACAACATCTTCCGTTTTTCTCAGGCAGGGTCGGAAGTGTCTGCCTTGTTGGGTCGCACCGCGAGCGCTGTGGGCTACCAGCCTACCCTGGCAGCGGAAATGGGGGCGCTTCAGGAACGGATTACATCCACGAAGAAAGGCTCGATTACATCTTTTCAGGCCGTGTACGTGCCGGCCGACGATCTGACAGATCCGGCTCCAGCCACCACATTCGCGCATCTGGACGCGAATATAGTCCTCGAGCGTTCGATTGCTGAGTTGGGGATCTACCCAGCCGTTGATCCGCTCGCATCCACATCCCGCGCACTGGCACCGGAGATCGTGGGTCGAGAGCACTACGAAGTGGCCCGGGGAGTTCAAAAGGTCCTGCAACGGTTCAAGGATCTTCAGGACCTCATCGCGATTCTCGGCATGGACGAGCTTTCACCGGAGGACAAGCTCACGGTGCTGCGCGCCCGTAAGATTCAGCGGTTCCTGAGCCAGCCGTTCAGTGTGGCGCAGGTGTTCACCGGACGCGAGGGCAAACAGGTTCCCGTTCCGGAGACCGTTCGCGGCTTTAAAGAGATACTCGAAGGCAAACACGATTCGGTGCCCGAGGGCGATTTCTATATGAAGGGCTCGATCGACGAAGTTAAGCCGGCTTGAAGGCTGGCGACACACTATGCCCGAGACAATGAAACTGGAGATTGTGACGCCTGAGGGGACTGTTTACTCGGAACAGGTGGAAATGGTTACGCTGCCGGGTGTGGTGGGACAGATAGGAGTGTATGCGCACCACGTTCCTCTAATGACGCAAATGACGCCCGGCGAAATCATTGTACTCAAAGACGGCCATGAGACATTCCTCGCGACCGGGGAGGGACTGATCGATATCACCGGAGATCGTGTTTCGATCTTAACGGACCTTGCGGTTGCGGCGGACCGGATTGACGAGGCCAAAGCTGAAGAAGCGCGGCGACGAGCGGAGGCGCGTCTCCTCGAGAAGCTGTCGGATGAAGAAGTTGCCTCCGTCAATGCCTCTCTCGCTCGCTCGCTGGCGCAATTGCGTGTCAAACGCCGTCAGCGCAAGTGATCGACGAAATCAGATAGATTCCAGCCAGGGGTGATCGGTGAGTCTGGCCACACAAGTTCTCATCGGCGTCGGGTTGGGTATAGTTTCAGGGATCTTCTTCGGGGAAAAAATGGCGTTCCTCAAGATGTTTGGTGACGCCTTTATCCAATTGCTGCAGATGACTGTCCTCCCTTATGTGGTGATCTCGCTGATTGTCGGGTTGGGTGGGCTTTCATATCGGCAAGCCGCCGCTTCGGCGCGCAATTGTGGGTTGGTCCTGGCGCTTCTATGGGCTATCGGGCTCCTGGTAGTTCTTCTCATGCCTTTGTCGTTTCCCCAACTGGCAGTCCGCCTCCTTCTTCAGTCCGAGTCTGATTCAGCAGACGCAGCCGTTCAATTTCCTATCACTCTATATCCCGGCGAATCCATTCTATTCGCTATCGAACAACATCGTTCCGGCGGTCGTTGTCTTCAGTGTTTGCCTTGGGTGTGGCGCTAATCGGCATCGGCGACAAGGCTCCCCTTCTGAGTAACCTCGCCGTCGTGATTAATGCGTTAGGGCGTGTTACAGGCGCTATTGTCAAACTCGCGCCTCTGGGTGTCTTCGCGATCATCGCTAGTGCGACCGGAACGATGAGACTCCCAGACTTACAGCGCCTGCAGGTTTTCATGGTGACCTACGCGCTGATTTCATTGTTGTTGACCTTCTGGATTCTGCCCGGCCTTGTGGCGACTCTCACACCGATCGGCTATCGGAATCTGGTTGGGCAGACACGCGACGCTCTCGTGACGGCATTCGCTACCGGGAATATTTTTATCGTTCTTCCCGTGCTCGCAGACCGAAGTAAGGAGCTGTTGCGAAAAGCCGCGCCAGCCACTCCAGAGTCCGATGCGAATGTCGATGTCATTATCTCGACGTCATTCAGTTTTCCAAATTTGGGTAAGATCTTGACGCTCAGCTTCGTTCTGTTTGCCGGTTGGTTCTCGGATTCGCAAGTGCCGGTTTCCAGATACGCTACCTTCGCGCTGACAGGCCTCTTCAGCTTCTTTGGCGACCCTAATGTCGCGATTCCTTTCCTTCTCGACCTGCTCAGAATTCCATCCGACACATACGGCTACTTTCCCGTGGTCGACAACCTCGTGGGCGCTCGGTTTGGCACGCTTCTGGCTGCCATGTACACCCTTGCACTGGCGGTGCTTGGCGCGAGCGCCGTTAGCGGGTTCCTCCGGGTGCGCTGGCCGGCTTTGCTGCGCTTTCTCGCTGATCACCGCCGGTCTATTGATCTGCACAATAGGGGGCGTTCGGATCTTTTTCGAGCATGTCGTCAGACAAGACTATCGAGGTGACCAAGTCATTTGCCGAGATGGATCTGTCTCGGCAAGTACGCGGTCACTCCCATTCACGGTGGTCTGGGCTCCGCACCGCCTGCTGATCCGCTCAGGCCCCGGCTCAACCAAATTCGTGAGCGGGGATGCATCCGAATCGGGTACTTTGAAGACGCGATGCCTTTCACGTTTCAGAATCTTGCGGGAAAGCTCGTTGGCTTTGACATCGAAATGGCCTACAGGCTGGCGCAGGACATGAAAGTCGGGCTCGAATTTGTGGATCAGTCGAGCCCGAGGCGCGCCGCGCGGCATTGAACAGCGGGCAAGTAGATGTTGTCATGTCCTCCGTTGCTCTCACGCTTGAACGTGCGAATGAAATGACCATGTCGGTCGCCGTACATGAGTCGAGACGTTTGCGTTCATCGTTAAGGATTATCGCCGCGAGGAGTTTAGTAGCCGCGCGAACGTTAAAAAACATAGCAGAGTTGACGGCTTGCCATTATGAATGCCCCTTATTATGTTTCGAAGGCGCAAGAGTATCTGCCGACAGGCGGAATTGAGTGCTGGTCGACTCACCACGACAATTTTTTACCGGGAAGATGAAGATCTTGACGGGCTGGTGTATTCAGCGGAAGCGGGATCTGCGTGGACGCTGCTTTATCCCGGCGTTCAGCGTCGTCGTGCCTCAACCTGATGTTCTGGCTGTCCCGCTTGCGTATGGCGTTCCTCGGGGTGAACGGGATCTCGCAGATTTTGTGAATACCTGGATCGAGCTGAAAACGAAGGACCAGACAATTCGTGCGCTTTACGACTATTGGATTCTCGGCCGGACCAGCGTGGAACGCTCGCCGCGATGGTCTGTCATCCGCAACGTGCTGCATCTGGTCAAGTGAAGTACGGAAGCACACTGAAACGGCATTAGTCGGTGACCATGATTCATCTCGAGATACAATCGCGCGCCTTCCAGCTCGCAAGGCTGCGAAGCGAACGCGCTCGGGTTCTCACGTTTCTGGGCGTGTTTGGAAGTCTGTTATCGCTGGTGTTGATCCGCGGCGGCATGTCCCTGGCGCAGGGATATCGAGGAGAGGCATGGCCCTTCGCTATCCTGCTTGCAGCAATGATTACCTATGAAGTGTTTTGGCTGAAGTTCGTCCGACCGGGCGATTCGAACACCGTCTAGAAATTTCCGGCCGCCACGTGGATCAAGAAATATACTTCATCGAGTCGCTTCTCCCCACGATCGTCTTCTCCTGCAGATCTACACGCCCTTGCATCGGGCCGGCAGCGAACGCTGACGTCCCCGGCAGTGCTTGCCTATTTTCTGTTTATCATCCTTTCGACTCTGCATCTCAACCCTGACCTTTCACGTCTTGCCGGCGCCTTTGCGGCGGCCGGCTACGGCGCGATTGCGACATATATATGGATTCTCTTTCCACAGGTTCGGCAGGCGAAAAGCTGCTCGTATACGGGACCGGCTTATCGTATGCCGCTTTGCTATTGCTCGGTGGCTTCGCCGCTGGCACGGTGGCACAGCAAATTAGACAACATGTGATCGCGGCTTTGCATGAGGCTGAGAACCGGGTAAAAATCGCGCAACTGGCAGCGCGATCTCGGCGTCGCCCGATCTATTCAGCAGGGGCTGCTGCCCAAAGCGCCACCGAATGTTACCGGCTTTGATGTCGCAGGCTGGAACCGCGCCGCCGATGAGACAGGAGGGGACTACTTCGACTGGCAGCATCTGCCGGACGGTCGCCTTGCGGTGACGGTTGGCGACGTAACCGGACATGGCATCGGTTCGGCATTGTGCATGGCTGCCTGCCGTGCGTATGCGCGCGCCGGCTTCGCGACCAGTCCAGACCTGCGAGTTCTCCTCTGCCGCATGAACCAACTGCTGCACGAGGACCTGCCGACTGAGAAGTTCGTGACGCTCGCCGTAGGACTGCTGAATCACAATGAATCAACGCTACATTTGATCTCAGCTGGCCACGGGCCGTTGATCTTTTATTCTTCGACTGAAGACTGCTTCCGTACATATGAAGCTCAGGGTCTTCCGTTGGGCTTGATGCCGCGCGCCAACTACTCCGGTCCGCGGCCGCTCCGTTTCGAACGCGGCGACATGCTTGTGCTTGTCACCGACGGCTTCCTGGAGTGGGAGAACGACAATGGTGAGGATTTTGGGGAAGACCGGCTGAAAGACGTTGTACGCGCCCACCGTCTCATGCCTTCCGCTGCAATCATTTCTGAGCTGTATTCGGCAGTTTCGAAATTTGCCGGATCGATGCCGCAGCTTGATGATTTGACTGCATTGATCGTCAAGCGAGTGTAGAGATAATGCATCCGTAAACACGTTCAAGGAATCCTTGTTGGTGGTGATGGGCGTACAGCACGCCCGTGTCACCCTCGATGGTGAGGTGCGCTCCAGTAAAACGCGACGACAAAACACAAACCACTTCGTCTCGACGGCTGAACCGAAGCGCATGCGTGCGTGCCAGGTGCTTCCGAAAAGACGGGTGTAAATCAAACGATATCGACCGCCAAGAGCGGCATTGCCTTTAAGTCACATTACGGGCATAGCTTCCTCCACGTTGTGGGCGGTGTGAGTGCTTGGCAGTTGCATCGCTCACTTTTTTGGGAATGCGGGCAGATCGATTGGAGATGCTTCAGTCTACGTGGCGGGCTTGGCATCTATCGGTTGAGCCCTTATTTTTTGCCATCACTATAGAGGTCGCATGGGGAAGAACGGTAAGAAGAACTCCGCTCCGGAAAAAAACGGCATCGGTCGCAACGAATATGAACGGGAGCTTCAAAAACTCCAGGTCGAGCTTTGTATGCTGCAGGCGTGGGTAAAGAAGGAAGGGAAGAGACTCATTCTTATCTTCGAAGGACGCGACGGAGCCGGAAAAGGCGGCATGATCAAAGCTATCACCGAGCGCGTTAGCCCCCGAGTGTTTCGAGTCCTCGCGCTGCCTGCTCCGTCGGACCGCGAAAAGAGCCAGATGTACATCCAGCGTTACTTACAGCACTTTCCAGCGGCAGGTGAAATCGTTATTTTTGATCGAAGCTATTACAACCGGGCGGGCGTTGAATATGTGATGGGGTTCTGTACTGAGAAACAGCATCGGAGATTCCTCGAACTCTGCCCCACTTTTGAGCAGTATGTTACTGCAAGTGGCATCATGCTGTTCAAATATTGGCTGGAGGTGAGCGACGAGGAACAGGAGCGTCGATTCAAAGCTCGCATTGAAGATCCACTTCGCCAATGGAAGCTCAGTCCAATCGACTTGCCCTCCCGATCGCGCTGGTATGACTACTCGCGCGCGCGGGACCAGATGTTGGAGGCCACGGATACAGAGATCGCGCCTTGGTTTATCGTCCGGTCGGATGATAAGAAACGGGCACGCCTGAACTGCATATCCCATTTCTTGAAGCAGATCCCGTATGAGAAGGTCGATGTTGAAGAGATCGTCCTGCCCAGCCCTTCCACGAAACGACAATACGACGATCAGGCGACCCTGAGCAACCGCCGTTTCGTGCCCGAGAAATATTGATCCGGGTGTGAATCTGGTTCAATCCTCGCAAGCTCACAAGCCAGTTTTCATCATAGATAAATAGAGTCGGGAAGCCTCGAAGAGAATCACTGGGACGGATACGACAATTCTTCGGGCGCAGCCGTCCCGGATAGCGACTTTTCCGAGGGCTCGGGTATGAACACGACGTATCGAGACCCGTCATCAGGCTGTGGAACGACACACACACCATGTCATTCCGTGACACCGTCAAACGAATCACGTTCAGGAGCCCGGAATCATAGGGATTTTCATCATGGGTACTAAGACTGCAGCGACACCTCAGAAATCATCGGATTCACAGAAGATTGCCAACCTACTAGATCAGTATTCTTGCGGCCGGTTGCGGTTTAGCGGGACCGAGAACGCACTGTATGAGCGTCACCTCTTTTTCGATAGCGTGATCGACGAGGCCGGCTCAACCGCCCGAGACCGATTCGAGGCGTTTGCCCGGTCGATTCGCGACGTCTTGTCCCAGCGATGGATTCTCACAAACAAGACCTACGAACAACAGAACCCGAAACGGCTGTATTACCTATCGATGGAGTTCCTCATAGGCCGATCGCTGGCTAACAACGTGACCAATCTTTTGTTAGGTCCACTCGGCATGGAGGCTGTTCGGGACAAAAACTTGAACTGGCTGGAGGTAGTCGAAGAAGAACCCGATGCAGGTCTCGGCAACGGTGGACTTGGACGTCTCGCAGCTTGCTTCATCGAATCTGCTGCCACCATGGGCCTCCCTGCGATGGGATACGGTCTTAGATACCAATACGGCATCTTCAAGCAGTCGATTAAGGATGGATGGCAGCAGGAGCAGCCGGACAACTGGCTCCGGTCGCCGGACCCATGGGAGGTGGCGCGTCCCAATGAGAAGGTTGAGGTCGAGCTGAACTGCTCGTTCGAACTCAGCGGCGGCAGCTTGCGCGCGCTGCCCGGCCGTCCCTCAACTCTGATCGGGATCCCGTATGATCGCCCGGTCGTCGGCTATGGTGGTTCCACTATCAATACGCTGCGCCTGTGGGCCGCGGATGCGCCCGAATATTTCAATTTTCAGGAGTTCAGCGGCGGCGATTTCGTCGAGGCGCTGGCACAGACTCTCAGTGCCGACACGCTCACGCGGGTTCTCTACCCCGACGATTCCACCTCTGCGGGTCAAGGACTTCGACTGGTGCAGGAGTACTTCCTGGTTGCGTGCTCGCTCGCGGATGTGGTGCGCCGCTTCCAGCGCAGCAACTCAGATTGGAGCGTGTTCCCCGACAAGGCGGCCATTCAGCTCAATGACACGCATCCGGCGATCGCGGTGCCGGAACTCATGCGAATTCTGTTGGATAAAGTACATCTCGGATGGGATGAGGCTTGGAACATAACCAGGAGCACGCTGGCATATACAAATCACACGTTGCTGCCCGAGGCCCTCGAAAAGTGGCCGCTACGTTGGTTCGAAATGATGCTGCCCCGGCAGCTTGAAATCATCTACGAAATTAATCGCCGGCTGATCGATGACGTGGGAGGCCGGTTTCCCGGCGACGAGGAACGTATTCAGCGGATAAGCCTTATTGACGAAGGCGCCGGCAAGAAAGTGCGCATGGCGAACTTGGCAATCGTCGGCTCACACAGCACCAATGGCGTTGCGGCGATTCACTCCGACTTGCTGCGCAAGACAACGGTCAGAGATCTGGCCGAGATGTTTCCTGAGCGGTTTAACAATAAGACCAACGGCGTTACACCGCGACGCTGGCTGCTGCTATCCAATCCCGCGCTTTCGAAGCTGATAACCGATACGATCGGAGATGCCTGGATAACCGATCTCGGTGAACTGAGCAAGCTGAAGGCGATGAGTGCGGACAAGGAGTTCCGTAAGAGCTTTCTCGAAGCGAAGCTCGATGCGAAGCGGAAGTTTGCCGACTGGCTTCGCTGGTCTTCCGGCCAGACAGTCGATCCGGACACGATCTTCGACTGTCAAGTGAAGCGCATCCACGAATACAAGCGGCAGTTGCTTAACGCGTTGCGAATCGTGGTGCTGTACGATCGCCTGCGCGAGAATCCCGACCTCAACATGCAGCCGCGAACGTTTTTCTTCGGCGGCAAAGCGGCGCCGGCATACCATCTCGCCAAACTCATTATCAAGTTCATCAACAATCTTGCGCGCACAATCGACGGAGATCCGGCGGTGCGGGGGCGGCTCAAGGTGGTGTTCCTGCCCGAATACTGCGTATCGCTCGCAGAACACCTGATCCCGGCCACTGATGTGTCAAATCAGATCTCCACCGCCGGCTACGAAGCCAGCGGCACAAGCAACATGAAATTCATGATGAACGGAGCGTTGACTCTGGGGACAAGGGACGGAGCAACGATCGAGATGGCTGAGGAGGCAGGAGAGGAGAACTTCTTCCTGTTCGGGTTGACAGCCGAGCAAGTTGACTCCAGTCGTGGCTGGTACAACCCCGCTTGGCACTATGAGAATGAACAAGAGACGCGAGCCGCGCTTGACCTGATCTTCTCTGATCATTTCAGCCGGTACGAGCCAGGCGTTTTCAATCCGCTACGTGAGGTGCTTCTGACACGCGGAGACTTCTACATGCACCTGGCCGATCTGAACTCTTATCTTGACGCAGACCGCCGATTGACCAGCCTGTACGCCGACCCTGATGGATGGGCGGCAAAGGCGATAACAAACGTAGCAAGCTCCGGAAAATTTTCAAGCGATCGCACGATAGCTGAGTACGCTTCCGATATATGGAAGGTGAAAGCATGTCCGGTGCCATAGAGCAGCAACCTTCGGATGTCGATAACTCCCTAACGTCGTGAAAGGACCGGATGGGCGAACTGACTCACTCACCGACCACTCCGCACTTTCCACACGGATATCGAGCTTCCGGCCTGCTTCTCCACATAACGTCACTGCCGTCTGCCTACGGAATCGGGGATGTGGGACCAGCGGCGCTCGAATGGATCGATCGCCTGCATGACGCTGGGCAAAGCTGGTGGCAAGCTCTGCCTCTCGGACCGACGGGATGTCACAACTCGCCGTATCAGTGCCTTTCTTCATTCGTCGGCAATGGGATGCTGATCAGTCCCGAGTTGTTGATCAAAGATGGCTTGCTGCGCGAAGACGACTGCACGGGGGCATTCTCGTCCATTGCTGTCGATTACGACGCTGTCATTCCGTTCAAACACGGGTTGCTCGAAGTCGCCTGGAGCAGGTTCCGTACCGGCGTTCGCAATGACCTGAAGCCGGCCTACGAAGATTTTTGCCATGAGCGCACAGACTGGCTTGAAGATTACTCGTTATTTCGGGCGTTGAAGGGTAAATACGACGGAGTGCACTATCTAGAATGGCCGGCCGAACTGGTTCAGCGCGTTCCGTCGGCGCTCGCGGATGCACGCCGCTCGCTCGCGAAGGAGATCGACAAGATACGTCTCGCGCAGTTCCTGCTGTTTCGGCAAGCCGAAGGTCTGAAGAGGTATGCCCGCGAGCGGGGTGTGCGGCTGATCGGCGACCTGCCCTTCTTTGTCTCACCCGATTCGAGTGACGTGTGGGCGAATCCGGAACTTTTCCTGCTGGATGAAGATTGCCGTCCTTTATTCGTCGGCGGTGTACCACCTGATTACTTCAGCCGTACAGGGCAGCTCTGGGGCAACCCGGTTTATGATTGGCAGGCACATCGACGGACCGGCTATTCGTGGTGGATCAATCGATTTCGGGCGCTGTTGGCCCACGTCGACTTGATCCGCCTGGATCATTTCCGTGGGTTCGCCGCCGCCTGGCACGTACCGCCCGGATCGCTTACGGCAGAATCTGGCGAATGGGCTCCCGGTCCCGGCGCTGAACTGTTTAGCAGCGTTCAGAAGGACCTGCGAGGCCTGCCTTTCATCGCGGAAGATCTGGGCCTGATTACGGAGGATGTAGTCGCCCTTCGCGATCAATTCGGTATTCCCGGAACGCGGGTGTTGCAATTCGCGTTTGATGGTAACCGAGCGAATCCTCACCTTCCGGAAAACTACAGCGAGAATACGGTGGCTTACACCGGCACTCACGACAACCCCACCAGCCGTGAATGGTACGAACAGCTGCCGCGACCCGAAAGACAGTACTTTTGGCGCAGTGTAAAACGGCCGGAATTAGAGGCCCGCGATGCGTCGCACAGAGTTAATTCGTCTCGCCTGGTCGTCTCGCGCAGCGTTGGCAATAACCCCTCTTCAGGATCTGCTCACCCTCGGCGCTGACGGCCGTATGAATTGCCCGGCAAGGCGGAGGGAAACTGGCGCTGGCGTGCGACGACGCACATGTTGAGCGCCCCGGCTTTTGACTGGCTGAAAGAGTTAACGAATCGAACGAAGAGGTCTGCTTGTGTTCAATCCGGCGTCGCGGAGGTTTCAGTATGAAGGCAACGCAATTACTCGCGAATCTGGGCCAGAGCCTCTGGCTCGATAACATCACTCGTGACCTATTAGATAAAGGCATCCTCGAAAAGTACATCGATGAACTCTCGGTCACAGGATTGACCTCAAATCCGACGATCTTTGAGAACGCGATCAGAAACAGCCCTTCGTATGATGGGCCGATTCGCGAAAAAGTCGCCCAGGGAAAGGACGGCGAGGAACTTTTCTTTGATCTCGCGCTGGAAGATATCACCCGGGCAGCCGACCTATTCAGACGAATCCATGAACGCACGAACACGGTCGATGGTTGGGTGTCGCTCGAGGTGTCGCCGATGCTGGCGTATGACACGAAAACCACCATTCAATCGGCAATAGATCTATTTACTCGGGCAGCTCGGCCAAATCTGTTTATAAAGGTTCCCGGGACCAAGGAGGGTTTACCTGCGATCGAGGAGTTGATCTTTGCCGGTGTGCCCGTAAACGTGACACTGCTATTCTCCCGCGAGCATTATCTTGCGGCCGCGGAGGCTTTTCTCCGTGGCATTGAGCGACGCTTGGCAGCGGGCCTCAACCCGAACGTCGGTTCGGTGGCGTCGATTTTTGTAAGCCGCTGGGACGCCGCGGTCGCCGACAAGATACCCGCTTCTCTGCGGAACCAACTTGGTATCGCAATCGCTCTGCGCACGTACAAAGCAGCTCGCGATCTACTGAGTTCGCCGCGATGGCATCGGATTTACAACGCCGGCGCCCGTCCCCAGCGTGTTCTTTGGGCGAGCACGGGAACCAAGGACCCTGCAGCTTCGGACATCCTGTATGTTAAAGCGCTAGCTGCTCCGTTTACCGTGAACACGATGCCCGAAGCCACGCTGAAGGCGCTGGCACGCCATAGTCAACTCGGTTCCATCCTCTCTCCGGACGGCGGAGGCTGCGAAGCAGTGCTCGAGCAGTTTGTACAGGCAGGCATTGACCTTGACGCGCTAGCATCGCGCCTTCAGGAGGACGGGGCCAAATCATTCGTGAAATCGTGGAACGAGTTGATGCGCGTGATCGCGTCCAAGGCCGAAGAGCTCCTTAAAGTTGGCTAAGACGGTTACTGCGAACATTAAGAGCATGCAACCACAGCCTAAGAACGACATCATCACTCCGCCGACCGGGCTGCCGGCGTGGAATAAGCTCGAGTCGCACTATCAGCAACTTCGAAATACGCATCTCCGCGACCTTTTCGCGGAAGATCCGAAACGTGGGGAATCCCTCGCGATCGAGGCTGCGGGACTTTACCTGGATTACTCCAAGAACCGGATAACACGTGAAACGCTGAGCCTGCTGATTCAACTAGCTGAGCAATCCGGCCTTCGAGAGCGGATCGAGGCGATGTTCGGAGGCAAGAAGATCAATGTCACCGAGTCGCGAGCGGTTTTGCACGTTGCCCTGCGCGCTCCAAAAGGATCGTCCATTGAAGTCGATGGGCAAAATGTGGTGGCTCGAGTCCACGCCGTACTCGACCGCATGTCTGACTTCTCTGAGCGCGTGCGAAGCGGCGCGTGGAAAGGACACACGGGCAAACCGATCCGAAACGTAGTAAACGTCGGCATCGGCGGTTCTGATCTGGGGCCGGTGATGGCCTATGAAGCTCTCAAGCACTACAGCGATCGGAGCTTGACGTTTCGGTTTGTTTCGAATGTCGACGGCACGGACATCGCAGAGGCCGTGCGTGATCTCGATCCGGCAGAAACGCTCTTCATTGTGTCGTCAAAAACTTTCACAACACTCGAAACGATGACGAACGCCCGCACCGCCCGGGATTGGCTACTGGCTGGCCTCGGCGATGAGAAGGCGGTTGCGCGACATTTTGTTGCGGTCTCGACAAACGGATCGGAAGTGGCAAAGTTCGGAATCGACACGGAGAACATGTTCGAGTTTTGGGATTGGGTGGGCGGCCGTTATTCGATGATGTCTGCAATTGGGCTATCCACCATGCTTGCCATCGGTCCCGAAAGTTTCCGCGCGATGCTAACCGGCGCGAACGAGATGGACGAGCACTTCCGTACTGCGCCATTCGATCGCAACATCCCCGTGCTAATGGGCCTGCTGTCCGTTTGGTACAACGATTTCTTCGGTGCACAAACGGTGGCTGTACTGCCTTATGAGCAGTACTTGAAGCGGTTTCCCGCTTACCTGCAGCAACTCACAATGGAGAGCAACGGTAAGCAGGTGATGCTCGATGGCAAGCGCGTGACCTGCGACACCAGCCCGATCTATTTTGGCGAGCCGGGTACGAACGGTCAGCACTCGTTTTATCAGTTGATTCACCAGGGAACGCGGCTCGTTCCCTGCGACTTTATCGCATTTGCTCGCCCGCTGACCTCGATAGGACGGCACCATGATCTGCTAATCGCTAATGTCTTTGCACAGAGTGAGGCACTGGCGTTCGGCAAGACTCTGACGCAGGTCAGGGCTGAAGGCACAGACGAATGGCTGGCTCCGCACCGCGTGTTTGAGGGCAATCGGCCGTCGAACATGATACTTGCGGAGCAACTGACTCCCGGCGTGTTGGGCAAACTCGTGGCGCTTTACGAACATCTGGTTTTTACGCAAGGCGCTATCTGGCAGATCAATCCGTTCGATCAGTGGGGCGTTGAGCTTGGTAAGGTGCTGGCGCAACGGATCATACCCGAGTTGGAGAGCAAAACGGAGCCCGATCTAAAACATGACAGCTCGACCAACGCGCTGATTCGGCGCTATCGCAAGTCCAAGGAGGATGTATGACAGCTCGCAGGCGCGTCGGGATTGCGACTGACCACGGCGGTTTCCTCCTGAAGCAGGAACTCTTAGCGCAGCTCAACGGCGCCGGACACGAGGTGGTGGACTTTGGCGCCATTGTCCTTGATCCGAACGATGACTATCCCGATTTCGTCATTCCGCTTGCGGAAGCAGTCGCCGCAGGGAGCGTGGACCGGGGCGTGGCGATCTGCGGGAGCGGAGTAGGCGCATCTGTCTGTGCCAGCAAGGTTCCCGGAGCACGCGCTGCATTACTGAACGACCACTTCTCCGCACGGCAAGGCGTGGAAGACGATCACGTCAACATTATCTGTCTTGGTGGCAGGACTTGTGGGCCCGCTGTCGCGTGGGACCTGGTACAGACGTTCTTATCGGCCGAGTTCAGCCGGGAAGGGCGACATCTCCGGCGGCTGGCGAAGGTCACCGCCCGGGAGCAACAAGGAGTCGTCGATGAGCACTCCGTATCTCGCTGAGAATCAGATTGCCACAGACATCGTTCAGCTCAGCATCAATACGATACGTACACTTTCGATCGATGCGGTAGAGCGCGCTAAGTCCGGCCACCCGGGCACCCCGATGGCGCTCGCGCCATTGGTCTACACACTGTGGAATCGCGTCATGAGATTCGATCCACAGGACCCTATCTGGCCCAATCGCGACCGGTTCGTGCTGTCCAATGGCCATGCGTCGATGCTGCTCTGGTCAATGCTGCACTTGACCAAGACGTGTGCAGTCAACAGCGAATACGAACGTCTGGGACGTCCAGCAGTGACGCTCGAGGATATCCGCCATTTCCGGCAACTCGACAGCAGGGCTCCCGGACATCCGGAGTACGGCTGGGTCTCCGGCGTGGAGACTACGACGGGTCCACTCGGACAGGGTGTCGCGACCAGCGTGGGAATGGCGATGGCACAAAAATGGCTTGCCGAGCGGTATAACCGTCCAGGGTTTACCATCTTCGACCATGCGATCTATGCGGTGTGTGGAGATGGGTGTCTCATGGAAGGCATTTCATCGGAAGCAGCGTCTCTGGCGGGACACCTGAAACTCGACAATCTTTGCTGGATCTTCGACAACAACCACATCACGATTGAAGGCGATACGAACATTACGTTCACCGAAGACGTAGCAGCGCGATTCCTGGCGTATGGCTGGAACGTCCTGCGCGTGAGCGATGCGAACGACGTCGAACGGATCGAGCACGCGCTGCAGATTTTCATGCAGACGAAAGACCGTCCGACTTTCATTGTGTTGGACAGCCACATCGGCTATGGGTCGCCACATAAGCAGGGAAAAGCCGTTGCCCATGGTGAGCCGCTGGGTGAGGAAGAGGTTCGACTTGCAAAGCGGTACTACAAATGGCCCGAAGATGCAGAGTTCCTGGTACCCGATGGCGTGTATGAGCACTTCGCGGAGGGAGTAGGTGCGCGAGGTGCAAAGACGAGGCGTGATTGGATGGAACGCTTCGATGCATATCGTGGTGCTTTTCCGGAATTAGCCTCCGAAATCGATCGATTGGAGCGGCGCGAGCTGCCGGCCAGATGGGATCGGGACCTTCCAATTTTCCCAGCCGACTCGAAAGGACTGGCTGGACGGGAGGCATCCGGCAAAGTTCTCAACGTACTGGCCAACAACATACCGTGGCTTCTCGGCGGATCCGCGGATCTGGGACCGTCGAACAAAACAGTTCTGGCGGGCGCAGGAGATTTTCAAGCCAACAGTCGAGGCGGCAGAAATCTGCACTTTGGCATTCGTGAACATGCCATGGCAGCCATCATCAACGGTCTGGCACTGTCCAAGCTCCGGGCATACGGCGCCAGCTTCTTCGTTTTCAGTGACTACGCACGGCCGGCGATGCGCCTGTCTGCGCTCATGGAATTGCCGGCGATCTACATATTCACTCACGATGCGATGGGCGATGGAGAAGACGGGCCGACACACCAGCCGGTCGAGCATCTCGCCTCATTGCGAGCGATACCTGGCTTGGTGACGATGAGGCCGGGCGACGCGAACGAGGTGGTCGAGGCGTATCGCTACATCATGCGCCTGCGGCATCAGCCGGCTGTCCTGGCTCTCTCGCGACAAGCGCTGCCAACTCTGGATCGGAAGATATATGCTCTCCGCATCGGGCGTCGCGCGCGGCGCGTACATACTTGCAGACGCTCCGGGCGGTAAACCCGAAATCATTCTTATAGCTTCCGGAAGTGAACTAATCCTCGCGGTGCAAGCTCACGAGAAGCTGATTGCCGAAGGCATGCGGTCACGCGTCGTATCTATGCCCTCCTGGGATGTATTCGAGGAGCAGCCGCGAAAATACCGGGAGACCGTTTTACCCCCGGACGTCCGAGCCCGTATCGCAATCGAGCAGGCATCGACCTTTGGATGGGAGAGGTATGTCGGATCGGACGGCCGAGTCATCGGTATGGAGACCTTCGGCGCTTCGGCGCCGCTCAAGGAACTTCAACGCAAGTTTGGGTTCGAACCCGACAGGGTAGTGCTGTTCGCTAAGGAAATGTTGGGCCGTTGGTGAGCTATGGGTGTCATCCCTCAGTTGGTCTCCGAAGGTGAAGTAGTTGCGAATCCGACCATTGTTGAGACTGGTCGGAGTCATCCGCTGGGTGCAACACCCGTTCGCGGAGGTGTAAACTTCTCGTTCTTCTCGCGCGGCGCTTCCGGCATCGACTTGCTCTTCTTTAATCATGAAGATGACGGCCGTCCCGCGCGAGTCATCCCCATCGATCCGATAGCTCACCGCACTTATCACTACTGGCACATATTCGTGCCGGGTGTGCAGCCCGGCCAGATCTACGGACTGCGAGTTGATGGCCCATTCGATCCCGCGCGTGGGTTTCGTTTTGATCGGTCGAAATTGCTGATAGATCCGTATGGCCGTGCCGTCGTGGTCCCGAGAAACTACAACCGGGATGCCGCTCGATCTAACGGCGATAACACTGCAACCGCCATGAAGAGTGTCGTTGTCGATAGGGATGCCTACGATTGGGAAGGAGATAAACCGCTCAGGCATCCCAGTTCGCGAACAATTATCTACGAGATGCATGTGCGGGGCTTTACGGCTCACCCCAACTCCGGATTACCGGAAACGACGCGCGGCACCTATACAGGTTTAATTCAGAAGATTCCTTATCTCAAACAACTTGGTGTCACAGCAGTCGAACTGCTTCCGGTTTTTCAATTCGATGCGCAGGATGCGCCGCGCGGCTTGCGTAACTATTGGGGCTACGCGCCCGTTTCCTTCTTCGCGCCGCATCAGGCGTATAGCTCGCGCCAGGATCCACTCGGGGCCGTGACTGAGTTTCGTGACATGGTCAAAGCGCTGCACCGGGCTGGTTTGGAAGTGATACTCGATGTGGTATTCAATCACACCGCCGAGGGCGGAAAAGATGGGCCGACACAGTGTTTCCGCGGTCTCGACAACGCGACATATTACGTCCTCGAGGCAGATCGCTCGCAGTATTCGAATTTCAGCGGGACGGGCAATACCCTGAACGCCAATCATCCGATTGTCAGGCGGATGATCATTGACAGCCTTCGCTACTGGGTTGAGGAAATGCACGTTGATGGTTTTCGATTCGACCTTGCGTCGATCCTCGCGCGCGATTCTTCGGGCCGCGTACTGTCCAACCCTCCCGTGCTGTGGGATATCGAATCCGATCCCGCCCTCGCGGGCACGAAAATGATCGCCGAAGCCTGGGATGCTGCCGGCCTATACCAAGTCGGCAGTTTCCTCGGGGACAGTTGGAAAGAATGGAACGGCTGTTTTCGCGATGATGTCCGTGACTTTTTCCGTGGAGCGGATGATGCTGTAGGGCGCATCGCTGACCGATTTCTGGGAAGCCCGAGCATATATGGTCACGAAGAGCGAGAAGCAGAGCAGAGTGTGAACTTTGTAACCTGCCACGACGGGTTTACACTGAACGACCTCGTCTCTTATAACCACAAGCACAACGAAGATAATGGCGAAAGCAACCGCGATGGGGCCGATGACAATCGAAGCTGGAATTGCGGTGTGGAGGGTCCGTCCAGCGATCCCGCCGTGGAGAATCTGCGGAATCGCCAAGTAAAGAATTTCTTGACACTGAACATGCTTTCCTTGGGCGTTCCCATGATTCTAATGGGTGATGAAGTACGGCGCACACAGCATGGCAACAATAACGCATACTGCCATGACAATGAGACCAACTGGTTCGACTGGACGCAATTACTGCGGCATGCGGACGTGCACCGGTTTGCGACATTGCTCACCTCACGCCGTTTGATGAGAAGCGTGGAGCATGAGCAAGGTCGTCTAAGCCTCAACCAGTTGCTCCAACGCGCGAAACACGCATGGCATGGCGTCAAGCTGTCGGAGCCGGACTGGAGCCCTACTTCACACAGCCTTGCTTTTCAGGCGGAACTCCCCCTGCAGGGACTTTCTCTGTACATCATCCTGAACGCGTACTGGGAGCCGCTTGACTTCGAACTGCCCCAAACCGAAGACCTTCGATACCCATGGCGACGATGGATCGATACGTCGCTCGATGCGCCGCACGAGATCGTCGAGTGGAATGCGGCGCTGCCCATCTCCGTTCCGACGTATCGGGCGGGGCCGCGTTCCGTAGTTGTGTTGGGGGCTGGACCTGGATTTCGTGACGGGTGGCAGCCGGACTCGGCTGGGCCCAAACAGGAGTGATTTCTGAAACAAAAGGAGAAAACCACGTGGCGAGCAGAACGATGAATGTGAAGGAGAACTCCGCTGCGCGTGCCGCGGAGGCGACGGACGGACGCTCACTGAGCGCCTATGGTAGAGCAAGATCTACCGTGCCAGGAACACCGCTAAGCGCCGATGAGCTGCGAAAAACCCATGCCTACTGGCAAGCTTGCAACTATCTCGCTCTAGGCATGATTTACCTGCAAGACAATGCTCTATTGCGGGAACCTCTCAAGCCAGAGCATGTCAAGAACCGCCTGCTTGGACACTGGGGAGCAAGCCCCGGACTCGCATTTACCTACATTCACCTCAACCGGCTGATAAAGAAGCATGACCTCAACATGATCTTTCTTGCCGGTCCAGGTCACGGCGCCCCTGGTGTTCTGGCCCCGGTGTACCTCGAGGGCGCCTACTCGGAGATTTACACGGACAAAAGCCAGGACGCCGCGGGTATGCGGGAGTTCTTCAAGCAATTTTCATTTCCTGGCGGCATTGGCAGCCACTGCACACCGGAAACACCAGGCTCGATTCATGAAGGAGGCGAACTCGGCTATGTGCTTTCACACGCCTGCGGCGCCGCGTTCGACAATCCGGACTTAATCGTGGCGGCCGTCGCTGGCGATGGAGAAGCAGAAACCGGGCCTTTGGCAACATCGTGGCACATCAATAAGTTCTTAAACCCGATCCGTGATGGTGCTGTACTGCCTATCCTTCACCTGAATGGATACAAGATCAATAATCCGACGCTGCTGGCGCGCATCAGCCACGAAGAAATAGAAAGCCTGTTCCGAGGCTACGGCTGGACACCCTACTTTGTAGAAGGTTCCGAACCAGATAGCATGCATCAGGCAATGGCGGCCACTGTGGAGCAATGTATTTCCGATATTCGACAGTTCCAGCAGGAAGCGCGGAGCACCGGTACTGCAACTCGGCCGCGGTGGCCGATGATTGTTCTGCGAACGCCAAAGGGTTGGGGAGCGCCCGAGAAGGTGGGCGGTAAAAGACTCGAGGGCTTCTGGCGGGCCCACCAGGTACCTCTTGCCGACGTCAAGAAGAACCCAGAGAGCCTCAAAGTTCTAGAGAACTGGATGCGCGCACAGAAGCCCGACGAACTATTCGACGCCGATGGCACTCTGATGCCTGAACTCAAAGAACTCGCGCCTACGGGAATCCGCCGGATGGGCGCAAATCCGCAGGCAAACGGCGGCCTGATTCGAAAGCCTCTGCGGCTCCCCGATTTCCGCGCGTACCGCTTGAAGGTGGAGAAGCCCGGGCTGATCGAAGCTGAGAACACGCGTCCTCTTGGCACGTTCCTAAGGGATGTCATGAAGGCAAATATGGACCGCTTCCGTGTCTTCGGTCCCGATGAGAACACATCCAACAAGCTGCAGGACATCTACGAGGTGAGCAAGAAGTTTTGGATCGCCGAGTACTTTCCAGAGGATGCTGATGGGGGTGAACTGGCAACTGATGGCCGGGTGATCGAGATGCTGAGCGAGCACACTGTCGAAGGCATGCTCGAGGGCTACTTACTAACGGGCCGTCATGGCTTCCTGTCTACCTACGAAGCTTTCGTTCACGTGATCGATTCCATGTTCAATCAGCATGCGAAATGGCTGTCGATCTGCAACGAGCTGTCGTGGAGAGAGGAAATCTCCTCGCTAAACCTTCTAATTACCTCGACGGTGTGGCGCCAGGATCACAACGGCTTTACACACCAGGATCCGGGATTCCTCGATGTGGTAGTAAACAAGAGCGCCAACGTAACACGTATCTATCTCCCGCCTGACGTGAACTCGCTGCTATCAGTAGCCGATCATTGTCTGAGGAGTGAGAACTACGTAAACGTGATTGTTTCGGACAAGCAGATGCATCTCCAGTACATGGATATGGATGCTGCCATCCGCCACTGCACGAAGGGCATTGGGATCTGGGATTGGGCCAGCAACGATGACGGGTCGGAACCCGACGTCGTGATGGCATCCGCCGGTGACATTCCGACACAGGAAGCACTGGCTGCTACAGCGCTATTGCGTGCTGACTTCCCTGACCTCAAGATCCGATTCATCAACGTGATTGACCTGTTTAAGCTGCAGCCGAACACGGAGCACCCGCACGGTTTGAGCGATCGTGATTTCGACTCCTTATTTACAGTCGACAAACCGATCATCTTCAATTTCCACGGGTATCCCTGGCTGATTCACCGCCTCGCGTATCGTCGCAACAATCATAAGAATATGCATGTACGGGGATACAAGGAGAAGGGCAACATCAATACGCCGATGGAACTGGCGATTAACAACGAGATAGACCGCTTCAGCCTGGCGATCGATGTGATCGACCGCACGCCGAAGCTTCAGCGAATCGGCGCACATGCCAAGGAACGGTTTCGGGACCGACAAACGGACTGCCGCACCTACGCTTACGAGCACGGCATCGACAAGCCGGAGGTCGTTTCGTGGAAATGGCCGTTCTAACTTGATAGCGCCCTGACGTGATTCGGACACGACGCACGTGGACCAGAATTTTCTGGCGCTGCGCTGTTATACTCACCGCAGATGTGCCTCCGGCTGAGCGTCGTGTTCTGTACGTTCGTGTTCCGTCATTTACGCTCAGCTTGCTGGTCCGGAAGTTACGATCACACCACGGCCATCGAAACCCACGTCTTTGGCTGTGGGCCAGCCTTCATCCCATGTGGTCCGCACCGACGTTAAGCTCGTGCTGGTGCCGGTAACCGTAACCGATGAGGATAGCCGCCCGATCAATGATCTTCCAAAGGAGCGATTTCGTATTCTCGAAGACGGAGTTGAGCAGCAGATCACTTCCTTCTCCTGGGAAGACGGGCCGGTATCTTTGGGTTTGCTGTTTGACAGCAGCGGCAGCATGAAAAGCAGAATCAACGCTTCTGTCGCCGCACTCAAGTACGTCTTTCAGACAACGAGACCTGATGATGAGTTTTTCGTTATCCAGTTCAGCGATGACGTGCGACAGCCAGGCGGCTTTACGAGTGAGCCGGATGAGATCCAGAGGCGGCTCGGATATGTTGAGCCGGGGGGTTGGACATCTTTACTGGATGCCGTAGCCCTTGGTATAAACCAAATGAGGTCTGCCAAGAATGCCCGCAAGGTACTCCTCATTCTGTCCGATGGCAACGACAACCACAGCAGGTTCTCAGAATCCGAAATCCGAAGCAGAGTAATGGAAGCCGATGTCCGTATTTATGCTATTGGTCTTTCTTACCGGGCGCGTCTTCTGAAACGACTGGCGGACGAGACTGGCGGGAATGTTTTGGTCGCGCAAAGCATGAAGGAGCTGCCCGACGTCGTGCAACGCCTCAGCGCGGAGATCCGCTCTCACTATCTGTTCGGCTATACCTCCACCAATCCAACGAACGACGGCAAATATAGAAAGGTGAAAGTTGAACTGCTGCAGTCATCCGGCAGTCCCTCGTTTCGCGCATCCTGGCGGCGCGGGTATTATGCTGAGGGGCTTCAGTGAGTAAGAGATTAAGGCTGGTTATTAAAGGCCTTTGTCAATCTTCTCGAATGGTAGCCGCCGAAAGACCGGTCAAATGCTTACTCGTTCGGATACTTGTTGAGATAGTAAGTCAAACTTGCCTGAATCCGAGGGGCAACCCACTTGAAACCATTCTTTCGTTCGAGTGAGCCGTATACGTACTCAGCACCAAAGAGTAAGCTGGTTGTGGGCTGGATCATGAAATTCCCGGTCGCATAATGGCTTATGTGATAGTTGGTTCCCGGATCCGACGCGGTATTGTTCATTCGTGTGTAGCCATAGCTGAACGTAGAGCGAACCAGCTTGGACCAATAGTGCTGATATCCGAAGCTTGCTGATCCTGTCGGCGTTGCGACCAACTTCCCACGCGCATCAAACCCTACATCTGAACCTAAGCCAAAGTTATCGTTGTAATAGTTAGAGACACCTTTGCCAATGATTCCTTGAAAGACGACATTGTCCTTGGTACCAAAGAGTGCCCATACACCAGATAACGATCCTCCCCAGCCTTGCACGTGATTTCTTAAATCGGGAGTTGTCGTATTCGGAATTACTCCGCCGACCGATCGCGATACGGCCGCAAAGTAAAGGTGGCCACGATTGTTTTCATATCGGTAGAAGCCGATAATGTCCGGCCATAGCGACGATCCGACAGGGGAACCGAATTGCGTGGCGAAGGGAGTGTCCGTACCGGATTTCTCAACAGAAATCCCGATACTATGAGCCTTGTTCAAGGGCTGCGTGTACCGTAGAGCGGGCAACCTGGTCCCCATCATCCCCGGCGGACCTTCAAACTCCAATGTGTCGGGAAATGCGTCGGGATCGCCGAATGCGCTCCACGTCTGTCCGGCAAGAATGTTCTTGTACTGAGCATAGAATTGGCGCATCCGCAGGGTATTACGGTCGTAGTTACTGAGAAAGTCGTACTCGAGGTATCCCTTGACCGTGCCGGCGCCCGCGTGGACAGGTTGCCGAATCTCAATCGCGAATCGCGAAGGTCTCATTGAAACGGTTGAGTTCTGGGTGTGGGGCTGTTCGCTCGAAGGAAAGCTCGAAGGGACATACGCTCCATAGAATGATCCGGCTTGATTTGTATCAACGAAAACATCGGTTTTTACGAAACCGCTAAGTTTAATGAGGGTGCCCGTACCGGGAAGTCGGAAGTAACCTCTCAAGGCGCGGTCCATAGGCTCATTGTCAATGCGGGCTGCACTTTCCGGGTTGTCACTTGCGACTTCCCGCTTTCGTGTCAGATCACCGATATGCTCAGTCGGCACCAAGGGAGTGGGGACCTCCAATTTAGGTGCGGGAGTTGCAAGGGACTGAGCAGGGGTGTTCTGCGACTGTTCCACAGCGGCGATCTGCTGCCGGATCTCCTGCATCATTTTTCGAGGTCCGTCATCTTCTTTTTCAACTGGTCTATCTCCGGCGACTGCCCCAGGCTGGAGGCGGCGCTAACAACCAGAACGATCAGCGTATTCCGAAAAATTGTGTACCTCATCGGTATGTTCCTCATGAATTTCGCTTCAAGTTTCTTATGTGTGTGCCGCCGCTTCATGGGTCGATGACATAGCGTTCCCGTGCTTTGCCTAGGTAATTGACCGACGTGAGATCTTCAAACAGCCCGCCTTCTCGCGGACGTGAGATGTTAACCGATGGAACCCAGATCTATTTTGTAGTTAGTAACTGCCCCGAAACGCATGCTGATACTGTGTAGCCTTGCCGGTCTATGGATCGCCTATGTCTCAAGCTGCTAGAGCGCCTCGCTTGATGCTCGTTGTCCCGTCTCACTCGTCTCCATCGTAAGATGATTTTGATGCATTGACATGTGGGCTGATGAGCTATTCTGCGAAACGAACCGAATCCCAAAATCGGACAGTTCCCTTGCTCCCGGACTCCTCATATCATTCGTCGGCCATTGGCTCGAAATCGCTGTTGGTCAGGTACTGGCACAACACTTTCCATCGTTCTCCGGAAGGCGGCGCTCCCGGGCAGATTATCGCATGGGGTAGACGGATTCCTATTAGGTATAAACGAATTGTGACTGTAAGTTATTCGATAAATTCAGAGGATATTTCTACAGATTTTGTGAACGCCGAGGAGCCGCCGGGGGAGACGGTGGGCACCCGGACGGGTGAGGAACACTCCGCGCCTCCCAGTAATTGCAATAATCTGATGTGTCAAGGCGTCTTAGGGCCAGCACGCCAATGCAGCAACGGCAGCCACCGTACGCAGTGAACGTAGAAATCGTCGCACCTGATTTGTGATGGAAGGGGGGAACGTGATCGCTCAGAAATGGGGTATCTTAACGCTCATCGTAACCGGGTCGACTGGCGCAATGCCCGCAGGCGCCGCTGATGCCGAACAGGCGATCCGGAAGAACCTCAATATCTCTACCGAAGAAAGAGCCGTGCTTGATCAGGGCAAGGCGATTGCTCGCGAGGTGGAGACAAAAGATCGCGCGGAAATCCTGGTGTTTGGCGCAATCCATGTCAACGGCTCACCATCCGTTTTTCTCAAGACGTACACGGAAGTCGAAAGCTGGTAGACGGGAAAGGCTTTCTCGCGGCGAAGAAATTCCAGAACCCACCCGTGCTCAGCGACCTCGCAAATCTGACCTTCGATGAGGAGGACCTACGGGCATTGCGAACCTGCTCGCCCGGCGACTGCGAGGTCCAACTGCCTGCCGATCAAATGAAGAAGTTCCGCCAAACAATAGATTGGGAAGCTCCGCAAGCTGCCGAACAGGCGAATGCGGCCGCTCGTCAAATGGCACTGAGCGGTCTCGAGATCTACATGAAGGGTGGCAGCAGGGCGCTTGGAACGTACCAGGACAAATCCGCGCCGACAAACGTGGAGAGTGTTTTCAAGACAGTGTTAGGAAGATTAACGGAGCTTCCGGCCTACGATAAAGAGTTCTACGACTATCTGCTCAGCTACCCACACAGCAAACGTCCGCTGAACACGTCGGATTTCTTCTACTGGGAGACTGTGAAATTCGGTCTCAAGCCGACCTTTCGGATAAACCATGTCATCATCCGGCAGCCGCCAGACAAACCTGACCGATGGATTGTCGCAAACAAGCAGCTTTACGCCAACCACTATTTTCAGACAGCGCTCGACATGTGGTTGTGTATACCCGCAACGGCGTCCGGCAAACCGGGCTTTTACCTCTTGACGGTCAAAGGTTCACGACAGGACGGACTCACTGGGATAAAGGGCAGCCTGCTACGCCGGCCCGTGATCTCTCGCACGCTGGATTCCGTCCGCGCGGCACTCGAGCGGCTCAAGGAACGGACAGAGACCGGACGCTGAGAAAATAACACCCCAAGCTCGCAACTTTCATCTTGTGGCCGTGACGATGGACGTCGTGGAGACAAGATGATTTTCGGAATGCATCCGTGGCGACAGGGAATCGCACTGGTCTGTGCATTCCTAATTGCACCGGGAGGCGTACCCATCGTAACGGCGCAAGAGACAACTGCCAGCGCCCAGACTCCGCCTGCTAAACCTAAGCCCAAGACCGCTGATCAGTTGGACAGCCTCGTCGCGCCGATTGCGCTCTACCCAGATCCGTTGCTGGGGCAGGTATTCGCTGCATCCACGTATCCGCTGGAGATCGTGCAGTGCAACCGCTGGCTGAAGGCTAATCCTAAATTGACCGGCGAGGAGCTAACGAAAGCCGCCGCAAAGCAGCCTTGGGACGCGAGCGTACAAGCACTGGTAGCGTTCCCGGCAGCGTTGAAGCTATTGGACGACAACCTTCAGTGGACGACCGACTTGGGCAATGCAGTCCTCGATCAGCAGGGCGAGGTGATGGACGCCGTGCAGCGGATGCGTAAAAAGGCCAAGGATGGAGGCAAGCTGGAAACGACCAAAGAGCAAAAGATCGAGGTGACGACCATCGAGAACAAGAACGTCATCGTGATCAAACCGGCCGATCCACAAGTTATCTATGTGCCGAGCTACAATCCCGTGGTCGTTTACGGCGCTCCAGTATACGCGTACCCCCCGATTGTGTATCCAACATATTCGGCAAGCGCAGTGTGGGCCACAGCGGCTGTCAGTTTCGGAGTGGGGGTGATGATGGGCGCATTCTGGAGCGGATGCTGCCACGGCGGCTATGGATGGGGTTGCGGTTGGGGCGGGAACAACAATATCGTCATCAACAACAACTTCAATCAGCGCTACGGCTACGCAAGGGGTGGCGACCGCACGAATATCAGGGGTGGAGACCGGGCAAACAACAGCTGGGCGGCACAATCCGGAGCACCGCAGATCGGTGCCGTACTCCGACCGTTCTACTGCGGAAAGATTTGGGGGATCGACGCGCGATTCGGCAGGTCGAACGGAACGATTTGACCGCTCGGGCCAGTCACCAGGTGACCGCGGTGGCTAGGCGATCGCGGCGGAGCCGGCGACCGTGGCGGCCTCGGTGATCGCGGAAACCAAGCTTCAACTCGCGATGTGGGCGGGAACCGGGATCGTGGACAATCCGGGCTGCGTGATACTGGAGCCGGCCAGGACCGTATCGGAGACCGCAGCGTTGGACGAGATACCGGCAGCCGCCAAAGCGCATTCAATGGATCCGAGTCTCGCGCGCGCAGTGACGCTTCGAGCAACAGAGGGTTCTCGAGTTCTCGACAGAGCAGTTTTGGCGGGAGTTCCGGACGATCGTCGAGTGCCGGGGGCGGCCGTTCTGGAGGCGGCCGGCGACGGTAATCGAGCGCAAAAGGAAATCAGACATCATGCTTACAAGACTCACGCGAACCGTTCTCATAGCTGGAGTTGCCTTCCTATTTGCGCGCGCGGGCGAAGCGAAGACCTTCAGCACTCCTGAAGAGGCTCGTGATGCTTTGATTGAATCGGCACGAAAGGGACTTGACGATGTAAGGGCGCTCTTTGGTCCAGAGTCCGCTGATATTGTGCGAACTGGTGATGATGTTCAAGATCGAGCGGCTTTGGAGAGGTTTAACACCTTAGCTGCCGAAAAAGCGGATCTGGAGTCCGAGGACACTATGCCCAATCGCCGAACACTCGTCGTAGGCATCATTGAATGGCCATTTGCCATACCCCTGACATCTAAAGGCGGGCGCTGGTACTGGGATGTTGTCGAGGGGAAGGCTGAAATCCGAAGGCGCACCATAGGCGCGAATGAACTCAACGCAATAGAAATATGCCGAGGATATGTTGCGGCGCAAAATGCATACTCGGAGACAGACTGGGACGGGAACGGCGTTATGGAATATGCCGCGAGGATCATCAGCACTGACGGCAAGAAGGATGGATTGTACTGGCCGGGCGAGGACAGCCCCGTTGCCGCGGGATTCGCTAAGGCAGTCGCAGAAGGATATCCCCGTCCAACCGGAGGGTCGCCCAAGCCATACCACGGATACTACTTCAAAGTTCTTACCAAACAGGGACCGAACGCAACGGGCGGCGAACAGGATTATGTCGTCAAAAAGCTAATGATCGGTGGCTTCGGTTTGGTGGCGTGGCCCGCCGAATACGACGTTTCCGGGATTATGACGTTCATTGTCAACCAAGACGGCGTTGTTTATGAGAAGGACCTCGGACCCAGTACCGCCACCCGAGCGAGCGCGATGACGGTGTTCGACCCGGACAAAACATGGCGTCCGTCGCCTGAAGAACCTCTCCCGTGAGGCAATCGAGTCTCGTTCGAGGAGGTCCCTAAAAAAAGATCGGCTCAAACCTTTTTAGCGTCTTTGTTCACATTCCATTTACGATCATGTCCAAGAAATCTTCGCTACCGGGATTGAAGCCTCTCAGCGGAGTGCCGAGCGCGCTCTGCGCGCCGAGCATCGCATGTTCCGAAACTTCTACCGTCACGATCTTGTCAGTGAGCGCTGATTGCAACGATCATGCTGAGCTGCAAGATTCTCTTGCGGGTATCAGTTGCCGAACGATAACGGCGAACGGTTTGCAAGACGGGCTACAGCTCCTGCAGAAGGGCGGTATCTCGATCGTCGTGTGCGACAGCAGTCTGGGCGACGACGCATGGCGAGAGATCCTGAACCGTATTCCTCCTCGTTCGAGCAGTCCAGCCCTCATTGTGAGTTCCTGTTGTGCGGATGAGTATCTTTGGACAGAAGTCCTTAACCTCGGCGGCTTTGATGTGATTGCGAAGCCCTTTCAGACAGAGGAACTGCGCTATGTAATCCAGACCGCGGCCGGGACTTTGCCCCACGCGTCACGCCGTGTTGAAGCATTCGAAAAGACCGGGAGAGCGCGCGCCCGGGTTGCGCGTACCGGCCGCGAGCGCAAGCGTGTTTGAGTAGCAGCTAGAGATTGCCTTAGGTCGATGCCCAAGATCCCAATCCATTCGATTCCGCTCATCGTCGCGCTAATCGTGGCTTCTGGCGCGACTCTGCTGGGCCAGGAGACGCCGAAGACTGCGGGCTCTGCCGGAGAGGAAGTCGAGGTACGCCAGTCGCGGGTTGTCATCGACGGTGAGACTCTGTTCTCGGTGCGCGGTGTTACGGCATTCCCCGCCGAGCGGCGCGCCCGAGAGATCAGTGAGAGGATCAGGGCTATCGCGGGAAATCCAAGTGTCAGCGCCGAGTCACTGACGGTTGAAGAACAACCGGCGGGAATGGCGATTTTAGGCGGCGGCCAACGGATAATGATTGTCCTCGACGAGGATGCAGTTCTGGAGGAGACCACTCGCAGCCGTCTCGCGACGGTGTATCGTGCTCGAATCTCGGAGGCAATAGCGGCCTATCGCCGTGACCGGCGGCCAACAACCCTGTGGCTGCATACGGTTTACGCTCTATGCGCGACGGGGTTGCTATTGCTGAGCGCATTTGTCCTGCGTCGGATTGTCGGTCTTCTACGGCCGGCTCTCGAGCGGCGCTACCGAACTCATCTCGAGGGGTTTGAGGACCGCTCATTACACATAGTTAAGGTAGAACAAATCTGGCGCACGCTGGCGGGGCTCATAAATTTTGGGTGGGGACTCGGTCTCGCCGTGATGGTTTACGCTTATCTGAACTATGTACTTGCCTTGTTTCCGTGGACTCGATCGCTTGGCAGGAGCCTGTTTGCAATCGCAATCGACCCGCTGCGGACCATGGGATTCGGGTTGATTGCGATTATCCCCAATCTCATATTTCTGGCGATTCTTGTACTTGTCACGCGCTACACGTTGAGAGTCATTCGAGTCCTGTTCGACGGCCTTGCGAGCGGAACAGTGACATTAAGCGGATTTGAAGCGGACTGGGCGGCGCCCACTTACCGCCTCATCCGCATCCTTGTGATCGCGTTCGCGCTCATCGTCGCCTACCCCTACATCCCCGGGTCGGAATCGGGAGCGTTCAAGGGTGTTTCGCTGTTTATGGGGATTATTTTCTCGCTGGGATCTTCATCACTCATAGGCAATATCATTGCCGGCTACAGCATGACGTATCGCCGGGCCTTCAAGCTTGGAGATCGCGTAAAAATCGGCGAACACATCGGGGAGGTCGAGCAAATGAGACTGCTGGTAACGTATCTCCGCACTCCAAAGAACGAGGAAGTGATTGTCCCGAACTCAATCATCCTGGGCAGCGAGATCATCAACTACAGCTCGATGGCTCGCGATCGCGGCCTCATTCTCCACACGACCGTGGGTATCGGCTACGAGACGCCCTGGCGTCAGGTAGAGGCGATGCTGCTCGAAGCTGCGGAACGCACACCAGGGCTTCGGCAAGGATCCACTCCTTTCGTCCTTCAGACGGGCCTCGGCGACTTCTGCGTGACCTATGAGATCAATGTGTACTGTGATGCGCCGCACGCGATGCCGAGGATATACACCGAACTGCACCGTCACATTCTCGACATATTTAACGAATATAGCGTGCAGATCATGACGCCTGCATATGAGAGCGATCCTCAAGAGCCGAAGATCGTACCCAGAGATCAGTGGTATACCGCACCCGCCCGGCCTCCCGAGCCGGCAACACCGAGCGCGCTCGGCGCTAAGTCTACCGTTTAAGCTTCGCTAGCAACTACTGTGCCATTTCGGGGAAGACGAAAAACATCAACGCCATGATGGAATACACGGTAATGAGCTGAACGCCCTTATACCAATTGGACTGTCCATCCCCACAGACGATGGCGCCAAGCAGCACTCCGAGGAACAGTGAACCAACTTCAGCACGACGGAATGACAGATCCAGGGGCTGAGGCGCGATGAAGTAGCTTGCCAGCACCAACACCGGAGCAACAAAGAGAGCGATCTGGATGGAACTGCCCAGCGCAATGCCCACGCTCAAATCAACCTTGTTCTTGCGCGCCATGGCTACCGCAGAGCCGCTCTCGGCTGCGCCACCCACAATGGCGAGGAAAACGATTCCGATAAACGTCTGAGACATACCTAGCGCTTTGCCGGTCCCTTCTGCGGCGCCGACGAGGATCTCGCTCATCCATGCGGCCAGGAGGGATGCGGCAACCAGAGTACCAACGGCACGCTGTACGCTCCAGTGTTCACCTTCATGAACGGCTTGCGCTTCGACCTCGGCGCTTGCGAATGCACCCGGATGTGTTTTGAGGGAGAACAACAGATACAATCCATACGCTCCCAGCAGCAGAACGGCGATGCCGACATTAAGCACCTGCTCCTCCCGAATCGTGCTATCCGGCGCGAAATAGCGACTGAATGCACTCGGCACGCCCATGCTCATCGCAGCGAGGAGCATCATGGTGCTGTAGGTGCGAGCGGCGACCGGGTTGAAACGCTGGTCGTGGTAGCGGATTCCGCCCAACAGGAACGAGACTCCTAGCGCCAGGAGCAGGTTAGCGAGGATGGCGCCAATGAGCGATGCGCGCACCATATCGAGGTAACCAGCTCTCAACGCTGCTAAGGCAATGATTAGCTCCGGGGCGTTGCCGAACGTCGCATTGAGCAAACCACCGACAGCGTCACCGGTCCGCGTTGCGATCTGTTCCGTGGCATGGACAATCATGCTGGCGATCGGGACGATCGCCAGCGCCGCGCAGAAGAACAGCAAGGGAGCACGAGCATGGCCGTGCTCGAGACCCAGAGTTACCGGAATGAACACGAGCAGCCAATATATCGACGGACGTAGCCAGCCATGGCTCGCTGCCGGCCGTCCTACCGCGCGGCTACCGCTGCTTTGCGGTGAAGACACGTTCTTCCTCAGGCCTCCAGACGCCTTCGCCGCCGACCTGTTCCTTCACCACGCGCGATTGAACATGTTCACGTTCGGTGTCGAGAACTGTTTTGCCATCGATCCGCGCAAAGAGGTCCATGGCGACGGCGATGGTACCGGTCCACCCGGTCTGATGGCTGGCACCGAGCCCCGCACCATTGTCACCGTGGAAATACTCATAGAACAGGATCAGATCGCGCCAGTGAGGATCCTCTTGAAATTTCTTTGTGCCTCCATATACAGGACGAAGACCGTCCTTATCGCGAAGGAACGTAGCGGCAAGCCGCCGCTGAATCTCCTTTGCCACCTCGAATAACGTCATGTGTTCCCCGGAACCAGTAGGGCATTCGACTTTGAGATTGTCACCATAAAACGCGTACAGGTTCAGGAGCGCTCGGATGATAAGCATGTTAACGGGCATCCAGACGGGTCCACGCCAGTTGGAATTGCCCCCGAACATTCCATTGTTCGATTCGGCAGGGAGGTAATCGACTCGGTACTCCTGGCCGCCGACCCAAACCGAGAACGGGTGATCTTTGTGATAGCGGGAGAGGGAACGAATGCCGTACGGGCCAAGAAACTCATTTTCGTCAAGAAGGTATCGGAGTACTCGCTCGAGTTTGGTCTTGTTCAGGATAGCCAGTAACTTCCGTCCATGGTATCCTGCAAACCCGTCCTCAACCGGCGCCACCTGAGAAACCAACTCCGGATGCCGCTTACGAAACAGCTCAATCAGTTCCACTAGTCTCGGGAATCGGGCAGCCGCATCGCTCTCAAAGACCGTCGAGGCGCACAAAGGCAGCAGTCCTACCAAGGATCGGACTTTGAGGCGGGTGGCACTTCCATCAGGGAGCCGCAGAACATCGTAGAAGAATCCGTCCTGCTCGTCCCACATTTCGTCGTGACACTCGCCAATGCGATCCATGGCGTAGGCGATCCACATGAAATGCTGGATAAATTTGAACGCGATCTCCTCGTACATGGCATCGTACTCGCAGAGAATCAGAGACATCTCCAGCATGCACTGGCAGTAGAACGCCATCCATGCCGTTCCGTCTGACTGCTCCAACGAACCGCCCGTCGGAAGTTGCGCACTCCTATCAAAAACGCCGATATTGTCCAGGCCCAAGAATCCGCCGGCGAAGAGATTACGACCGGATGGGTCTTTACGGTTGACCCACCAGTTGAAGTTCAGCATCAGCGCCTGGAACGACCGTTCCAGGAACCGAAGATCAGAACGGCCGAGGACACGCTCCATCTTGAACAGATACAGAGTGGCCCAAGCGTGGACGGGCGGATTGACGTCGCCGAAGTTCCACTCATAGGCGGGTATCTGCCCGTTCGGATGAAAGTAGAGGCTGCGCAGCATGAGGAGAAGCTGGTCTTTTGCAAAGTCGAAATCTACCATCGCGAGCGACAATGTATGGAAGGCCAAGTCCCAGGCTGCGTACCAGGGATACTCCCATTTGTCCGGCATGGAAATGACATCGGCATTGAGCATGTGAAACCATTCCATGTTTCGTGCGCTCCCCCCAACGTCGAGCAGCGGGTGACATTTGTGCTCGCTCAACCACTGTTCCAGGTCGAAGAAATAGAACTGCTTGCTCCACAGCATTCCAGCCAGCGCCTGACGGTGCACCCGGCGTTGGTCTTCGTTCAGCGAGCTGGGGGTGATGCGATTGTAGAACTCGTCCGCCTCCTCCTGTCGCGTCTTGAAGCCTGGCTCAAAGCCGTTGAATGGGTCAGCGGCCTGGGCGGCTGTGAGTCGCAGGCGAATCTCCGTCGCTCCACCGGCGGCAACTTCGAGAACGTAGTGAGCAGCGGCTTTCGTACCTGTGCGCGCCGGATTTATTGCGTTAGCGTCTCCGGAAATTATGTAGGAGTGAAATGCATCCTTAACCCAGGTAGAAGCATTTGCCTGTCCCCAGAGGCGTTGGTTGTTTGTATCGTTTTCCGTGAACAGCAACTCGGGTTCGCCATCGCAGTACAGCCACCTATCGCCCAATTTCGGGTGCGATGCCTGGATCACGCCCGGCAGCGTTTGTCGTAGCGAAGGCTTGTCGCGATCAGCACCCCATGACCATGTGTTGCGAAACCAGAGCGTTGGGAGCAGACGAAGGCGTGCCTTCTCGGGCCCGCGGTTGTGCACTCTGATGCGGATGAGTATGTCTTCGGGACTCGCTTTGGCATATTCGACGAAAACGTCGAAGTAGCTGTCGTCCTCGAAGATCCCCGTATCGAGGAGTTCGTATTCGAACTCCTCGCGCGACCGCCGACCGTTCGTCTCGACCAGATCACGATACGGAAACTCGCGCTGCGGATACTTGTAGAGGAACTTCATGTAGGAGTGGGTCGGAGTGCTGTCGATATAGAAGTAGTACTCCTTGACGTCCTCGCCGTGGTTGCCCTGGCTGTTTGTGAGGCCGAACAGACGTTCTTTCAGGATGGGATCTCGTTCGTTCCATAGCGCTAGAGCGAAGCACAACTGCTGTTTGTCATCGGAGATTCCCCCGAGACCGTCCTCGCCCCATTTGTACGCGCGGGAGCGAGACTGGTCATGCGAGAAGTAATCCCACGCGTTACCGTCGGTACTGTAATCCTCGCGGACAGTGCCCCATTGTCTTTCGCTTAAGTAAGGTCCCCATTTTTTCCAAGATATTCCGGCGTCACGCGCCTCGTTCAGCCGACTTTGTTCCGTCACGTCGGCAGGTTTTTCAGGTCCCACGAGTGCCTCCTACTTTCGCAGCAGAGACGTAAATTGTACTTGGAGCGACTGATTTTTTTCTGCAACTTTGTTCGATGACGTCGCCGTGGTTGTCGATGGAGCGAAAGACAACTAGTGCCGAACAGCTGTGCTGTCAGACATCCGGCTCTCTTACGACTGCGCTTTGTAAATCGCTTATGCGTCTATGGTCTCTGCGGAGACAAGGCTACGCAACAAGCTTTCAAGGTCGGCCAGCTGGTACGGCTTGCGAAGAAAGGAGTCCAACTGCCTGGCGGGAAACGCTGCATCGATCATCTTTTGGCCGTACGCGCTGGTCACAACAACCTTGGTTTTGGGCGATATGCGGCGGATTTCCGCAAACACTTCCCCGCTAGGCGCACCAGGCACAGTAACATCCAATAGAACCAGGTCGATGGCTTGCTTCTGCTCCCGAACTACCCGCAGGGCCTCGGTTCCATCCGCGGCTTCCACAACACGAAAACCTCTCATCGACAAAAACTTGGCGACTGGGGCGCGGAGGACATCTTCGTCTTCCACCAGCAAAATAAGAGAATCGGCGTTTTGATGTTCTGTTTCGGGACGAGTGCTCGCCAGCGGAGGCGAGGGAGCCTTATGACTTTGGGCAGGCAGTAAAATTCGGAACGTCGTACCGTGACCGAGTTCGGACTCGATTTGGATGTCACCGCCGAGCCCTTGAACTACCTTTTGCACTACCGCCAAGCCGAGGCCGTGGCCTGTGGCCTTCGTCGTGAAGAACGGATCAAAAATTCTAGACTGGTCATCGCGGCTGATACCCCAACCAGTATCGGAGATCGTCAATTCTATCCGATCGCCGCCGACGCCTTCGACGGGATGCACATTCGCTCTCGCAAGGCGTGTGCGGATCACGATGACGCCATCTTTCTCGCCGATAGCTTCGGAAGCATTCGTGACGAGATTCATCACGAGCTGCTGCAGTTCAGCGGGATTCGCCTGCACCGCCAGCAGGTTCGAAGCAAGATCGGTTTCTATCACAACGTGTTTCGACACGACTACTTTCAGCAGGTCCAGCAGCTCCTCAATCTGGTATGAGACGTTGAGGGGCGCGGACGCGATGTTTTCATGCCCAGCGTAGATCATTAGCTGGCGGACGATTGCGCTGCCGCGAATTGCCACGTTGCGAATTCTGGACAGCGGTTCAACCGGAAACGCGCCTGAGGAAATATCCTCAAGCGCCAGATCCGCCTGAGCCAGGACGCCGCCCAGGAGGTTATTGAAATCGTGGGCGATTCCCTTGGCGAGCCTTCCCACAGTCTCCAAGTTCTGACGTTCGATATCTTCATCGCGTTCGCGCTTCAGGTCGGTGATATCCGTACAACTGCCAAGGTAGCCGGCGAACTCGCCGTCAGAGGTGAAACGTGGAACTCCGTTTGTGAGAATCCAACGGTACTCTCCGTCTGCACGCCTCCTGCGGGATTCCTTCTGGAATTCAACGCGCGCGTCGAAGGCGGCCGTGTAAGCCGCGATGCAGGAGTCGCGATCATCCGGGTGAACGGAGGCGCTCCAACCGAAGCCGAGTTCCTCCTCCAGAGTGCGGCCAGTGAAGGAGAGCCAGCCTTTGTTGAAGAAGGCGCCACCCTTATCCGGGCCTGAAACCCAGATCATGAGCGGCGCAATATCGGCCACATTACGGAATCGTTCCTCGCTTTCGCGCCGGGCAGCTTCGGCCCGCAGGCTTCGGAGTTCGGTGACGTCCTCACCCAAACTGGCCAAACCCGCCGCCTGACCTGCTGAGTCGCGCAAGTGCGTGATGCACCATTGGATCCAACGGCGAGTCCCGTCTTTTGAAAGGAGGCTGCCTTCAATGAATGGCTGCATTCCGCCTGCCGACGTTCCCTTCGGCGCATCGTCCGCACCCTGAGGCCGGAACGCAGGATCGAGAAACTCTCCGGCCGGGCGGCCGATCATCTCGTCCTTGCTCCATCCGGTGATCGTCAGAGTGTGCGCATTGCAGAAAGTGATTGTCCCGTGCAGATCGGTGATCAGCGCTACGAGCTGGACGCCTTCCAACAGATCGCGAAATCTGCGCTCTGATTCACGGAAGGCATGCTCTGCGAGCTTCCGAGAGGTAACGTCGCTTTCGCTGCGCTGGACACCGATTTGCCGTCCCATTTCGTCAAAGATGGGGCCCCAAGCCGCGGATATCCATTTGATCGCGCCATCTTTGGTGACCAGCCTGTATTCTTTGTCGCGATAGGCGCTTCCCTGGAATACCTCGTCCAAATACGCGCGCATACGGGGACGGTCATCCGGATGAGCCCAGCCGATAAGGTTATCTTGTAGATCGACGACTGAGTAACCCGTGATCTGTTCAACCGCAGGGTTCGCAAACACAAGGCGGCGCCCCATATCGTACGCCAGGATCATTTCGGTGAGGCTGTTTGCCATGAGCCGCAATTTCTGCTCGCTCTGACGGAGGGCATCCTCGGTCAGCTTGATCCGATTGCGTTGACGGCGGATGCGGTCGGCCGCCAACGTCGTAAGGGCAAGAAGACAGAAGAAGACACCGGCGATGATAAATAGCCATTGCTCCCGCCGTTCCGCATGCAGGAGCGTGTTTAAATATTCCAAGTTTCTGGGTGAGAGATAGCCTCCGATTGTCAGAGTTCTTCCCAACTCACCTTCGACGGCAGAGGCAGTAATCCCGCGACGGATCTCATCCGCGACGGCTTTGGCCTCCAGTGTCGAGCCCACGCCCAGATTCGATCGCAGGGTTGGGGCCGGTACGAGCCGTAGAGGGAGAGACGAACATGAGTTACCGCCGAGCAAGGCCGTTCCAGCAGCGAATTCATCCAGGAATACGGCATCAGCGCGTTGCGCGCAAACATTCTCGAGGGCCTCTGCCGCTGAACCTGCAGCAGCAAGACGGGCTTGCGGCAATATACGGCGCAACTGTTGTACGTTGATTGGGAGATCAACGTAACTGATCGAGGCGGATGCGAGATCCTGGGCTCGGGAATATGAACTGCCGGCGAGAACTATGAAGCTGTGATCATGCTGCAGATATGGTTTGCTGATGTAGATCGCCTTCTGCCGCAGCCGCTCGGGGGTGATAGTGATGAGCGGCCACAGGTCAACCTCCCGGTTTCGCAGCGCACTCTCAGAGCTGCCCGGGTGGTAAACCCACTCAAGCCGTATGCCACGCCGCTGCGCGACACTGCGAATCAAATCGACAACCAGCCCGGCTGGCGAACCGTCGTTTGTCTTGTATTGAAATGGCGGAACGTGCTGCCATCCGATCCGGTAAACCCGATCATCAATACGGGGCGAAAAGCGGTTCAGCGCCAAGTAGGCCGCCGACATCAATGCAAGAGCGATGGCAGCCCCGTACAAGACCAACTTGGAACGAACTTGCATCCGGTCTCTCAAATGAAGTGTAACCGTTTCTTCGACTAACGGGCGAGTCTGCTACGTTATCAAAAACTGATCTGACCGGACATAATCTAAATAGGTTATCCGCTCGGCGCGTGTAGGAATCCGCATCACCTGGGAGTATGCTGCCTCACACCAGCCACTTAGTGGGCCGAATCGCTACAATCTGTCAGGTGGTTCCTTGTCACCTCAATTCGCTGCGTACAGTTGCAGAGGCGTCAGAGACGTGCTTGTGGTGACATATAGAATTAGCGGGGCGAGTCCTCGGTGCGACTTGTTTTACAACTTTGCAGCGTTTGTAGTATCCGGGTACTATACGCGAATGTCCAGCACGGTACCAAGTGGGCCGTTTTCTTTGAAACTTTGCTGAGAAGGGCAGCGATGCGCGCTGGAATCAACGAGATGACCGCGCTTTCAATCTCATCGCGCAGGGCTGCGGCAAGCGACGCCAAATCCTCCACACTTGATGTTTCGGCCGCCGTGCCGGCCGATGTGGCATCGGAAGTCGCCCGGGCCACATACTCAACGCCAAGGCGCCGAGCCATCCATTCAAAGATCTCGTTGGAACGATACGGTTTTCGCAGGAAATCATCGCAACCGGCAGCAATCACCCTCGTACGCTGCGAAGCAAACACCGACGCGGTCACTGCGACAATTTTCAGTTCCGAGCCCAATTGGACTGAATGAAGAGTCCCAGGGCACCTTGGGCGATGCTGCTCTGGAAAGTGCGCGAGGCGCACGAGAGAGGCAGTCGTAGGATCAAACACGATAAAGCGGCCGTAGTGTTCCTCAGTCCTACCGAAATCCGAGTTCGAGATTCAGGTTAGGGTTCCACGTGGGTATGTTCAATTTCCCCCCTCGCGGCATTTCTCGCCGGGTCGGCTCTTTCAGTGTGACCTTGGGCAATCAGTTGATATTCACCGCCGATTTTCGGCGAGAGTCGTCCGCACACACAGCTCAGAGTGTTGGCGGGCACGAACATCGTGTCGGCAAGGGCTGAAGGCAGTATCGAAGGCCCACCAAGTTAAGATTTCCGGCCGCGTGGCACAACTTCAGCTTGCCGGCCATCGCTTTCAAAATCACTTCCTGTATCTTCATCCCCGCTCCATTTCTGCAGCCGGGAACTGCTGTTCGATGGCTTCCACATCATCCAGCTTTTCCCACCCGCCGTCGAGGCGGACATTTCACTTGCTAATTGAGGCGGACAACTCACATACTACCGACACCAAGTGATCGAGCAATTGACATCAAGCGGGGCCAGTGATAGGTTGTTCCCCGATACGCAAGGTCCCCATGGGAGCGCTAATTCATTGCTTGTCAAAACTCTTTTGTCCCTTCTCGTTCTAACGATTCCAGCATTAGCCCAGACGTTCGGTGAAATGACGGGCACTGTTGTTGACTCGACAAATGCTGTTGTACCCGCCGCCACAGTGTCCGCGACCAATACAGCAACAAGCCAAGTGCGGCAAGCGCAGACGAACAGTACCGGCAGTTTCACCATTCCGTTCCTGCCACCCGGCGTTTATCAGGTGCGCGTGGGAAAGCAGGGGTTCAAGACTGCGGCTCGCAATAACGTTAGCCTGCAGGTCGCCGATTCCGTGCGCGTGGATTTCACAATGGAACTAGGCAGTGTTTCGGAAGCGATCGAGGTTCAGAGCGAAGCGCCTCTCCTGACGAGCGAGAGCGGTACGGTGGGTACGGTCATCGACAATAAGCGGATTGTGGAACTCCCGCTGAACGGCCGAAACTATCTCCAGATGGTCGCACTAAGCCCGAACGTCTCCGCCGAGCAAGGTGCGGGCGGCGAGGCTGCTGCTCGAAAGGGTGGCACCCGAACTGAGAAGTCAATTTCAGTTGCAGGCGCCAGGAATCAATTCAATCACTACACGCTTGATGGCCTTGAGAATACGGATATGAGCTATAACCTCTACGCTCTCCAGCCTTCTATCGACGCATTGCAGGAGTTCAAGATTGAAACGGGCGTCTACTCGGCTGAGTTCGGACGAGGCGCAGTACAGATCAATGTCGCGACCAAAGCGGGTTCAAACAACTTACATGGGACCGCTTTCGAATTCGTGCGCAGTGATGCGTTCGACGCGAAAGAATACAACAAAGTGGGAGACAAGAATCCGTTTCTCAGAAATCAGTTCGGGTTCACTCTCGGCGGACGCGTGATTCGCGACAAGCTCTTTTTCATGTCGAATTTTGAAACTCTGCGCGAGGAAAAGACTCTGCAAGGATTAGCAAGCGTGGCGCCTGACCGTATGCGGGCTGGAGACTTCAGTGCTTCCGGCCGCACTATCTATGATCCTGCCACACGGGTCTATTCAACTGATGCCGCAGGGAATGTAAAGGCCGTATCGGCCCAGCCATTCCCAAACAATGTGATCCCCGCCGACCGATTCAATCCGATTTCGCTCAAATTGCTGGAATTCTATCCCAAGGCTACCCGCTCAGGAGACAACATTCTCGGCAACTTTGTTCGACAGCGGAATCGTCCGATCACTTGGGAGCAATTCAATCAGCGATTGGATTACGTCGAAAACTTGAAGTCGACCTGGTATGGACGGTTCAGCTGGAGCGACGAAGATTACAAGGAGATTGCTGACTTCCAGGATCAGGAAGCAAATATACTCACCCGGACGAAGCAGGTCCTCGCGAGCAATATCCGCACGTTCAGCACTTCGGTAGTAAACGAGTTTCGCTTCGGCTATACCCAATTCAATAACGACCAGAAACGATTCTTTGCCGGTGTTCGTAACGTGACGGCCGAACTGGGCATCAAGGGTCTCAACTCGCCAGTGGAACTGTCGTGGGGAACACCTTCGATTGGACTTGGACTTGGACTCACTGGGTTCGGAGAACAAGGGAATGGTCCATTCGTGGGCCGAACATCGCTGTTTCAATGGATGGACAACATGTCTGTCATCCGCGGTAAACATTCGTTCCGATTCGGTGGAGAGATCCGGCGCGACCGATACAACGAGACAGGCAATGCATTTACACGAGGAAGTTTCGCATTCAGTACGATTGCCACTGAGGATCCGGCCCGCCGCGGCGTAACCGGGCATCCGTTCGCCGACTTCCTTCTTGGCGAAGTTACCACGCCAACTCAGGCGCGGGCTTTTTCAAACGGTCTACTTCGGGCCACCATATTCGCGTTGTATTTGCAAGACACGTGGAAAATCGCACCAAAACTCACGATGGAGATGGGCCTTCGTTATGAGAACACTCCCCCGTACCATGACAAGTACCGGGGCATCATGAATGCGATTGTGTATGACTCCGGCGTGTACAACGGCGCCCTCGTACCGGGCGCTAGAGTGCCCGTAATGATCCGGCCCGGTGAGGGAGATTTTTATGAGGGATTGCCATTTCGTTTCCACGACGGTGTGCCGACGGCTACGGGTGATGACCTACTAGGTCGCGAAACCGTCAAACGTGACAATAACGATTTTGCCCCGCGCATCAGCCTGGCATATCGGCCCTCCGAACTTTGGACTGTCCGCGCGGGCTTCGGTGTATTTTACGTGCAGGATATCGCTGAAGTGCGCTTTGACTTGTCTCGCAATCTCGGTGGGCGGTCTCAGTTCACAGCTAATTCTGAACGGCCGAATTCGAACCTGATCGATCCATGGAAATTTGAAGGCGGTACATGCAGTAACTGGGACGGTCCTTGCCAAGGGCCAACATCTATTCTGGCGAATAACACGAATCGACGCACTCCTTATTTGCTGCAGTGGATTGTCAATGTCCAACGCCAGCTTGGACCCAATACTGTCATAGAAGCTGGCTATATTGGGAATGGCGGACACAAACTGGAATTGTTTCGCGTCTGGAACCAGCCTGTCCTTCGAACGGGCCCGACCGACGCCAGAAGCCTTTTGCAGCGCTCTCCGTTTCCGGCTTATGGCCCGATCTATACTGTTGACGGTCACGGTAATTCCTCATACCATGGCCTGGCTCTAAAAGCCACGCGACGCTTTTCCAATGGTCTGACGTATTTAGCCGGATTTACTTGGTCCAAAGCGATGGACCAAGGCAGCTCTGTACGTAATAACACTGGTGAGAACCAATTTGCTACGGACAACTACAATCTCCGACGCGAACACTCGTTATCTCAGTTCCACAATGGGCATCGCTTCGTTTCTTCAGTACTGTATGAGCTTCCGTTTGGAAATGGCCGGCATTTTCTTTCTCATAACCGAATTGCCAATGCCTTGGTTGGCGGCTGGCAGATCGGCACAATTCTGACCTTGTCAGACGGAACCCCGATTAATGTCGGGCAGATCGGCGATCCGTTGCAGATTGGCTTGCCGAATGTGCCGGACGCCACAGGAATCAGCCCGATCCCCGCCGATCGTTCGCCCGATAAATTCTGGAACGCCGCCGCATTCAATGCTACCGACCCGGGACTTCTGTACCGATTCGGCAACACGGGTCGAAATCTACTTACTACGCCGGGGCTCAAGCAGTGGGACTTCTCGTTAACGAAAGAGATCCAGATTCGCGAAGGGCACCGTATCGAGCTTCGGTTCGAGGCGTTCAATGTTCCAAATCATCCGAATTATCTTGCCCCGGCGACAGATGTGCGACAATTGGCCACCTTCGGCAAAGTAACTGCAGCCCGAACGATGCGGGAAATGCAGTTCGGTGTCAAATACAATTTTTGAGACTACGTCCGAAACTTATTCGGGACGGTCCGGCAGAGCATGAGGCCCGTCCATGGGCGGTCCAAAGGACCGGTTGGTTCCAGATCCTAGTCACCTCGCATGACTGCAAGTATGAGTCAGACCCGAGGTGACGATCTCCCATCATAGAGCTTCTTCCGAAACTCGCATGGAGCGACAGAATTGGAATGTGCGTCGCCAAAGGTGCAGCTGCTGTGGTGTCCGCAGTACAACCGGTCCCGTATGGCAAAAATACTCGAACCTCTTGGGAACACAGAACTGTGATAGAAAACCATTTCCCCACCGCCCCGAAGATGATCAGTCGATCGAATTACAAGTTCGGCAACGTTCGCGAACAATCGCGAGCATGTGGCACACCGAACTATTGCCGGATTTCGGCGCCTGGCGGGCTTACGCCTTAAAGCCCTTAGTTTCGAAGTGCTTCAAGTATTTTGACCATACGGGCACCGTCGTCGGTCTAACTTCAGCATGGGGACACGATCTTCGGCCAGGTGACCTGAGCTATCGGTTTCAAGAGTATGAAGCCATCGTCAACCGCAGCGCCCAAGTGAAACAGGTCTATCAGTGGCCGAATATTGCGAATGCGATCGTATTCGCAATGGCCTCAACGGTTTTAGTTTCGTGCGACACTCCGCCAGACGAGATTCAGGTGCTGGCGCAGGCGGCGTAACTTGTGTACGTCAAGTTCTGCAATTTGGGACGGGGCAAGTAGACCGGTAAAGTGTTCCCGCCAGAGCCGCTCGTCGCGGTTCGAATCACGTCATGCACGGTCGTCAACGCAGAACCATTCGGAACAAAGTTGAACGTCGTGCTTGCATAATCAGTGCCCAAATCGAATGCCGAGAGATTTCGGTTTCCGTATATGCCGATCGTGTGAGTTACGGTAGTTGAGAAACCGGATGGAGCCTTGGTGGCAAACGTATATCGGAATTGGCCCTCGGCGAGCCGAGTGTAAGTCCCCCCGAAGTCGGATCTCGCCTGCTGCGTCGAGGCGACGACGGCGCCACTCGTCAACCACGTCGTGTAAGCAACGTATTGTGACTGATTCTCCGGTATCTACGCGGCGATGATACTCGTCGAGATAGCTCCGGGAGTAACAATTGCCTCACGATCGAGCGGCGCACCGTTTGGATCGGCGATAGTGACAACTGTGCTTATTGTTCCGTCGCTCACAATCTGCGCCGACCGGATAGTGATCCCCAGCCCAGGCCGCACAAAAGAGACCAGCTTCTTATGCGCAAAGAAAGCTTTGTTTCTCGGCGTCAAGGAAATATTGGAAGCAGCCCCAGTGCGACCATCACCAGAGATGCCACTGATCGAAGCTTCAACATGCTGGGCGAAAAAATGAATCGATAGTTCCTTATATCTTCATCAGGGGATGTCGAGCCGCACCTCTCGTAGCCAATAGGAGAGCAGCGCCCAGGAGGTCTCGATGGATATCCGCAACAAAGACGTGGTCCATTCTCATACATCGACGGACGGATCTCAGGGGCGCTTTCCCCGCCGCGACCTGTTTCGGCTGGCAATGGGCGGCGGCACGGGGCTGGCGCTCGGGGGCATAGTCGATCTGAGTGCTGTCAAAGCCTCCGCGCAGACGCTCCAGCTGGCGAATGTGACGGAGTTCACGACCTCATGCAATTTCTGCTCCTGCGGATGCGGCATGGTCGGATCAGTGCGCGACGGCAAACTGATCAAGCTGGAAGGCGACTTCGACCATGTGGTCAATGAGGGCTCGCTGTGTGTGAAAGGCATGGCGATGTTTCCCACCCATGCTTCGCCGCTGCGCAACAAGACGCCGCGCTACCGCGCGCCGGGCAGCGATCAGTGGGTGGACATCACCTGGGAAGATGCCTTGAACCGGATCGCGAAGAAGATCCGGAAGGTTCGCGATGAGAATTGGATTGCCACGGAAAAAGATGGCGACAAAGACGTACCGGTGAACCGTACAGACGCGTTTGCGTTCATGGGCGGCGCGCAGAACACGAACGAGGAATGTTACCTGTTCCAGAAGGCGGCACGCCTCCTGGGCACAGCCTACGTCGAACATCAGGCCCGTCTTTGACACAGTCCCACGGTCCCCGGTCTGGGGGCCACATTTGGACGAGGGGCGATGACCAATCACTGGGGAGACCTTCAACATTCGAAGGCCATTCTGGTGGAGGGCAGCAACGTAGCAGAGAACCACGTGATGGCCATGAAATGGATCCGCCGCGCCCAGGAGAACGGCGCAGTGATCATTCATGTGGACCCGCGGTTTACGCGGACTTCGGCAGGCGCAGATATATTCGCGAGGATCCGCCCAGGCGCCGACGCGGCGTTTCTCAACGCGATGATCAACTACATCCTTGTTAACAAGCTGTATGACGAGGATTTTGTCACCACTCACACGAACGCGCTTCTTCTCGGGCGGGCCGACTTCAACTTCAAGGATGGACTCTTCAGCGGGTTCGACGAAGAGAACCATAAGTATCACACCGAATCATGGGGATACCAGCTCGACGGGGCCGGCCGCCCGCGCGCGGCCACGAGCCTGGATGATCCACACTGTATCTTTGCCCGCATGCGGGAGTTCTTTGGGCGTTACACGCTGGATGTCGGCGAGCGCATCACCGGTATCCCAGCGGCGCAGATTCAGAAGATCGCGGACACGATGGCGAAACACCGGCCAGGCACGATCCTCTACGCCTTGGGCATGACTCAGCACACGACGGCGGTGCAAGGCATCCGCGCGTTCACTATCCTGCAACTGCTGCTCGGCAATATCGGTAAGCCCGGCGCAGGCGTGAATGCACTACGCGGCGAGCCGAACGTCCAGGGCGCTTGTGATATGGGTGTGCTGAATAATTACATGCCGGGTTACCTCAACTATCCGGTGCACAGCGAGCCCACCCTGGCTGCCTGGACGAACAACAACGGGACGGCGAGGCGCAAGTACCTGATCAACACGCTGAAGGCGATGTATGGACCCGCCGCCACACCCGAAAACGACTTCGGCTATGGCTGGCTGCCGAAGCGGAACGCAGCTAAGGATTTCAGCTCATTCGGCATCTTCGAGAGCGCTCTTGCCGGAAAGATGAAGATGGTCTGGATCGTGGGCCAGAATCCGGCGGTCACGACACCCAACCTGAAGGTGCTTTTCGACGGGATGGACAAGCTGGAGATGCTGGTAGTGCAGGAGTTGTGGGAGACAGAAACGGCCGCGTTCTGGCGCCGGCCGGGCGTGGATCCGAAGTCCATCGCAACGGAAGTACTCCTCCTGCCCGCTGCCTTCTTCATGGAGAAGGGCGGAACCATCAGCAACTCGGGCGGGATGGTGCAGTGGCGCTATCCCGGTGTGAAGCCGCCGGGACAGGCGCTACCTGACGGGTTGATCGTGGACCGTGTATTCCGGCGCGTGCGCGACCTGGTCCACGATTCGAACGACCCGAAGGACGATCCAATCCGGAATGCCTTCTGGACATACACAACGCCGGAAGACGTTCTGCGCGAGATCAACGGACGCGCCGTTCGCGACATACCGGATACCGAGCTGAAAGCGGGCACGCTCGTGAGCAAGACGGGCGACTTGCGGGCGGACGGATCGACGTCAGCCGGGTGCTGGATTTACTCCGGCGTTTTCAGCCGGGGCGAGAACCTTTCGAAGCGACGCGACGCGAGGACGGATCCGGGCGGACTTGGCCTCTATCCCAATTTCGGCTGGACCTGGCCCAATAACATGAGGATCCTTTATAACCGCGCATCATGCGACCGTCACGGCAAGCCCTATCCCGGATCGAAGCCGCTCGTCTGGTGGGATGCCGAGGCAAAAAAGTGGACGGGTTACGACCTGCCCGACGTTCCCGTTCTGACCGACGGTCCGGAAACGTCGAATGGCCGGCGAGCGTTCCACATGAACGCGGAAGGTGTGGCCCGTCTGTTCGCGGCCGCCTACACTGACCCTGACCCGATGCACGATGACGTTCCGCGGGATGCGAGTTATGTACCCAAGGACGGTCCGCTGCCTGAGATGTACGAACCGGTGGAGAGTCCTGTGACGAATCTGCTGCACCCGAAGACGCGCAACAACCCACTGCTGAAATATCCGCGCGTGCCATCTCACCAGCCTATCGGCACGGTTGATAAGTTTCCCTATGTACTGATGACGTCCACGGTGGCCGAACACTGGTGTTCGGGCTCGTCAACACGGAACATTTCCTGGCTAAAGGAATTGGTGCCGGAACCCATGATCGAGATGCCCGAGGCTCTCGCGCGGAAATTGGGCGTGAGGACCGGAGACTGGGTAAAGGTATCCTCAGCACGCGGCGAGGTAGTGGTAAAAGCGGTGCCAACCCCCAGGATGAAGAGCCTCCGATAGACGGGCAGGAAGTCACCATCGTGTGGATGCCATACAACTGGGGCTTCGAGGGTCTTTCGACCGGCCCCAGCGCCAACCATCTGACGATCGACGCCGTTGATCCGGGGGCTGGCACGCAGGAAACCAAGGCTTGCCTAGTGAATGTCATCAAAGCCGCGGAGCCGCAGGACAGAGTGCGCCGCGCGCAGAGAAGAACATCATGATATCCGACACCCCGGTTAAGTCAACGCTGATCGATATCACGAAGTGCATCGGCTGCCACGCATGCCAGGTCGCCTGCAAACACTGGAACGAAACCGAAGGGGAAGAAACGGAATTCGAGGCTCTTCTGGGCTTTCAGAACCCCATAAGTCTCAGCGCGAAGACCCTGACTCTGATGACGTATCACGAGCTGCCGGACGAGGCGGCTCCTGGCGGTTTGCACTATCTGTTCACCATGCGGCGCTGCCTGCACTGCCTGGAGCCGGCATGCGCGTCCGCGTGCCCCACCACGGCCCTCAAACGCCAGCCGGATGGGCCCGTCACCTACGATGCCGACAAGTGCATCGGGTGTCGCTACTGCGTATGGTCGTGCCCCTGGGGCGTTCCCACCACGGAATGGGACACCCTGACGCCAAAGATCAGCAAGTGTACCCACTGCTCCGACCGCGCCGATCAGCCGGCTCCGCTCGCGCGCAATGGACAGGCGCTGACCCAGATCGAAAACCAGCAATATCGCGAAAAGGTGACCGTGCCTGCTTGTGTCAAGGCCTGTCCAGCGGACGCGCTCCGTTTCGGAGAGCGGAACCAGATGCTCAAGGAGGCGCACAACCGGATATCGAGCCGCCCGGACAAATACGTGGACCACGTCTACGGAGAAAAGGAGGCGGGCGGGACCAGTGTGCTGTATCTGTCCTCGGTACCTTTCGTGAAACTGGGATTTCCTGAACTCGATGACAAACCCTACCCGGCCGTTTCGAAGTTCGCGCTCCACGCGGTTCCGCCGGCCGTCCTGGCGGTCGGCGCCATGCTCGGCGGCGTCTACCATCTACTGAAGCGAAAGGCGGCGATGGCGGGGGCGTGGATGCGGCGGCCGTGGACAGCCATCGCCACCACCCACGTTCGCTCCCCTGCAGGAGAAGTTATGGACGCCGTTTAACCAGATTCTCGCGGTGCTGATGGGCTTCGGTCTGCTTTCGCTGATCGCGCGATTCGTACTCGGATTAGGAGGCAGCACGAACCTTTCGGACACTTACGCCTGGGGTCTCTGGATCGTGTTCGACCTGGTGTGGATCGCAATCGCAGCCGGAGCCTTCGCCACTGCCGGGATCATTTACGTCTTTCAGCGGAAGGATCTTTACACGATCGGCCGTTCAGCGGTGCTCATGGGATTTTTGAGCTACTCGTTCGTTACGGTCACGCTACTCGCCGATCTCGGCCTTCCATTGCACTCCTACCAACTCGCCCTGCAGGCGCCCGAAGCCTCGGCGATGTTCGAGGTGTCGTGGTGCGTAGGCCTCTATGTGACGGTGCTGCTCCTCGAGTTTTTACCGGTGCCACTGCAATATCACGGCTTCCACAAAGCAGTGGAGGTGTGGCGGCGCTGGTCTGGCGCGTATGTTGTGTTTGCCGTGACGTTGTTCGTCTATCTGCTCTCGCGCAGTTTCGTGTATGCGGGCGCGGCGGCGATCCTGTTTTCCTTTAGGCCTACGCGTTCAGGGAATACGGCCGGAAGGGCGAGCCGATCATGCTGGCGATTGCGGCGGTCACTCTGTCCACCATGCACCAGAGTTCACTCGGCTCTCTTTTCCTGCTCATGCCGGACAAGCTGGCGCCGCAGTGGTGGTCGCCGGTCATGCTGGTCTCATTCCTGCTCTCCGCGATCGCGGCGGGCACAGCGGTCGTGATCCTCATGGAGATGCTGCATCGCGAAGCCTGGTCGCGGCGGCTATCCGACGGAGCAATGAGTGCCATGGGCAAGATCAGTTTCTGGGCGCTTCTGGTCTACCTCGCGTTTCGAGTAGGCGACCTCGCCATTCGCCAACAACTGGCCGGCGCATTCTCCGGACACGCGGGCGCGTTTTTTGCGGCCGAGTGATTCTTGGAGGCTTGTTACCGCTCGCACTGCTGGCTACCACGTTCCGGCAGTTCCGCCGTCTTGCTGCCGCGGGAGCGGTTCCTTGCGCTTTGGGTGTCGTGTTTAATCGCATCAACGTCGTTCTGTGGGCCATGGACCTGAAGGGCCGATGCCGAAAATGCCCCTGCACCTATCCCCATCCCTCGTCGAATGGGGCATTTCGATCGGACTGATCGCCGCAGCGATATTCCTGTTCGGGCTCGGAGTGCGGTTGCTGCCGGTGCTGCCGGAGGATAGCGCTGGCAAGAGACGTAGCGTGACGCTGACCGCTGGGTGGCGCAGCATCCCTACTGGAACCGATTGCGCGGCTCGACGCCGAGGTCGACGCGCGAGATTGATGGAATTCCTGGGCACGGCCTGCGTTCCCGAGTTGGGAGCACTACTTCACGGACTATCTCGCGGGTGTTCCGCTGCTGGAAAGCCAGGCTGCCGCGATCGACCTCGAGCCGGTGGAGAAAGCG
>CAWGVL010000074.1:0-120674 GCA_963825845.1 Bryobacteraceae bacterium | reverse complement strand
AGGCGCCGTTGGTCGCCAGCAGCGGATCTTCATCCGCCCGGCGCGTTCGATGGTGTCCTGGTTCCGTGCTTCCTGCTCGCGCCGCATGTGCCGCTGCAATTCGGCGTATACGTGATCTTTGCCGAAGATCAGGTAGGCGGTTTCGAGGGATGTTAACCATCTGCTCCGGCCAGGCAGACGAGTCCATCCGCGTGTTCAGCGATCTCTTCGCAGGTTGCGGAGCCTTCTCCTTTCGGCGGCGCGCATCTTCAGACGGGTCGTCAGGGTACAAGATTTCGGTACCCTGTCTGCGTTTCGCAGAGCAGCGGGTAGACGGTTCCATCGACGCATGTGATCTCTGCTCCGATATGGGAACGGATACCGAGTTTGCTGGCGGCAAGATGCTGCCGTACCGATCCATAAACACCGTCGCGGTCAAGAACGGCGATCGCCGGTGGTCATACGAGGCGGCGACCTCAACCAGTTCTTCCGGTTGCGAGGCGCCTTGGAGAAATGTAAATGCCGACCGCGCGTGGAACTCTACAAACACGCTTACCAGGCTTCGGCGTTGCGATATCCGTAAGGGTCAGCCCCGGCTTCGATAGCTCCGTTGGGGAGCACGCGGATCAGGATCAGATGCTCCGCTCAGCACCAGCGGCGGCCTGGACGGTCGGTGTTCCTTGTCCGTCAGATCAGAATAGACGTTCGCAGGAATGCGCTCGTCCAGCAGCAGCTCATCCGGATTCATCGCATGGTTATCGAAGCTCGAAACAAGATGACGCGACTGAATGCGCGGCGCTTCGATCGCGCGCTCCGAATTCATACCGAACTCGATCACGTTTAATAGGATCTGCAGCAGCGCCTGATCCTGATTGTCTCCGCCCGGAGTCGCGAGCGTCATCGCGGGCTTGCCGCCCTTCGTCACCAGTGTCGGACTCAACGTGACACGGGGACGTTTCCCCGGAGCCAGTTCGTTCGGATGCCCCGGAATCAGCAGAAAGCTCTGCGCGCGCTGTGTCAGCGGAATGCCCGTATCGCCGCGATCACCGATGGCAGCCATGCTCCCGAAGGTGTTGCGGAGAACATCACGCCGTCTTTATCGATCGCATTGATGCAGGTGGTATCGTGCGCCATCAGTGCGTCGTCGATCTTCACCCGAGCCGTCTCCAACGGATGGGATGGGCAACCCGGTCCCTCCACCTGGCCCGGACGGAACTCTACTGAAGCGCGGCGCCCGATCAGCGCGCGTCGCCCCGCGTATTCCTTCGACAGCAACTGGCCGCCGGCACGTTCACCATACGCGGATCGCCATACCAAGTGTCGCGGTCGGCGTAGGCGAGCTTCATCGTTTCGGTCAATATTATGCAGATAGTCGGCGGAGTTATAACCGAGCGCCCGCAGATCGATACCTCTCCAGAATATTCAGCTGCTCCAGCATCACCGGTCCCTGGCTCCAGAAGCCCGGCTTGCATACCTGGTAGCCCTCGTAATCCGTGCACGCCGGCTCTTCGGGCGTGATGCGAAACGCCGCCATGTCTTCGTACCGGAGCAACCCGTCGTGCTGCCGAACGAAAGCATCGATGCGCCGGGCAATATCGCCGCGATAGAAATGATCGCGAACCGCATCGATTCCCGCGGTCCTTACCGCTCCGCTCAGCGCCTTTCCCTTCTCCGCCTCCACCATGGACGCGCAATGTCCGCGCAAGGTCCGCCTGACGGAAGATTTCGCCGGGCATCGGGAGCCGCCCTTCCGGAAGAAAATGAGCTTTCGATGTCGGCCACAGCTCAAAGAACCTGCGGCTGAAGTCTATGGAATTCGCCCGGCTTTCATCCAGCGGTATCCGTCCGCCAATCTCGATCGCAGGCGCGATCACTTCGGCGAACGACATCGTGCCGTATTCCCGCAGTGCGACGAGTGCGGCCTCGACCATGCCCGGAACCAGCGCCGGCATCAGTCCCGCCACCGGGATGATTCCCTTCAGCCCGCCCGGTTCGATCGCCTGCACCTCGCCGATCATCAGCCTGCGCGGCCGGAACATATCCGCCGAAGCCGCTTTCGGCATCGTGCCGACTCCCGCGAGCGAATTGACCTTACCTTCTTTGGTTCGAATCAGGATCGGCGCTTCGCCGCCAAAGCCGAAGTGCGAGTACTCGCAGGCGCGGCAGCGAACATCGCCGCGACTCCCGCATCCACCGCGTTTCCGCCTTTATGAAGCATCCGCATTCCGGCTTCAGCCGCGTAGTCGCTACCCGCCGCTACGGCGGCTCGCATGCCGCGAACGGACTGGCGAACGGGACGTTCCCGCTTTACTTCGCGCTGAGCCAGGAGGAGGACGGCGGCGCTCAGGAGCAGGACTACAGATTTGCGCCGCATTTCCGCATTATAAGGTGGAATGGACCTACAAAGGTAAGGTCAGAAGAGCCTCACACCCCGGAGCGCCTTCGCGGTTGTGCAAAAAAGGGCGCCGCCATGAGCTTCGGCGATCTGCCGGCAGAGCACCAGTCCAATACCCGACCCTCCGGGTTTCGTTGTAAAGAAAGGTACGAAAAGGTTTGCGGTGTTCGCCAATCCTGGACCTTCATCGCGGATCGAGACGATTGCCTGCTGACCGTTGCGCGCCCAACTGACAGTAACCGATCCTCTGGTTTCGAGCGAGGCATCCGCGGCATTTCGGATCAGGTTGATGAGGAGTTGATCGAGTTGGTCGGCGTCACCGGATATATGGAGAGGCTCTCCAGGCTGGACGATGACGGGTACACGATGCTCCAATTCGGCGACCCGCGCCACCCACGTTTGGACGTCGACAGGATCGAATCGTGGTCTGGGGAGTTTTGCAAGGCGGGCGTAGGCTCCGAGGAAGCGGCTGAGGCCTTCGCTGCGTGTGGCGATGATGTTAAGACCTCGGATCATGTCCTCTTCCCAGTCATCGGCACGGGGCGTTCGCTGAAGCAGGGCAGCCAGGCTGGTTGCGATGGACATGATGGGTGTCAGCGAATTATTGAGCTCGTGGCCGAGCACGCGCACGAGGCGTTGCCATGCCTGCAGTTCTTCTTCGCGGAGCGGACGCGTGAGGTCGGTGATGACGAGGAGTTGGTGAGGCAGGCCACCCTCGCGAAATTCGCTGCGGCTAACGCCCCACCGGCCACTGGCTCCCCGGAAGGTGCGTTGGACGGTACGAGAACTTTCATCGAAGAGGAACTCGTCTAGTTCGAGATCGGAGGCCGGCAAGTTGACGACGCGTTCGGCGGGCTGGCCGACGAGCCGCTCACCGGCGCGGTTCATGAGCTTCAGTTTCGATTCACTGTCGAAGGCGAAGATCGCGACGTCGATCTCTTCCATGACTTTCAGCAGGAGCGCGGTGGCCTCGAGGGCGCCGAGGCGCTGTGCACGGAGAGTGGCTCCCATGGCGTTTACCTGCTGCATGACCTCACCAAGCGCGTCCTCGAAGCGGGCGCCGCGAGCGCGGATCGAGTAGTCTCCTTCGCGCATGGCTTCGAGGAGGTTCGCCAGCGTGCGAAGCGGTGAGGCTACACGCTCGCGAACGGCGGAAGCGAAGAAGAGCCATCCGCCGATGATGAAGAGGCCGAGCGTCCATTGCACCTTAGCCGGATAGCCGCCCGTCGTGAGGATCACCATTGACGTGATGACACCGGGAAATCCGGCGGCAAGGGCGAGCATCTGCACGCGCCGCTCGTGCACCAGATGTAGGCCCGGTCGCCGCGTCACAGGTTGTATCGTTGGAGCCGGCGGTAGAGCGCACTCCGGCTGAGCCCTAGCGCCGACGCAGCGTGGCTCACGTTTCCGTCATAACGCGCTAACGCTTTCTTGATCAGGAACGCTTCGACCTCTTCCAGGCTCATCTCGTCGAGACGGGTTGGGCCGGTGGCGCTGGAGCGAAGCGCGAGATCGGCGAGGCGAACGTGTGTGTCCTGGGCGAGGAGCACGGATCGTTCAACGACATGGTTCAGTTCGCGAACGTTGCCTTGCCAGGGATTGTCGATCAGCGCCTGAATGGCGGCCTGATCGAATCCGAGCAGCTTCTTCCGGTATCGCTGCGCATACACAGTGAGGAAGTGGGAGGCGAGCAGCGGGATGTCTTCTTTGCGCTCGCGCAAGGGCGGAAGGTGAATCTCGATTGTGTTGAGACGGAAGAGGAGGTCTTCGCGAAAACGGTTGTTAGCGACTTCTTCCGCGAGATTCGCGTTTGTGGCAGAGATGATGCGGACGTTCACTCTCTTCGTTTTGGAAGAGCCGACGCGTTCCATCTCGCCGATTTCAAGGACCCGCAGGAGTTTCGATTGCAGGTTATACGGCACGTTCGCGATCTCATCGAGGAAGAGAGTTCCGCCGTCGGCGAGTTCGAACCGGCCTACCCGATCGGCCTTTGCATCGGTGAATGCGCCTTTGACGTGTCCAAAGAGTTCGCTTTCGAAAATTCCTTCCGCGAGTCCACCCGCATTGACGGTTACGATCGGTTTCGACGCACGTTCCGAGATAGCCTGCAGCGTTCGGGCGACGACTTCTTTTCCAGTTCCGGGCTCGCCCGTGATGAGAACGTTGGCGTCCGATGGGCCGACTCGCGCGATCAATTGCAGAACGGGCTGCATCGCCGGCGATTCGGCGATCATGAGCGGTTTGCCTTCGGCCCGCAGGAGGCGGTTTTCGGCCTCGAGCCGTTGACCTTTGCGCAGGGCTTCGCTCAATGCGATCTGCGTCTTAACGATCGCTAGAAGGCGGGCGTTGTCCCAGGGTTTCTGGACGAAGTCGCGGGCGCCGCGGCGCATCGCTTCGACGGCTAACTCGACGCTCCCCCACGCCGTCATTACGATGACGGGGACGGTGGGGTCGACCGACTGGATTTTGCCGAGGAGGTCGAGGCCTTCCTGCCCGGAGGTAGTGTCGCGCGTATAGTTGAGGTCCATGATGAGGACGTCGAAATCGCGGGTCTCGAGGGCGTTGACGACTGCGCCGGGGGAGGATACTGCATCGATCTGGTAGCCTTCAGCCTTCAGCAAGAAGCGGAGCGCCTCGAGTACATCGGGCTGGTCGTCGGCGATCAGGATGCGCTTTCTATCCATTCGGGAGGATTCCGGCGGATTTGTCAGGCATGTAGGATTCCATAACATCTTCGCCGATTGGCGTTGCCGGGGACAAACTTGCGTGTTCGCGCTTGGGACGCGTGTGTGCGGTTCTGGGAGACATTGCGGGCGTAAGTTGAGATTGGACAGATATGGATTTCGAGCAAGCGATGAAGGATGTGCAAATACTCTGATTGTGGTGACGTATATCCAGCGCCGCCAGGCAGGTCCAGACAAGTTGAATGTTGTCAATGCCACGCTGTCCGGGCAGCAGGAGTCGCTTCAATAGACATTGACAGACATCGACGCGGCGCTGTTCGGCCCTGTCCGTCAGCGTAGCGTACTGTAAATGCCGTACATGATTGGTGTTGCGGATTCAGCAACTTGGTTGACCTCTGCGGAGTCCAATAAGATGGAATGCGCTATTGGGGTATTCTCGTCGCGAAAGTGGCGGTCGCGGCCGCGGGATTATACGCGATCTGGATCGGCCTGAAGGCCAGCTACACCCCTCCATACGAAATCGCCCGTTGGAATCACTCGCCGTTCACGCATGATTTGAACTGGACGACGATGGTTTTTCTTTTCAATCTACTGGTTTATGGAGTTTTATTCCTCATTGTCTGGGACCAGCGATACCGGTGCCGGACGTGTGGACGACGGCTCAGAATGCCGGTTCAAACCGGGCGGTACGCGCAGATGCTCCTGCACGGGCGACCGAAACTCGAATACATCTGCACGTATGGCCATGGCACGTTAAAAGTGTCCGAACTCCAATTCAGTGGAAAAGAACCCAACGATTGGCAGCCGAATGACGACATGTGGAAAGAACTAACCTCGATCGAGAAGAGTTCCAAAGAATAACGGTTTCGGGCAGGTTCGTCCCAGTATCGAACACATCGAATTCCCCCATCAACTTGTAAGTCCTTCATTTTCTCGTCGCCTGATTGTCGGCGCCGCACGTGCCATTCTTACAGGCGGCATGGATGTCCCACGAAAAAACGCTTCACGGAACCGAATGATCAAGCGCGTCGTATTAGGCGCTGTGGTGGTAATAGCGGTTTCGCTTGCAAGTCTCGGCGTTAAGCAGATGAAACCGGCCGCTCCCGTGGTGGAGCGGGCGACTGTTTGGCCCGACACGGTGAAGCGCGGTCCGATGTTCCGTCAGGTTCGCGGTCTTGGGACGTTGGTGCCCGAAGAGATTCTGTTCATTGCCGCACAGACGGATGGGCGAGTCGACCGCATTGCGGTCCGTCCCGGCGCCGAGGTATCTCCGAATACCGTCTTGATTGAACTGAGCAATCCGGAGTTGGTGTTAGCCGCCAATGATGCGGAATGGCAGGTGAAGTCGGCCGAAGCGACGTACACCGATTTGCGGGTACGACTGGAGAGCCAGAAACTCGAGCAACAGTCGGTTGCGGCTCGCGTCATTCGGACTATGTGCAGGCGAAGTTGAAAGCGGACCTGGAAGCGAAACTCGGGGAGCAAGGCTTGACGTCGGAGATCAACTTGAAGACGACGAAAGCAATCGCGGACGAATTGCGAACCGGTCTTCGATTGAAAAGAAGAAGGTTGACATTAGTGGGGAGTCGATCGAAGCGCAGTTGGCCGCGCAGCGGGTACAGATCGAGAAGCTGCGCGCCGCTGGCAGTTAAAGAAGGCACAGGTGGATCAGTTGATCGTGCGTGCAGGCGCGAGCGGTGTTTTGCAGCAACTCCCTGTCGAGGTCGGCCAGCGCCTGACGCCTGGGACTGTGCTTGCGAAAATCGCCCAGCCTTCCAAGTTGAAAGCGGAACTGAAGGTCCCTGAAACCACGGCCAAAGACGTTCTGTCGAGACAGAAGGTCGAAATCGATACGCGGAATGGCTTGATCGAGGGGCAGTGTCAGCCGCATCGATCCCGCGGTCGTGAATGGGACCGTAACCGTCGATGTTCGTCTCGAAGGAGAACTGCCTCCCGGTGCGCGCCCGATCTTAGTGTCGACGGCTCGATCGAAATCGAGCGCCTGAATGATGTGGTCTATGTCGGACGTCCGGTGTTGGCCAGCCGAACAGCACAATTTCGCTGTTCCGCCTGGAACCGGATGGCAGGGAAGCTGTCCGCGTGCCAGTAAAACTGGGGCGTACGTCGGTGTCGACGATCGAAATTATAGAAGGGTTGAAAGTGGGAGATCAGGTCCTGTTATCCGACATGTCGGCGATGGATGGACACAACCGGATCCGCCTCCAATAGGGAGAATTCGAAAGCATGAACGCAAACGAACCGTTGTTGCAGATGGAAGGCGTCACGAAGGTTTTTGTGACCGATGAGGTGGAAACACACGCGCTCGCCGGAATCCACCTGGAGTTGCGGCGGGGCGAGTACGTTTCGATTTCAGGACCCTCGGGCTGCGGAAAGTCGACACTGCTGGCGATCCTGGGCTTGCTGGATACGCCCACCGACGGGAAGTTCCATGCTGAATGGCCGCCCGGTACACGACCTGAAGATGTCGGAGCGCGCCCGCATCCGCAATCGCGAGATCGGTTTCATTTTCCAGGCCTTCAATCTGATTGGCGATCTGACGGTTTATGAAAATGTCGAGCTGCCGTTGACGTATCGCGGCATGCCATCGTCGGAGCGGAAGCAGAAGGTGCATCATGCCCTGGAGCGAGTCGGTATGTCGCACCGGGTGAAGCATTATCCTTCGCAACTGTCAGGGGGTCAACAGCAGCGCGTCGCTGTCGCGCGAGCGCTGGCTGGCGAGCCGGCCATCCTGCTGGCGGACGAGCCCACGGGAAACCTCGATTCACAGAATGGTGAGGCGGTGATGGAATTGCTTCGTGATCTGCATCGCGCGGTGCACGATTTGTATGGTGACGCACGACCCGCGTTATGCACGGTACGCCGGCCGATCGATTCATCTATTTGATGGCCGGATTGTGGAAGAGGAGCGCATTTCGGCATGATTTCGCTGCGGAATATCGAGAAGTCGTTTCAGCATGGACCGACCCGGACGTATGTGCTGCGACGGGTCACGCTGGATATTCAGCAGGGCGAGTTTGTTTCGATCATGGGGCCCTCGGGCGCGGGGAAATCGACGCTGCTACATGTGATCGGAATGCATGACAGCGCGTGGTCGGGCGAGTTCTGGTTTCTCGATCAGCCTGTTCACAAGTTGAGCAAAGGCGATCGATCTGAACTGCAGAAGCGGAATATCGGTTTCGTTTTCCAGAGCTACCATCTGCTCGACGATATGACGGTATATGAGAATCTCGAACTGCCGTTGTCGTATCGGAACCTGAAGCGGCATGATCGCGAGAGCATCGTCTGCGACATGTTGGATCGTTTCCGCATGGTGGGCAAGAAGGATCTGTACCCGAATCAGCTTTCGGGCGGCCAGCAGCAGCTTGTCGGAATTGCCCGCGCGCTGATTGCCAGTCCGAAGCTGATCCTGGCGGATGAGCCGACAGGCAATCTTCATTCGAGCCAGGCGAAAGAGATCATGGAGACCTTTAAGCGCCTGAATGAAGAAGGCGTGACGATTATCCAGGTGACACATTCGGAGAAGAATGCGGAGTATGGAAATCGTGTGATTCAGATCGTCGATGGCTGGATCGAGCACCCGGTCGCGACGGAGGCCGCCGGCAAGACATAGGAGAATCGATGTATGCGCTTCGCAACGACGCTCGCGCTCGTTTCGCTGCCGATCCTGGCGCAGCAACTCTCACATGACGGCGCATTCGAATGGCATGGGCCTGTCGCGCGCGGCTCATTCATCGAGATTCGCGGGATCAATGGAAACGTACGCGCAGTGGCATCGACCTCGGGTGAGGTCGAGGTTGTTGCCAAGGTTGATGGCGAGGAGACCGCATCATCGGTGCAAGTCCAACTGATGCGGCACGACGATGGCGCGGTAACGATCTGCAGCGTTTTTCCGGGTGAGAAGGTTTGCCGTCCGTTAGGCGATAGCGGGCCTGGAGCACGGGTCGACTTCGAAGTGCGTGTTCCTGAGGGCGTGGGATTTCTGGGTAGCACCGTGAACGGTGGCGTTGAGGCCGAGGCTCTTAAAAGCGATGTGCGGGCGTACACGGTCAACGGCCAGGTACGCGTGTCGACGACGGGAACAGTGCAAGCGAAGACCGTCAATGGATCCATCACTGCATCTCTGCTGAAACCGTTTTGGTCAAAGCCACCGGAACTCTCGACGGTGAATGGCGGCATCCGATTGGTGCTTCCCCCATCGGCCAATGCCGCTCTTCAAGCTGCCACGAAGAACGGCAAGATCGTGACCGAGTTTGCCGCGAAGGGCAAAGTGACCGACCACGAGGTCGTAGGGCGCATCGGGGGCGGCGGCAGCCGTCTTGTGCTCAGCACGGTCAACGGAACCATCGAGTTGAAGCGCGGCGTCTAAGAGCGCGTTAACCCCGCAACAAAAAAGGCTACATCATGGACCAGCTTTGGCGAAACATCCGGTTCGGAGTGCGCGTGATGATGCGTAACCCAGGCTTCACCGCGGTTGCGACCATTGCACTGGCTCTCGGCATCGGCGCGAACACGGCCATCTTTACCGTCGTGGACGGCATCGTTCTGAAGCCGCTGCCGTTTTCGGACTCCTCAAGGCTTGTGTACGTCTGGGAGAGGCAGCCGCAGATGGATTTCATCTCCGTCGCGTATCCGAACTTCCTTGACTGGCGCAGACAGCAGAAGGCCTTCGAAGCCATGTCCGCGGTGCAGACGGAAAGCTTGATCCTGACGGGGGTCGATCAGCCGGAGCGCATCCGCGGCGCGAACGCATCGTATGAACTTTTCAGCGTGCTTCGTGTCTCACCTGCAATCGGCAGGGTCTTTACGGCGCAAGAGGACGCCTCCGGCGCGCACGTGGTCGTCATCAGTGACACGCTTTGGGAGCGGCGGTTTGGCCGCGATCCGAGCATAATCGGGAAACAAATGAGGCTGAGTTCGGAGTTGTTCACGATCATCGGCGTAATGCGTCCCGGTTTCAACTATCCCTTCGGTTCTTCGCAGAACGAGGTCTGGAGTCCAATTGGACGGATTGCTGATACTCCGAACGTGAAGGATCGCGGCAGCCATCCAGGCATCTACGTGGTGGCGCGTCTGAAGCCCGATGTGAGCATCGAGCAAGCGCGAGAGGACTTGAAGAATGTAGCGGCGAACCTCGCCCGGCAATACCCGGATACCAATAAACTTCAGGCGATCGGGGCCGACATTCTTCAGAATCAGGTCGTTGGAACTTTGAGGACAGCGGGCCTGCTGGTGCTCGGCGCTGTCGGGTTCGTACTGTTGATTGCCTGTGCTAACGTCGCAAATCTGCTTCTCGCACGCGCCAGTAGCCGAACACATGAGATTGCGGTGCGCGCCGCGATCGGAGCCAGCCGGGGCCACATCATTCGTCAGTTGCTAACAGAGAGTCTGCTACTGGCCCTTTTCAGCGGTGTGCTCGGGCTCTTGATCGCATACTGGGGTGTCGATGCGTTGCGGGCGATGTTGCCGGAACGAACGCCGCGGCTACATGAAGTCAGTATCGATGGTCGAGTGCTTTCGTTTACTTTCGCGATCTCACTCCTTACCGGCATTTTGTTCGGGCTTGTTCCTGCGCTGCAAGCTTCCAGCTCCGATTTGCATGACTCGGTGAAGGAGGGTGGGAAGCGCAGCACTGGCTCCGAGTCCAGACAGCGATGGCGCAATGCGCTGATCGTGGGCGAGGTTGCGATGTCTGTTGTCTTGCTGGTGGGCGCGGGGTTGATGATCCAGAGCTTCGCAAAGATGTCCAGCGCGTCGCCGGGACTGGATGCGTCGAAAGTGATGACATCCACCATTGCTCTTCGAGGCGAGAATTACCGCGATCCGGCGCAGATGCTCGCGTTCACGCAGAAGCTGCTCGATCGCGTGCGACAGTTACCCGGCGTCGAGAAAGCGGCGGTCACTACGTTCCTGCCATTCTTCAGCGGAAATCAATTCGGTGTCTACATCGAAGGACAGCCGAATGGTCCGCATGATCGGATTATGGCCGATTCGCTCCGAATCACACCTGACTATTTCTCAACGTTGGGGATACGCGTTCTGGAAGGCCGGGTCTTTAACGATTTCGATACGGACAAGTCGAAAGCAGTCGGCATTGTCGATGAGACGCTCGCGAGAAGATACTTCCCTGGCGGAAGCGCCGTCGGGAAAAAGATCTACACCGGTCCAAGCGCCAATCTCAAGACTGTGGAGATCGTGGGTGTTGTGTCGCACGTGAAGCACTATGGTCTTGATCAGATCTCCCGCATTGAGGTGTATGTTCCGTACGCGCAGGCGCCGGGGCCATTGTTCAGTTTGACTGCCCGGACGAGCGTGGATCCTGCGTCGTTGTCGGGTGCTCTACGATCTGCAGTGGCGGATGTCGATAAAGACGTGCCGCTTTACAACCAGATTGCCATGTCAGATTACGTTGCGTTGAGCATGACGACGAACCGGCTGTCGACGATGCTATTCGGGATCTTCGCTGGTATCGCGATGTTGTTGTCTGCGATTGGCATCTACGGCGTGATTTCGTATTCGGTGACGCAAAGGACGCAGGAGATCGGGATTCGAATGGCGCTCGGCGCTGCGGGGCGGGACGTACTGCGGCTGGTGTTCGGCCAGGGCGGGTTCCTGATTGGATTAGGCGTCGCTCTAGGTGTGGTGGGGGCGATTGCTCTCACGCGCCTCTTGGCTACGTTGCTGTACAACGTGTCCGCAACGGATGTTACGACCTTTATCGCTGCTCCAATTATGCTGGCTGCGATTGCCGCATTAGCCATCTATGTGCCGGCGCGGCGCGCGATGCGAGTGGATCCGATGCAGGCGCTTCGCTACGATTAGCGCCTCGGGGCCTAGGACCCGTGCTCACAGTCTAAATCGAACATAGATGGCGCCTGCCGTGGCGTCTTCCACGTAAGGACCCGTGCGCTCGAATCCGACCGCGTCGTACATGGCTATAGCTCGTTCCATGACAGGCATCGTGTCGGCTACGATCTCTGAATATCCGGCGGAACGTGCCTCGGCGATCACCCACTTCAGGAGCGCGATACCAATCCCTTGACCTCGAAACTTTGGCCTGACGTAAAGACGTTTGGCCTCGCACCGCCTCGCGTCTATCGGGCGGAGTGCTACGCATCCGGCAGGTTCGCTGTCGACGAGGGCCAACGCGAGCCTGCCTTGGGGCGGCTCGTACTTACCGGGAAGCGACGCCAGTTCCGAGTCGAAATTCTGGAAGCAGGGCGTAAAGCCGAATGAGTCCCAGTATTCCTGGAAGAGCTCTTTTATCGAGTTCAAGCAGTCGGCGGGGACGGCCGAAACGATCTCCAGATTGCCTCGGGTGGGCATATCTACACCACGATCTCCTTTTTGCGGATGGACGTAGATATACAATTCAGTCCATGTCTGCAGGTACTATTATCTTGACGTTTCTGCTGATCACTTATGCGGCGACGGCGCAGAATCTGGCGGTGAAGTGGGAAGAACTCACTGCCGGTGACTTCACCGAAAGCGATCGAGCAGTCGCGTGGAACGTGTGTGCTCCCGTTTGGAATCTTAGAAAAGCACGGCCCTCATCTGCCGCTCGGGACGGACCTGATCAATGCGAGATACCTGGCGCTTAACGGTGCTCAGCAAGAGTATGCAGTGGTGTTCCCGGAATATTATTTCGGGCAGATCTTCGAAGCGAAGCATGAACCCGGCACGATCGCATACAGTCCGCGGCTGCAACTGGAGCTACTGCAGGAGACGACGGATGAAATGGCTCGGAACGGTTGCAAGAAGATACTGATTCTGAATGGTCATGGCGGGAATAATCACCTGCTGCCTTTCTTCGCGCAGTCCCAACTCGCTTCCCAGAAAGACTACGTGGTTTACGTATACTTCAGGGGAGCGTACCCGCCCGGCCGGCCGCAGATGAAGACAAAGGTCGACTCGCACGCGGGTGAGTCCGAGACGGCGCACACGATGATCTCGCGTCCGGACCTTGTACACATGGATCGCGCGATCATCGCAGTCGGGAGCGGACCAGAATCGGATCGATCTTCCGGCCGGTGTGTATACGGGCATCTGGTGGTACGGAAAATTTCCTGATCACTACGCCGGTGAAGGCGCCGCTGCTACGAAGGAACTCGGCGAGTTCGACATGAAAGCGCAAGCCGCCAATGTTGCGAATGCTATTCGCGCGATCAAGGCGGATCAGGTGAGTCCGCGTCTGCAACAGGAATTCTTTGAAGGCGCTAAGCAGCCGAACAAGACGAAGCAGTAAGGGCCGATCCGGCGCGGACCGGCCCAGTGAAGTTCAACCTGCGAGTTCGCGCGCCTTCGACAAGGCCGCGTCGTAGTTCGGATGATCGGCGACTTCTTTGACGTACTCGACATGTCGGATCTTGTTATCAGGGTCGACGACGAAAATGGCGCGACTTTCGACACGCCACTCTTTGATCAGCGTCCCGTACGCGGATCCGAACGATCCTGTTTTGTGGTCAGAAAGCATCTTCACGTTGTCGACGGCGAAGGCGTCGCAGTATCGCTTCTGCGCAAACGGAAGGTCCATACTGATTGTGAAGATTTTCACGTTCGGGAGCTTTCCAGCCTCTGTATTGAAGCGCTTCGTCTGCATATCGCAAACTGGCGTATCCAGCGAGGGAAGCACGCTGAAGATGCGAACGGTTTCGCCGGTGTTCTCGAGCTTGACCGGTTGGAGGCTCCCGTCGACTACTTCAAAGTCAGGCGCTTGATCGCCCGGTTTCAGTTCGGGGCCGACTAGTGTAAGCGGATTCCCCTTGAATGTTGTTGCGCCTTGTCGTTCCATTTCGCGTTCATTTTAGCAACACGTCAAAATCAGCCGGGTTTACCGTCGGCAACTTGCACGTGAAATTTTCGCAAACATAAGCGGCGGCTCGTCCATCGACGGCAGGCATATTGGAAGCAGCGGGTACATCTCCCGCTCGTAGTAGCGCATAGTTCGGTAGAAACCGTCGGCGTAGATGGTCGACGAGCGCGCCGGGTTCATCGCCTGCCAGAACAATCTGTTGCGGTGGTGTGATGTGTCGCATCAGCGCTACCAGCATCTGCGGCATAGCCGTCGGCTGCGCGGCCATCTTGGATGCGAACGCATGCAGTGTCTTCTCAGCCGACTTCCCGTACTCCTCGTTTCCGAACATGTACGCCAACCGGAGGAGATTCAGTATCGCGACCGAGTTGCCGGAGGGCTCGGCTCCGTCGTAGTCTTCTTTGATGCGCATAACAAGGCTGGAGTCGCCTTCGGCAGTGCTGTAGAACGCGCCCGATTGCCTGTCTTCGAAAAGGTCTCGCATCTTCGCCGTGAGGTCATTTGCGGCGTTGAGGTATTTTATGTCGAACGATGCCTCGTAAAGGTCCAAAAGACCTTGCGTGAAGAACGCATAATCATCCAGGAAGCCGGGAATGGCGGCTTCGCCCTGACGCCACCGCCGGAGAAGGACACCATCCTTCCACATGTCGCGCAAGATGAAATCGGCCGACCGCTTTGCAGCACCGAGGTAACGCGCTTCGTTCAAGACAAATCCGCCCTTTGCAAACGCGGAGATCATCAGGCCATTCCAGGCGGTGAGAACTTTGTCATCGAGATGCGGACGGATGCGAGTCGCGCGCGTTTCAAGTAGCTTGCGTCCGGAGTCCTCCAGCACGCGGCGAACTTCATCTTCCGTCACACTGAACTGACGAGCGGCGTCGGCAACTGAGCGGCGCTGGTACAGGATATTCTTCCCTGTAAATTCGTTGTGAGGGTCTTCCACCACGTTGCCGTCTTCTTCGACACCGTAAACATAGGAGACCCACTCGGCAGCGGGTTGGCCCAACACATCGTCGATTTCCGCGCGCGTCCATATGTAAAATGCGCCCTCGCCCTTTTCTTTCGGATGCGCCGGATCGACCACACTGTCCGCATCTTCAGCGGAGTAGAAGCCTCCGCTTGCATCCGTCATGTCCCGAAGGACATATTCGAAGATTTCGCGGGCCACTTCCGCAAGTCCCTGCTCGCCTGAGATCTGGTATCCCTCGAGATAAGAGATGGCAAGTTGCGCCTGATCATACAGCATCTTCTCGAAGTGCGGCACGAACCATCGCGCATCCACAGAGTAACGATGAAAGCCGCCTCCGAGTTGATCGTTCATCCCGCCTTTCGCCATCTCACGAAGCGTGAAAAGCACCATGTCGATGGCTTCCTGGTTTTCACTGCGGCGTCCATACCGGAATAAGAAGTTGTAGGCAACGCCTCTCGGGAATTTCGGCGCGCTCCCGAATCCGCCGAGTCTGGAATCGAAGGACCGTCGAAACTGAAGAAAGCCGGACTCGAGGATGCCCTCATCCGGCCGAGACGACACGCCCGGCGCAAGGTGTTTCTCGAGCTCTTCGATGATGTCATGGCCCGACTCAGTGATCCGCTGGCGGTCGCTCTGCCAAGCCATTGCAAGCTGTTCGAGGACACTCTTGAAGCCGTGCCTTCCCCAGCGATCTTCGGGCGGGAAGTAGGTTCCGCCGTAAAACGGCTTCAGGTCTGGCGTCAGCCAAACGGACATCGGCCATCCACCGCCACCGGTGGTAGCCTGCACGAACATCATATAGATGCGGTCAACATCCGGCCGTTCTTCACGATCCACTTTCACAGGCACGAAGTAACGATTGAGCACCTCGGCGATTCTTCGTTTTCAAACGACTCGCGTTCCATTACATGACACCAATGGCAGGTGGAGTAGCCGATCGAGAGAAAGATCGGCTTATCTTCCGCCTGCGCCTTTTCGAACGCTTCAGGTCCCCACGCGATACCAGTCAACCGGATTGTGGGCGTGCTGGAGTAAGTAGGGACTCTTCTCATTCGGCAAGTCGGTTGGTGTGCATGGCGGGCCTCCACTTCGATTCTCCCATCGGGTATGCTGGCTCCGTGATAAGAGTTGCTTTGCTACTTTTATGCTTGATTCCGTTCGCTCTTGCTCGCTCCGGTAGTGATGTGACGTTCGCGGAAGCGGGAGGCAAAAAGCTTCTCCTGGACTTCGAGATTCCCGAGGGACCTGGTCCGTACGCCGCGGTGATCATTGTCCACGGTGGAGGTTTCCTTCGGGGCGACAAGCGAACGTACGTGACTCCGATGTTCCCCTTGCTCAGCGGTGGCGGCTACGCATGGTTCAGCATCAACTACCGGATGGCGCAGGAAGGCACGCTAGAAGACTCGCTGAACGACGTGCGAAGCGCGATCCATATGTGCAGGCGCACGCAAAAGAGTACAACATCGACCCGCGGCGAGTGTTCATTCTCGGAGAATCAGCGGGCGGGAGCATCGTTGCGCTAATCGGCGTCAAGGACCGGAATAAACACGGACTTGCGGGGATTGTCGATTTCTATGGTGTCGCCGATTTCGTAAAGCTGAATGCGGATCGAAAAGCGAAAAAGCCGTCGTACGTTCCCGATGGGGCCGTGATGCGCTATTTCGGAGCGAAAGACGAGCAGGATGCGGCGAACGCGCAGCGCCAGGCCTCTGCTCTCACGTATATGGGTAAGGGAGTTCCTCCTATGCTACTGATCCACGGCACGGCAGACGAGCAGGTTTTCTATGATCAGTCGCCGACGTTCTGCCAAGAGTTAAAGCGAGCTGGGAATGAGTGTGAGTTGTTCACGGTACCCGACGCTCCTCACGGCATGTCCGTTTGGGAAAAGGACCCGCACTTTCATTCCTACAAGGCGGTAGTGTTGAAGTGGCTGGACGCCCACTCCGCCAAGAAGCACTGACGATACTGTCGCACGATACCCTAAGCTCATGGACGGTTCCGCCGAACAGCGTTACCTGGAAGAGCTGAAAGCCTTTCTTCGGATTCCGAGTGTCAGCACGGATCCGGCGCATAAGCCGGATGTTCGCCGCGCGGCAGAGTTTGTTGCGGGCCAACTGCGGCACATGGGGATGCGGAATGCCGGGTTAATCGAAAAAGACGGATGTAACCCGCTTGTCTATGGTGAGTGGCTGGAAGCGCCCGGTAAGCCGACATTTTTGATGTACGGCCATTACGACGTCCAGCCGGCAGACCCCCTGGATGAATGGAAGTCGCCTCCGTTTGAGCCGGAGGTGCGGGGCGACAACATTTACGCGCGCGGCGCCGCGGACGACAAAGGGCTCACGCTCATCCTGATGAAAGCAGTGGAGCGACTGATGCAGCGCGATGGCCGGCTCCCGGTTAACGTTCGATTTCTGATCGAAGGCGAAGAAGAGGTCGGCGGCGAGCACATCGAGCAGTTCGTGCGAAGCAAGGATGCGCGGCTGCAGGCCGATGCCGCTGTTATCTGTGACACGGAGATGTTTGCGCCGGAACTGCCGACGATTTGCGTTGGATTACGCGGTATTGTTTACGGTGAGTTGTACGTTCAGGGCGCGGAGGCAGACCTGCATTCAGGGGTGTACGGAGGAGCCGCGCCCAATCCGCTTCATGGCGATTGCGGAGATCTTGTGCGCTCTGAAGGACCGTGATGGACACATTCTGATCCCGGGCTTCTACGATCGTGTGAAGCCGCCCAGTGCGACGGAGATGGAAGCATGGAAACGACTGCCGTTCGAAGCGGAAAACTTCCGCGCGAAGGAGATGAAGGCTCCGGCCATTACGGGTGAGCCGGAGCAGGGTGTGCTGGAACGGCTGTGGGCGCGTCCGACGCTGGAGGTCCACGGGATAAGGGGTGGATTTACGGGAGAGGGAGCGAAAACGGTAATTCCGGCGCGGGCGATCGCGAAGATCAGTGCGCGGCTTGTGCCGGATCAGCGGCCGGAGGAGGCCTCGCGACAACTTGGGCGATGCGATTGCTGCCGCGTGCCCGAAAGGTGTGACCGCGGAGTGGAAGCCAATCCATTGCAGCGGCGCCGTCCATGACGGACGCAAACGACCCTTTCATTCAGACGCTGCGCGGATGCGATGACCGAGATTTTTGGAAATAAGACGGTATACATCCGATCAGGCGGATCGATTCCGATCGCCGGCCTCTTCCACGAACACCTCGGCATCCCGAGCGTTCTGGCGGGTTTCGGGTTGCCGGACGACAATCTGCACGCGCCGAACGAGAAACTGCACCTGCCGAACTTCTTTAGAGGAATTGATGCGATCGTTCGGTATCTGGAGAATCTCGCATGACTGGCAAATATCGAGTGGAACGCGACACGATGGGCGAGATGCGCGTTCCGGACGCTGCGCTATATGGGCCGCAGACGCAGCGCGCCGTCGAGAACTTCCCGATCAGTGGCCTACGGCTTCCGCGAGCCTTCATCCGCGCTCTGGGACTGATCAAGGCCTGCGCCGCGAATGTGAACGGACGGCCCGCCGTGGAGCGGGCCGCCGACGAGGTCGCCGAAGGGAAGCACGACGACCAATTCGTAGTCGATGTGTTCCAGACCGGCAGCGGAACGTCCACGAACATGAATGCGAACGAGGTGATCGGCCACCTCGCAAATGCACACCCGAACGATCACGTCAACCAAGGGCAATCGAGCAACGACGTCATTCCTACGGCGATTCACGTCGCAGCGGCCCAGGCGGTAAACGACTCATTGCTGCTGGCTATGCGATCGTTACAGGCTGCGTTCGAAGCGAAAGCGTCGCGAATTCCACGATGTAATCAAGATCGGCCGGACCCACTTGCAGGATGCGGTCCCGATGCGTCTGGGTCAGGAGTTCAGTGGGTACGCCGCCCAGGTTCGTTCCTCTGTCGAACGTGTGGAAGCCGCGCTACCAGGGATTTACGAATTACCTCTCGGAGGTACGGCCGTCGGGACGGGATTGAACGCGCAGCCCGGGTTTGCTGACGCGACCATCCGCCTTCTGAGCGAGCGCACGAGGATCCCTTTCCGCGAAGCCAAAAACCATTTCGAGGCCCAAGCGTCAAAGGATGCCGTCGTGTTTCTGAGCGCCGCGTTACGAAATTACGCTGTCAGCCTGACGAAGATTGCGAATGACATCCGATGGCTCGGGTCGGGACCCCGATGCGGGCTGGGCGAATTAAAGGTACCGGCTACGCAGCCCGGATCGAGCATTATGCCCGGGAAAGTAAACCCGGTGATCGCAGAGAGCGTCTTGATGGTGTGCGCTCAGGTGATCGGCTACGACGCCACGATCGCGTGGTGCGGGGCAGCCGGGAATTTTGAGCTGAATGTGATGATGCCCGTAATGGCTTACGACCTACTGCAGTCGATTGAATTGCTTGCTGCCTCGTCGCGGAATTTCGAGGCGCGGCTGATCGCGGGATTGCAAGCCGACACAGAGAGGGCCTCGTCATTGGTGGAACAATCGCTAGCGATGGTGACCGTGCTCGCGCCGGAAATCGGCTATGAGAAGGCCGCTGCGATCTCTAAAGAGGCGTACACTACAGACCGAACAGTACGTGAGATAGCCCGAGAGAAAAGTGGAATCCCGGAGGATCGCCTGAACGAGCTTTTGAATCCCGAGTCGCAAGCCGGAGGGCCTGCCGAATGAATAAGGTGCAGATTGAAGGTGTAACTCTTCATCTCGCGCACCCGGACGAGCTTACGATCCGGTGGGTGGGGCAGGAAGAGGTAATGCGGCAGTTGCTTGCCGCCTGGATGGTTGTCGACGCGCAAGACACGCCGATGAATCCACGTCTGCTCGGCAAGCCTGGTGTGGGTAAAACCACGCTGGCGTATGCGGCAGGGAAGCGGCTCGGTACCGATGTGTATATTCTCCAGGCCACAGTCGATACCCGGCCGGAGGATCTGATCATAACGCCGGTGATTGAGCGCGAAGGGCAGTTGCGCTACGTCGCGTCCCCTCTGGTAACTGCGATGATTCGCGGCGGTGTGGCGATTCTCGACGAAGGCAATCGAATGAGCGAAAAGAGTTGGGCGAGCCTGGCGCCGCTGCTCGATACGCGGCGGTACGTGGAGTCGATTGTGGCGGGCGTGAAGATCAAGGCCGATCCGAACTTCCGACTTGTCGCGACCATGAATGACGACGCGTCGACTTTCGATCTGCCGGAGTACATCCATTCCCGGCTGCAGCCGCAGATCGTGCTCGATTTTCCCGAGCGTGATGAAGAACTGCGCATCCTGAAGGAGAATCTGCCATTCGCGGAAGATAGCGTCCTGCAGTACGTGACCGATTTTCTTCAGATGGCCCATGGCGCGGATGAGCGATATACGGTCCGTGATGGAATCAATCTTGCCCGGTTTGCGTCGAAGCTGATGGCGACGGGCGAGTGGTCAAGGGCCGAGGCGCTTCGCGACGCAGTGGAGCAAGTGTTGGGTGAGGAGGCGATTCGGTACACGCGCGTGTTGTGATGAGCAACCTTCTGTACATTCCGGTTCTGCCGGGCAGGCTCGAGTTTGCAGCCGCCGTCAGACATCGAATCCTTCGTGAGCAGCCTCAAGTGGTTGCAGTCGAGTTGCCGATGTCGCTCGAAGAGGTGTACATGCAGGCGATCGCGCGCCTGCCGGAAATCAGCGTCATTCTCTACGAGGGCGAGACGGAAGATCAACTCATCTACGTTCCGGTGGAGCCTGCCGATCCGTTCACCGAAGCGGTTCGTACCGCCCGCGAGATGGGCGCCGAGATCGTTTTTATCGAGCCGGATCTTTCTCCGAAGCCGCACCTGGTCGACCTGGCTCCGGACCCGTATTCCGTGCGAGCGATCGGGTACGAGCGTTATGTGGAGATGTATCGCGAGAATCCGATCCCGCGCGATGGCCGGATCGAGGCGCATGCAAAGGCGCTGGCATGGCGGCTGCAAGGGGCAGATCCGACTCGACGAACCGCGGTTGTCTTGTCACTCAATCTGTACGATGCAGTGCTGGACGCAATTGAGACTCCGCAAGAGGACCCCGATCTTGGCCGGGCTCGCCGGGAGATTAGCCTTGTGAACGCGCATCCGGAATGCCTCGCTGAGATCCTGGTGGAGTATCCGTATCTGCAGAGCCGGTACGAAGAGTACCGCATGCTGCTGGATGATCCGGAGATGATCGATCGGCCGCGGGTGCAACTGGACGTCATGCGTCACGCCGAACAGACCTATAAGGCGAATACGGGCGAGGACATGAAACACTGGCAGCGTCTGCAGCTCGCCAAATTCACTCGCAATCTGGCGATGATCGAAGGTCGTCTGACGGCCGGTGTGTTCGATATGTCGGTTGCCGCCCGCGGTATCGTTGACGATAACTTCGGATGGGAAGTGTGGGAGTCGGCGAACCGGTATCCCGCGCAACGCGCCGATTCAGATCTCGAGACGCTGAATCTCTCGGCCGAAGAAATCTATTTCAATACCCGACGGATGCGGTTGCGCCGGCGTCTACCTCGATTCAAGCAGCGGTTGCGGCCGAGCGCGCTGAAGCAGCGAAAGAAAGAGAACTACCCGGGCGAATGGGCGAAGCAGATTAACGGGAATTCGATCTGCTCGTATCCTCCCGAGGATCTCGTTATCGAAAACTATGGTCGCTTTCTGAAGCGCAAGGCGAAGAGCATTTTGTCCGAAGAGCGTGAACGTGTCGAGCCGTTCACAACCTCACTGCACGATGGTATCGATATCCGCGAGACGATCCGGAACTGGCACGAAGGGAAAATCTACGTACGTCATAGCGAGCGCATCGACGGCGATGTCGGTTCTGTGGTGGTCGTGTTCGACGACGGCCACGATGACAAGTACGACTATCTGACTACATGGTTGGGGGAGCATCAGAACGAGTCGGATATGGCGTTTTACTCTACATTCCCGTTCGATCATATGGTGGGGCCGGGGATAGGCCGCGCGGAGTACGGCGGGTTCCTGATGACACTTCCACCCCGACGCATGTACGATGTCTGGTCCGACCCTGACTACGATTCAGCGGAGACGAAGGCCGAGCGGCTCCTGTTCGCCGGCCTTGATTATTCGATTGGGAAGATCGTCGTGTACGTTGCTCCGAAGCCGCCGCGGAGCATTTTCCGCAGCATCGCGGACCGGCTTGGACACAAGATTTTGTATGTACCGCTCGGTCAGCTCTCGCCCGCTAAGCTGAAGAAGATCCGAGTGGTCCACGTTCTGGACAGTCACTCGCGGCGCCTCGAAGCGAAAGACTACATCTGGTAATTGCGTCGACCAGTCCATCCATCGTGGATGAGGCCGGTTCTGCGTCGATTTGCAATCCATGCTTGCGGATGACTTCCGAGGTGGCTGGTCCAATGCTTGCAATCCGGACACCGTCCAGCGATTCGCGCCCAGCTAAGGCGAGCCAGTTTTTCACGGTCGATCCGCTGGTGAACGTTATCCAGGTCGGCTTGGTTTTCATTGTACGTATGCGCGACTCGGCGTCCGTCGGTATAACATTTGTGTACGCATCGACGACTTCAACGGTGGCGCCCATCGCAGTAAGAGCGTCGGGGATGACTTCTCGTGCAGCGGAGGCTCGGGGAAGCAAAACTCTCGCGCAGCGCATCTCGTAGGCGCGGAACGCGGCGGCGACACCCTCGCTGTGATGGTCTTCGGGAATCAGTTCGGGAATGATTGGATCGAGAGCTTTTGCGGTTGCCGGACCGATCGCGCAGATCCTGCCGCGAATCGCTCGCCAGTCACGATTGCAGGCGCGGATACGCTGCAGGAAGAACTCTACCGTGTTGACGCTCGTAAACACTACCCATTCGTATGTTTCCAACTGCGCGATGGCACCGTCCAAGACTGAGTAGTCGGAGAGGGGAGCCAATTCGATCACTGGGATCTCGATGACTTCGGCTCCGAGTTGGCGCAGCCGAAACGTTAACTCGGCCGCTTGCGATTTGGCTCGTGTCACCACGATTCGTTCGCCGAATAGAGGAAGCTTTTCAAACCAATCGAGCTTTGCACGCAAGCTGACGACGTCTCCGATCACGATCGTGGCTGGCGGAGCGAGTGTCTTGATCAGCGATGGCAGTTCCGCCAATGTGCCGGCAATCGTGTGCTGATCCGGGCGGGTTCCCCAACGGACAGCCATGGCCGGTGTGTTCGGGTCTCGGCCCGCGGCAAGGATCCGTTCGATGATCTCGGCCGCGTGATGAACGCCCATGAAGATGACCAGCGTCTCGGAAACACCGGTCTTCGTCCAATCGATGTTTTCCACATTGTGGCCGGTAACGAAGGTGACCACGGATGTGTGCTCGCGATGGGTAAGTGGTACGCCTGTATACGCGGCGATTCCAAGTGGAGACGTTACGCCCGGCACGACCTCAAAGGGAATACCTGCCTCAGCCAGAGCTTCGACCTCTTCGCCTCCGCGGCCGAAGATAAACGGATCGCCTCCCTTCAGGCGAACTATGGTCTTGCCCTCTCGTGCTTTGGCGAGCATCAAATCGATGATTTCGGGTTGCGAGTACGCGTGATCGCCTCGTTTTTTTCCGACGTAGATCCGCTCGGCTGCATCGGGCGCGAAGTCCAAGAGCGCGGGAGCGGCGAGATGATCATGCAGCACGACATCTGCGGACTCAAGGCACCGGCGACCTTTCAGAGTGATCAGCTCTGGATCCCCTGGCCCCGCTCCGACTAGATACACCTTTGTCATCCGAGGATGTCGGCTGCTCCCTTTTCGAGGAGTTCCTTGCCTAACGCGGTTCCAATGTTCACCGGATCGATGCCATATGCTTCGCTCTTGACGGCGCGGCTTCCGTCGGGACTGATAACCACTGCGCGCAAGTACAGGGCGCCGTCTACGATAGTGCCGTGGGCGCCGATGGGCACGTGACAACCACCGCCTAACACGGCCAAGACCGCACGTTCTGCCGTAATGGCCGCGCGCGTCGGAGCGTGCTCGAGACGGAGGCACGCCTGCGTCCCAGGTCCGTTGTCTGATCGTGTCTCAATCGCAAGGCACCCTTGACCCACAGCGGGGCACATTACATCTATAGGAAGATATTCAGCGATGCGATCAGACCAGCCTAGCCTTCTTAATCCGGCTGCGGCGAGCACGATCGCTTCGAACTGGCCTTCATCCAGTTTTCGCAGGCGAGTATCGACGTTGCCGCGAATCCCTTCCACAACGAGATCCGGCCGAGCGGCACGAATCTGGGCGACTCGACGCAACGATCCTGTTCCGACACGGCTTCCCCGTTTGAGTTCATCCAATCTGCTGCCGATCATCACGTCACGCGCGTCTTCGCGATCGGGAGTGGCTGTGATCTGCAGGCCATCCGGTATTTCCGTCGGCATGTCTTTCAAGCTATGAACTGCGACGTCGATTCGGCCTTCGAGGAGCGCTTCTTCGATCTCTTTGGTGAAGAGGCCCTTGGTCCCAATCTCCTTCAATGGGCCGCTCTGGAAGCGGTCGCCACTTGTGGTGATGATCTCGATCCGGCACTCTTCGCCTAGCGCTTCGAGCGCGCGTTTAATGTGGTTCGCCTGCCATAGCGCAAGCTTCGATCCTCGAGATCCGATGACCAGCAAATCTCAATCCTCCAGGCGGAATACTTTTCGAATGGCGTCGAGTACTGCGGATCCGTTGTCCGATCCGGCGTGTTTGCGTAACTGCGTGATCGGGCCGTGCGCGATCTTGTTTACGATGCCTCGTGTCAGCATCTCGATCGCCTGCTCCTGCTGTGACGTCAATGGCCCGAGCTTTCCGCGAACGCGGTCGATTTCGGCCTGGCGGATATGTTCGAACTGTTCCTGAAGGCTGATGATTACCGGCCCGACCTGACGGGTACGCATCCACGTTTCGAGACGATCAACCTCTTCCGTTACGATCTTGTCCGCTTCGGCGGCCTGATCCATCCGGCCCTTCAGGTTTTCGTCTACAACGCGCTGCAGGTCATCAATGTCGTACAGGAAGATGTTGTCGAGTTCGTTGACCGCGGGCTCGATGTTTCGTGGGACGGCGATGTCGATCAGGAACATCGGACGGTTTTTGCGAGCCTCGATGATCTTCTTCATCTCGTCTTTGTGGAGTATGTAATCTGGCGCTCCGCTGGACGTGATGACAATATCGATTTCTTTCAGACGTGTTCGGAACTGGTCGTAAGGAACGATCGTGCCGCGGACAAGGTCGGAGACCTGTTTGGCCCGCGTGTCGGTACGGTTGGTCACATAGATCTGCTGCACACCGGACCGCAATAAATGACGCGCCGCAAGCTCCGACATCTTACCAGCGCCGATTAGCATAACTCGCTGGTTCTTGAGCGATCCGAAGATCTCGCGCGCGAGTTCCACAGCCGCGTAACTGACGGACACTGCACTCACGCCGATGTCAGTCTCGGTTCGCACGCGCTTGGCGACACCGAACGCACGAGTCACTACGGTGTCCAGCAATCCGTTGACGGCGCCTTGATTCTTCGCGAGTGAGTAGGCGGACTTGAGCTGGCCCAGGATCTGCGGCTCGCCGATCACCATCGAATCCAGGCTCGCGGCGACTCGAAAGAGATGGCGAATCGCTTCACGACCTTCGAAACTGTAAAGGTACTCCTGGAGACCTTTTGGATCGAGCCGCTTCGCGTCGGCAAGAAACGATTCGATAAATGCCGGAGGATCGACGTTGTCCTCTGCTGTGACTGCGACTTCTACACGATTACAGGTGGAGAGGATCATGCCCTCGACCACACCGGGGCGGCTCTTCAGTGCCGCGAGCGCGGTCTCGAGATCGGCCGGGCCGAATGCGAGGCGCTCGCGAACCGAAACCGGCGCGGTTCGGTGGTTCAATCCTGTGACCCAGAGTTTCATCTAGTGACTTACGTAATGAACAGCCCAACTGGCAGCCGAGAAGGCGACTACCGTCACAGCCATCGCAGCGGCCTTTCGTCCCCTCCAACCGGCCGTCACACGCAGAAATACCATCAGCAGGCAAATAAACCAGTTGACTAATGCGACGCTGACACGCGGGTCCTTCATCCAATCCGAGCCTGTGTCGATATAGGCCCACGTGGCGCCGGTCACGACACCAACGGTCAGCAGGATGAATCCGAATCCCAGAGACTTCGAAATCATGCTGTCGAGCGTTCCGAGCGGGGGCAGGCGCTCGAGGAGGACCATCGACTTCTTTCGTTTGAGCTGTCGTTCCTGAATGAGATAAAACACCGATGCGAGCGCGGTGAACACGAGGGCCGCGTATCCCAGCAGCACCAGTACGATATGGATCACAAGCCACGTGCTGCGGCTGGCAGTATCGGTCCAATGGGGTGTCGGGGTTTGGATCGAAGCGATCGCGGTCATCGTAAAGACCATCGGGAATAGAAACACACCGATGCTTTCGAAGCGGTAACGCCAATAGACAAAGAGAAACAGGACGGCGAGGAGAAACGCGCACAATGAGATCGAGTTGTGGAATCCCTCTGGCGGGAAATGGCGCGCGAGCCGGCCCGCCTCGACCAGCGCAACCATGTGCAGAACGACCGCGATGCTGAAAGCGATCAGAGCTGGGCGGAAGATGGAAGCGCCCCGGCGAAGGGCTACATGAACGGTATGGAAGAGTCCCACAGCGTACAGCGCAACCGCAGCGCGCAGCCAGAAGACACTCATGTCCTGCATTAAATTCCAGTATATCGTTCAGGGTTGCAGAAGCAGCAACCGTGAGCATCGCCTGACGCGTGTCGTCGCTGATACTCGCGAATATGACAACGGGGTCTTTGCCTCGAGTGGCTAAATACGAAAAAAGTGCAGTACACCAAAGTAGAGCCTTCCGGAGCGCATACGTGGATGGTGTGGCGCAGAAATGTCGCGACTTTTACGCCCCTGCTCTTCCACGAAAAGCGAGAACTGCGTTCAACGAAGTAGATCCGTTTCACTACGTCTTCCGGTAGGGCGCTATTCCCCTCACTTCGTCAACATTCGTGCTGCAGACGGCACACGCGATAGTCGCGCCACGCTTGTACTACTGTAGAGAGGGAATTTCGGCACTTGCGAAACGTTAAAGACAAAGGCGTCCTGATCACGGGGGCGGGCCGCGGTATCGGAAAGCGGCTCGCAATCGGTTTTGCTAACCACGGTGCGCGTGTCGCACTGATAGCTCGAAGCAAAGCCGAATTGGACTTAGCGAATCTCGAAATTGAGCATGCTGGCGGCATCTCGCTGCGAATACGCGCCGACGTACGTGACTACGAGCAGATGGCCGCTGCGGTCGATCGCATGAAGGCGCACTACGGCCGGCTGGATGTGCTGATCTGCGCTGCCGCGCTACAGGGTCCGATCGGACCTCTGCTGGAAACGCCGGCGAAAGCCTGGACGGAGGCAATTGAGACCAATCTGTTCGGTGTGATGAATTCCGTTCGCGCCGTTCTGCCGCACATGATCGAGAAGCGCTCCGGCAAGATCATTGTCCTCGGCGGTCGCGGCGCAGGCGACCCACGTCCCTACTTCTCCGCGTACGCAGCCTCAAAGGCGGCTGTCACACGGTTTGTCGAGACGGTCGCGGAAGAGATTCGCGACAAAAATGTCCAGATCAATGTCATGAGTCCTGGCCGTACCTACACGCACATGACGGACGAGATTCTGCGCGCCGGAGACAGGGCCGGACAAAAGGAGCACGACGAGGCCGTGGAAGTGCGCATCACGGGCGGCATGGCGCCCGAAAAGCAGATCGAGCTGGCGCTTTTTCTGGGCTCGGAGGACTCCAACCACGTGAGCGGCAAAGTTCATTCACGTGAATGATGACTGGAAGCGCCTCGAACATGCAGCCCCCGGCCGCGAGGTTTTCACCTTGCGGCGCGTCCTGAAAGGCTGATCCGGCAGACAGGGACGTTATCCTAGCTTCTAAGGCCCAGAGAGCATGAAGCTAGGCGTCGATTTCGGGACCACACGGATCGTTGCGGCAGCGGTCGACCGGGGCAACTATCCCGTTGTCCAGTTCGAGGATTCCGACGGCACGGCTCGTGAGTGGTTTCCCCCGCTGCTTGCATCTCGCAATGGCGAACGGCGATATGGCTGGGATGCGTGGGCGGTGCAAGGGGAACCGGATTGGACGCTGGTCCGGTCGATGAAGCGGTTGCTGGAAGATGCCGGCCCCTGTACAAACGTGCGCATCGAACAGGATGCCGTACCTATCCTGCAACTTCTGGTAGAACTCACGTCTGCCTTCAAGCGCGCCCTGCTCGAACAGGCGAGGCTTCCGGGCAGGATCGCGAACCGTTCGAAATCATCCTGGGCGTTCCGGCGAACGCAAACAGCAATCAGCGCTTCCTTACGGTTGAGCCGTTTCAACGCGCAGGTTTTCATGTACTCGGGCTGCTGAACGAACCCTCGGCCGCGAGCATCGAATACGGTCATCGCAACCGTTCCGCGGAGGACAATGAGCTTGGTCCTTGTCTACGATTTGGGCGGCGGCACGTTCGATGCGTCGCTTGTCCGCATCGAAGACCGGCTTCATTCGGTGGTGGCCAGCGAAGGAGTCCCCGATGTCGGCGGCGATGACTTCGATATCGTGCTCGCGGATCTCGCTCTCGAGAGCGCGGCGATGCCTTTCGGTTCGCTCACCCAGGCAGAGATTTTCCGATTGCATGAAGAGTGTCGCGTACGCAAGGAAGCGCTTCATCCGAACACGCGCCGGATCGTCGTCGATCTGGCTGCCGTGCGGGACGAATGGCAGGAAGTAACCATTCCCGCCGTTGACTACTATGAGCGATGCCGGCCGTTGATCGAGCGGACAGTTGATGCAACCGAAAAGCTCGTCAACGAGTACGACGAAGACAAGCGCCTTGACGCGCTGTATGTCACGGGGGGCGGCAGCGAACTGCCGATCGTCTCCCGCATGTTGAAAGAGGTGTTCGGCCGGCGCGTCCGGCGGTCGGCGTACACGCGGTCGGCGACTGCGATTGGACTTGCAATCCAGGCGGACGTTTCCTCGGGCTACGTCCTGCGCGAGAAGTTCACGCGCCATTTCGGCGTCTGGCGCGAATCCCAGGCCGGCCGAGCGGTGGTCTTCGATCCGTTGTTTCCCAAGGGTACGCCCCTGCCTGGTCCTGGCGAACCACCTCTGATGATTACGCGAACGTATTCGCCGGTCCATAATGTGGGCCATTTCCGGTATCTCGAATGCAGCCATCGGAACGACGATGGCCGGCCCTCGGGAGACATCGCTGTGTGGGACGAGATCCGGTTTGCCTTCGACCCGGCTTTGCGGCACGAGACAGATCTGCAGCCGGTAACGGTGGAGCATTGTCCGCGCGCGCAGAGCCACCTCATTGAGGAGCGGTATTCGTGCGATTCGTCCGGCTCCGTGACTGTCCGGATCGCAAACGAGACAGCGGGGTATGCAAAGCAATTCAGGCTGGGAAAATGGGGCGTACAGAGCGCCACTGTGACGCCGGGCCGGAAAAAGAAAGCGAAACTCGAAGGACGCTGAATGCTGAACTGGCTGCTGCTGTTTGTTCCGATTGCGGCCGGGCTGCACTACCTACGCCCGGACGCGCACACGTGGATTTTCATCACTGCCGCCATCGCGATCGTTCCGCTCGCCGGCTGGCTCGGACGAGCGACGGAGCACATCGCCGAGAAAACGGGCGAAGGCATCGGGGGGCTGTTGAACGCGACATTCGGCAACGCCGCCGAGATGATCATCGCGATCATGGCGATGCAGCGCGGTTTGCACGACGTGGTGAAAGCCTCGTTGACCGGATCGATCATCGGCAACATCCTTCTCGTCATGGGAGTGTCCGCGTTGGCAGGCGGCCTGAAGTTCAAGACTCAGGGGTTCAATGTTACGGCGGCCCGCATACAAGCCACCATGTTGAGTCTCGCGGCAGTGGCGCTCACCGTCCCCGCGGCCTTTCACTACCTGAGCGGCCCCGCGGGTGTGGTGAAAGAATTCGACCTCTCGTTTGACATCTCGATAGTTCTGCTGATCACCTACGCATTAAGTCTGTTGTTTTCCCTGCACACGCATAAGCAAATGTTCACAGGGAATTTAGCTGAAGCGGGCGTGGAAGAGCATCACAAATCGTGGCCGATCGGGAAATCGGTCGCGATCCTTGCAGGCGCGACAGCCTTGATCGCATGGGTCAGCGAGATGCTTGTCGGGTCCGTTGAGGTAGCCGCCCGTGACTTCGGAATGTCGACGATCTTTGTCGGTGTGATCGTGGTCGCTATTGTGGGCAATGCAGCCGAGCACAGCACTGCCGTCCTGGTCGCCATGAAGAATCGAATGGATCTGAGTCTCGGGATCGCGATCGGAAGCAGTATCCAGATTGCGTTATTCGTTGCGCCTCTGCTCGTACTGGTTAGTTACGTGGTCGGCCCCCGTCCGATGGACCTGGTGTTCACGCCTGCTGAAGTGCTCGCGATCGCGCTTTCCGTCGCGATCACGGGGCAGATCGCGGGAGATGGCGAATCGAACTGGCTTGAAGGAGTGCAGCTCATAGCCGTATACATCATTCTCGGCATCGTGTTTTTCTTTCTACCGGACACTGTGCCGGCTGGAGGCAGCCATTGAAACTCAACACGGATCAACCGCCCTACGATCTCGCACAATCCTACTTCATCGGCATGCCGCACTTCCCTGTGCATTCGCCATTCCTATATGGATTGACGAAGCTGCATGGTGAAATCGTCCTGCCCGATGGAGGAAGTTCAGCCGCCGATGTAATTACGATGAGCGGCCATACCGGCACGCACATGGATGCCTTGAACCACTTCTCATGCGCGGGCAAGTTCTATGACGGGCAGGATGTGATGTCTGTCCAGTCGTATGGCGGCGGGATCCCGCATCTCTCGGTCGGGACGATCGCGCCGATTGCACGGCGTGGCGTGCTGCTCGACATTGCAGGTTTGCTGGGCGTGGACGCGTTAGGCGCCGATGATGTGGTCACTCCCGAACATCTCGCCGGATGCGGAGTATCGATCAATGCGGGAGATGTCGTATTGGTCCGCACGGGTTGGGGGCAGTTCTTCCGGCAGCCTGCGAGATATGCTTCCGCGATGCGAATGCCGGGCGTGGAACTCTCGGGAGCCGCTTGGCTGAGCGAGAAGAAGCCGTTTTCCGTCGGCTCCGACACGCTGGCGTTTGAGCGGATGCCTAGTCCGAAGATGGCGGTTCACGTCCATCTGCTAGTGCACACCGGTATTCACATCATTGAAAACTTGAATCTGGAGGAACTCGCGCGGGATCGAGTTCGCGAGTTCTGGTTTGTCGGCGCGCCCTTGAAGATTGAGTGCGGCACCGGCGCCGCCGATTCGGCCGATGGCCTTTGTGTAGCGATCTACTCGACGAATTCGATCTTGTAGTTTTCGATCACGGGATTCGCCAGCACGTCTCGGGCGATGGTTTCCACCGTGGTACGCGCCTGGTCGGCAGTCACTGAATCGGCGATAGCGATATCGAAGTACTTGCCCTGTCGAACATCGGCGATCTCGGGGTGGCCGTGTGCGTTCAGGGCTTTCCGAATGGTCTGGCCTTGCGGATCGAGTACTGTCGGCTTGAGCGAAACGAATACACGGGCTGTCATGGGAGAACCTCCATTCTAGCCCGCGATGCGAATCATTGCGCCTCGATTCGAGGCTTCCTCGGCAGCAAGTGTAACTTCGCAAATCCGGTAGATGTCCATAAGCGGCAATGTCGGGGCCTTCCCGTTGTAGGTCGCATTGAGGTAATCGATGAACAACGACTGAGCGGGCGGCAGTTCGGAAATGACTTTCGGCGCGCTATCCGAGGTCATCAAAGTGACGCCGGTCGATGCTTGATACTCCACGATACCTTTCGTTCCGGCGAGACGCAGACGGTCGTCGCCGTGCGTGGTCGCGGTCTCAGGACGGAGGTAATCGACGCGCAGGGTCGCCAAGCCGCCATTGTCGAGTTGCAGCACCGAGGCGGTCGCAATCTCCATATCTCCCGCGTCCTTGCCGCGCTTAGTTTCAAATCCGGCTACGGAGGTGAACTCACGCCCGCTGGTCCAGCGCATCAGATCCAGCATGTGGATGCCGACCCAAGTGATGCTCCCGCCGTAGGTAGACGCTTTATGGAACCACGGCGCGCGGCTACCGAGTTTGTAGGATTTTTGCCCGGCGATCTGCAGAATCTCGCCGACTTGTCCTTCGCTGACGATCTTTTTCAAGGCCAGAAATCGGGGCTCATATCGCATGGGCAAGAGCATCCCGAGCGAGATCCGGTTGCGCTCGACGGCCTCGCGGACCTGGGCAAGACCGCCGCGATCGATCGCGAGCGGTTTTTCCGCGACGACATGGATCTTGCGCTTTGCCGCTTCAACGATAACGCCCGCGCGTTCCCCATTGTTGTTGGTAACGGCGACGACGTCCAGTTTTTCGCGGTCCAACAAATCGCGCCAGTCGGAATATGGTTTCGCCGAGCCTAATTTCGATTGCTTCTTCCCGCCGCTGTCCCAGTACGCTACGATCTCCACGTCGGGCAGGCGATCGAGAGGTCCGGTAATCTCGGCGGTATGCCCCTCGAATCCGATGATGCCGACACGGATTTTCTTCGGGAGCCGGACGGCATCGCCGGCTGCGGCCATGGCGACCGGAGCAAGCAGGATCGACCGGCGGGTAAGATCTGGCATACTCGCATGATGCCAGACTCCAGACGAAGCCGCGCAAAAAACATTCTTAGGGATGTTTGTTGTGCTACAGTAGCGCCTTAAGGGGGAGGAGCGCATCGTAAAGATCTGCATCCTGGCGTCGAGCAGCGCCGGTAACTCGATCTTCATCGGGACCGAGCACACGCGCCTCCTCGTCGACGCAGGGCTCAGCCGCAAGGAGATCGTAACGCGCCTTCGTGCGATCGGAGAATCGCCGGACGCGTTGGATGCCGTTTTGGTCACTCATGAGCACAGCGACCATATCTGCGGTCTGGTGCCCCTGCTAAAGAAATACAAGCTCCCGGTATATGTATCATGGCTTACTGCGCCGACGATGCCTTGGGGCGACTATGAGCCACGGCTGGAGTCGTTCATGGCAGGCGAGCGATTTCGCATCGGCGACATAGAGGTTGACACGTTCACGATTCCTCACGATGCCGCCGACCCTGTGGGCTTCTGCATCCAGGCGGACGGTATCCGCGTAGGTGTGGTAACCGATCTGGGCTATATGCCGGACTCGGTTCGGATTCATCTTCGCGGAACTGAATTCCTGCTGCTCGAGTCCAACCACGATATCGAAATGTTGAAGGTCGGCCCTTACCCCTGGTCAGTGAAGCAGAGGGTCATGGGCCGAAATGGGCATCTCTCGAACGATATGGTGTCGCAGTTCATCCTGGACGGCATGGACGGATGCCTGAAGACGCTCGTGCTCGGACATTTGAGCGAACACAATAACCATCCTGCGATCGTGCACATGTCGGCCGTGCAGGCCTTGGGACGCCGGGGCCTCACGCCGAATCTGGTTGTATCCGAGCCCCGGCTACAATCGGAATTGTTCACGGTATGATCACACGCTACACGCGGCCGGAGATGGGCCGCATTTGGAGCGAAGAAAACAAGTACAAACAATGGCTCGAAGTCGAGCTGGCCGCCTCGGAAGCGCTCGCCGAGTTGGGTGATGTACCTAAAGAGGCCGCGCAAGGCCTTGCGGAGGCACGCGCGTACGGACGCCGGCCGCATAGCGGAAATCGAGCGGGAAACACGGCACGACGTCATCGCGTTTACCACTTGCGTCGCGGAATCGATGGCGGCTGCGGGCGTTGCCGAGTATTCGCGATGGCTGCATTATGGGCTCACCTCGAACGATGTCGTCGATACCGCGCAGGCGCTGCAGATCAAGGAACGTCCGACCTGCTGCTCAGCGGGAATGCGCGAACTGCTTGGATTTCTGAAGCAGAAGGCGTTCGAGCACAAGAGCACCGTCATGATCGGCCGTACACACGGCATCCATGCGGAGCCGTACACGTTTGGCCTGAAGTTCGCGCTTTGGTACGACGAACTGGGCCGCGATATCGAGCGATTCGAGCGTGCGGCCGACGATATTCGCGTCGGCAAGATTTCGGGCGCCGTGGGTACGTTCGCACATATCGGCCCGCAGGCGGAGGAACGGATCTGCGCATTCTTGGTCTGCGGCCCGCTCCAATCGCCTCCCAGGTAATTTCGCGGGATCTGCATGCAGCCTACCTGAGCGTGCTGGCCCTGGTGGCTGGCCCTATGCGAGAAGATCGCCCTGGAAGTTCGGCATCTGCAGCGCACCGAAGTACGTGAGGCGGAAGAGCCATTCGGGGCAGGGCAAAAGGGCTCATCTGCGATGCCGCACAAGCGCAATCCCGTGACGTGCGAACAGATTTGCGGGTCTGGCCCGCGTGGTGCGGTCCAATGTGCAGGCGGCGTACGAGAATATCGCGCTTTGGCATGAGCGCGACATCTCGCACTCCTCCGTCGAGCGTGTGATCTTGCCCGACTCCTGTATTCTGACCGACTATCTTCTTGGCCAAAACGATCTGGCTGGTCCGCGATATGCGAGTCAAATCCAGAGTTTATGCGGCGAAATCTGGATCTGACGCGAGGTCTTGTGTTCTCCGGCCAACTATTTCTGGATCTCGCAGCAGCGGGAATGCTGCGAGAGCACGCATACAAGGTGGTTCAGGGTCACGCAATGCGCTCCTGGGAGACGGGCGGCGACTTCCGTGCGGCGATAGAGTCGGACGCGGAGGTTCGGCAAGTACCTGAAGACAGATCAGAAGTCGAAGGCGTTCCTTCTGCCTCGGGCGACAGCTGCGGCAACGTAGACGCAATCTTTGAGCCGCGTGTTTGGTTCCGTACCCCTTTCTATACAGTCTCGTTCAGGTGTACTCGGTTGACAGTTAGAACTCGCCTTCTCGTTCCAGTTCTAAGCATTAAATGACTATTCCAATTTCAGCAGTTTGCGCGTAAACTGAGGTAGGGAACATGGAAACCGCCAGAGACCCCCGACAAATTTAGAGCTGGCGAGAGTACTTGTTGTGGACGACGATCTGGCATCGCGGCTAACCTTCAGACTGTGCTGGAAGCCGGCGGGTATCGCGTGGATGCTGCGGCTACTGCTGCCGAAGCAGTCGGCAAGATGGAAGATCAGGAATATCAGTTGGTTTTGAGTGATCTCCAGATGGAATCGCCCGAAGCCGGATTGAAGGTTCTTGCGCACGCCCAGTTGATGGACTATAAGCCTGCAACGGCATTGATCACCTCGTATCACAACACATCGGATCGGCAGCCGAACAGCCGAATGCTGGTGGAACCTCAGGATGTTCCAGGACTGCTGAGCAAGGTCGCCAATCTGATCGCCCGCCGCGTTACGCGCCGAGAATACGTGAACTCCGGCAGACCGAGCTCCGCCAAGCAGAGCTCAGCCGGACATCTTAGAAGCCCCGTTTGGCACACCCTCCGACTCCGCCGGAATCCATTTAGACTGGAAGTATGTGGCTTGCGGCCGTGTTCTGTTGGTTGCAATGTATGTCCCCGACGATACGGCGGAGGGGATGAAAGCGCTTGAAGAACAGAGGTATGACGAGGCGATCGCCAGCTTTACGAAGGCCGCTGAGGCCGATCCGAAGGACTATTCCGCATATTTTCACATCGGGCTGGCCCAGAGCCTGCTAGATCGCGATCCCGAGGCGATCTCGTCCTACCGAAAAGTTTTGGAGCTGAAGCCGGGTTGTACGAAGCCCAGCTCAATCTCGGAATGGTGCTGCTTCGAAACAAACAGGCAAGCAGGCGGCTCGCTTCTGGAAGATGCCGGCCGAGCAGAAACCCAAGGAATTCCGTCCTGCCTACTATGCGGGTGGCGCTGCTCCATTCGGGGGCAGCGGATCGATCAGTTCCTTACTTCCGGACTGCTGCCGAATTGGACCCGAATTCCCAGCCCGTGCAGGCCGGGTTCGCCCAGGCACTTACGCGTGTTGGAAATTGGATGAGGCGGCGCCTTTTTTGAGAAGTCAGGAACCTGCTGGAACTCGCGGAGCTCTACGAGAAAGCCAAGCGGCCGGCGGAGGCGATCGAGATATACCGTAAGTTTCCGGACAATCCGGGGGCCCGCGAACGATTAGGGGAATTGCTGCTTGAAGGTGGGGAGGCAGCGAAAGCGATTCCTGAGCTTGGAGGCTTCCGTGGCGAAATCGCCGACAGCGGCAAATCGATACGCTCTGGCAACGGCTTACATTCAGAACAACGAGTACGCGAAGGCAGAGCCGTTATTGCAGTCGGCTCTTGGAAAGGACCCAACGATCTGGAATTCGGCGAAGTATGCCAGAGTGCTGCGTCAGCAGAAGAAATATGCTCCCGCAGCCGATCAGTTCTCTGAAAGCGGCGAAGCTAAGCCGGACATGGCAGAAACATGGAGCGAGCTTGCGGCGTCCTGGTCTTAACCGAGCAATACAATCCTGCTCTCGCGGCACTCGACAAGGTTAAGGCTTCAATGCCGAGAAGCCCGGGCATTATTATTTACGTGCTATCATCCTCGACAAGCACCAGATGTATCAGCCAGCATTGGAAAGTTATGAGCGATTTCTGGCATCAAGTGAGGGGAAATACCCGGATGAAGAGTTCAAGGCGCGGCAACGTGTGCGGATTATCAAGAAGGAACTAGCCAAGAGGTAGTGAGTGTCTCGATTTTTGCTACTGGCGTGTCTGACGACCCTGACGTTCGCCGAGATACCCAAGTCGGTGATGGCGGAGCACGACCTCGAGAAACGATCGGAGCTCGCGCTGAAAGTCGCCGATGACCAAATCACGGAGGCGTCCAAGGCCTACACTTCAAACAACGAATCAGAAGCATTTCAGGGCCACCTGGATTCGGTGGCGGAACTCACGAGCCTGAGCTTAAAGTCGCTGCAGGATAGTGGCAAGCGAGCCAGCAAAAGCCCAAAGACTTCAAACGAGCGGAACTCAAGCTGCGGGGCTTGCTGCGCCGTTTAGATACCCTGGAGAGAGATGTTCTGGCGGATGACCGCGAGCCTGTTGCCAAGGCTCAAGAATCTGGTGTCGGAAACTCACGAGCAGGTACTGCACGAGATCATGTCGAAGAGGTGAGTCATGATGAAAACTAGTGTGTTTACTGCTGTTGGCCTTCTTCGTTTATGGGCAGCATCGTGATTTCCTCACCGCCGATGAGGCTGATCAGGTACGGCTGGTACAGGAGCCGAACGAGCGGCCTAAGTTGTATCTACACTTCGCCAGGCAGCGGCTGGACTTGATTCAGCAGGCGGTTGCCAAAGAGAAGGCAGGCAGGTCGAAGTTGATTCATGACCTGCTCGAAGACTACACCAGTGTGATCGAGGCTATCGATACTGTGACGGAAGATGCGCTGAAGCGCTCTCTAGACTGTCGCTGGGAGTGAAGGCGGTTGTCGAGTCAGAGAAGGAAATGCTGGCGCAACTCGAGATGATTCGTGACTCACGGCCAAAGGATCTGGCCCGCTATCAGTTTGTCTTCGATCAGGCGATTGACACGACGCGAAGATAGCCAGGAGATGGCGGCGCAGGATCTGAAGGAACGCGCTCACGAGGTGCGGCTCGCGAAAAAAAGGAAAGCAAGAAAGAGCCGCGAAAGCTTCAATGGATGAACGGCAACTCGAAGCCAAGCGGGCCGAGGAAAAGAAGGAAATCGAGCAGAAGAAGAAGGTTCCCACCCTGCGCCGCAAGGGAGAAGTCGCAAAGGACGACGGATAAGTAATCGGCTACCGGATCGCCGCCAGTAGCGTGCCTGTCTGGCTGAGAAGATTCACTTGCGCGCGTTCCACCACGTATAGCGAATCATAGTACACGAGCCATTTCTTGGTCTCGGCAGCGCGAAGCTCCTCCACCTGTCGTACGGAGGCTCGTCCCTCTTCGGACTGCGCCAGCATTACGGTCAGTTCGCTCGCGTCGTCACTTCTCGAGTCCAGTTTGCCAAGTCCCGAGCCGATTCAGCACGACGAAGGTCATGGAAAGCCTTGCGGGTGTCGAGAGTTATCCGGTCCCGCAGCGCATTCACTTGCGTAGTCAACTTCGCCACTTCCAGATCCGCCTGTGTGGCGCGCGCATCCGCTCCTCGACCCGCAAAAATCGGAACCACGATGGAGGCGCCCAACTGGCCGTTATGGCGTTGGAAGGCACGAAAATACTGCTCGTAGTTGTTGTATTTGGCCAACAGGGCGTATTGCGCGATCAGATCGATCTGCGGTGAACCATGACGCGCGCGCAGCCCGCGCTTCGAGACCCCGGGCTTGCATCGAGGACTCGAGGCGCTGCACTTCCTTGCTATTGGCAAGCGCGGCATCCACACTGGCATTCTCATCCGAGGGGAGTTCAGGCGAGGTTCGCTCGTCCGGGCTCGGGCGAACACGATCCTCCGTGCCGAACCCGAGTACGACCGCGAGCGACGCCTCCGTCTGCTCCCGGGCCGCCTCGAGATCCTCCAGTCTCTGCCGGGCCTGAGCGAGGCGGAGCGTTGCGCGTCGAGATTCGAGGGGCAACTCCCTGCCCTCACTTACCCGTGCCGTCGTTGTGCCGACCAGTTTCTCCGACGTCACCACCAGTTGGCGAGCCGTCTCGGCACCACGCGCGGCGCGCTGTGCTTCGAGGTAGCAGCAGCGCCGTTCTATGCGCGACTCGTCTCTTCGAGCCGCACTATCGATGGTTGCCCCACGAGCATTCTCGCGGGCCGCAGCAACCTCGTAACTCTTGGGTTTGTTGTAAAGGCTCTGGATCACCCGCCCTTGGAAAACGGCGGGGGCAGATCCCTCAACACTCATGGGAAACCCGGCCGTATATGCAAGACCGCTGCCGACGATCACGCGCGGGCTGAACGGGTCGTGAGCCGCACGTACTGCCTCCTGAGCCTTCATTTCATCTAATCGGGCAATGATGACATCCGGATTCTGCTTAACTGCCGTGTCGAGAGCTTCCCGCAGCGTCAGTGTGCGGACTTCGGCAAGCAAACAAGGAACGAATAGGGAGAGGACGAACAGTCGTCTCATAGCCCCATGGTAGACGCAGGACTTCCTCAAGCTAGTGCGGCATCCAAATCCTTCTGAAAGCGCCGAAGCTGCTCGACCTGAACTTCGGAGGCAGGCTGCTCGAAACCCTTGGCGATGAAATAGGCGGAGGCTTCGCGCCAAACCAGGGGCGCGATGCCCTTTTCGGTGAGAAGACCTGCGGTCCCAACCCGGCCGAAACCATCGTCACGGCGTTCCACAAGCGCGATAAAACCTTCACGCTCGAAAACAAAGTGCGTCTCGATCTCCGACAGAGGAAGAAGCTGGATGTTTGCGCTAACCAGCTTTTCAAACTTTTCCGTCACGCTGCCCCCACCGGCGTTCGCTACATTTTGTAGCGGCCGAGATCCTCGTCATTCAAGCCTTCCAGCCACTTCCGCAACTCGTCACTTTGGACCTTCTCGTTGACCGTGTTCGTCAGCTTGGATGTTTTCAGAACGGTATCTTCAACGTAGATCGGGCAGTCGAGACGTAAAGCGAGAGCAAGCGCGTCGCTCGGTCGGGAGTCGATGCTGATCATCTCGCCGGCGTGTTCGAGCCATATAAGCGCATAAAACGTGTCGTCCTTCAAGTCACTGACGACCACCTTCTTGACTGCGGCTTCCAAACCCAACAGAACCGTCTTCAGCAGATCATGAGTCATGGGCCGAGGCGTCGAGACCTTCTCGATTTCGAGCGCAATCGCATTCGCCTCGAAAATGCCAACCCAAATGGGCAACACAGTGTTGCCATTGACGTCCTTCAGCACCACAATAGGCATCTGCGTAACAGGGTCCATTGTGAGGCCTCGGATCTTCATTTCAACTTCCATGGTGGTCGGCAGCTCCTTACTTTGAGTTTACTGTACGGACAAGGACTCACCGACCAGCGAGTTCGGCTCCAGCTCGCGTAACCCTCACCTGCAGGTATTTGCCGAGCAGCGAGTTATCCCCAACCGGTTGAGGATGATGGAAGTTCAGCGTTTTGTTCTGCGAAGTCCGGCCGATCCACTGGCCGGTCGCTTTGTTGAATCCTTCGATGTGCACCTCATTCACTTCGCCGACATACTTGGCGTTCCGTCGAATCTGAATCGCTCGCTGGGTTTCCTGAAGGATCGCCAGCCGCCGCGATTTCTCTTCTTCGGGGATATGATCCTCGTACTGCAGGGCCGGCGTATTCGGCCGTTTCGAGTACTTGAACGAGAACACAGAATCGTACTCGACCTGTTCCAGCAGGTCAAGCGTCGCATGGAAGTCTTCGTCGGTTTCTCCCGGAAAACCCACGATGATGTCCGTGCTGATCGCGATGTCGCGGCGCGACCGTTTCATCCATTCGATGCGCCGCATGTACTCGTCTCTCGTGTATAACCGCTGCATTCGGTCGAGGACACGGGATGAGCCGGACTGAACGGGAAGGTGAACGTGATTGCAAAGCGCCGGACTTTCATCGATCGCGTCGATAATCTCCTTAACAAAGTCGCGAGGATGCGACGTCGTAAAGCTTACCCGCCGGATGCCCGGCGGCGTTGCCCACAGCGCGCAGAGAGTTGAGCGAAATCAAGACCCGCCGGCGACGGATCGCGGTAGCTGTTCACGTTTTGACCGAGTAGCTGAATTTCAGTGTAGCCCTTCGCGGCGAGTTCGCGGGTCTCCCGTAGTATGCTTTCCGATGTCCGGCTTCGTTCCGGACCGCGGGTAAACGGAACGACGCAGTACGCACACGATTTATCGCACCCTTCGATGATCGTGATGTAGGCTTTGTGCGGATTGTCACGACGTGTCACTGGGGTCTCGAACGTCTCGTCCGTATCCAGACTCAGCCCCGTCACTCGCTTGTTTCCGGTCTCCAACTGAACCAGCAGTTCCGGCAGCTTGTTATAGCTCGCCGATCCGACACACCAGACTGACGTGGGGCGCCCGCTCAAAGATCTTGTCGCCTTCCTGCTGGGCGACGCAGCCAAGGACCCCAAAGGTCTTTCCGGCGTGCTCCCGCTTGAACTGGTCGAGCCTGTGGAAAACTTTTTGTTCCGCTTTGTCCCGGATGCTGCAGGTGTTGTAAAGCAATAGATCGGCCTCGGCCGGGGTTTCCACCTGCGAGTAGCCCCGCGACACCAGAGTGCCGATGACCTTCTCGGAGTCGTGAGCATTCATCTGGCAGCCGAAGGTCTCGATATAAAACTTCTTCATGGGTCGCAATCCTTATTATAAATCTCGGATTACCTGAGCTATGGAGCCTAAAGCAGCTTCTTTCAATTTTTGTCACCTAACCATCGCTAACGGTGTCTATGATTGGACTAATACCGGTTTATGAAGAAGGCCACTGCGATTGTTCCGCCCGCTGAAGCCGTAGATTCCCGGCTGCTGCTGAAAACTCTCACCGCTATCAAAAAGGGCGACTTTTCCGTCCGATTGCCCCTGGACCAGACAGGGGTCGCAGGGAAAGTCTACGACGCCCTGAATGAAGTTATCGATCTTAACGAGCGCATGGCGATCGAACTCGATCGAATCAGCCGGGGAGTCGGGAAGGAGGGGAAAATCAACCAGCGCGCTAACCTCGGCAACGTGGGCGGCGCGTGGTCCTCGATGATAGACGGCGTCAATGGCCTGATCACCGACCTGATGCAACCGTCGACGGAGATTGCGCGGGTAATCGGAGCGGTGGCAAAGGGTGACCTGACCCAGCAGATGCCTTTGGAAGTCGACGGCCGGCCCTTAAAGGGTGAGTTCATGCGTACCGCCAAGGTGGTGAACACCATGGTGGATCAGCTCAACTCCTTCGCGTCGGAAGTCACGCGTGTGGCGCGAGAAGTGGGTACCGAAGGCAAACTCGGCGGCCAGGCGCAGGTGAAGGGCGTTGCGGGTACCTGGAAGGATCTTACGGACTCGGTGAATTCGATGGCTTCGAACCTCACCGCGCAAGTGCGGAACATCGCGGAGGTCACCACGGCAGTGGCGAACGGCGACCTTTCCCGAAAGATCACAGTCGATGTGCGCGGCGAGATTCTCGACCTGAAATTGACCATCAACACCATGGTGGATCAGCTCAGTTCCTTCGGCTCCGAAGTGACGCGCGTGGCGCGAGAAGTGGGTACCGAGGGCAAACTCGGCGGTCAGGCGATGGTAAAAGGCGTCGGCGGCGTTTGGAAGGACCTCACGGATTCGGTCAACTTCATGGCCGGAAACCTCACGTCTCAGGTCCGCAACATCGCCCAAGTCACAACGGCGGTCGCCCGCGGCGACCTTTCGACAAAGATCACCGTCGACGCGAAGGGCGAAATTCTCGAGCTCAAGAACACCGTCAACACGATGGTCGACCAGCTCAACGGATTCGCCGGCGAAGTAACCCGCGTCGCGCGCGAAGTCGGGACCGAAGGTGAACTCGGCGGCCAAGCGGATGTTCGAGGTGTGGGCGGCGTCTGGAAGGATCTGACCGACTCGGTCAACTTCATGGCCGGAAACCTCACGTCTCAAGTCCGCAACATCGCCCAGGTAGCGACCGCTGTCGCCCGCGGCGACCTTTCCACCAAAATCACGGTCGATGCACGGGGAGAGATTCTCGAACTGAAAAACACGCTCAATACGATGGTCGACCAGCTCAATGCGTTCGCGGGCGAAGTCACGCGCGTGGCGCGAGAAGTCGGCACCGAAGGAAAACTCGGCGGACAGGCCGATGTAAAAGGTGTCACCGGTGTCTGGAAGGACTTGACGGAATCCGTGAACTCGATGGCCTCGAACCTTACGTCTCAAGTCCGCAACATCGCGGAGGTCACCACCGCCGTCGCGAAGGGTGACCTGTCTCGGAAGATCACGGTTGATGTCCGGGGCGAAATTCTCGGAGCTGAAGAACACCATCAACACGATGGTCGATCAGCTCAACGCGTTCGCAGGCGAAGTCACCCGCGTGGCGCGAGAAGTCGGCACCGAAGGAAAACTCGGCGGCCAGGCGGAGGTCAAAGGTGTCGGCGGTGTCTGGAAGGACCTGACGGATTCGGTCAATTCGATGGCATCGAACCTTACGGCCCAGGTCCGAAATATCGCCGAAGTTACCACGGCCGTCGCCAATGGCGATTTGTCGCGCAAGATCACGGTTCAGGTACGGGGCGAGATTCTCGAGCTGAAGAACACGATCAACACCATGGTCGATCAGCTCAATGCGTTCGGTTCGGAAGTCACGCGCGTCGCTCGCGAAGTGGGTACCGAGGGGAAACTGGGCGGACAGGCCGATGTCAAAGGCGTCGGCGGAGTTTGGAAGGACCTGACCGACTCGGTGAACTCGATGGCATCGAACCTCACGGATCAGGTGCGAAATATCGCTGAAGTCACCACCGCCGTAGCAAACGGCGATCTTTCCCGGAAGATCACCGTCGATGTCCGCGGGGAAATCTCGGAGCTGAAGAACACGATCAACACGATGGTCGATCAGCTCAACGCGTTCGCGGGCGAAGTCACTCGTGTCGCACGCGAAGTCGGTACGGAAGGAAAACTCGGCGGTCAGGCGCAGGTCAAGGGAGTCGCCGGTGTCTGGAAGGACTTGACAGACTCGGTGAACTCGATGGCGTCAAATCTGACCGGCCAGGTTCGTAACATCGCGGAAGTGACAACCGCCGTCGCGAATGGCGATCTTTCGCGCAAGATTACTGTCGACGTCCGAGGGGAGATCCTCGAGCTGAAGAACACCATCAACACCATGGTCGATCAGCTCAACAGCTTCGCCTCGGAAGTCACACGCGTCGCCCGCGAAGTGGGTACGGAAGGAAAGCTCGGCGGTCAAGCGGAGGTGAAAGGCGTCGCGGGTACGTGGAAGGATCTCACGGACTCGGTGAACTCGATGGGCTCGAACCTGACCGGTCAGGTCCGTAATATCGCGGAAGTGACAACAGCGGTTGCGCGCGGCGACCTTTCCCGCAAGATCACAGTCGATGCCAAGGGTGAAATTCTCGAGTTGAAGAACACCATCAACACGATGGTGGATCAGCTCAACGCGTTCGCAAGCGAAGTCACTCGTGTCGCTCGCGAGGTCGGTACGGAAGGAAAACTCGGCGGTCAGGCCGAAGTGAAGGGCGTCGGCGGAGTCTGGAAGGATCTCACCGACTCAGTGAACTTCATGGCCGGTAATCTTACAGCTCAGGTGCGTAATATCGCCGAAGTTACCACGGCGGTCGCAAATGGCGACCTTTCCCGTAAGATCACCGTCGACGTCCGCGGCGAAATCCTCGAACTTAAAAACACCATCAACACGATGGTCGACCAGCTTGAACGCCTTCGCCGGCGAAGTCACTCGCGTAGCCCGGGAAGTCGGCACGGAAGGTAAGCTCGGCGGCCAGGCAGAAGTTCGAGGTGTTGCGGGTACGTGGAAGGATCTCACAGACTCGGTCAACTCCATGGCCTCCAACCTCACAGCCCAGGTTCGAAATATCGCGGAGGTGACGACCGCGGTAGCGCGCGGCGACCTGTCCCGCAAGATCACGGTCGACGTCCGCGGCGAAATCCTCGAACTGAAAAACACCATCAACACGATGGTGGATCAGTTGAACGCCTTTGCGTCCGAAGTCACGCGCGTGGCGCGCGAGGTCGGTACGGAAGGCAAACTCGGCGGTCAGGCGGACGTGAAAGGTGTCGGCGGCACATGGAAGGATCTCACCGATTCGGTTAACTACATGGCGTCGAATCTTACGGCGCAAGTCCGTAACATCGCCGAGGTGACCACGGCAGTTGCGAACGGCGATCTTTCCCGTAAGATCACCGTCGATGTGCGTGGCGAAATTTCCGAGCTGAAGAACACGATCAACACCATGGTCGACCAGCTCAATGCGTTCGCGGGCGAAGTCACCCGCGTCGCACGAGAGGTCGGAACCGAAGGAAAACTCGGCGGCCAGGCCCAGGTGAAAGGCGTCGCCGGCGTTTGGAAAGACCTTACTGATTCGGTGAACTCGATGGCATCGAATCTCACCGCCCAGGTCCGGAACATCGCGCAAGTGACCACGGCCGTCGCGAACGGCGACCTTTCGCGGAAGATCACCGTCGATGTTCGGGGCGAGATCCTGGAGCTGAAGAACACCATCAACACTATGGTGGATCAGCTCAACAGCTTCGCGTCGGAAGTCACACGCGTGGCGCGGTCGAGGTCGGCACCGAAGGGAAACTCGGCGGCCAGGCGGATGTGCGAGGCGTCGCCGGAACCTGGAAGGATCTTACCGATTCGGTGAACCAGATGGCCGGCAACCTTACTACTCAGGTGCGAGGTATCGCGAAGGTCGTTACGGCGGTTGCGAACGGCGATCTGAAGCGCAAGCTCGTCCTCGAAACGAAGGGCGAGATCGCCGAGTTGGCCGACACGATCAACGGCATGATCGATACTCTCGCTGTGTTCGCCGATCAGGTCACGACCGTTGCCCGCGAGGTCGGTACGGAAGGAAAGCTCGGAGGCCAGGCGCGCGTGCCGGGAACGGCCGGCATCTGGAAGGATCTGACGGACTCGGTGAACCAGATGGCCGCAACCCTCACGACCCAGGTGCGCGCCATCGCAGAGGTTGCCACCGCCGTTACGAAGGGCGACCTGACACGGTCGATCGCGGTGGACGCCCAGGGCGAAGTCGCATCGCTCAAAGACAACATCAACCAGATGATCGCGAATCTGAGAGAAACCACTCTCAAGAACAGCGAACAGGATTGGCTGAAGACCAACGTCGCGCGGTTCACGCGAATGCTTCAGGGTCAGCGCGACCTGCTGACGGTCAGCCGCACGGTTCTGTCCGAACTCGCGCCGCTCGTCAATGCGCAGCACGGGACATTCTATATCAATGAGGTCCAGCCGAAGAGGAAGGTCTCCTCAAGCTCATTGCGAGCTACGCGTACAAGGAGCGGAAGAACCTCGGCCAGTCGTTCCATTATGGCGAGGGTCTCGTCGGGCAGTGCGCGCTGGAGAAGGAAAGCATCCTGCTCACGCAGGTGCCGGCCGATTACATTCGGATCAATTCCGGGTCTTGGCGAAGCGCCGCCACTGAACATCATCGTTCTGCCGGTCCTGTTTGAAGGACAAGTTAAGGCCGTCATCGAGTTGGCTTCGTTCAGCCGCTTCAATGAAGTCCACCTCGCCTTCCTTGACCAGTTCGTCGAGAGCATGGGCATCGTGCTCAACACGATCGAGGCCACGATGCGGACGGAGCAGTTGCTGAAGCAGTCGCAAGCTCTGACCGAAGAGCTGCAAAGCCAACAGCAGGAGCTCACGGAAGGCAACCGTCGCCTGGAGGCGCAAGCCCGACACGCTGCAAACTTCCGAAGAACTGCTCCGGCAACAGCAGGAAGAACTGCAGCGCACCAACAGCGAGTTGCAGGACAAAGCGGCCAGCTCGCCGAGCAGAACGCCGAAGTCGAGCGCAAGAATCGCGAGGTGGAGCAAGCCAAGCAGGCCTTGGAGGACAAGGCCGAACAGTTGTCGCTCATCTCCAAGTACAAGTCCGAGTTCCTGGCCAACATGTCGCATGAGCTTCGGACGCCGCTGAATAGCCTGCTGATCCTGGCTAAGGTGCTGGCGGAGAACTCCGAAGGCAAGCTGTCACCGAAGCAGGTTAAGTTCGCCGAGACCATCTACTCGGCCGGAACCGACCTGCTCGCGCTGATCAACGACATTCTCGACCTGTCGAAGATCGAGTCCGGCATGATGGCCGTGGAAGTGGAGGATGTACTCTTCAACGATGTCCGCGATTACGTACTTCGCACGTTCCGCCATGTTGCAGAAGGCAAAGGCCTGCAGTTCAGCGTCGAACTCGACGACGACCTGCCGAAGGTGATGGCGACCGACAACAAGCGCCTACAGCAGGTACTCAAGAATCTGCTCTCAAACGCTTTGAAGTTCACCGAGGCCGGCAACGTTCAGCTTCGCATCGAAACGTGTGGAGACGGGCTGGAATCCGGAAAACGAGGTTCTCAACAGCGCTCGACAGGTGCTCGCCTTCGAAGTACGTCGACACCGGCATCGGAATCCCGGAGGACAAGCAGCAAATCATCTGGGAAGCGTTCCGTCAGGCCGACGGTACGACGAGCCGGAAATACGGCGGCACGGGCCTCGGCCTATCCATCAGCCGAGAAATCGCACGGCTCCTCGGCGGCGAGATTCATCTTGAAAGCACCGCCGGCGTCGGCAGCACGTTCACGATGTACCTGCCGCAGGCTTACACGCCCAGTCCCAGAAGAACGGCGCCGTCAGCAGGCGCGCGCCGCACTGCTCGAAACCAGGATGCTGAAGAGCGACCTGAACGCGACGCCGCGAGTCGCGGCCGCTTCCGGGAGTTCGGAAGAAGTAGCTTCCGGCGAGACCGCTCTTCGTGGAAGACGGAGGAGGAATCGGCAGACGCATACAGCGCCCACGAATCGAAGAGACGTCCGATCCTGCTGGTGAGCGATATCTCGGATGACCGGATGATCACACCCGGCGACAAGGTCCTCCTGCTTATCGAGGACGATGTGCGATTCATCCCGCTGCTGATCGAGTATGGGTCGGGAACGCGGCTTCAAATGCGTTGTCGCTCCTCGCGGCGATAAGGGGCTGAACCTGGCTCGCGAGTTGAGGCCCGCCGCGATCACACTGGATATCCGGCTGCCCGATATGGCCGGCTGGCTGGTTCTGAGCCGGCTGAAGTACGATCCCGCGACCCGCCACATCCCGGTACACGTCATCTCGGTGGACGAGGATTACCGGCGCGGCCTCGCTCTCGGAGCTGAATCCTACCTGGAAAAAACGGAGAACGCCGACGCACTGCGCGAAACCTTCGACAAGATCCAGAAGCTCCGTCCGCGAAGCGGCCCATTTGCTTCTGCTGGTCGACGGCGACGATCAGCGCCGCAGATCGACCACGGAACTGATCGGCGATAACGGCGGCGTGTTGACAACGGCAGTTGCTACCGGGGAGGAAGCGCTCCGCCAGGCCCAGCACACAGAATTCGACTGCGCTGTCGTCACACCGCCCTTCGAAGACATGGCCGTTCCGGAACTTGTAGAAAAATTTCGGAAACAGGCCGGACGGACTGAGCTTCCAACTATCGTCTATGCAATCGAGCGGTTTCGATCACGAAGAGGAGGTCGAGCTCCGAAGAGTGGCGGAGATCGGCGATCGTGAAAACTGTGGCCGGCGAGAGAGCGGCTGCTCGAAGAGACCGCCGTCTTCCTGAATCGCCGGGAAGAGGATCTGACAGACGAGCAGAAACATATCATCGAACAAGCTCGAACAAAGGATGCGGTGCTGACAGGCGGCAAGGTTTTGATCGTCGATGACGATGTTCGGAACATCTTCGCGCTGACCAGCGGGCTCGAGCGGCACAAGCTGACCGTGCTACCACGCCGAAAGCGGGAAAGCCGGAATCGACATGCTGAAGGACGAATCCTGAAATCGATCTGGTTCTGATGGACATCATGATGCCAGAGATGGACGGGTACGAAACGACGCGCGCGATCCGGCAGATCCCGCGAACTTCGGAACCTGCCGATTATCGCTCTGACTGCCAAAGCCATGAAAGGCGACCGCGAGAAATGTATTGAAGCTGGCGCTTCCGACTACATCCCGAAGCCGGTTGTACTCGAAGAATTCGTGGCCCTGCTCCGGGTGTGGCTGCCCCAGGTGAATGCGCAGACCGGCTGCAGAATTCGGCAGGCGGAATGACGGGCAGATCGACGTGGCGTACCGTTCGCGACGATGACGCCGGAGGCTCCCCAGCCGGATACAGGTGAAGATCCTGCTGGTCGATGACAAGCCTGAGAATCTTGTCGCGTTGGAAGCCGTTCTGGACGGACCTGGGCCAGGAACTGATCAAAGCCCAGTCCGGCAAGGAGGCCCTGCGCGCCTGCCTCGAGCATGATTTTGCCGCGATCCTGCTCGACGTCAAGATGCCGGACATGGACGGCTTCGAGACCGCCGCCATGATCCGGGAACGGGAGCAGTCTAAAGACACGCCCATTATCTTTCTAACGGCGCTGAAGAGCGAAGAGCACCTGTTCCGTGGCTACTACATGGGCGCGGTTGATTATCTGTATAAACCCATCGTCCCCGAGGTTCTGCGATCCAAAGTAGCCGTTTTTGTCGATCTTTGCCGAAAGAACGCCATACTCAAGAAGAATCGCGATGCTTTGGAGCAGAAGAACGCTCAGCTTCAGCAGGAAGTCGCGGAAAGGATGCGAGCGGAAGCGGACGTTCGCCGGTTGAACGCCGAACTCGAGCGCCGGGTCGAAGAACGAACCCGAGAACTGTCGCGTATGAACGACGAACTAAGGCAGTTCGCCTACGTCGCCTCGCACGATCTGCAGGAACCGTTGCGGACTGTCGCGAGTTACGCTCAGCTACTCGCCCGCCGGTATCGCGGGAAGCTCGACCAGGATGCGGACGAGTTCATCGCGTACATGGTGAGCGGGGTGACTCGGATGCACACGCTGCTCAATGACATGCTCGCTTATTCGCGTGTCACTGAGTCCCGGGACCGGCCGCTGGCCCCCGCTAATCTCAATGCTGTTGTCCAAAGCGCGCTCATGAACCTCGACCTTACGATTAGCGAGAATCATGCAGCGGTGCACGTCGACCCGCTTCCGACGCTTCACGGGGACGAGATTCAACTCACACAGGTTTTCCAGAACCTGATCGGGAACGCGATCAAGTACAAATCCGAGGAACCTCCTCAGATCTCTGTCACCGCTGAAGAAGGTCAGGATGAATGGACCATCTGCGTCAGCGACAACGGAATCGGCGTCGATCCGCAGTACTCCGAACGAATCTTTGGAATCTTCAAGCGGCTCCATGGCCGGGAACTTCCCGGTACCGGTATGGGTTTAGCCATCTGCAAGCGCATCATCGAACGCCATAACGGTCGGATCTGGGTTGAGCCGAGGAACGGCACAGGTTCACGATTCTGCTTCACGCTTCCTGTGTAGCATCACCGCTAGGCCCGAATTCGGGAGTGGTGTAATGTCCCCCACGCGCGTTGCTGTCGTCGGTCTGATGACTGTTTTCGTTTCCCACACTAGGTTGCATCTTTGTCGACGTGCGCCTGGACCTCGAGGCGAAGGATCCCGGCGCAGCGGGTCCACACGAGCGACCCGCGAAGGGGAACGGATCGCTCGTCCTGCTGACCGGCCGATCCGGGGAACTGCAGCCGCTAACGTCGATTCCTGAAACGCGCGATTCTGGTTGGAGACCTGATCGCATCCTGGAACTCGACGCGCAGTCGAGTGCGCCGTCCAAGTAAGTCGCCCTGTTACCATCGACCTATGGGTCCAAACATGCCCGGAGAGCAGCCGAAGCTGCCAATCCCCGGTGTACGCAATCTGATTGCTGTCGGTTCGGGGAAGGGCGGCGTTGGAAAAACCACCGTTTCGGTGAATCTTGCCCTGGCTCTTTCGAAGCTCGGCCATAAAACGGGTCTTCTAGACGCTGACGTGTATGGTCCGAACGTACCGCTCATGATGGGCATTCGTGAGGCGCCGCGAGCGGCAGGCGATCGCATCAAGCCGCTCGAGCAACACGGAATTCAGCTGATGTCGATGGGCTTTCTCAATCCCGGAGACAAGCCGCTCATCTGGCGCGGTCCGATGCTGAATAGCGTCATCCAGCAGTTTCTTCGGGGTGTCGACTGGGCGGATTTGGAATACCTGGTGATTGATCTGCCCCCGGGAACCGGCGATGTGCAACTGACTCTGATTCAGACCGCTCCCGTAACGGGCGCCATCATTGTTACCACGCCTTCGGAGGTGTCACTCGAAGACGCTCGCAAGGCGGTTCTGATGTTCCAGCAGGTACGCGTGAACGTGATCGGGATCGTCGAGAACATGAGCTACATGATTGTGTCCGGGACCTCGCAGAAGATCGACGTTTTCGGCGAAGGCGGTGGAAAGCGGACGGCTCAAGCGATGGATGTGCCCTTCCTCGGGGAACTCCCGCTCGACCCGCAAATCCGCATCGGCGGCGACACTGGAAAGCCGATTATGCTCTCAGATGACGGCCGCGCGGACGCCTTCACGATGGTTGCTGAACGGGTCATCGAGCGCCTGGAGCACGGCGGATCCAAGGGTCCGTCGATCTCCATCACCGAGTAGACCTACTTCGTGGTTCGATCGACCATTGTGTCCCCTGACCGGCTTGGCTTGTTCAGGAGTGACCGCGCCATTTCGATCGAGGCCAACAGCTTCAAATCGGGATCCGTTATCTTCGGGAGAACGTATTCGGCATCGGGTCCGTACATCGCGGTAGCTCGATAGATGATTCGGCGATAGCTTTGCGTGGACGGCCAGTACTCGCGAGGGGCCGTGTTCGGTGCTTCGGTGCTCGAGTCCTGCTTGTACAGCTCGGTTGCCGCCGTCAAGGCTCGGTCCAGAGCCAGACGAGCGTTCTCCTCATCGTGAATCTTGTGCGCCGCCTCTGCGATCGAGACGTAGGCATCCACCGTATTTCCAGGATCTTTCATGTCATCAAGCAAATGAAACGCTTGTGTGAGTGCAGATTTCGCAGCCGAGGCGTCATTTTCAGAGGAACGGTTTGCGACGGCGGCGAGCGCCCTCGCGCGCTGGTCTTTCAATGGAATCTCGCGAATGAGCGCGATCGCACGGTCGGGATCTTTACTCAGGAGAGACATCGCCTCGGAATAGCGCGCGTTGGAAAGCGACTGAAGCTGCATATCCGCGGCAACGGACGCATTGGGACTGCCGCCGCTTGTCGTACTTATGCTGAGTCCTCCGTCTGTCCGCATCGACTCCTCGCCCTCGGGGAACCGCTCCAGCGCCGCCTTCAGTTCCAGCCGGGATTCGACCAATTCGTCCGCTTTCTTCGGGTTGATGGCGCGGATGACATGTAGCAGGTTAAATAGCTCGGCGTTCTCGCGCGAGGACAAGGTAATTGCCCCTTTTGCGCTGGATATCGTCTTGACATAATTCTCGTTTTTGTCTTTATTCTTATCGTTCCTATCCAGGATTGCGTTCAGGATTGCGCTCAGCGCGTTCTCGGCCATGGGCTGCGGAACGCTTCGCCAGTGGTGCGCGACCAGTCTGGGGTATTCGCCTTTCGGGCGCAGATTGTAGGCAGTAGTTGCGGCGGAGAAAAGCTGCATTTTCAGCGGGTCGCCCTCCGGAGCCGCCTTCATTAGCTCAGCCGCAGCCTCATACTCGAAATCCCCTTGCGAACCGAGGGAGATCACAAGTTCGGCGGCGCGGCCCAATTGTTTCTTGCCTATGAGTTGACGAGTGATCGCTTCTACAGCCCTGCCCCGGTGATCCGTGCGACCGCTCTGAGGAGCGTCCATCTGCCCCAGAAGCTCAATCGCCAGATCAACGTTCGATTCAGCCGTGACACTCGCGACTTGGGCCATCATGTATCCGCGCTGGTCCCGATGCCCTTCTGTGGGCAGGGATGACGCGGCGGAAAATGCCTGACGGAACAGATTCGAGGGCACGCGGCTTGTCAAAATCGGTATAAATCTCCGCAAGATGTAGTAGCCCTGCCACTTGCGTATCCGGCTGGGCTCCCGAAACGGTGTCGATTGCTTTATCAGCGATCTCGCGCGCTCGCTCTTTCGGAGTGGGCGGCTTTTTCGCTTCTTGCGATTTGGGTTCGTTTTGCGCACGAAGTCGTGGAACGTGCATGAGCCCAATCGTAAGAACCGATAGAACAAGGGTAATAATCGATTTCACTCTCGCCCCCACAGCATAACGTCCAGTAGTTTATACGAATCTGCGCATGCAGGATCGCGTTCAGGATTGCGCTTACGGCATTCTCGGCCATCGGCAGCGGAACGCTCCGGTAGTGCGGTGCAACCAGTCTCGGGTGTTCGCCTTTCGGACACAGATGTAGGCGGTAGTTCCGGGAGAATTCGTCGAACCGTTCGTCCGTCCGGGTCGCCCTTATCCTCAGTTACCGTGGAGAGACAGATTGTGACGCTGCCGGCAACTGTGCCTGCCGCGTCGCATTGATGAGAGCCAAAGCACCCACTCCGACCAACGCGCCCAGAAACAAAAGGCCGACCAGAATAATCCAGATCCAAACGCTGTAATCCCCTGATGTGACGGAGACTGGTTGAGCTTCCATTTTCACTCCTTTGTGGGCGATCAAAGTTCACCAAGATTATCAGATTAGCCGTCACACTGTGGGCCGCACCTAGCCGCACCTGGCTGGGATGTCATCCACGCGGGCATTTGATAGCCTAGTCCGAAACACAGGCAAGGAGAAACTCATGCAGAATCGACTGCTGGCAACAACCGGATTCACGATTTGGTTAGGCATCGGTTGGGCGCAGACCGGCGGCAGTCCCTTCAAGGTTGACCGAAAGTACATTTACCCAAAAGCATTCCAGACAGGCAGGCCCTACAGTCCCGGCGTGCTTGTGGGAAAAACACTCTACGTCTCAGGGCAGATCGATAAAGATCCGCAGACAGGCGTTCAACCGGAAGGCATCGTCGATCAAACGCGTATGGCGATGAGGAACGTCGGGCACGTGCTTCGCGAGGCAGGAATGGATTATGGAAACGTCGTCTCCTGCCACGTCCAACTAGCCGACATGGGCCAGTACAAGGAAATGAACGAGGTCTATGGCAGCTTCTTCGGGCCAGATCACTACCCGGCACGAACCACACTTGAATTCCCCGGACTTCCCGGTGGAGCAAAGATTGAAATTTCGTGCATCGCGTACGCTGACAAGTCGAAGATCTCCGCTGTCACTCCGCCCGCCGGGACGGTTCCTGCTGCAATGGGTCCGTACCGGTCGGCCGTCTGGGCGGGTGACACTCTTTACGTTTCCGGCAGCGGCGGCCGCCAACCAAACACCAACGAACTCGATCCAACCATCGAAGGCCAAACGAAACAGACGATGGAAAATATCGGCCAGATTCTGGCTGCCGCGGGTGTCGAGCACAAGGATGCAGTCTTCACCAACGTTTATTTCCTCGACCCGATCGGATACAAAGGTCCAACTTATGGCAAGCTTAATTCCGTTTACAAGGATTACTTCAAACTCGGCATGGCGCCGAGTCGGGCCAGTTTCTGCGTTTCGAAACTTCCCGGAACCATCAGCGTGGAAATCACCTTCATCGCCACCCGTGACCGCAAAAACAAGGGTCGGGTAGTTCCGGACTCAGCGGGTCCAAGTCCGACCTCCTCCAATGGTGGTGTTCTCGATGCCGATACGTTGTATACCTCCGGCAAGTCAGGTTCCGGCACGACGGTAGAGCAACAAATGCGGGATTCGATGGAAAGCATCCGCGGCATCCTGAAACTGGCCGGCATGGACATGAAACACGTCGTGGACACTCACGTTTACTTGAAGGACATCGGCCAGATGGACGTGATGAACTCCGTGTTCAAGGAATATTTTCCGAACAATCCGCCCGCGCGTACCACTGTTCAGGCCATCCAGGATCAATTGGAACAAGTGCAAGTCGTTGCGGTGCGATAGGGAGGGTGAGCAATGGAGAACTGGAAGAAGGCGAACATGCCGGAACTGAGCCGCCGCGATCTTTTACGACTTGGCGCCGGCCTAGCGTGTCTTGCTCCTCAGGTCGTGTCCGCTGCCGGCAGGATACGTTTCACAAAGTACGAGATCTTTCCTACCCGCATTCCCATGGTGGACCGTGTCCGCGACGCGTGGATCGCCAGCTACAAGCTCCAAGGAACGTTTCAGACGCACTACAACCCGGTATTCGTGCGGCTTTATACGGATGAAGGTCTTGCTGGAACAGCCGAGTCGCTCGTCGGAGTTCCTCAAACGGAGAGCATCCTGAAGCGAATGATCGGAAAATCGCCGGTCGAATTCTGGCAGGACGATTCGATTCAAGGCGTCCTGATGGGCTGTTCACGACATTTTGGGCCAAGCATCAGGATTGCCCATCTGTCGGCTTCTGTCTTCCACTCCGAAATCACGAATCGAGCATACCTGGTGGACGCATTGTCTGCCTCCTGACCTGATGGCCTCCGAAGCGAAACTCGCGGCCAGTCTCGGGTATCGTGTTCATAAAGTCAAAGCGCGTCCATGGCAGGATCCGCTCGAACAAGCAGCGGCGATGTGCGCTGTAGTGCCCAAGGAATACAGGATTTGGGCCGACGCCAATGCGAACTGGAGTTCACCGGATCGCGCTCTGCACTTTATTAAGGGACTGTCACGCCATCACAACTACTTTGCTGTCGAATCGCCGGTTCAGTACCGGAATGTGGATTCTTTCCGTGCATTGAAAGGGAACTCTCCCTTGAAAATCGCCGAGCACATGGGTGATGACCCTATGGTCTTCGTGCGCGAAGGGCTTCTTCAGGCTTTCGTGATTGGAGGCCCGCTTGGCCGCACAATGGCGAAGCGCGGCCTAATGGCTGAAGTCACTGGCATTCCGCTCTGGGTTGAATATGGAATTCAAAGTGGAATTTCGCAGGTTTATCAGGCACACCAGGCAGCGGCATATCCCGGAATTGAATACTGCATTGCAGTGACCAATTGCCTGGAAGACGACTTTGTACAGGAATCCTTTCGCGTAGAAAGCGGCTATTACACGTTGCCGACGAAACCGGGATTAGGAGTCACGCTGGATATGGACGCTGTCGAGAAGTATCGCGCCGGATAGCGAGTCGCTAGCGCGAACGGTGCTCCGTGACCTGCCGGATGACGCGCAGCCAGTTCAAGCCGAGAATCTTACGGATTCGTTGTTCCGAGTAGCCAAGCTGCTGTAGCGCTTTGGTCATCTCCGGATAGTCGCTTACGTCGCGAATCTGACGAGGTAGAGGCGGTCCACCGTCGAAATCGGATCCCAGGGCGACATGGTCTTCACCGAGGAGGCGAACACCGTAGTCGATGACGCGCGCGAGTTGATCTGTGCCCATCCAGTACTCATCGGGAATGACGCCCTTGTAGACAAAGGGCAGTGCTTTCGCGACCTGTTGATCGACCTCCGCCAAAGACTGTGGAGCCCGAGGTTCCGCAGCGGTCCTGGAAGAGGTGGGGCGCTTCGATTTGATCCATTCGGCATACTTCGGATTATTGAAGGTGCTGCCGAACTGAATGCCGATCACTCCGCCCTTGGCTGCCAACGCCTTGGCCGCTTCATCGGTGATGCAGCGGGGATTATCGACCACACCACGAAATCCGCCATGACTGTAGATCACAGGGTCGCGGCTGACTTCAACTGTTTGCAGGATCGCCTGATCTGAAGCGTGAGCGACGTTGATGATCATTCCTAAGCGGTTCATCTCCGCGACTACCGCTCGGCCGTGCTGGTTGAGTCCGCCCCAACGGCTCTTGTCGCAACACGAATCGATGAATGCATTCGACTGGTTGTGTGCGGTCAGTTGTAGAGAGCGCAGTCCGAGACGGTATAAAGCCCTCAGCAGGTTTAGATCGCCATCCAGGTCGAACCCGCCTTCAAGGTCCAGGAACGCGGCCATCTTTCCTCTCGCGATTTATACGCTCGATGTCCGAAGCGGTCAGGGCGAGTTCCAAGACCCTGTTATTCTTCTCGATCTGATCCAAGGCGAGTTCAACAACACGGAACGTATTTTTCACCTCATACCGGCCGGGATAATAAGGTTCCGGTGTGTAGACGGAGAAGAACATCGCATCCAGTCCCCCGCGCTGGGCTCGTACGAGGTCGAAATGGCCATCTGGATAGCGCTGACCGATATTGAGTCCCTGAAGGAGTTCTCTGGTCATCACATGAATATGGCCGTCCATCACCAATGCGTCTCGGTGGAGCGAAGATATCTGGCAGACGCTCGGAGCAACAGACAGCAAGGTGAGGAGAATTGTCCTGGAAGCCATGATTCGCTCTAACCTGCGGCAGCGATCTTGGCGAATACCGCCCGTCCGGCCTCGAACTGCCCGATCGCGAGCGCTCGGTCTGCATCGTTTGCAAATGCATAGTTCTGTCGGACAACGCGCATCGATGTTTCGATTTCATCTACAAAAGCTCCGGCCGCCTCAGCGCGTCTGTGAGGGGTGCCATCCACCCGGACGTATACCGGACTCGTGTGCGCGAATACCGTGAATCCGGCGTGCGTTTTGCCACTACTTGATATCCGGGCTGCAATCCATCCGCCGCTGTCCACGTGGATCTCACGTTCCAATTTGGCTTCCGTGTTGTTTCCAGGCGCTCTGCTCAGCGACGACTTCGCCGTTGTAAACGATCTCTATGCGTCCGAACGGCAGACGGGAGATTGCGCTGGCAGAGATGCGCAGCGGGCCGGTCGTGTTCACTGTGGTTCCTGGGCCTCGTCCGTTCACTTGAAGCTCCAGAAGTGGCCCATTGGATACAAAGGTTCGTCCCGCCCGCAGGCCGGCGATCCAGCTTTCGTAAGTAGAACCCGCTCTCAACCTCGACGAAGACACGATTGTGGTCGTAGACCCACCAGTCAGTACCAGATGACGCGGGAATCCGCAGCCCACAATTCAACAACCGGTAATACCGCCCGTAGTCAGCTTCGAGACCATCCGCCAAATTGTAAGCGTCCATGTTCCCGAGCGCCGCCGCGATAGGGAGCTTCTATTCCAGAGCCATTGTGGCACCATACCGTTGTGCCACCGATGCGCCGGGCTTCTGCGCAGAGCATGGAAAGCGTCGGGAAATCCGGCGCGTTCTTCTCCTTTGCCAGCAGCCCCGTCGAAACGGGCTCCACCGCCTTCGGGATGTTTAAGAACAGCACATGACCGTAACCAAAGCCACCGAATGTGCGGTTGTTGCGCGCCTCCTCGCCCATGTCCATGATCGTTCCATCCGCGAGAACTGCGGAAGGCGACCCACCGGATACCGGTTCGTAATGTAGGGAGAGTCGTTGCGGATCAGATAGCTGATCACGCTGACATCGAGCGCTTCGGCGGGCGGCACCATACGAAGACGGTCATCCGGATCTTCATCGATCTCGAGCGCATAGTGCGTGTGGGTATTTCCGGAATACCATCCTGAACTGTGCAGATCCTTGAGCACCGGGATTCGAATATCCTGGACGTGTGTGATTCCGGAACCCACCTCGGTATAGTCGATCACCGCCTGATGCGCGATTCCGCGCACCACCTCAATCTGATAGCGTCCTGGCGGGACGGCGATTTCGTAAGAGCCACGCGCATAAAAATACGTACGCTTCGGCATCGTCTTGATCGCTTTGTCCGGCAAGTAAATCTCATTCGTGTTGGTATTGACTACGCGGATCTTTGCCGCTGTGGGCTGGCCTGTGGCGCCGTCTACCAACGATCCGCGAATTATCTGCGGGCGTTCGCGTATCCGGGCGCTGGGCCGTTAGGCGATGGATGGGAAGCAACAGGCTGCCACGTCCCAGGACGGGAATGGACCTGAGGATGTCACGGCGTGATGGATGCGGCCATGTCCCATAAGGTTGGAATTCGGCTCAATCCGATCCCTGTCAGTTTATGTGACATCGATGCGGTTCACAATCAGGGCATCGACCCGGCCGCTAGTCCCCTACCCGGAGGTTCAAGCAGCCGTGAATATTTCCTGCAACCGCTTCGCAACTATCTGGTGTTCACCCGGACGCATCATCCAGACAGAGACGTGGAGCAGGCGCTCGCCTCTACCCGATATGTGCGATCGGCGGGTCGCCTTGCATCAGTTTCTCGACGACGTTTCGAGCTTTGAACTTGAACGCATCCTCGGTCCATGTCAGGCGCAGATGCGGCACGTGATTGGCGATTGGAGGCAGGTGGCGGTCGGCCGTCAGACCGGGAACTGTCGCCAGCAGTTCGATCATATACCGCACGCGGCCATCCAGTTCCTTGAATTCGGCATCGTGATCGACTTTAAGGTAACGCTCAACCGCGGCTCAAAAGCCCGACGATCTCCTCCTTGCCGACCTTCATGCCCCGACCGATGCTTGCGTAGGGATTTGTCGCGGGAATGGCGGCTTCAATTAGGTCTTTGCGGCCCAAGAGGAGCCCGGAGCATTGCGGTCCTCTGCAGAGCTTTGCCGCCCGAGAAGGCTACGAGATCGAACCCTTCGCGCGTGTATTGAGAAAGGCGTTCAGGGGGTGGGGTGTCAGAGGCTGCGTCGTTAAACGTGGGCACATTTCGTTCCTTTCCAACTTTGATCCATTCATCTCGTTTTATCTTCCCTTCCGGCTCCATTTCGTTGTAGAAGAACATCATCGCCGTACGGTCAGTTGATCGCGCGATCCAGTTCCTCACGATTCTCCACCCAGACGATCTTGGTTCCAACCAGAAGCATCTGCTGCTCGTAACCGCCGCGGTGGGTCTTCTGCTGTACGATCTCGTTCTTCATGCCGGTCGTGTCCGGCAATGCGCGCAACTTTTCAGCATCACCTCTCGCTACACACGCCACTGTACCCATTGTGATTGCCGACGCGCAGCCGCCTGTGACCATGGCTGCCGGAGCCCCAAGCAGTTCTGCGATACGTGCGCCAACTTTTCTCTGGAGTTCGGTCAAAGGTACAAAGTGCTTCGCCGCCTGCTCCATGGCCGCAACAACTTCGGGCGGCATCAGAGAGCCTCCGAGGTGAGTAACTACACCCACTCCGTTGATAAGAGGACGAATGCCAAGGCGTGTATACACTTCGGCGTCGGAAGCCGAAACCGGCGGCACGGGCGCCGCCAGCGCACTAGCGGCTGACGCTGTCGCCGAGGTTGCAAGAAATTTTCTCCGGCTTGTAGTGGTCGACATAGGTTCCTATCGATCGTGACTTGACGAGCGCAGTGTCTCCCGCACTCGCGGTTGTACCCTCAGATCGTACACCACAGTCGGATGTGCCGGGAACGGCCATCGGCATGCCAAACCGTGCAGACATGCCGATTAGCAAGCCGGATACAACGGAGCACTCGCGATTCCAAGTAGGAACCGGACTCCTGACATCCAAAGAAACCGACCGCCCGGCGGCGAGCCGCCTGCCGGTGTCATCAACACTGTGTAGCTTATGAGAAACGCTGAGAAGCAAGATCGTTCCGTGGCAGTCTCGCTGATTCCCAGTCGTGAATGAGTGAAGGCGCGGCGACGCCCAGATGATCAGTTGAAGTAGTTTATAGCGCTTGCACCGAAACCGGGTTTGTCCAGATTGTATGAGCGTTCCGGCTCATTCGTAGGCAGGGCGTGGGCCGGCATTATGACCATGCGTGCTGCAAAGCGCTTGGGCGTTTGTGGTGGCGGCGGGATCACAGCACTCGTTTTTGTGATCACCTGCACGACTACGGACCATAGATGGCACGGAGTCGTTCAAACTCGCGCAGTGCGGCACTGGACCGCGCGGTGTCGCCGACCGATTGATATGCGCGGGCCAACTGATACCGGATGGAGGCGTCCCGCGGCGCCAGAACCGCTGCCGATTCAAGCGCCCTACCGACTCGCGCGGCCTGTCGAGTGTGCCATAAATTCGCGCCGCCAATTTCAAAGCGGAGACATCCCGTGAATCAACCTCGATGGCCTTTCGGATAAACGTCAGCGCTAAACGAGCATCGCCTGCAGCCAAACGGAGGCGGGCAAGTCCCACCTGAGACTGCGCCACACCCGATGAAGCTTTGTATTCGGCTTCGGCCTCTGAAGTCCTGCCGAGTCGCTCCAGGCAATTGCCAAGATGAGAACGAGCGGTCGCAAAGCCTTCGTTTCGCTCCAGCGCGAGCCGTAGCCATCGGGCGGCTTCCTCAGCGTTATCTACATCCGAATCGTAATGACGGCCGAGGTAATAATAGGGTCCGAAATCCGTGGGATCGCGCCGGATTGCTTCTGCCATCTGCTCACGAAAAAGAATATGCTGGCCGGCAAGATAATAAGCTACGCCCAACGCTTTCGGATAGTCAGCTTTCCGCAAGCAGCGAATCGCACCGGTTCGCGTCGCTCTGCGTGATCGCCAATATTCCTTGCCAGAGAGTCCGCGAGGGCGCATCGAGCCTCGTCAATAGCTCAGCGGCTTGTACGGCTTGACCGGATTGGAGGGCTCGGCGAATCGCATCAGTGGACTTATCAGCAGGCGGCCACAAAGGGCTCAGGTCCGCCGGCTGAGCGGAGGCGACCGTGTGGCATACTACCAGCAACATGATGCAGCGAGCCTGGCTTATGGCACTATGCATTGCTAGCCGATTACCATGCTACTCGCAATTTCTTCCAGACCTGCAAGCGAAGACTCCAGCGGAATATGATGCCTATCTCGACGTGCTCGATGGGCCTGTGCTCGAGAACGGCGCTGCTTTCGAACGAGACTTCCCGCAATCCGTCGCTCCGCTTGCCCGTTTGTGAACTGATAACGCGGGAATGGAGATCACAGAGGTAATCGTGAACAAGCCATCGCCGCGGCCGAGCGCGGCTTGGCCATCGCGCCCGACTACATCCCGCTGCTCGTCGAGATTGCCGATCTACTGGCGAATGGCTCACATGGGCTGGACCGCGCCGCCGATGCCGCCCGTCATGCGCTTGAGTTGCTCGATAGGGTGAAGGCTCCGAAACGGATCGCGCCAGAAGATTGGACATCGGCCGTCGCAAAGTTGCGAGCGCGCGCTCACACCGCGCTTGGGATGGTCCAGTTTAAGAATGACGATCGGGATGGAGCAATGAAGGAGTTCCAAGCGGCGCTCGCGGCAGGCGCAGGTGACGATTCGATCCTTCACTACCGCTTGGGTAGGCTGTACGCCGTCAATGGTCAAATCGCTGAGGCGCGGCGTGAGCTTGAACACGCCGCGCTGAGCCCCGACAAAATCACTCCGCGACCTTGCGAAGAAAGCCCTCGCGGAACTGAAGTAGCTAGAAATTATACTTCAGCGCCAATTGGATGTTACGAGGATTATTTGCCTGGCCGCCGATTCTTCCAAACGTCGCAGGAGCGTTCAGATTCGCTGAAGGCGACCCGAACACAACACGATTGAAAACATTGAAGAACTCCGCACGGAACTGAATCCGATGAGCTTCATACAGAGCGAAATCCTTCAGGATGCTGAAATCCTCGTTCAGCAGCGCAAAGTTGCGAACGTCACCCAAAACGGGAGGAGCGTTGCCCAGGGTGAACGGCGCGGGTTGTGAAAAGGCGTTGATATCGAGGTAACGGTCGCGAGCCGGATCAAAATCACCGCGCGAGACGTCGGTACGTGGCGACACGCCCAGCACACGATTCGGCCGGTTTCCCCCATTCGATAATGGAATGACACCACCGCCAGATACGCCGATCGGAGTACCCGAGACATAGCGATGAATGGCGTTCAGCTGCCAGCCGCCGACCAATAGGTTCGTGACGCCGCCGGCACTCGCCTAAGAAGCGTTTGCCCTTTCCGAATGGAAGCTCATACCCCCAAGACAGCACAAGATTGTGCGGAGTGTCGAAACCCGCGAGCCGCTTTTCTAGAATTCGATTGTTTGTGTCGAGGGGCCGCGCTCCCGCGGCATCATCTCCTAAACCCGTATAGCCCCCCCCGCTCACGATGCTCTTCGATAATGTATAGGCCGCGAGAAAGCTGATACCAGCAGAAAAGCGTCGTTGCAAGCGCATTTGCATTGCATTGTAGGTGCTCCAGCCGATCGGCTGATACAAGTTCCGAATGTCGGAATACTGAGGGTAAGGTCGCAATGCCTGCGATACGGAACCTGTGAACCCCGGATAGGGAGGAAAGACTCCAGCAGCCTGAGCAGCGGCAGAATTGATATCCGCGTTCAACGTATTTCCCAAACTCAGATACTTGAAGTCGACCTGATTGAGATTCTCCAGGCCAGAGGGTAAAGCAGTCCCACGCTGTCCAATGTATCCAAGATCCAGTAGAAACTGGCCCGGCAATTCGCGCTGCACGTTGAAGGTCCAACTGCTCATGTAACCGGGTTTCCCGGCCCCGGCATTCATGTACTCAATCGTCCCCCCGTTCGCCAGGGATGGGTCAGTGATCGGCAGAGTACCGGCAAAGGCAGGAATGCCGCTGTCCAATATCAAGGCCGGAACGCGACCCGAGGTGACCTGCGGAAATGTCTGTGCGAATGAGTATCCGGCGGAGAAGAGTCCAGATTGGCGACCAACGCTTGTCGCGTTCGTCGGCGAGTAGAATATGCCGAACCCAGCCCGCAAGACCGTCTTCTCGTTGATCGAGTATGCGATTCCTATTCGGGGCGAAAAGGCCTTCTTGAACGTTTCCGCCAGTTGTCCGCCGGGCTGTAGAAATTCCAACGCGCCGAGCCGTCCTCCAGCGCCGGGATTTGGGAGGCTCAGATTCAAGCTCGATTGCCTGCTGTCAGCCTCGCTGATGACCGTAGGAATCTCATGGCGGAGACCGAGCGTAACTGTAAACTTGCGAGTCAATTTCATAACGTCCTCCACATACCAGGCGTAGTATTCGCCGCGCATACGCCTTAGCGGAGCGGGGATCAGTCGCTGTCCGGAGAATACCTGACCTAGCAGCAGACTGGCCCACGCATTTCCCTGATTGGATGAATTCGGAGAACTGAGGTCCGCGGTCGACAGAGGACTGAATTCGAAGGTTCCACTCAGCCCGCCGTTCACCGTGCCGGCGAAGTTGTCGTACTGAAAGAATCGGATGTCACCGCCAAATTTCAACTGATGACGGCCTTTGATCCATGTCAGATTGTCAATAAGACTGAAGTTGCGGTTTTGCGATGGATCGTTCGGCTGCTGGTTCGAGTTCCCGAGGGCCAGGCTCCCATAGGTATTGTTGATATTGAAGACAGGAAATCCAGGCGCGTCAGAGGGTACCCCAGGAAGTTTGTAAATTTCATTGCCGTTGCGAGTATCCCGCTGGCGGATGGGATTGCTGGCTGTATAACCCACGGCGAAATGATGCAACAGGGTCGGCCGGATCATGTAATCGTAGCTTCCCCTTACACCCACTCCATTCACGGGATTGAATCCCCAAAACCCGATCGGCGTTGACGGCCCCAGCGGTGAATAACTGGGCGTTGAGGTATTTGTCTTCCAGAAGGCTCCGCTAATGCGATGCGCAGAATTGAAAATATGATCACCTTTGACGGACCATGTTTCATCCTCGACGGGGTTCGCCGTGCGGTTCAGGTAGTTGTTGAAGTAGTTCGGATAATCGGGGTCGGGGATCAGGGGCAATACATTCCTCGCGACTCCGCTGAAACGATTCGCCGGAATTATGTTTCCTGGAAATGGCGAGCGCGCTCCATCCGGGCCCGTCGTCGCAGGGTCGAAGATCGGAATGAGATTACCGGACGCGTCACGGAAGCCGCTGAAGTCACCCTGTTTGAAGGCTGCGGTCGGAACGCTGACGAGAGTGCCATTCGTGGCCGGTTGATTACGCAAGCCGGTGTAGTTGAAATTGAAAAAGGTCTTGTCCTTCCCGTTATAGAGTTTCGGAATCAGGATTGGCCCGCCGAAAGATCCGCCGTATTCGTTAAAGCGCACACGTGGACGGACAGCGTTGAAGAATGGTCGGGCATCCAGCTTGTCATTGCGTAAAAACTCGAACAGGCCGCCATGGAACTGGTTCGTTCCGGAACGCAATGTGAAGTTGATTACACCGAACCCGCGGCCATATTCGGCAGGGAACAGACTATTCTGGACCTTAAACTCCTCGACCGCCTCATAAGGGGGTGAGGTCTGCGCGAGAAATCCAGGGGTCACCGCCAACTGGCCCGAAATGCCATCATAGAGCACCTCCTGGCTGAAATCAGGGCTGCCGTTGATGTTCTTTGACCACGGGATACCGCTCACACCAGGAGTCAGAAAGATAAAGTTTTCAGGCTGCCGCCGTCCACTGGCCGCCGTCGTTGCCCCTGAACCGCCTACCTGGATTGGCAGATCCAGAATCGCCCTGCGCTCCAGCACTGTTCCGACTTCCGGAGACGTGGTTTGCAGCGTCACAGCTCCGCTGGTGACCGTTACCGACTCATTTACCGCGCCTACCGATAACTCAACCTCCAAAGTGGAGATGGTGGCAGTGAGAACAGCGACATTTTCCTGGAGGTATTTCTTGAAACCTTGTTTCTCCACTTCCAGGCGATAGGCGCCAGGCGTAAGTCCCCGAATCGTATAGACTCCATCCGAGTCGGCCACTACTGTGTGAACCGAATTGGTCTGGTAGCTGGTAAAGGTCAGCTTGGCCTCTGCAACGGAAGCCTTGGACGTGTCCACGACAGTGCCCGTGAAGCCGCCGAGATTTCCTTGGGCGAACGCAGACGCAACAAGGGCACACGCAACAACAAAGAATCTCAACACCATACTGATACTCTCTCTTTCAGATCCGAATATCTCGGCGGTATCTCTCGAGCGATGTTAGATTATAAAATCCGCTCCGAGGTTCAATTGATCGAAGCATGTTCGGCGGATTACTTATAACGCCAAACATCTTGGTACCGGTTATGTCTGTCGCACGGCGGAAAACACTCACCCAGGATGTTGTAATTCTTTTGCAAGCGTACAATCAGCGCCTCGGACATCTGCAAATCCTCAAAGTCTCTCTTACAACGAAAGCGAGATCCCGTCCTGAAGAGGAGACCGTGTGAAACGTATCTCATTTTCGTGCGAAAAGTGTTAGGCTGTATCTTACCTCGATTTGGCTGACTGTCTCCGAAAGGCGCTAGAACGTCGTCCCGACACCATTCAGGTGGATGCCCGCTGTGAACCAGCTGGACAAAGACACCCTTAGCAAGTAGAGGATCACCGATTCGCGTGTTAAACCGGAGGCTGAACGTTGTTAAGGCCAAATAATTCGACGCGGGCTTATAACGTTCTTCGCAAATGTGGCCAGAAGTCGCTGAGCCGACGTCGCTGAGCCCTGAGGCGTGACGGCCTGTTTCGAAACCGCGGTAATCTCACAAAATAGGGCATCAGGTGGTTATCTATACACCCGTCCCACTCGCGCCATAGATTTCCTTGACTTCCTGATTCACCGGCACTGGAACCGAAGGGCGAGGAACAAGCAGAGGCCCACGGGTTGTCCAGATTGTGCTTGTCTCAGTGTGGAGACAAATGCTGATCGTCAACCGGCCACAACTATAGCGCTCAACGAAGCCGATACACCTCAAACTGAGCATTCTGGTAGACCGGCCGGCGGCCATCGTACCACCGCTGGCGGAATGGAACAAGGAATTGACGGTCAGCCGCAAAAACACCGCTTCCCACAATCAGGTAATTCGCTCGCAATCGCTCGAGGTCTGCGGCCTGGGACGCATAGTCTTCCGCCGTTCCGTAAAGTCGATAGATTGCAGCGCGTCGGCCTGTTACCAGGGTTATGAGTCGAGCCCGATTGAATACCAAAACGTCGTCTGGCGCGGTGGAGTGACGAATGAAGTCGCACATTTGCTTGAACGGTTCGCTCCCGATCGACTCAGTAATGCGACCAAATTCTGCGCGCCGGTAACCTGTAAAGTATGCTGCACCGACGATCACGATCAAGATAGCAAGGGTCACCCCCTGAAGCCTCGCCGATATGTGAGCGAGCCCAACGAGCGTGAAGGCGAGATAGACCGGAATAATCGGAAGCAGGAAGCGAAAGCCGCCACCAGCAGGCCACAACACAATCAAAGCTCCGTAGCACGCCAGCACGCAAAAAACAAGATATCTGCCGGCCTTCAACTCCACGAAGGCGCCCACAAGAGCCAAGCAACTGACTATTACAGCAATCGGACCTGCAAACGTCGGCCAGATATGCACGATCTCACTGACATAGTTCATTGTGTTCCGCGCGATTAGCGAAATACTAGGATGGAACTGGTGCCGATAGCTTGATTCAAAGGGACCGAGAACTGCCCACTGCAAAGTAACGAGGCCAAATAAAACTGCAACGGATAGAAGCCAGAAACGGGTGATCCGACGATACTTGATGAACTCATACACGAGGAAGCCGGGAACAAGCGTGATCCCGGCGGTCCGCGTACCATAGCAGAGGTATATGAGGACCCCGGCAAGAGCAGCCCACATTGCGCTCTCACGTGGAGACTGCTCAATCACCCATAAAGTAGCGAAGAAGAACATTATAAACAGAAGGTCAGAGCAGATCATGTCCGTTCGCTCCCAGATGGCGGGATTGAAACCTATCAGCGCAACTAATGTTAGGGCGTATGTGCGCGGAAGTTGATGACGGAAACAGGCATAGATTCCGGCGAGAGCTACGAGCAGGAAGACAACCTGCTGCACCTTCATGGGTGTGAGATCCTCAACACCAGTGGTCGCAACAATCGGAGCCAGCATCATCGGGAATACCGGAGGATACGCCCGGGGGCTGTAATCGGGTGTGTGCGGATGGGGCACAAGCCCCGTTTCGAGATATGGTCTTCCCTGCGCGATGTTGGCCGCATGCTGGATGTACAGAGCGAAGTCGTCTCCCCAAACGTGGCCTTCCCGAAACGTTAGTAAGTGGAAAATACCGGTGGCGGTGAGTAGGACAAACAGCGCAAACAGAGATCTGAAGCGTCTACTCGCGGACACGGCCCTCGTCACCCAATGCTGCTGCTCTTGATCGTGCTGGGGGCTCGAGATGGATGGAGGGATAAGTAGAACACCAGACATGTGGAAGGATTGTAGCGAGCGGTCTGGCGGTGAACAATTCCCCTTAACCAATGATGGGGATATATGGGTTACGTCATTTGGCGCAGGATGCGATCAATCAAATACACAGGAGACTTTGACAAATCCCGTTCGGAAATTGAAGCCAGAGTGCATCCGGTGTGTATGTTGAGACGGGCATATCATCTTCGATGCATAGCAACTCTTTCGCGTGTTTCAGTTCACGCTGAGTCTCAACAACGTACTTCCACCTAGCGTGGTTAACGCGGCAGGTTTCAACGAATTGAATGTAGAGTCACGCGGTTTCGTAGAGGCGCACTGCCCATCCGGGAGATGATAGATAGCTATCGTTGAGTCGTTTAGTGTGCCATCAGAGGGCCGTTACAGAACGATACATGGTACTTTGAGGCCTTTCCTGATCCGAAATCCGGCGAATGCAGATCCCGTCTCCTGTTCTTATCTTTCGAGTTCCGGAGACAGAAGCAACGACCTCCGGATCGTAGGCCCTCGTAATAGCCGACTATTCGGCGAACAAATTACCGACAGCCATTGTCAGTTCTCGGCCACTATCACGCTCTTGTAATTGCAACCTGCCATGAGCGTACGTTACGCGCGCTACACCCTTGTAATCCAGGGGGATGCGGAAGAGGAAGCACGCGTACGACCGCACCTCCGTTTGACCCGCGTCGAGGTAAGCGTATAACGGCCGGTCGAAGATCCGGCCCTTCTTGACAAGTATCGAAAACGGCTGGTGCAGTCCGGTGGTTCCGAATTCCAGCCCTCGAGCGGCCGGACGTCCATTATCCGTGTTGCGCCACGCGTTAAACCACGGGTAATCGGAAGTCTTCCACAAATAGCCGATCAATAAGCCGTTCGAGACGCTGCTCGCAGTTACCCATCCGTAATCGTCGTCGATCGTGTACGAGACTACATCTGGCGCGGATTCGTTCGCAAGACGTCGTAGGTCCACGAGCTTGCCTTTATTGAGCGCATTCGGCCACTCGACCTTCGGCTGCTCGGGGTTGGGCAACGGACTACTCTGCATAAATCCGCTTCTGGCATTCGCATCGACCAGAGTCCGCTCGTCCAGGAAAGGCGGAGCAATCGACGGATGTTGCACCATGTTGTAGATCCTCCCGAGTTGGTTCCGATTGGTCACACGCTCCGTAATCACGAAAAGAGCGGCGTCTGTCGATAGCCTGAATGTGCCGCGCCACCTCGAGCCCGGCAAGCGGAAGAGAAGCGGACATGTCCGCGACCTGATTGACCCCTTGTCTCGTCGGTTGATTGATCACGCGCCAAGCCACACGCGATGCCTCGCCGTGAAACGGCATACCGTTCCGCTGCTCGGCCTCCGAAGGCTGTCCCCACCGATCCAGGCACAGGAAATGGCCCATCGGGCGGGGTGACTCGGGATCTCCCTTTGAAGCCCACGTGAGCGGGTTCATTGGGTTATCCGCGAGGTGAAAGTCAGAAATCGACCCGCCGCCGAGTTCGACAACCATCTTCGCCCTTTCGGTTTCCAGTACTAGCGTCGATCGGCCATTGACCATCGTCTGCGCATAAGCGGTAGATAATATCAGCAAAACAAAAATACAAGGTTGCATAAGTCGTTATCGCGTGGTGCCCGTTCGCAGCACTGGCACGCTCTGGACGGGTTCGAACAGACCGAACGAGAACATAGCGGCCGCACATGCAATCGCGAAATACTGCTTGCCGTCAACTGCGTACGTAACGTGGCGACCCGTGAAGTCGTAGGGTATGCCAATCTTTTCTTTGCCTGTGTCATGGAAGCGAGAACGCGAACAACGCGTGGCCGGCCGGGATGATCACATACTGCTTGCCTTCGACCATGTACGTCACCGGGTTCGCGATAATTCCGCCTCCAGTGTCAAAATCCCAGAGCAGTTTGCCACTTCCCGAGTCCAGCGCGAAAAAGTTCGCGCCATTGCTGCCGAAGACAAGTCCGCCAGCAGTGGACATGAGCCCGGAGTGAGACGGCGCATGCAGACGATGCTCCCATCGTCGTGCGCCGGAAACGACGTCAAGGGCACGTACTGCGCCGTAAGGCTCCTCCTCCTTGTACTCTCGCTGACCTCCGCCGTTGAAAAGAGCGCCAGCCTTATAATCCGCGTTTCCCTTGTGGAAGATGGCTGCCATCTCTTTCACGTTCACGTAGTAGAGATTCGTAAGCGGGCTATATGTGGAGCTGTACCAGTTCGATCCGCCTCCAAGGCTTGGCCATACCAGGGCTCCTTCAAGCGAGGGCGTCGTGTTCGGCAGCCGCATTGCGCGGCCAGCCTCGTCGAGACCTTTCGCCCAGGTCTGCTTCACATAGGGCTGCCCTCCAACGAATTGACCAGTCTCGCGGTCGATTGAGTAATAGAAGCCATTTCGGTTCGCCAGCACGACCAACTTCCGCGGCTTGCCGTTCACAGTTGTGTCTACGAGCGCAGGGGTCTGAGTAGAATCCCAGTCGTGCTCATCATGCGGCGTGTACTGGAAATGCCATTTCTTTCGCCCAGTGTCCGCGTCGAGTGCTAGCAAGGTGTCGGAATACAGATTGTCGCCCTTGCGAACGTCGCCGTTCCAGTCGGGTCCGGGATTGCCGGTACCCCAATACACCGTGTTTGTATTCGAGTCATAAACTCCGGTCACCCATGTGGTGGCTGACCCTGTTTTCCAGCTCCTGCCTTCCCAAGTATCGTTTCCCGGCTCGCCAGGCTCGGGTATGGTCCAAAAACGCCAGACCCGCTTGCCTGTTTTCGCATCATAAGCGTCGATAAAGCCCCGAACGCCATACTCGCCCCCAGCGACGCCGGTAATAATCTTGTCTCGAACCGCAAGCGGCGCGCCGGTACTCGAGTGGCCGGTCTTGTAATCCGCCATCGTGACATCCCACCGAACGATGCCTGTCGATGCATCCAGTGCAATCACATGCGCATCGATACTTGCGTAGTATACGGTGTCATTCAGGACTGCCACGCCGCGATTTACCCTGCCGCAACACAACCGGAGATCCTTGGGGATGTCCTTGCGATACGTCCATAACGTCCTGCCTGTTTTAGCCGAAAGCGCCCTCACGACGTTCGGCGGTTCGGTGATGAACATCACATCATCTACGACCACCGCCGACGTCTCGAACGCATCGGATTCCCCTTCTTTCTGATGCACCCAGGCAACGCGCAGCGTACCCACATTATGCGTATCGATCTGGTCCAGCAGCGAGTAACGGTGCCCATTGTAACTGCCGGAATACGTCAGCCAGTTATTGGGCTCCTTATGCCCATTCCGAATGCGTTCGAAGGGAACATTGATCTGCGCAAGCGCGAGAGCGGGTACCAGTGCAAGAAGCAATCTCATCGGTCCTCCCGCAGCGAAGCCAGATAAGCGACCAAATCCTGCAATTCGGAGTCAGTAAGTTTGTCCTTGTACGCCGGCATCGGTGACTTTCCTCGATCTTTGACGATCTCTTTCAAATCCCGCTTCAAATACGAATGCAGGCGGCCAGCGTAATCGCGAATCTGAATCGCAAACGAATCCTCTCCGAGCCGCACGCCCGTCACTGTCGTGCCATCAGCATTCACAACTCGAACCTGCAGGAAATTATCGGGAACAGCAGCGTCCGGATTGATGATCGCGTCGCGAAGATAAGCGAGGCTTCGGCGTAAACCGATGCCAGTGAGTTCCGGTCCCATGACGCCACCCTGACCCTTGATCACGTGACAGCCTGCGCATCCTTTGCTCGTGTAAATCTCGGAGCCGTGTACCGCGTCTCCCGGTACGGCTTTGACGGCAACCCGATTTAGCGATCGGACATATGCGGCCACCTGCCGAAGTTCTCGTTCGTCAAGCTGCCACGCGCCCGGCATTTCCGTCCCGTGGATTCCTTCCTGAATGACCTTGACCAGCGATGTGTCGTCTGCGGCGCGCCTGAGCTTCTGCTGGGCGAGGACCGGACCGCGGCCGCCACCTCCGTCCCTGCCATGACATAGCGCGCAGTGATTCTGAAAAAGGATCTCGCCGGCTGCGATGTCCTTCTTTCCGCTTCCGAGCTTAATCTTTTTCGCAGGCTCGTCCGCCGCAAAAGCGGCGCCTACTGCAATCAGAAGAAGCACGATTCTCATGACTTACCTCGGCTAGGCGTTGTGCGATTCAAGGGCAAACCCACGGCACAGCGGCTTCTACTTGCGCGCCATGGGCCGGCAGTTACGGGTGTGCTCGGCGGCCCTTCCCCTCTTGTAGATCGCCGCCGGAATTTCCCAGTGGCAGCATCTCTCATGACGACATTGCGTAAGGCCTATTATGATGCAAATGCAGCGTATGAAGTAGCTCGGAGACTCACTCGTTCTTCATCAGCTTCTAGTCCTGCCACTCAATCTTGTGATAATCGATTCGCTCACCAAGTGGACGATTCCTGAACTCCCGCGCAAAACGGACGAAATTGCGCACTACCGCTTCAAAAATGATTCGGCCCTTCTCTTGGGTGGCTAGTGTCGGATCACCATTTACTCCGGACTTCGAAAAGCGCGTCCAATAATCCATCATCCGCACGGGACCGGGATCGGTCAGGTCGCTCCAGATGAAGTCCGATGGCGGCTGGCCCGTTTCCTTACGAGCTTTGTGCATCTGAACGCGTTCAGCATCGAGGTACAGATATACCGAAGTCTCGAGTTCGCAAGCGTGCGACATGCCCCCTCGGCCCGATTCGCGCACCTCCCGGATCTCCTTGAGAGCCAGCGACGGCCACAGAAACGGCGCGCACAAAGCGTCTGTCTCCAAAATCGTGCGCCGGGCGACGAGGTCAAGGATCGGCATGTTCGAACCGTGACCGTCGGCAATGAGAATCCTCTGGAAGCCATGGTGCGCCACACTCTTTGTGACGTCGAGTACGTAATCGAGCATGTGCTGAATTTGGATGTCGATCGTACCTGGAAAATCCATGTGGTGCGTTTCATATCCGAACGGAATGATCGGCATCAAGAGAATGTCCCCTTCAGCCTGTTCCGCTGCCGCTTCGCAGATACTCCAGATCAGGAAGTTGTCGACATCCAAAGGAAGGTGGGGACCGTGATCTTCCACGGAACCTACTGGTAGAACCACGACAGGTTGCCGCTTCGCCGCTTGGCCCAGTTCGGGCCACGTGTGGTGCTGGTAGAGATAGGTTTTGCGCGTCATAGAAAAGGCCTTTTAGGGGGCGAGAGCTTTTCGAGGATCGATATATAGCCAGAGCATCGCGCCAAACAGGTACATGCCGGCAGCGGCATAGAACACCGCGTGAAACGATCCGAAGAAGCGTTCGAGCAGTGCCGCAGAAAGCGGCGCGAGCGTACCAGAGAGGCTGGAGGCGAAGTTGACAAATCCAGCCGCGGTTCCGCCGAACCGGCCACCCGCATCCGTGGTTGTCGCCCACAACACCGGGAGCGTGAGGTCATGCGCTCCGCTTGCCAAAGCGAGGAAGGCGATTGCAGCCTCTGCAGAGTGACCGTGGATAGCGGCCACATATCCGATCGCTCCGATCAGAAAACCACTCACGCCGACAGTGCGACGCCCGATTGTTACGCTTCCCGAGCGGCGCGTGATCCAGTCGGCTATCACACCACCCATGAGGCAACCGACGGCTCCGGCCGCGAGCGGCAGCGCAGCAAAGGCGCCGGATCTCTGAAGCGATAGGCCATGTTCGCGCATGAAATACGTCGGCAGCCACGTTACGAAGAACTGGAATCCGAATCCTGATGCGAAGTAGCTGCAAAACAGCGCCATCATCGTCGGATTCAGCAGCAGGCGCCTCCACTCAACGCGCTCCTTGCCTTCAGGAGGAGGCGAGGCTCCAATGCGAATCACCCGGAGTTCCTCGGCGTTTACCGATGGTTGATCGGATGGATCATCGCGATACCAGAGGGCACACACGACACACCAGATCAAACCGACTGCGCCGAACACGGCAAATGTGTATCTCCACCCAATAGCGATCATCAAGGCAACCGCAATCGGCGGAGCAAGCGCGCCTCCCGACCTCGCGCCCATCCACAGAATGCCGTTGGCGCGGCCCCGCTCGTGCAATGGAAACCATCTCGACAGCGCGCGAGACAGGGTCGGGAAAGCACCCGCCTCAGCCGCGCCGAAGACTGTGCGTGTGATCAGCAGCGTAACGAAACCGCGAGCCATCCCGGTCAACATGGTGAACAATGACCAGCAGCCGACGATCCGGAGCAGCATCCTGCGCTGGCCCCAGCGGTCGCCGAGCCATGCTGTGGGTATCTCAAATACGCCGTACGCAACGTAGAACACGGTGAAGACCCACGCAAACTGGAGTTGTGAGAGCCCCAGGTCGGCTTGCATGACCGGCGCGGCCACGGACATGCAGACCCGATCCAGATAAGTTATGAACGCAGCAAGATAGACAAAGAGAAGAACCTTGTATCGAGTGCGCGTCGGGCGCAACGCAGGCGCGGCAATCACAGTGCGCCTTCCGCGGCAAGCATGTCGAATGTAGCCTCAAACGCAGCTACGGTCCGAGTTACGTCTTCAACCGTGTGCGCCGCCGAAGCGAATCCGCCGGGCCATGCGGTAATATCGACTCCGTGCAGCAGAAATCCAGCCCGGATTTTGTTGACGAGTTCAAGCGGAACGGCGCCTTTTAACTGCTTCCAGGGAACTTCGCCGGCATGGATGTTTTCGGGCGAGGCGTCCCCGCGATACAAGTGGAAGTCCGAAAACTGTCCGTATGCGCACCACCGCAATGCGCGCCGGCGAATAGCGCAATTGATTCCATCCCGAATCGCCGCTGCAGTTCGATTCGCACAGTCAATGGCATCGGTTTTCCGGACCTGTTCCAGCGTGGCAATGCCCGCCGCTGCGGAGACGGGCGCCGCATTATACGTTCCCTGATGGACTACGAGCGGCTGCTGTAACGCCTGGTCGGTCTTGCGGTAATCAAGCACACGCAGGATGTCCGCACGCCCGGCCAAGGCCGCGCCAGGAAATCCTCCCGCAAGGATTTTGGCGAGCGTGGTCAGGTCCGGAGTGACGCCATAGAACCGTTGGGCTCCTCCGGGCGAACAGCGGAAACCTGAGATCACTTCATCGAAGATCAGGAGCACGCCATGTCGAGTAGTGAGTTCACGCAGGTGGCGCAGTGTTTTCACCGTAGTTGGGATCTGTCCGAATGTCGCTCCTGTGGGTTCAAGTATGAGTGCAGCGATATCGTCGCGGGCGGCCAACCAGCGCTCCACTTGCTCAATGTCGTTCGGGGCGGCTACCAGAGTGTCTTCAACGATACCGGCGATGATGCCCGGAGCGCCACCCGGAGGGAAGCAGACATGATCGTGCCAGCCGTGGAAATGCCCTGCAAAGCGGATAATCTTGCTTTTGCCTGTGAACGCTCGCGACACGCGCAACGCCAAATGCGTCGCCTCCGTCCCGGTAACCGTGAAGCGCACTCTTTCGGCGGACGGAAGCAGTTGTTGGACAAGTTCGCACCAACTGATTTCCAGCGCGTGACAGGCTCCGTAGTGAGCGCCGTTGCGGATTTGCATGGTCACCGCCTCGAGGACGGTGGGATGGTTATGGCCAAGAATCAGCGCGCCGTGTCCGCCGAGATAGTCCACATACTCATTTCCATCGACATCCCACTTGCGCGAGCCCGCGGCACGCTCTACGTAGATTGGATGTGGCTCCATATAGCGACCGACGTGTGTGACACCGTCAGGCAGCAATTTCTTCGCCTGCTGATGAAGGGATCGCGAGCCTGGAGTCTTGTCCTGATAGGCACGGAGAATGATCGAGTCGGTCACTGCAGCCATCGGCGTACTCACGCGACGTATCGTATCGCAGTTCGGTGACAAATCCGGATGCCTAAGGATTGCCGCCGACAATCGGCACGTGCATAACGGTCACTTCATTCATGCTCAAACCGCGCTGAAGCTCCAGGGCAATTGTCTCGGGTGTCGTCGCGGTCACCCCTCTTGCTCCGAGAGACTCGGCCAGTTCAGCAAACGCGATCGAACCGAGGGTGCTTCCGAGAGGTTTACCGAACTCTTTAACGTGACCGGCCCGGGTGATACCCCATCCTTGGTCGTCCGCAACGATAGCCAGAAACGGAAGTTTCTGCCTGACTGCGCACTCCAGGTCCGCAACGTTGAACGTAAACGCGCCATCACCCGACAAGAGAATCGTCGGTCTATCGGGAAACGCGAGCCGTGCTCCCATAGCTCCGCCGATGCCCCAACCAACAACCCCGCTGCGACCGCATGTAAGCCAATGACCCGGGTAACGGTCGCAGAGAAGTTGGTGCACCCACTGCCCTATACTCCCTCCGTCAATCAACAGCACCGTTTCATCAGAGAGCACATCTCTCAGAGCGGAGATGATGTGTATTGCGTGCACGCCGCGGCGCGCCTGCTCGGCGCGACGTTCAGCAACGGCCGTACGGAACGCGGCGAGTTGATCGATGGCCGCATTGCACCAATCCGAATGGACTCTGCCGCCCGTAGTCTCGTAGACATCATCCAAACGGTCCCATCCGGCCTCCATTGCCACCATCTGGGCATCGCTGCGGATACCCCCAGGCTGCAGGAATCGCACCCGGTAGTCCGGTTGTGCACCCGCAAGAATGATGCAATCCGCTTTGGCCAGCAATTCGGGCCCTCCCGTCGCAGCTCCGATAACACCCATGAACGTTCGAATTGGACGGGTTATGCATCCTCTGTCCCATATCGGCACGGCAACAGGCACTGCATACCTCTCGCTGAAACGCGAGAGGGATTCACCCTCTTCGGCATACCAGACGCCGCTGCCGGCGATTATGAGCGGCGCACTCGAACTCGAAATCATCGCGGCAATTGAGGTGGGATCGGCAAGCCGCCGCGTCGACTGGATCTTCGAACGCCGCACTATAGTGCCGGGCTGTACCTCGGTTCGCTGTACGTCCATTGGAAAGGTTAGATGCACCGGTCCAGGCGTTGGTCCAACGGATACGTGAAGGGCGGATTCCAGCAGTTCGACGGCCCTATCGGGGTGATCGATATTGCTCGCAAACCTTGTGACAGGCCTGGCTAGCGCCACTTGGTCCATGTCTTGAAAGTGCCCCAAGCCTGCCGTCCGTATTGCGCTTGAGCCGGTGATCAACAGCATAGGCGAGCCATCGAACCATGCATTGACGACACCATTGAGTGCATTGGCGTGAGCAACGCCGCTCGAGACCGCGCAGACACCGGGACGCCGTGTCAGTTTCCCATAGGCGTCCGCGATGTAGCTTGCGGTTTGCTCGTTTCGGGTATCAATCAATCTGATACCCGAACGGTCTGCCGCTGCGAACAAGGGATCAAGGCCATGACCGCAGAGTGTAGATATCCATTCGACGCCGTTATCGGACAGGGCTTGGACGAACGCTTCTACGGATGTCATCGCCGGCTCATGAGAACAGAAACGCTACCGCCGCGTGCGAGTCTCAGCCCGGACGATTCCGTCCCATTTCGGATCGCCTTGAGCACCGTAGTTCCCGAGGGTCTTCCAGTCACTTCGACTTCGGCCATTCAAGTCCCACACAACCTTTCCGTCACGCGTGGTCAACTCGCCATCCAGTTTCTGCGTGCCCTGCATCCGCGCCCCATTCACGTCGACAAACCCGAAGTCGCCTTTCTGCAGGCGAAGAACCGCAATGTCGGCTGGGGCTCCGACAGACAGATTCCCCAGTTCCTCGCGTTTAATCTGACGCGCCGGGTGCCACGTCGAACGAAGCACTACGTCATCCAGCGTCATACCCATATTGAGAAACTTCGACATGGTGGTCAGCATGGTTTGCATCGCGCCGTTCATGCTCCCGATGTGCAGGTCCGTGGAAATGGAATCCGGCGGGAATCCCTGTTTTATCGCAGGTACGGCCTGTCGAAAGAGAAAGCTACCGCCGCCGTGACCCACGTCGAAAATCACTCCGCGCTTGCGAGCCTCCAAAAGGAAAGGGCGAAGCTTGCCGGTATCGTCGAGCATGGGAACCCTTCCAAGAAACATATGGGTCGACATGTCACCGGGCCGGAGCTTTTTTGTGACGAGTTCTTCGTACGGCCGCTCAGATCTGAATTGACCAAAGTCGACCATAATGGGCACTTTCGCAATCTCGCCGGCTTTGACAGCATTCTCCACTGGTGTCCACTCCGGACCAGCGTAGTGCGCCGTCTTAAAACCAACGATAATCGCTTTGTATTTCGCCGCCATCTCAGCAGCTTTTACCGGATCCATATCCTTCAAGTTCTGCTCGGGTGCACCCGCCATCCCAGCGCCTACGATATTCAGCAATGCCAGCACGCGCGTCTGCGCCCGGTCAATGATAAGCATTTTGAAATCTTCGAAGTTCCGCCACCCTGAGGAACCGGCGTCGACCATAGTCGTAACTCCTGAACGGAAACTATGATCGTCGGGGCGCACACTGGAGGGACCGGTGTATGCTGTTCCTGTACCCGCATACACGTGAACGTGTAGATCGATGAGCCCCGGAGTTACGTACAGTCCGGACACATCAATCGTTTTCGCAGCTTTGGATGCCGCGATGTTCGTTCCGACTTCAGCTATCTTTCCGTCCTTGACGGCGACATCGCGCCGTCCACTGATCTTGTTCTTAGGATCGATAACGTGGCCGCCTTTCAGAACCAAGTCATATTCCTGTGCGCAGACCAAGCCCACGCTGAGAAGCAGAAACGTAATTCGCATAGATCGATATTATTTTAACCGTGAATTGATCGTGGTGGAACTTGCTACTCACGCGCAAACGGGCCGGGGATTCACCGGTTCTAATGCGCTAGTTCAGTAACCTTGAGAGATGCCTCAGATTCCTTCGCGAGCAGCCGCGGTCCTGATGATCTTCACAGCCGCGGTGTTCGCCCAGAATGACCCCAACCGCAAAGACTGGATTCAATTATTCAATGGGAAAAACCTCGACGGCTGGGTCATGAAGGTTTCTGGTTACCCGCTCGGCGAGAATTACGCCAACACGTTCCGCGTGGAGAACGGCATCTTAAAAGTTTCCTACGATCAGTACTCCGACTTCGGGAACCGGTTTGGCCATATCTTCTATCGCAACCGCAAGTTCTCGCACTACGTCGTGGCGGCGGAGTATCGCTTTGTCGGCAACCAAGTCAAAGGCGGACCCGACTGGGCCTTTCGCAACAACGGCATCATGTTCCACTGCCAGGCGCCCGAAACTATGGGCAGGGAACAGGACTTTCCTATTTCCATCGAAGCCCAGCTACTGGGAGGAAGAGAAACGGGCGAGCGTTCGACTGCGAACGTCTGCACCCCGGGAACAGAAATCTTCCGCAATGGAGAGATGGTGAAATCGCATTGCTTCAACTCTACGTCTCAAACGTACCGGGGTGACCAATGGGTCCGTGTAGAAGTGGAGGTGCTCGGCTCCGACCGCGTCCGACACATAGTGGATGGCAGAACTGTACTTGAATACGGAAACCCGCAGATCGGCGGCGGCAACGTCATTCACTTTGATCCTGCGATCAAGAAAGATGGCGCGCCACTCGCGGAAGGCTACCTTGCCCTTCAGGCGGAGAGTCACCCGACTGAATTCAGAAAGATTGAAGTGTTGGACTTGTCCGGCTGTATGAATCCGAAGGCTGCCAATTTCAAGAGTTACTACGTCCACCGTGACGACTCGCAGTGCAAGTAAGCGCCGCGCCTAAGCCGGCCATGGCTTGAGGCTGTTGGTCTTGTGCCCAGAACGTGTTACTACTGAGAAAACAGAGAGTCGTGACGAGCAGTGGACGACGGTTTCTCAACCGGCTCAATAGCACAATGTACTTGCGACAGATGTGCGCAGACCGCCTTCGGGCGTCAGTTGGATACCTCCCACGGGGTTCGTGGTGGAATCTCTATGAAGCCAGTATTTTCTTGATGACCTCTCCATGAACGTCGGTGAGCCGCTGTTCACGTCCGCTAAATCGATACGTCAACTGCTCGTGATTCAGTCCGAGCAAATGAAGAATAGTGGCGTGTAGATCGTGAATTGTGACAGGATCTGCAACCACTTGATTTCCGAGTTCGTCGGTCTCTCCATACGTGACACCGCCCTTAACACCGCCTCCAGCCATCCATATCGTGAAGCAATCCGGATGATGGTCGCGACCGTCTCCATTGCCGGTATCCGGCGTGCGCCCAAACTCGCCCGCCCAAATCAGTAACGTTTCATCCAGCAGACCGCGTGCCTTTAAGTCGTGGATTAACGCAGCGGCGGCCTGGTCCGTAACAAAGGCGTTTGTTTCGTGCCCCTTCTTTAGATCCGTGTGCTGATCCCACGTACCGTTCATGCCAAACAGATTGGGACAGGTCACCTCAACGAATCTCACACCTGCTTCCACCAGGCGCCTGGCCCTGAGACATTGAAGACCATAGAGGCGCTTCGGCTTATCGTCCGAGTCCAGCCCATAGAGCTTCTTCGTACTCTCTGTTTCTTTGTCGAGATTGAGCACGTCGGGCACTAAAGATTGCATTCGATACCCCATCTCGTAATTCGAAATGGCGGACTCTACGGAGTCTTCTCCGCCGGCAGCCTTCAGAAACTCGCGATCTTGCTGCAGAAGAGCGTCCAGCTTCGCCCGCTGTATCCTCCCATCCCGATCTGCAGGGCTTATGTTGTCGACGGGTACTCCCTCGTCGCGAATGTGGGTTGCCTGGTGTGTCCCTGGCAGAAAACCGTTCGAGAAGTTTTCAATACCGCCCGGAGGGATCGATGCGTCTCGAAGCAGTACGTAGCCCGGCAGATTCTTGTTGTCACTTCCTAAACCGTAAGTAACCCAGGAGCCCAGACTCGGATAACCGCCGATGTTTCGGCCTGTGTGTAGAAGTATATTGCCGCGTGCGTGCAGCGGAAACTCCGACTTCATCGACCTGACAATAGCGAGATCATCTACATACTTGGCCGTGTGCGGAAACAGTTCGCTTACAGGAGCCCGGATTTTCCGTGCTGGTGGAATTTCCACAGCGGACGGAGCCATTTGCGATTCGGACCCGCCACGTAGCTGTCGAGCTTGGCCGGCTTTCCATCCAGCGCTGCGAGTTTCGGCTTGCGATCAAGCTCTCCATGTGAGAAACGCCGCCAGGCATGAAGAGGAAGATCACGTTTTTAGCTTTTTGGAGCGAAGTGCGGCTTCACTTGTCCCAGGCGAACGGCGGGGGTATCAGCAGCGGCCATCGCTGAAAACGCAACATAGCCGAACCCATTCGACACAAGTTGAAGAGCTTTGCGCCTCGTAATCACCTCGGCACAGCCAGGACATCTATCAGACAGGCCGGATTGACTTCGCATTATTTCTATTCCTACTGAACGTAAATGAATTCCTTTAAGTTGAAAACCGAATGCGCAAGGTCCTTCCACACCTGCAAACTTTGCAACGAGTCCTCTCGCGGCACTTGGTACAGGCTGCCCAACTCGGATGCCAATCCGCGGAAACGCTCCTGCTCGATGGTACTTGGATGCCGTCCAAGTACTGTAGGAAGAGTTGTTCGATGCGGGCATCAACGGATGCGACCGGACTGGCCAGCAGGCGCCTCGCGCACGCTTCCGCTTCCGCAATGACGAACGGATCGTTGAGGAGTGTGAGCGCTTGCGCCGGAACGTTCGTCACGTCCCGGCTGCCGCGAGAGGCCATAGGTACGGGGTAGTCGAAGGTTTCGAGAAAACGCGCTCCTTCCATACGCGTGACCTTCAGGTATAGGCTGCGCCGGCCCTCGCCATCGAGAGGACCGGAAAAAAGCCGGCGGTAGTCCTGCGGCTGATCCCGATGCGGGTTGGTGCTCGGCGCCCGAAGAGAGACTGGTGGAGTTTGCCAGATGCGCTGAGAATAGAATCGCGAATCGATTCAGCTTCGAGTCTCCGCACGGGATAGTGGTGCAATAACGTATTCTGCGGATCCAGTTCACGGGCCTTCGCATTAGTCTCACCCGCTTGGCGGAATGTCTCGGAAAGCACCATAGACCGAATCAATTTCTTTATCGACCAACCTTGTGCGACAAACTCCTGCGCCATAAAATCCAGTAGTTCAGGGTGGATAGGCTTGTCGCCGATGGTACCGAAGTTATCTACGGAGCGGACAATGCCCATGCCAAAGATGTGCTGCCAGACGCGATTGACCATTACTCGCGCTGTCAAAGGGTTTTCAGGACTGGCGATGATCTCCGCAAGCTCGTGGCGGCCGCTACCTCTGGTAGGAAGCGAAGCCTCTCCCAAGATGTTCTTAAGCAACCGGCGTGGAGCCGGCTCACCATAGGTCTTTGCGTTGCCACCGATAAGAACCGGAAACTCAGTACCGGATCCTTTGTCTGCGAGGCCTTCTACAACTCGTGGCGCAGGTATCGTAGATTCAACTGCTCGATATTCTTCAATCAGCTTCTGCAGCCTCGCGGTTGTACTGGTTTGATTCGGCAGCAGATTATTCTGCAGTAGCCAGTCGAGCCAACGGACATCATCTTCAGTCGCCGAGTGTTTCGACCAACGATCAACTGCTTCTTCAATCCGCAATTGATACGCATTGGCCAACGACTCCCAACTGGACGGAATACCTCGCTCAAACAAGGGCAAAATGTGCGAAAGCGTTTCCCGCGGCGCCTCAGGCACGTCGTGCGCAACAACAGAAGCAATCCCGAAGTACGATCGAGGATCGTCGAGTAGCTTCTTTTGGTGGGGCTTCAGCACTTCGGGTCGATCAGGAAGACGCGGGTTGTCGGAACGTGTGACTAGCTCGACGAACACAGGCAGGCGCTTCTCTTTCGCGAACGTATCCAACTTCACCCACCTCAGACTTTCGTTCTCGAAGACTTTATAGTTCTCCCCGATAGCGCAGTTATCAACAATCGTCCGCCTCGCCCCCAGATTGCCGCCCATCACGCGAACGCTGATGAACTTTTTATCCTTTGGAAGATCGGGGGATCGAAGCGCTCCGTTGAGCCGGCCTGATAGCAAATGTGTGTACAATCCCTGAGGCACAATGTTTCTCAGCGCCTTGTCTCCTTCGGGCTCGACGATAATGTCCCCGGCCGGGGAGAAGGCATCTGCTATTCCGTTTCCTGCTGCCGTCCAGCCAGTGGGCACTTTTGCATCGAAGGTCGCTACCTGTTCGAAATTCTCTCGATTGAATGCCGCCCGGTCCGACGCCTCCTTCTTGTAACGCGCAGCGAGAGTGGCCGCTTCACTGGCAAGATATTTCTCACTGCCGGCGGTTCCGCACATCAGCCTGGCCCATGCATACGATGGCAGGTGAAGCGATCCATCGTCTATGACAGTCAGCGCTTTGCTCCAAGATCGAAGGAGTTCCGGACTTAGGGATCCGACCTTCGCACGCCTCGCCACGGGAAGAGATGCCAGCATGTACCGAGCAGTCTGTCCTGCTTCTCGCTTCCAAACGGACGCGATCTCAGCGTGTATGACTTGCTTCAGTTGCTTGAGGCGGGTAATTCGATCTGCGTTCACCTGCGGTGTGTCAATGGTGTGCGTCACCACTCTGCTGCTATTAAGAATGCTGTACAGACCGTAGTAATCCTCTGTCGGGATTGGGTCGAGTTTGTGATCGTGGCAGCGAGCGCAGGAGACCGTTAGTCCCTGGAATGTCTTCGACAGTGTATCGATCTCGTTGTCGATGACGTCGAGAGCTATCTCTCGAAACATGATGTCAGTCATCATGCCCGGCTTCACCTAATCTGTAGAACGCCGTTCCGATGACTGACTCATTGATACCGGCTTCTGTGTTTATACGTGGTCGTACGAGCAAGTCGCCGGCGATATGTTCGCGTACCAACTGATCGTACGGAACATCGGAGTTGAAGGCGCGAACGAGGTAATCACGGTATCGCCAGGCTCCGATGATCTCGTAGTTCCATTCATAGCCCCGCGTCTCACCGAAGCGGACGAGATCAAGCCAATGACGCGCCCAATGTTCGCCAAAGCGCGGCGAAGCAAGAATGCGGTCAACCAGACGGACGTACGCGTCCGGATCTGTATCGGCGGCAAAACGGTCCATATCCTCTGCAGTAGGAGGCAAGCCGGTCAGAACATAGCTCAGGCGGCGCATAAGGATGCGTTTCTCCGCCGACTTTGCGGGGGACAAGCCTGATTGCTGCAGACGCGCAAGGATGAAACGATCAAGGTCGGACTTGGCCCAAGAGGAATTGTGCACTGTCGGCACAGATGGCTTGCGGACAGTCGAAACGCCCAATGCTGGCGTGCAAGTTGGGCGTACCTGTCCTTACGTGAGGCCGTATTCGCAACACTCGCTATTGGCCAAGGCGCATCGTTTCTAATCCAGTCTTCGATGGCGGCGACCTCAGCGTCCTTCAATCTGGATCCGATGGGCATACTAAGCCCGTCGTGGCGTATGGCTTTCACCAGCAAACTGTTCGCAGGTTGGCCGGGAACGATGGAAGGGCCTCGTTTACCGCCTTTCAGCAACGCATCACGGCTGTCCACCCGAAGCAAGGATTGCTGCTGATCGGGACCGTGACACCCATAGCAGTTCTTTGCAATGACGGGGCGGATTCGGGTCTCAAAGAAGTCTACGGCGGCCGTAGACGACGATGCGGCTGAGCCGAATCCGGGCTCCCGAATCCAATTGAACCAGTCCCAAGAATCCATATCACTAGTGAAACAAAAGATCGCACGAGCAGCCTCTCAACAAGGAGCTTCTACTGGCTCGTTGGCGTTAGATACATCGTTTCCGGGGACCGCCCGAAGTGCCGGCCGAACGAAGCACTGCGAGCGGCCACGAACGAAGCTGCCCTCTGTCGAGCGCATCTCAATCATCCCTCAAGAAATAGGAGGACATCACAGGTACAGGTCTATCATAGACAAACGATGCCGAATCGGTCAGACCATCGGATCCTGTGTTCACAAGTGATGATGCCCCGCTTCCGCAAAGCGCCGCCCGCATTTGCGCTCGATCGACTTCCATAGGTAGCACGACCGCTACTATGGCGCCCGCACCGTCCTATCCACACGCTACGCGAAATTCGCCGGTTCAAAAGCTGCTTCACTGTGCCTTCTTTTTCTCTGCAAGCCTCTTTTTGACGTAGTCATCGTATTCCTTCTGCGCTTCAGGCGACAACCGTCCGCCATACAACTCACTCGATTTGTACTTTCCTGTTAGAAACTTCTGTTTTGTCCACTCATCGTGAATATGCGTCTTCTCCGCGGCATCGACAATTTCCTGAACCAAATGCGGCGGGATAAAGATGACACCTTCGGTATCGCCGAGCACCACGTCGCCGGGCATCACGATCGCGTTGCCAATCTTCACCGGAATATTAATTCCGATAACGGTCACAGCCGCGACTGCCGCCGGATGAGCCTTCCTGAAGTACACCTGGCTGCCGAGTTCGGCGATGCCTTCGATGTCCCGAACCGTTCCATCCACAACGGCGCCGGTGCGAGTAGCGCCGTAAATCGCGGCGTGCAGGTTGTCGCCTCCGAAGTTATGGCCCGGCACGGCGCCCATGAGATCGACGACCGGCACATCATTGAGTTGCAGCAGATCGATAACTTTCTGGTTCGTGCTCGCGGGTATACCGCTCGCCTTCGCTTCCGCCTGCAGCACTTTCTCGAGATCGGGACGCACCGGCAGGTACTGCGCGGTGACAGCCCGGCCTACAAGCTTCTTTCCCGGATGCAGGATCTGAAACCCGTCCGCGTACTGGCTGTTATAGCCCTTGGTCCGCAAAATCCCCCAGGCCTCTTCCACCGAAAGGGTTTTAACCCTCTCCAGCAGCGCGTCCGGCACTTTCGGGCGACCGTCCGGGAACCGCTCAAACGGATTTTCAGGCGTGTAACGGACCATCTGCTCTCGCGAAAACCGAAACATCTGCGCGCTCACTGTTTGCATTGCGAGCGCGATAGTGACTGACACAATAAGTAGTTTTGACATTGCAGGCATGCTCCTTCGCCAGTGCAGGCTATATCCTACATCGAGCCCGAATCTAAAGGCGCAGCAGATCGTTTATAGATTGTTTTACCTGTCGTTCCGTGGTGACGTGGAACGGGCCGGGCATGGCAAAGTATCGGAAGGCTTCGCGCGATTCGTATCCGCCTTCGATCAGTTGCCGTTCTGTGGTGACATAGCCGATCATTCCGTTCGTATATCCAAGTGGCAGAATCTCGCCTCTGAAATGCCTCTTTACGAATAGCCCGTACTCCACTACCGTCTCCGCATTAAACGTAAGAAAGCCGAGATTGGGCGCGAGTCGTACGAATGTCATCTCCATCGGTACGGTCTCGTGCCCGTTTTCGAATGCCAGCGGCGTTACGACATCGAATGCCGAGCCACTCGCGGGCTGACACACATTCATCGGTCCGTTCAGCACAGTTGATATGGTATCCGCCAGTTCGGCTCCCAACCGCCGAACGTCTCCGGCGTGGCCGCGGTAGAACTGATCGTCGCGAACAAGCGCAGGTCGAATGTCGCCGCAGCAACCCTGGAGGTACGCAGCCACCAGCCCTTCTTTTCTTGACTCTCGATCTGCGTCATCGCTGCGCCACAGAACTCGGCCGAAACGGAATTTTCGGCGGTCGTTGTGGGGTGACACGTAAAGTGGACCAGCACCGCTTTCGTCGACCCGCCTACGCGCCGAAACCGAATGACTGTGCATTCCGGATCGTTCGGTCCTTCGGGTTGGGCGCCATTTGAATGCTGCCGTTCACCAGCCGGCGGCGATGTATCCCGATCACGCAGCGGCCGGAGCCACGTTCGATGGTCACAGGCTCAACCGCTGCGGCCGCTTCGTCAACGCCGCGAATGACAGCGTCTTCTAACGCTTTATGTACACCCGCGATGCTGTTCCGATCTCGGGCGAAATAGATCGGTTGTCTGGGGCCCGGAGTGGGAATGCGTCGCATGCAAAACGACTACCGCATCCGTCAGCCTGCCAGCGCCCGGATTCTTCGCCTCATCCCTTCTATACGGTCGCTGCCCCACCAGATCAGGTCGGCAGAGACGAGAACGATGGGCCGCTCGCCTGCGAGTTGAAGCAGAAGTTCGTGCGAATAGCGGTGTCTCCACTCGATCGAACACGCCTGTCCGGATCCGAAGCCCGCGAGCGGTACGGGAATGCGAGGTGTGATATCGACTTTAGCTGTTCCCGAGTTCGAGCAAAGTCAACCGATCTGCCGCCGGAATGCAGGAGTTCAATTATCAGCAGCACGTCCTGCAAGATATGGTACGGGTCTTTCACGGGTAGCGCGACCACTTGTCGAGCGGCGTTCCCGCCGGTCGCGGATCTGTATCCATTCGCCGACGGTGCGATCCGGATTCGGAAATCCGAAACACGTATTCAAACAACTTCGTGTGCAGCGAACGAACGCAGCATCGCCGGTTACCTTAGACCCAAGCAGCGTCGCGTACAGCGCTTCCGCATGCGGCCACCAGATTTTCGTATCCCAGGTGTCCATCATCAGGGCCTCGTAAGGTTCGTCTCCGGCGACACCCCGCGGGCGTGCCCCTTCACGATCCACGTAGCGGAATATACCGCCGAACTCGCTGTCCCAGCCCGCTTCGAAATGCCCAGCGATGGCCGCAGGCGGGCTCGATCCACTCTGGACGTCCGTGCTGCAACGCGGTCCGAATGACGAACCACATGCTCTCGAAGATGTGTCCGGGCGTGGCGTGTCGCGCCAGTATTGTATCCTCAAGACGCTCTTCGCTTCGGGATCAGTTCGCACACCCGGCCATCGGTCGCCACGAAAACATCGAGAATCTCGGATGCACACCGAACCGTTTCTCCAGCGACTTCCTCGCTCCTCTCGTGATCCAGTTCATCCGCCGCGTCCGCCAAAATTTGGGTGACCCGCAGCAGGATCATCGCGATCGAATGCGATCGGTAGCCAGCCGGAATCGGGTAGGGCTCTGTTCGAAATGAGCCGACTCGCCAGGCGGGCCCGAATCCGATCGTAGATCTGAAAGGCTGTTTGAAGTACCTGTGAATCCCGCGCAGCTAGCGCATACTCCGCAAACCCGAGCAGCACGAAACAATCCGCGTAGATGCTGGTATCGGAATCTTCTCCTTCGACCTTATCTCCCGTGTCGGACAGTACGTAGGCACAATTACCGTTCGCAAGAAACACGTTGTCGTTGAGGAACTCAACAGTCCGTGCAGCCTCCCGTAGATACGTCGCGGCATCGCCCGGCAGCATCGACGCGGTGATCATTCGTGCCGCGCGTGACCAAAGCCAGACAAAGCGTCCCTGCGACCACGTGTACTTTCTCCGGCTCAACAGATGGACACCCGCATTATCGAAACACGTGAAGATTCCTCCGTTCTGCGTATCCACGGCTTTCCACCAGAACGGCAGCAAATCCGAAATCGCATGCTCCCGGTACACAGTTAGAAGAGCATCGTCTCGTTCAATGTCCATCTGTGCCTTCCTCTCTCAGAGCGTCGAACAGATTGACGACCGCAGGCGAAGCGCCGGCCGGCGCCAGCCAGCCCACGACGCCGAACACCACCGCCGACGCGGCCACCGGAGCGGCGACGGTCGTTGTCATGCTCGGGGTCATCCCATATCTGGTGATCGCGAACACCCCTATACCGGCAAACCAGGACAGTATGGCGGCCCTCGCTCCACAGCGTCGAAACAAAGGTAGCAATCCGAGGATCATCGGCACGGCCGTGGGACCCACAAGCGCGGCAAACCATATTACAAGCAGGTTGAGCACGCCTCCGAACCGGTCCGCTTCCATCGCGACCAGCAGCGTCAGTGCTGTGAACAGCATAGTGGTCGCGCGTGCGAGGCGAAGTGACTGAGCGTCCGACAAATCGCGCGTCTTGCGGAAGAGTACCGGAAAGATATCTCGCGTCAGCACGGCTGAAATGGTGTTCGCGTCTGACGTCGTCATCGCCATCGTGTGAGCGAACATCGAGGCAAGGACCAGTCCCACTAAACCTGGCGGCAACAAGCGAGTCGCCATCAGGCTGTAAGACTGGGTCGGGTCCTGGAGATTCGGGAAGAACAAGGGCGCTGCCCACATAGGGAGGAATAATACCAGGGGCCAGCACAGATAGAGCGCCGAAGACAACAACGCGGCCTTCCGGGCATCCGAGCCCGAGGGCGAAGCGATATACCGTTGTGCCAGGTTCCAGGTGCCACCGTTGTAGCTGAGAAACGCGATGCCCAGGTAAGCGAGGCAGAATGCCGGCGTATACGGGCCGTTGAACAATGCATGATTGGCGGGTGGCAGCCGGTCCCAGAACGTCATAAGCGCGCCGGGTCCTCCGAGGCGCATCAGCACAGCGGCGAAGAGAAAACAAGCCGCGAGTAACTGCACCACGAATTGAGCCAGATCGGTAAGCGCATCGGCCCATAGACCCCCTAACGTGATGTAGAACAGCGAAACGGCGCCGCTCACGACAATTCCGTATATCAGCGGCACGCCCGCGAACACCTGCAGGATGACCGCGATCGAAGCCCATTTCGCCCCTACGTCGAATAGTTTGAGAAGAACTCCGCTCCAGGCCATGAGTTGCTGCGTCGGAACGTTGTACCGGACCGCCAGATACTCCATCGGCGAGACCATCCCGAGCTTTATGTGCAGTCGCGCCCAGCGCGGAGCGATAGAGAACGATCCTGCGAAAACGGCGATCGCGATGGACAGCGCCCACCAGACATACAGCGTGAATCCGTACGTGTAAGCAACGCCGGCATAGGCAACGAAAACCGCGCCGCTATAACCGGACATGTGGTGCGATATGCCCGATAGCCACCACGGCATTTTGCCGCCGGCGGCGAAAAAGTCTTCAGCCTTGTCGACCTTGCCGTATGACCATACGCCTATCGCCGCCATCAGGACCACGTAGAGTCCCATTACCACCCAGTCTGCAGTCGCCAATAAGGAATCTCCGGATTTCGCGCAGGGGTACCCACCGGGGCAAAGATCAATCTTATTGCAGCGCGTGCATCAACTTGAAACGCGGCCCTCCGTATAATCGAGGGGCAATGCAGAAGTACAACTCGTCCGCTCGCCTCGCGTTGTGTGGAGGCGCCCCTGCCGCGCAGATTGACGCTGGAATCTCGCACGATTTCCCCGCGGAAGAGGGTCAGATCCTTCGAGTGCTGCGTAGCGGCGTGTGGGGCGGCTATAGCGATGCCGTGCGCGAATTCGAATCGCGGTTCGGCCGCTACATCGGCGAGGCTCACTGCATCACGGTCGCTAACGGCACCGTTTCACTGGAGGTAGCGCTGCGATGCGAAGGGATCGGCTCCGGCGATGAAGTCATCGTGCCACCCTACACTTTCGTCGCGACAGCCGCTGCTGTCCTTCAAATTGGCGCCGTTCCGGTGTTCGTCGATATCGAACACGACACCCTGAACATCGATCCTCAGTGCTTTGAATCCGCCATCACGCCCCGAACTCGTGCGGTCATTCCCGTGCACTTCGGCGGTCAGGCCGCGGATATGGGTCCGATTCTCGCCATTGCCCGTGCGCATGGCCTTATCGTTATCGAGGATGCGGCTCATGCACATGGCGGCGAGTACAAAGGACAGCGGCTCGGCGCGATCGGCGATTGGGGATCGTTCAGCTTTCAGCAATCGAAAATCATCACGTCGGGAGAAGGTGGGTGCCTGATCACCCGAGACGAACAGCGCGCCCGCGCGGCCCGATCCTACTGCAATCAGGGCCGCATCGCCGGAGGTGCCTGGTATGACCACTTCACCCTTGGCACAAATCTGCGACTTACCGGATTTCAGGCTGCCATCCTGCTCGCGCAATTCGAACGGCTGGATGAGCAGACGGTCACTCGTAATGCCAGCGCTGCCGCATTGCGGAGCGCGATAATCGAGATGCCGGGCGTGGAGCCCCTGCTCCCGGCGTCTTACTGCACCCGTCATGCTCTCGCGCTGTTTCTGTTCCGCTATAACTCACGGGAAACCCATGTGAGCAAACCTCTGTTCGAGGCCGCGCTCAAAGCGGAGGGCGTTCCAGTGATGGAAACGTATCCGCGCCCTTTATACGGGAACCCGATGTTTCAAAAATGGCCATTCCGCAACACTGGCTGTCCGGTAGCGGAAACGAGTTGCGCGGAGATCGTCACGTTGCCATTGAGCCTATTGAATGCCGGCGCAACAGCCATTGAGCAGACGGTCGACGCGATGCAAAAAGTGCTCGGCAATTTGGATCAGTTGCAAGAGCTCGGCGTGCCCGAAGCAGCAGGGTAATCCGAGTTCTTCAGCGTTGCCCCGGGAGAGGTACTAAAGCCGTAAAGAGCGGCACATTGGTGCACGAGACGGAAATTCAAGAAACCTGTTGCGAGTTACGTGTCACAGAGTCGCAGAGATGGCAAGTCAAGGATCAACGGGCCGATGTTAGTCGGCCCCTTTCAGAAGCAGAATGCTTGCTTAGCGCATGCATAACACGGGGCCGTTACTGCCCGACGGTATACGAGGCCTTCATTAAGACCTGGGCTGATCAGAACCCCGAACGCAGTCCGACGCGGATCTGTCGCTCTACTGGAAGAGCGGACGTGATCATGCCAAATGCGCTGTTCACGCTTTTACCCGGATTGCTGAACTGGGCGTGATTGGGCAAGTTGAAATTCCCCCGCGCGGCACCGTCGCCATCGTGGGACGTTTGACGTGAGCGGAGATGAAGCCGTCCAGAACTTGAGGACCCGGGAAACATCTACCCATACCCAACCACCTGATCGAAGGCCCACCGAGCAAATGGAAGGATTCGAGCCGAATCAGGCGGAGGCTCTCACGCGCGGCATGGGCGCTGATCCGCGTGCTAAGGGGTTTTACAACCACAAGTACTCAACACCTCGCTTCATACGAGTGCAGAACCTCAAAGACACTGTTTACTGCCCATCACAGATCCCGGGATATCCGGATGACAGCCGAAGCACGCGAACACCGCAGGTTGGCGCTGTCGAACGGCGGAGAACTACCGCTGAAGCGATCACGCAATCGCACAGGGACGGGGCCGCGCGCGAATCATGCCGCGGCGAGGGGAGACGACCTGGAGCATGTGATCCGATCGAATCGCGGCTTACCGCCCCGACAAGCCGAACCCCGAATACTACGCCCGGCACAGGTCGGAAAGTCAATGCACGCAGTAGTGCGCCACTTGCGTCCGGACACGCTGGACGCACTGCACGAGCAAGTCGTTGAGCAGATCGATCTTTGCCGCAAGGACCTCGTTAACCTTCCACGGTTGCAATGCTCTTCCGCATTCTTGTCCTCTCGGTGGGCGCTAAGCGCCCTGTACACACGGCACGCATCGTGTGGATTGCGCTTGAACGTAGACGTTCAACTGCCCGGGCTGAGCCGAGCCCAGATCACGCGACTGATTCAGTTGTACGCGTCGGGCGAGCGGTTATAACCGAAACCGTATCGCCGACACCGATTCCTGACGACGTACACCCGCGAAGGCATACAACTATTGGCCCGCGTAGAGGAAGCGCACGAGACGCTGAGTGGACCGGCAACGCAAAAGATCTTGTATCGGGAGTATCACGAGTTTGGCAATTTAAAGTTCGAATGTCTGGCGCGGCTGTCGAGCGCTCAACTCTATCGACTAAAAGCAGGCCAGAGGTACGGGCAACACCGGATTGCGTATCAGCCTACGCGTCCTACGCAGTGGCTATTGGCGATCGGCGTGCGCCACAGCCGGAGCGACGCCCCGATATCTGCGCGTCGATACGGTGCATCAGGGAGATAAGGACGGAGTCAAAGGCGTGTATCACATCAACGCTGTTGATGAAGTAACCCAATGGCAGGTGGTCGGTGCGACGGCGCAGATCATTGAGGCATGGCTAAATGCCAGTCCTGCTTGCGATGTTGGCACAATTTCCCTCCCGTATCCGTAGCTTTCATTCCGATAACGGGAGCGAGTTCATTAACCATACGGTGGGAGCCTTGTTGAATAAATTGCTTATCGAACAAACCAAGTCACGGCCGTCGCGTTCCAACGATAACGGACTGGTGGAACTCCAAGAACGGGCGGTAGTACGCAAGCATATCGGATACGGGCACATCGCCGCGCCGCATGCCGATACCCTCCAGAGCTTCTATGAGGAACATTTCAATTCGCACTTGAACTTTCATCGGCCATGCGGCGTGCCCGAACAGATAGTCAACGCCAAAGGTAAGGTGAAGAGAATCTATCGCTGGTACGCGACACCGTGGGAGATCTTGCCGCAGCTCCGCGGCGTGGCATGACAGGGCATTTGAAGGAGGAATGACCGTGGAACGTCTCGAAGAGCAGGCGCGAACTAAGAGCGACAAGCGAGCTGCTGTCGAAATGCAAGACGGCCAAGCGTAAGCTGTTCGCGAGTTTCCAGCCAAGACGAGGCGCCTAGTGCAAGAGTTTCCAATGTGGAGTAAAGACCCGGAAAACCTATACGATCGGAATACGCACGCCTCCCGGTGGTAGGCATCGGAACCTAATCAGAAAGGAGGCCCGGGAGGCGGATCGCTACGCTCCCGCTCCAGTCTCATTCTTGAATGAGAAAATGCTGACAGCTCTGCAAGTCAGACGAATCGAGCGGTTGCGTGGGCAGATTGAAGCATCGTACCCGGCTCGGACCGTCGAAGACTGTCGCTCGTTCATTTTTCGTCTGTGGCGCCGTCTACCGCCGGCCGGCAATCCTGGTCCAGATCAAGCCTCAGAGCAACGATGAGATATGCGTTTTACCTGCAATAAAGAGCACCAGTTTCACACGCGAGTGAGTCTGACAGTTGTAGAATCCAAGACGCGAAAGGATTCAGGCGTATGGACGACAGAATCTTGAAAAACTCCACCTCGGTACTTGCAGACCTGAGTGGCTTGCTTCCCGGTTTGGAATCCATCTACAAAGATATTCATGCTCATCCCGAACTGTCGATGCAGGAAACACGAACGGCTGGCATTGCGGCGGACCATCTTCGTGCCGCCGGCTATGAAGTGACCACCGGCGTCGGAAAGACCGGCGTTGTGGGTCTGCTGCGTAACGGCGAAGGACCGGTCATCATGCTGCGCGCCGACATGGACGCACTCCCGGTCAAGGAAGCCACGGGTCTGCCCTACGCGAGCAACGTGACGGCGACCGACGGTACCGGGAAGACCGTGCCCGTGATGCACGCCTGCGGCCATGACATGCATGTGACCTGGCTGATAGGCGCGTGCACGCTTGTTCGCGAAGTCTCGGGATGCGTGGAAGGGGACGCTCATGGCCGTCTTTCAACCGGCGGAAGAGACCGCAGCGGGCGCCCAGGCGATGATCGACGATGGACTGTTCCAGCGCTTCCCCAAGCCCGACGTCGTGCTCGGCCAGCATGTGATGAGCTTGCCCGCTGGGATTATCGCTGGCCGTGCCGGAGCGACGACGTCCGCGGCCGACAGTCTACAGATTCGATTCTTCGGACGCGGCGCTCACGGCTCGATGCCCGAGGCCAGCATCGATCCCGTCGTCATGGCCGCATCAACCGTGATGCGGCTACAGACTATTGTGTCGCGGGAAGTGGCGGCGAACGAAGCCGCCGTTGTCACTATCGGTGTACTGCAGGCCGGCACGAAGGAAAACGTGATCCCTGATGAGGCGATCATCAAGTTGAACGTGCGCACTTTTGACGAGGGCGTCCGTAAACGCGTGCTCGCTGCGATCGAGCGGATTGTCAATGCCGAAGCCGCCGCCTCAGGCGCCCCGAAGAAACCGGAGATCACCACTCTGGACCGCTATTCTCTTGTCACGAATGATCCGGAGGCGACCAAGCGAGTTCGCGATGCGTTTCGACGGCATTTTCCTGCTGACCGGGTGCAGGAGACTCAAGCCGACAACGGCGAGCGAGGATTTCGGATCGTTCGGAGCCGAGTGGGGCGCGCCGTCCGTCTTCTGGTTCGTCGGCGGCATCGATCCCGGCATATACGCGAAGGCCAAGAAGGACGGACAGATCGGCGACATCCCGACCAATCACAACCCGCGCTTCGCACCGGTGATCCATCCAACTTTGGAGACAGGCGTGGAGGCGCTGGTTGTTGCCGCCACGGCTTGGCTTTCGAAATAAGAGGCTAATGGTCGTCAACGAAAAGATTCTGGTCAGCGCTTTGCTCGTAGCCTTCGATCTCGGCGGCACCTTTGTTTTCGCGCTCAGCGGCGCGGCGGCAGGAGTCAAGAACCGGCTCGACTCTTCGGGGTTCTGGTCTTATCCTTCGCGGCTGGCAACTCGGGTGGCATCGCCCGCGATCTGTTGATTGGAGCGGTTCCGCCCGCGGCCATCCGCGACTGGCGATACATCGCTGTCTCAATTCTTGCCGGGCTGATGACGTTTTATTGGTATCGCATCATCAACAGGCTGAGCAGCCCTGTGCTGGTGTTCGACGCCGCCGGACTGGCGCTGTTCGCCGTTGCTGGCGCGAGTAAGGCGCTGGCGTTTCACGCCGGGCCGGTTGCGGCGACGTTGCTTGGCATGCTGACCGGAATCGGTGGCGGCATGGTGCGCGACATGCTCGTGAATGAAGTCCCCACGGTCTTGCGCACCGAACTTTACGCGGTCGCGGCCCTGGTTGGCGCCGCTGTGGTGGTACTTGGGGACATGCTGAATCTCCCGTCTTCCGCGCCGACTTAATAGGCGCGGCCCTCTGCTTTGGACTCCGGTTTATGGCCATGCGACGAGGCTGGCAGCTTCCGGTCGCGCACTGGCCCATACAGGCGTCGCCGGAAGCCAGCGCTATCGATCACAAGGATCATCACTGAACGAGGACCTAACCTGAGCGCAACTGTGCTCGTGTCCGGCAATATGTTTGATGGTTCCTCCGAAGAACTGTCGGAGCCGGCGCAGTAACCACCTGGGGTTCATTGACACTCATGTCCACCTCGCAACCGACGCGCCTGAATCCGCAGCCGTGGTTGCTGAACTCGAGAGATTCGTCTTTGAACAACGATGCCGGGACATTAACCGCACGCCTCGAACGCGGCAACGGCCTGCTCGATGGTAAAGAACATCCCTTCACGCCCCAGGCGCTCCGAGAGCTTGGTGTGCTGCACCAGCTCCAGAGCCTCCGGATTGAGTGATGCGAGCCACAAGCGCGTGCCTTCCTTGCGCAACCGCGCTTCGACCTCCACCAGCATCCTGAGTGCCGTGTATTCGAACCCTGGCGTAGCGGAGCAGTCGAGCAGGATCACGCGCGGAGAGGTCGCGCTGATGAGGGCCTTCAGCTTCCTGGCGACATTCTCCACATTGCCGAAGTAGATGCGACCCACGGGACGAGCGATGAGCAGGCCGGGGATTGACTCGTCCTCCGGATGCAAAGGCGTGCGCGGACGGAAAACGTTCGTGCCCGGCTTGCGGCCGATCTCGTCAACACGCGGGTCATTGGAGAGGCGCAGGAGACCCGCGAGCGAAAGCATGATGGCGACCACAATCCCCTTTAGTGTTCCCAGCACCATTACGCCGAGGCAGGCGATGAGAGCCCATCGAAACTCCATCGTACGGACACGGCGGATGGCGAGCATCTCCGTCGGGTCAACCAGGCCGATCGAGTAGGCGATGACCACGGCGGCGAGTGTGGCGTGCGGCATCAGCGCCAGCACGGGCGCGAGAAACAACAGAGTCGCGAGAGCCACCGCAGCGACCACGAGCGAGGAAGCTTGTGTCTGTGCACCGGCGTTGCGGTTCACGGCCGTTTGGGAGGTTCCGCCTCCGGCGGGCATCGAGCCGATAAACGCGCCCGCGGCATTAGCGGCGCCGATTGCCAAGAGCTCGCGATTAGCGTCGATAGGAGGATCATTGGGGCCCGCGAAGGCGCGGGCCGCCGCGATCGATTCGGTGAAAGAGATCAGCGCTATGCCGGCGGCCGCCGGCCACATCGTCTCGAAGAGGGAAAGCCGCGGCAGGATGGGCATCGGAAAACCGCCTTGGATCGTCCCTACGACGCTCACGCCGGCCGCCTCGAGCCCCACGGTGGCAGACACGGCGATGCCCAAGGCTACGGCGAGCAGCGGCGCCGGGGATTTCGGCAAGAAGCGCTTGGCGAACGCAATGACCGCCAGGGTTCCTAAGGCCACCGCGAGCGTGGGCCAGGACAACTCCGTGACGTGCGCGAAGATTGAGGCCAAGTCGCGGAAGAAGCCCTCCTTCTGGATGTGGATGCCGAGAAGCTTAGGCAGTTGATCGACCACGATGACCAGGCCGACCCCGGCCTTGAATCCCGTCAGCACCGGTTCCGAGATGAAATTGGCGAGGAACCCAAGCCGAAGGAGGCGCGCAATGATTAGCATTGCGCCCACGAGAAGGGAGAGTGTCGCTGCCGCGGTTAGCAGATTGAGTGACGGATCCGCGCGCAATGCTTCGTTGATTGCGGTGGCGCACAGAATTGCGATCGGAGTAGTGGTGCTGACACTAAGCAGGCGCGAGTTGCCCAGCCCGGCATACACGGCCATCGGCACCAAGGCCGCGAACAGTCCGGCCTGCACCGGCAATTGCGCGATCGTCGCATAGGCGAGCGCCTTCGGCACGACGACGGCTGCGGTTGTGAGCCCGGGTATCAGGTCCGCAGTGAAGCTCGCGCGACGGCCGCCTTTCTCGGTTCCGATCTTATCGTCCAATCAGATCTCTCTGTTCGCGCCCTTGTGGTGCTCCAACGAGTACAGCACGTAGATGCGTTCTTGGGCCGGCCTGGGCTACTATTTGTCAAGGTTTGGCGAAGGCAGTGGTCGGTAGGGAAGGATTAGAGCGAGTCGGCTGCGGAGCCTGTGGATCGGAGGGCAGCGGGTCTGGGCCAGTGGGTGTTTGCACCCAAATGGGTGCAAACGCGCGCGAGAATTGAGCGTCGGTCTGACGCCGAAATGATGGCCGATGGGCTTCATACAGCGCGATGACTCGCACCTGGACTCGGCTGCCTGCGCGGAACTCTGCCGCCCTACCTCCACGTGCTGCTAATTGCTTTCGCTTCCGACCGGTGTCTACTCCAACCTAGCGTTTCCAGGTCGGACCGGGAGGGGGCGATCCCGGCAGTACGTACCGAACGTTGAGATAGAGCGTATTATTATCGGCTCCGCCCGGCCTTCCTGGGGCCACGTACCACGGATGACGAATGAAATATGCATATTGGCTCTGGAGCATCAGCGCGCCGAACTCCGGATTCTTGAAGATTGAGAATGAAATACCCGCTGCAGGCTCGTGGATGACGCGATTGTGTGAGTCAGGCGATCCCGTGTAGCCGTAACCCATTGGCTTCCCCGTTTCCTGGTCGATCACAGTGCGCCGTCCGATGTAGTAGAAGCCGTAATTGGCGTATACCATCAGCCGGGGACTGATCTGATATTCAAACCCAGCGAGGCCCGAGTGAGACCGAACTAACTCAGGACTTCCGTCGACGCGAATGACGACATCGGGGCCTTGACCGAACAGGTACCGCCCGCCTCCGTTCCCGAAGAAGGTATTCGCCAACAGGCGGAAATTGCGCGTCAACTCATGGCTCACATTGACGCTCGCGCCTCCGCCGTAAGTGTCGAAATTCCTCTTAGTGTATGGGTTGTAGAAGGCAAAGGTCCGTAGCAGGCCGCTTGCCTCCAGATGGAGCGATCTCCCGCCGGGATGTAAGTCGAAGGCCGTTTTCACAATGTTGTCCAGTCGCGATGTTGGCACCGCGAGACCAGCCGAGCCGGTATTCAACTGGGAATCATACGCTTTGCCCAATTGCGGCGGTAGAGTGACTGCTCCGGCTCCGTTTATTCCTCCGCCGTATTGTTCGGACGTCTCGGCCGACGCAGCTAGCGAGAAGACCGGATTGGGATGCCAAGCGAACCGAAACTGCGGAGCCCGCGTCCATACCAACCCAACATTGTAGTTAGGATCAATATCGAACCCTGTGTAGACGTCGGACGGCAGCGGAGACACTCCCTTGCGATTGGGTGTTATCAGACTGAACGCCTGTCCCGCCAGGAATTCAAACTGGCCTTTTCGGGCGTCAAGAAAGCCCAACCGCAGCCGAAAAGTGTCGCTGAAACTACTGACCGCCACGTTGGTTGGCGTCAATCCGAGGAAGTCGGCTTCGATGTATCCGAGCAGATTCCAACCCTTGACGGTAGAGTCCACGCGCAGGCCAAGCCTGGTCCCCTGAGCCGTCGTGCGCCGCTCCCGCAGATTTCCGTTCACGGAGTCATTGAACGGAATCGCGCCGAAGTTTGTGCCTACGCCGCTGGCGGCGGTCTTGTCGCGGAGATAAACGGCGTAGTCGACGAATCCGAAGGGGGTCAGTGACGCGCCGCCCAGTTGGAACCTCAACGGAGAAATGGTCTTCTCGGCAACGGGTTCCTGTGGTGCGGAGACGACAACCGGAGCGGATGAGGAATCATGGGAGACGACCCCCAAGTTGCCCTGCGCTTCCGCATTGTCCGGTCGAGGCTGTACCTTGATCAGGGATTGTTGCCGGGAAATCTCCGCTTCGAGTTTCTCGATTCGCTTCTGCTGGGTGAGCACCAGGGCCTCCAGTCTGTCGAGCCGCGACGCATCGGCATCCGCAACCAGCGGAGCCGTGAAGATTGTGAGAGCAAGAACTGTGTACCTCATCATGACAAGCAAGCTCCCGTTTCCAACCCCAGAATACTCGGAAGCCCAACCGGCAGCGACGGAATTTGACCGGTTAGATCCGCATAAGCCACAACGGTCCTGGGGTTGTTAAGAGCTGCCGGCGCGGAAAAGGATGGCGATCTGGCCCGGGGGCATTTTGTTGTAGCTCAGATCCGGCCAGTTTGGCATCTAAGTGTGGACCGCGGGGTAAGTATGCAGCAGGATGTCCGGCGCCGCACGCACGATTCAAAGATGCTGTTTGACGTAGAGGTTCGGAGGTGACGCACTTTCGTGCCTTCATGCGGCGGTTCCCCTATGTTGCTGTGGCTTGTCTGATAGGCGGCGCGGCAGCGTTCGGGCTGGGCGCGATTGCTTGTGTTCTCTCGCGGAACTTGTTCGATCCCGTCACATTTGGCCGCCATGCGGCAGACAGCCTTTCCGACCCCGGCGTTGCTGCCTATGCTGCAGATGTCATCACCGGCCAGATTGTCCACAGGAAACCGGATCTTATCGCCTTCCGGCCAATGCTGCTGTCAATGACCGAAACCGTTGTCTCGAACAAGGTCTTCCGGTCGGTGCTGGAGCGGGCGGCACAGGGTGCTCACGCTACGGCGTTCAGCGACGATTCGCAGCGCGTTTTGCTCGCCTTGCCCGACCTGAATGTTCTCGTGCACGAGGCGCTCCGGAATGCGAGTCCCGGCTTGGCGGCGAAGATACCCAAAACCCTTGATTCTACGGTTGCCCGCCTCGCAGAAGGGAAAACAGCGTCCCTTGTTCTCAATATCGCCCGTGCGGGCAAACGTATAAGACGGGCGTGGCCGGTGTTTTTCGCTCTGGCGCTCATCCTGTACACACTGGCGATCTGGCTTGCGCATGACCGCCAACGGGCCATGATTCACGCCGGCTTTGGGCTGGTCGGCGCCGGGATGGTTCTGGTTGGAATGGTCGCTCTCAATCCACTTCGCCGGCATATGGATCCACGATGCTAAGGAACTGGGGCTGGTGCGTGGCCTCTGGCGAACTTACCTCGGTGATCTCACCCGCTGGGGGTTCCTGCTTATCGGTCTCGGCATTCTGATCGCTTCAGGCGCCTCCTCGCTCCTAGAGCGAATTGACCCTTTTGGAAAACTCTCGCAGTATGTGCGAACTGTTACCACTCTGCCCGGAACGCTGACCGGCCGTTTTGTTTGGGGCCTCGCGTTTTTTCTCGGTTGGTTGCCTTCATCTCTTACTATCCAGCATTGATGCTGAGTTTCGTCGGTGTGGTTGTCGGCATTTCCATGGCTTACGCAGGTCTTCGGCAACTGTTCCGGGTCTTTGTGGAAACTCTCGAGGCGGTGGAAAAACCAACGTCCACGCCGCAGCCCAACCTCCACCGGCGAAGCGCCTTCGCTGTCTGTTTAGCTCACTCTGATTCTCGGGCGCGGCTTGGTTCGTCTGGCGTAACCCTGCCGCCGTACCTGTTCGTGCCCCCTCTGCGATTCTTGCGTGCAATGGCTTCCCGGAACTGTGCGATCGCCGTGTCGATCAGGTCGTCTTTGCCGGCGCGCACAATGCGATGTCGAACCAGGAGGCGCCGGGCTGGATGTTCCCTCACCATCAGGCTGGCATGCCGCAGATGCTCCGGGACGGTATCCGAGCCCTGCTGGTCGATGTTCACTACGGTTTCGCCGGAGGTGCTCGCATCAAGACCGATATGCGTATGGAGCCAAATGCGGACGCGATCAAACGAGCGATCGGCGACGAGGGATACGCCGCCGCGATGCGCATCCGGGACCGCCTCGTCGGCGTCGATGAAACCCGGCGCGGATTGTACTTCTGTCACGGTTTTTGTGAATTGGGCGCATACCCGGTGCTGCCGGCACTCCGCGAGATTCGTGATTTTCTCGTCACTCACCCCGACGAGGTCATCATTATCATCGTTGAGGACACCGTCTCACCTCAGGATTTGGCCTCTGAATTCGATAATGCCGGTTTCGCGAACCTGATTTACATGGATAGTGCAATGACTGAATGGCCTACGCTCCGCCAGCTGATCGAACGCGACAGGCGCGTCCTGGTTTTCACCGAGTCGGGCAGGCCCGGCATTCCCTGGTTGCGCCCTGCCTTCGAGAGCTTCCGCGAGACCCCTTACAGCTTTCACAAAGTCGAGGAGTTTTCATGCCGTGCCAATCGCGGCGGTGATGCAGGTGAACTGCTGCAGATCAATCACTGGATCGACACGACGCCCACCCCAAGGCCCTCCAACGCAGCCATCGTAAACGCCTACCAATTTCTCCTCGCCCGTGCCGAGCAGTGTGCATCTGAACGCCGCCATCTCCCCAATCTCATTGCGGTAGACTTCTACCAAACCGGCGACCTGTTCAACGTCGTGAATAAGCTGAACGGAGTTGCCGAGCCTCACGACCCGTTATCAGAATCTGCCTCAAACGCTAGTGATCAGCGCGGACGTTGACCATCGACACTCGACCACTGTGGCACGCCGAAGCCCTGAACGGGACCTGGGTCCGTCGAGACGGTCAGTTTTCACTATTGTGGCCAACGCTCTCCTGCGTTTTCCGCAGGCGCCGACCTCTTCTCGACGACCCTGAACGAATGAGGAAAAGGTCTACGAATGGCATTGTGCTCGTCCTGCCCGGCAGCGTCACTCAGACGAACTCGGAATCCCAGTGCGCTTTGAGGATAAAGCCATCGATCAAATTGCTAGAGCACCTGCCCGCTACAGCCTCCATCCCTACATCGTGGGAGTCGCACTCCTCGATGTGCGTGTCGCCGATGCGTTCCAGACAACCCGGTGAGTCGATATATGAATAATCGTGCAGATCTCTCCCACATCCGCATCGAGCTAGCTCTTCGGGACGACATCGCAGGCAAGATCCGCACTTGACATTCCTTCGAAAACTCTCGGCATTTACATCGCTGTCCGCGACCGCGTTTTTACCTGGAATGTGCATCGTCCCCCCCGGCCGCCCCCCATGTCGCCGTTCCGAGGGCTCGTGAAATTCAGGGGATCTTCCGTTGCGAATGGGTTGCTTGCCAGCTCTGGAACGACTGTATTGTAAACACCCGCGCATCGTGATTACTGCAAATCCGAACCCGCCGGCAGGAGTGGCTGCTCTGATCGAGTGGCCGCAAGAGCCGCCCGAGCCGACCAGATATTGGTTATCCACGCTACGCAGAGACACGAACGGAAATATCTGGTTGCCCTCGCCAAACAGCGCTGGATCATCAGCCTGACCGGGATTATCGGGAACTCAAGCAGGAACTCGGACTCGATCATTACGAAGCGGAGGCCAAACCGGCAGCGTTTATTCTCCTATTCGGTCCATGAGCCAAGGGCTTAGGCCTCGTCGCGGCAGCGGTGCACAGACGATGTGCGCCGATCTCAAATATCTCCAAAGAGGACTTATACTGATAGCAATTCCGCTGATGGCCTGGCCGCTCAAACCCGGGGTGCGTATTACGCTGATCTTTGCCGCACTCCGCTGGTGTTCACTGCGCCTGGATTCCCGCCGATCCAATTCACAGACGTAGCGATAAATGCGGGGGTCAACTTCGTCCTGCGCAACGCCGCCACACCGGAAAGGCACCAGATCGAGCCGATGGTCGGCGGCGTCGCCGTCTTCGACTACAACAACGACAACAGACCCGACATCTACTTCGTGAACGGTGCAGACCAGCCTGGCCTCGATAAGCCCGACTCTTCCTTCTATAATCGGCTCTACCGCAACAACGGCGATTCGACTTTTACCGATGTCACCCTGTCGGCGGGTGTGCGCGGTGTCGGCTTCGCAACCGGAGTGGCCGCCGCAGACTACGACAACGACGGGTTTATGGATCTCTTTGTCGTAGGCGTCAACCGCAACATTCTATACCGCAACCGCGGCAACGGCACTTTTGAGGACCTCACCCAGAAGGCCGGTCTCGCGCATGACCCTGCCCGCCGGAAGCCTTGGTCTGTCTCGGCCGGCTGGTTCGATTACGACAACGATGGAGACCTCGACCTGTTCGTCGTCAATTATTGTGTGTGGATCCCCGAAAAAGAGCCGCCGTGTACTATTGGCAAGTCGCGAACCTATTGCCACCCCAAGTACTACGAGGGTCTGCCGAACAATCTATACCGCAATAATGGCGACGGTACGTTCACCGACATATCCGTGTCCTCAGGGATCGCCGCCCACGTAGGTAAAGGTATGTCTATGGCCTTCCTAGACCTGGATGATGACGGCCGTCTCGACGTTTTCGTCGCCAACGATACCGTTCCCAATTTCCTATTTCACAACGAGGGCTCCGGCCACTTCCGGGAAGTCGGGCTGAACTCGGGCATCGCCTTCAACGATGATGGCCGCGCAGTCAGTTCGATGGGGACCGATGTGCGAGATATCGACAACGATGGCCGCGAGGATATCTTTGTCACCGCAAATAACAATGAGACATTCCCGCTGTTTCGAGGGCTCGGCAAAGGGCTCTTTTTAGACATTACCTATCCGAGTGGCGTGGGCCGCATTCCATGGCTTACACCGGCTTGGAGCAATGGCGCATATGACTTCGATAACGACGGCGATAAAGATCTTTTCGCCGCATGTGGGGCCATCGACGACAACGTCGAGGAGTATTCGCACCGGCAATCGCGACACGCCAATCTCGTTCTGACAAACGTAGGCAACGCGCGCTTCACGAATTTCAGCGCGCCCGCCGGGCAGATATGCAGCTTTACGGCCGTCATCGCGGCGCCGCATTCGGTGACTTCGATGGCGACGGCCGCGTTGACACCGTTGTAACTAGGATAGGCGAGGCCGCTCGGCTGTTGCGAAATACTTCGACAACCGACTAATCATTGGATCGGCATTCGACTGCGAGGCACCCGAAGCAACCGTCAGGGATTGGGAGCGATGGTCCGTGTCACCGCCGCCTCGGGGCGAAAGCAATGGAACCGGGTCACAACTGCCGTCGGATACGCTTCCTCCAGCGATCCCGCGCTCGTGTTCGGTCTGGGTGACGATACTTCGGCTAAACAGATCGAGATCCGCTGGCCAAGCGGACCTGTACAGACACTGAACGATGTGTCCGGCGGTAAGTACATTACGATCGCCGAACCGTGATTGCTGCACGTTTGACTGCTGGTTTAATTCTTTGTTGATGTCCAGTGATTAACGTTACTACCTTGAGTTTAAGTCGACTTAAGTCGATTTAATTGGTACTTCATCCGGACAACAGTCCAGGGAGGAGGTCTACCGGTCTGCATTTCGCAGGCGTTCTACCGAGATCTCTCTTGCGGACAATCTTCAAAGCGCAAACAGAAAAAGGCCGACATCTCGGTCATGTCGCCCGAAGCACGCGCGCCGCTCTTTCAGCCGAAATCGAATGGGCCGGGACTGCCGAGCCATCGCCGTCGACCGCGAGCCCGAGATCCCCCGTCGCCTGCCACATACCGGGAGAAGATTAGCCCCGATTCGTCGGGGCGGAGGCGAGTCACTAAATGTTCGGACGTTCGATCGCGCGAAAGTTTGGAAACCGCGAATGGTCTTGACGCTGAAATGCATCGCTCGTCGTCGGGTAATCCACCACATTCGTGGCGCACACTGTACATACCGAGCCGTCAGCGCCGACGGCAATGTTGCCGACAATCTCAAAAACGTGAGAACTGCTGGCGACACACGACCGCGAACTTGTTGTTGAACTCGGTAATATACTCCGTGCGCAGAAACTCATCGGCCTGATCCAAATCCGTGATTCCGCGCAACCTCATTTCCTGCGTCAATCGCCCCTGCCACGTCCCAAAGCTTCGCTTCCATCGACCTCGAGCTTGCGGCGTAGGCCGCGATCATTCTCACAGCGAGTTCCTGCAGCGCTCGTCCCACCTGCGTTGGCCCGCTTGTATCGACTCGCTCGCCTCGTTTCGGCTTGACAAAGAAATGTCCGGCTCGATCGCTGCACAACGAGCAGAACGATCCGTTTGTCTCGATCACTTCGCGAAGCGCTGCGATCACCGCCCGCGTGCCTTCCGCCTGAACGATTTGCGCGTAGTAAATCTCGCTTGTCGCATCATCCAAGATGGCGATTAGCTCGTAGTACCTGTCGTCGCCGAACCACCGATGATCGCTGCCATCGATGTGGAGCATCATGCCCGCAAGAGGCCGCCGGGGACGCCGCCTGCGATGTGAACCCGGTTTCTTGCGCTTCTTCACAAAGCCTGCTGTTTGCAACGCTGTTTTCAACCAGCTATAGCTCAGCTTGATCCCGTGAACCTCCCTCAGCTTCTCGTGGAAATGTCGCACGTTGAAGTCAAAATATTGGTCTCGATATAACTGCAACACCTGCTCCACTGTCGCCATTGGCACCCGCTTTGGGCTTGGCCGTCGCTTGCGGTAGTCCCACAGACCGCTGTAGCCGTGCTCGTTGACCCTCGCGCCAACGCCGCATCGTTCGGTCCGTGACACCCATGATCTCGGCCGCAGCCATCCAGGTTAGCTTCCCCGCTGCCGCCTTCAGAATTACCTCTTGCGCTTTCATCATCCGCTCCATTTCTGCGGCCGGGATCTGCTCTCCGATGGCTTCCACATGTACTAGCTTTCCCAGTCCGCTTCATCGACCGGACATTTCATTTAATGATTCAGGCGAACAACTCACATGTTACCGACAGCAGCATCGTCATTGACCAGCGCCGCTCGCCATATCACGCTATAATCTGCTTCACCGAATTCATGCTGTTATATAGGTCGGCAGCCATCGTGCTTCTTGCTTCCTTTGATCTAGCAGGGCAGGAGCTGGTAGTTTCGAACATCCATGTCGAGAAGATGCCTGGCCAGAATCCGGTCCCTGTCATAGCAACCGTAAACGGGAAGCCGACGTCGAATCTTACCTGAGGCGACACAAGTGTGGGCCGTCATGGGAGGTAAGAATGCTCTTGTTCTCATTCCACCTTCCAAGAAGCAGCCTCAAACCGAGGAATATCACCTTCGCTTTCACGACACATCAGTCCATAAGGGCCGCTTTTTGGGGACTGTTCCGTTTGCGCAAGCTGAATTCTCGGAGCTAAAGCTGCCGGATGGAAGTTGGGTATTCCTGCTAAGCGGTCGCGATCCGCACTCGAACCAGCCATTATTGGTGATTGCTGATATTTATGCCATCCGCTCGCGGATGGCGGGGGAGAAGGCCCGTCACACCTGATGCGCAGTCGTTTTCCGCTATACTCGCGCCGGACATGGTTGCGATTTTCGCGACCACGACACCAGCCCAGCATGTGCAGTTTCTGCATGACGGATCAGCAGTCGTAGTCGAACCTGACAAGCCACCTGTGACAGGCCGATGGTGGACCAGCGGCGACTTGATGATCACGAAGCTCGACAGCGGCGCGCAACTGAATTGGCCCCGCGCATCACTGACCAGAGTCGTAGGCGTACCGGCGGGATCGCGGCTGGTAGTGCGACTTTTGCAGCCACTCTCCTCTGTCACGGCAAAGGAAGGCATGCCCGTCGATGCCGTGCTGATCGCGCCCGCCATGGTGGATGGCAAAGTTCTCATTCCACCCGGAAGCGTGTTGAAAGGGAAGGTGACTAAGGCGCAACCGGTAGGCATGGCGGTTGTCCACGAGAAAGCAGCCCTGACTGTGGAATTCGACAAGCTGGAGCTGCCAAACGGCGACACGAGAGCATTGCATTGCCGGCTCTATCAGGTGGAGAATTCGCGCGAGAGAGTGGATGCCAGCCGGGACAATCCATGGAATCCGATCCACCGGAACGCCCGGTTACTCAGCAACCAGCCAGCTCTCGTCAGTCACGGCAATCGACCCATTGGCGTATCTGTTCACGTCTGTGTCGTCAACGGCAGTGCTCGGGTTTACGGAGCCGGAGATCCTGTACCCGTCCGGGCACCGAGCTGCTTGTAGAGCTGACGGCGCCTCTGATCACGTCTGAAGTGTTTCCATCCAATCTTCCCCAGGTTGCCATAACGACCGAAGAACGTGAGCAAATGCTGAGATTCGTTCGAGCACTGCCGTTCCGTACGGCCACGCAGGCCGGCAATAAGCCATCGGACTTGACGAACCTGCTGTTTCTTGGGCCTCCGGAAGCCGTGCAGCGCGCCTTAAGGTCCGCTGGATGGTTCAACGTCGATCAACGCACAGCAGCAAGCACTTTTCAGACGCTCAAGTCCATCGCGGGCGAAGAAGGCTATAACGAGGCCCCAATGTCGACGCTGTTGTTGGATGAACGGCCGCCCGTGTTCACCCTTTCGAAGACCACGAACACCTTCTCGGCCCGTCATCATTTGCGAGTTTTCGACCCTTCGATGCAATACCTTGGGCTAACGGCGCTGACGTCTTCTTCCACGCAGGACATCGGCATCGCATTTTCCCGTAAGCAAAAAATGTTTATTCACGTCATTGACGAGTACATTGACAATGAGCGTTCCAAAGTAGTGAACGATCTCTCGTTCACGGGCTGCGTTGATGCCGTGGAATTGGCGCCGCGTCCCTGGGTACCGCAAGACGCATATAACGCCACCGGAGACAAGCTGCGGACCGATGGAGCGATTGCGGTGCTTCGTATGAATGAATGCCGGAATCCGAAAGACGATCGCGGCCGAATACCCTAAAGCCCCACCACTGTTCCAGCGCAGTGTGCGAAATACGATGTTGGTGCTACGCAACGATGTCTGGCGCGGCAACGTGGCTTACCAAGGGGCTATCGGAGTGCGAAAGTTGCACGGCTTGATGACCTCGGACGTTGATCTAAAGAACGACCAACAGGCATGGCGAAGGGCGGACATCTCCGGGGCCGAGTACGAAGGATTCGGGACCATACCGGAAGGGCGACAAACATCTGCCGAGTTCGGGACGACCGATGCTGTCAGGACGGGCGCGAATGTGGGCGCGCTGGATCGGCGGTGGGACCCACCCCGGTACGAGATCGCATTACAACTCGGCTTTCTGGATTACTCAATCAGGCAGCTCGAGGGGGTCGCGGTCTCTCTTACGTCGCCAAACCCGGGGCTTCCTCCTCATGCAATCGGATTGTCAGACAACATTGATGGTGGCTGGCGCGGGGGAGTCTCTCTAACGATGAATACTTGGCGATGGATATCGAGCGAATTCGGATATCACGTCCAGCGAGGAAAGTACCAACTGCAACAGGTTGATATCCCCGGAGACATAGACGCGGATCTGGTCTATGAAACCTACAGAGTGGGATTGGCGACCAGGCAGTTTGAGTACAGCCTGCTGGTACATGCACGCCCGCGCGAATCCCGATGGAGACCTTACGTCGCTGCTGGACCCGCGTTGCAGATGATGCACCTGACGGACGCGCCGGTAAAGCGCGCGCCGAAACCATTCAAACTCGGCCTGCAAAACATCGGGATGCTGAAAGCCGCGTTCGACTTCGGCCGTACGGCGCCATTGGATGGTGGAGGAATCTATCAAGTCGGATTGCAGTACGGGGCGGGCGTGAAGTTCCGCGCGCACCCGCGCATTACGATGCGCTTTGACCTCCGGGAAACTTGGAGCAAGAATCCGGAGTTCATTCGCGAGAGTTACATCGAGAGCACAGCCGCCGAGTTCGATCCCTCCTACGACTACAACGTGACGCGCGAACCATTCGTCCGGTAAGTTTCGCCAGCAGCGCTTGACGCTGGGTGTGGCGTTTACGTTTTGAAATATAGATCACCGCAACTGACGCGATCATCGCTAGACAAGACGTAAATATGGTAGTCGGCCGCATACGTATAAGTTATTGATACCCATCCACTTATTGCAGAACAATCAAGTTCCACCTTTCACGAGACTTCGCCATGAAGAAGCGAGTACTCATCACACAATCAATCCTGGAGCAGTGCTATCCAGGCTCGCCCGCACGATAAGGGCTGTTCCTTTCGTCCTTATAGCCGCGTTCCGGCGCACGCCAAGCTGAAAAATTCAATCGGCTCATCGATGAAATTGCGTCCGCCCACTGACATGATTTGGCGGGGGAGTCTCCAGTAGATTTTCAAAGTTGCGGCGCTGAGCGCCGGAAAGAGATCTTCAAAAACGGCGGGGTGGGAACTGAGCAATGTAACCATTAACTTCCAACGGGGTGCCTCTCATGCTTGCTGGGGCAACCGGTTCAAATCTCAGAGGGAGAAATCCCATACGTTTAACTCGGGCTTTGTCATGTTCCAAGCCAACCCGCCGAAACCCAGTTTTTATGCCGATAGGACGCCCCGCGATGACTTGAAGTACGAACAGTACTCATCGTTCCTACACGACGAAGTGCCGCTGAATCGTGGTCTCGTTTTTTAGCAAGCCGAAGCCGGACGGACCTGCCAAAGACAGAACCGACCTTCTGACGCTCGCGACACATGAAATCGGTCACTTATTGGGGGTTGACGAGTCCTATGCGGCTACCGACGCATCTGTCATATCCCTTCTGGTGCAGTTGAAATCACCGCTCGGAGACCGTTGCGTAGACCTGACGATTTACGTTATTGAGGGGCCTCACTTAACTATCGGTAGGTTGATATATAGGCGATCCCTTACACCGCGACCCGTTGATGGTAGCCGAAACCCGACACCTGAAGTCCGACAACTCATCAGCAGCCTGGATGCGCTCCTGATTGCCGAGATCAGCTCGTTTCAATCTCCCAACCTGAACGTCCCGGTGGCGGCGCCGTTTTGATGGCGGCACAGATGTGGGGGGCCAGTATATTCACCGGAATCGGCAGACGAATCGGTGTAGTCAGGACCGCGCCGCGAGCCAGCGGGAGGTGAAGCCGGCGACTTGGGCTGATGAGGAAGTGAAGCGCCTCTTGGAATATAGGCCTCGGGTGTAGCTCGAGCCCGCCCTGATCGAGTTAGGCCACCATAGTTACTTTGCCGCTTGCCAGATCATAAACCGCGCCGACCACTTTGATCCGCTTCGTCTCGACGTAGCGGGTCAGGGTGGGCTCCAGACTCTTCAGCTTCGCGACGCCGGCACGCACATTTGCCCCAATTGCACGATCCAGATCCTTCTCGCCACTCGTACTCACCATGCCGACAAGATCCCGAATCGACTCTGGCGCTGCGAGTTCCTTGGTTTCAAGCGCCGCTTTTACTGCGCCGCATTGGCTATGCCCTAAAACCATTACGAGTGGCGCACCTAAGACCACGACCGCATAGGCAATGCTTCCCTTCACAGTAGGGCCGGCGCCACTGACCACATTTCCCGCCACGCGAATAACGAACAGATCGCCCACACCCTGATCGAAGAGAATTTCCGGGGGCACACGCGAGTCAGCGCAACCGACTATCACGGCATCGGGCGCCTGTGCTGGCGCGAGCTTCGAAAAGTCGGCCGGGCTTCGGCGCGGATTCAACGTTTTTCCCGTCACAAAACGCTTGTTACCTTCGAGCAAGTCTTTCAGAGCCTCGTCGGCGGTCAGATGCCTCGATTGCGCCGCGATGGCGCTGGCTGGAAGCAGTGCAATAAACTCGCGTCTCCACATAGCCGCCTCTGATCGCAAGAACTCAGTCAACTTCCCCGCATTCGATTCGATTTACGAGGGATGAGTTAGTTTACGATCATCCCATCATATGACAACGCTCCGGGGCATCGCCTGGTTGGAAACGAGACCAAGTATGTCCCCTTAGCAGATCAAACTGCCTCCATCAAAGAGGTGCATAAAAAGACCATCAGCGTTTGCGCTCGGATCGGCAAGGGCAATAAGCTGCAGGTGCTCACAACAGGGTTCGGAATATTCACAGATTTGGGAGTTGCCCGATTTAACACGTCGCCGCAGTCACATGCATCTTTCGATGCAAGCAGCTTCTGGAGAAGTGCTCCGGCAGGGGCGCCGCCTTAGGAGAGCCAAGTTGGGTAGTAACCATCGACCGGAGCGAGAGCCTCCTATTAGCTTCGCGTCGGCTGCGGATAGGGCCAGCCAGGTTCTTGTTGCCTACGCGCGTCGCCCATGCAAGCGTATGGTCGTTGCTAGGCGGGTGATGCGTTCGATCTCCGAATTCGTCGAGTTCGCGGTTCACGAGGTGGTAACCCTTCGCTTTCAGGCGCAAGTATGGTCTTGAACACACGACAGGTGATTCGCAAGATCTCTGCAGCCGAGTGTCAAGTGGATCTCCGGCGCGCTGTTCGCGAAGTCGAGCGACTTCTTCACCTCCGACCGCATCAGACACGCACCCCGGCTGTAGCCGATGCCGGCCACGATGATCTCCCGGCGCGTCATGATGAACTCCATCGAAATCTTGGAGCCCTCGCCCTTGCCGTACTTGTAAATGCGGCGCGGGTTGATCCGATAATCTTCTTGGCCTAGGCAATCAGTTTCTCCAGCGGCTGTGATCGACCTTGCCGAACTTCCGCCCCTATGGGGCCCCAGCGAGCAGAATGTAGCTGTCAAGCATCTCTTGTGCCCCGAGAGCGACTGTCGGACAGCAACGAATCATTTCCGGCGGGAGTGTCATGCTCCTGGAAGGAGAGGACCAATGCCGCCTGCTTGGCCGGAGCCGTCGTGTCGCAGGCGAGATCTTCTCGGGAACTTCGGTCGCGTACTTGAGAATCGTCTTTCCGGCTTGGTTTTTCAGCTCGTTTTCGGCAGCGCTCAGCGGCAGAACTGCCGAACTAAATGCAATTAAGGCTTGAGGGTTTGGTTGTTGTCATGCTTTTCCGTCGTGACCGGCTTGATCAGCAGATATACAAAACATCGAGGCTCTCTGGGGTTACTTCACCGGTGAAGAGATACCTTCCCTCAGGCCCGTGTTCGCTAATTGAAGCTGCTGCTGGCCCTCGTCTACGCGGCCCATTTGCAAGTATGCCCTCCCAAGCAGCAGCCGGATTGATGGTGCGCTCGGATCGAGTTCAATGGCTTGTTCGAGGCGCTCAACAGCAGCGTCCGCCTTGCCACTGTGCAGAAGAACTCTGCCGAGTTCGGCGTGCGCCCGCGCGGATTTCGGTGCATCGCGAACTGTCTCTCGCAGAAGCTGCAACGCCTCGTCCGTGCGCCCCTGCCTGAACAGAAAGGCTCCGTAGTCGACACGCGGGTCCTCGGGCAGCGACTCGGCGTCTTTGCGCATCGCGATTGCCGCCTTGAAATGCTGTTCGGCCTCAACCGTATGCCCAAGCGCCATCAAATTCAGCGCCACCGCTCGATGTACTCGGGCCAGCATCCTCTTGGGCGCAGCCCGGAGCGCCTTCTCAAACGGGGCGCACGCCTCGTCCCACCGACCTAAGGCGTGTAGCATTCGTGCGAAGTAGTAGCACGCTTCCTCGTCCTTGGGATCAAGCTCGCAGGCTTTAGTCAACGGTCCTACTGCTGCCGTGATCTTCTTTTCTGCTGCCAGCGCCAAGCCCAGCCGCTTCCACTCCGAGGCATCAAGCTGAGTCTGTTCGCCTTGCATCAGCGACAGATAGAGGGCGACGAACAGAAGCATTCGCCTGAAGTCTACCACCGGCTCTTGAACTTACGGCAGCGGCACGGTACATAGAACGGCTTAGATGAGTACGGAATCCCCTTGTTAACCCTTATAGGAAGCTGTCTAGCAGCACAGGATTTCCACATCCTGACCGCAACGGCAAGATCGTGGATAGCACTGGAAGTCCCTCACTCCACGGCGACATTGGCATGAAACATGGGCAAACTGCCGACCCGGACGGCGGCTCGCACCATCGACGCCAAGGGGCTCGTCATAGCACTCGGGTTTATCGATATGCACAACCACTCGGAGAATCTGGTTCTCACCGACCGTGAGTCTCAAAGCAGGTCCGCATGGGTGTGACCTCGATGGTTCTCGACGAGGGGTCCTTGGCTGCGCCTATCACACGTTCCGCGGTTTACAGATTACTGGGCGCAATCCTGTACGGCCCGGGCTATCGGGATTGACTCGCTCAGTTATTCCGGAAGCTTGTTTGTTGTACCTGCAACGGTCCGTAGTAGATACCTCAAAGCAAATCCAGCGAGGATCAGCCCTCCCTTTACCACTGAAGTCGGGCGCCCAACTGTGTCGTCCTCGCATTGCTGCCCGAATTCCGCAAGGAAAGAATGCCGTTTGCGCCGGGCGCCTGGTTATTCGGGTGGTTGAACACGTTGAAAAAGTCCACGCTGAGACGAAGAGTCACTCGCTCGTTGAAAGTGATGAACTTTTGCACGGATGCGTCCTGGCCCCACGTCCACGGAGCAATTACGAACTGATTCCTCCACGGGTTCAAGTTGTCGTTGAACTCCACCTGTTGGACATTCCCGTTGTTCAGGGGCATCCACACGGTGTTGGTATCCCAGAAATCGGAGACATCCGTATCCGCGGGAGCGTTTGCCGGAAGGGCCGTCTGCCCCCACGGAATCAGTGGAGCATTCGCGGGTTTGTAATTGTCAGGCACGCCCATAATGCCGTTCGGCTTGCCATTGGCGTCCCGGGTGTTGATCCGGTTGGCCGGAATGTAGGAGTTCCAATACAGGTAGCCGGGGAAACAGTCGCCGCTGGTGCAATCCTCGATCGGATATTTGAACCCGTAGATTTCAAGGGGATTGCTTGTCGGGATAGGCGGGACATCTTCGTCCGGCAGGCTCCACCACCCCTGCCTGAGATTACCGATACCGGCAATCTGCCATCCACCAATCAGCTTGTCCACCCATCCGTTGCTATTGCCGAAGAAGGGCTTCCCTTTTCCGAACGGTAACTCGACGGTAAAGTTCCAGCGGATCTGGTGTTTCGGCGTATTCTGATCGCGCCTGTAGTTCAGGAAGCGGTTCCGTTGCTTCGCGTCCGTGGGAACGGCGCCAGGCAGGAACACGTTCGTGCTGGGCATCGCTTCGATACTTTGCGTATCGTCGGTGTCCTGGTTGATGAGTAATGTGTTCCCGACGTTCCAGAAAATCTGATACGAGATACCGCGGCTGAAGCGCTGCTGCAACTCCACTTCCAACCGTTGTAACGGGCATACCCAGTCGGCGAATAGAGTGTGATGTCCCCGTAGGCCTGCTGATCGTAGGGACGTGTCGCCACGCTGGCAAATGGGCCGGTAGGCAGCGGCGCTCTCCTGGTGGCATACCAGATGTATTCCGGAGTTTCGTCGTTATAGTGGATCTCCTGCTGTTGGTTGTCACCGTAGTTGCCCACATAACCAACTCTCAGGACGGTATTCGAGAAGATTTCTTTCTCGAGCGTCAGGTTCCAATCCTGGACCCGCCCCTCCGTGTGATCGGGAGAGAGCACGCCGACGTTGAAGCCGCGCGCCAGGAGACGCGTGTCGTTGACGTCGATGATGGAATCGGGCGTGTTGACGCCGGCCTGGTACCTGGGTATCGAACGCAGCCCATAGTTCGGCAGCCCGTCCGGCGATAGAGCCGTATTGCTGACTGTATTTTGGAAGTTGGCTGCCACCGGTATCGATCCCGACTGAGCGCCAACCCAATCCTGAAGTTTCTGGGCGTAGTAGGACATGCGGTAGCCGCCACGCACCACGAAAGCTTTCTTGCCTTCCAGCGCCTTATAAGCGAAGCCCAAGCGAGGGCCCAGTTGCTTATAGTTTTGATTCTGCAGCTTTTGGGGAAGCCCAGCATCTTTATAGCTGATCAGACTGCCTCCGAAGCTCTGCAGAGCGCTCATGATCGCAGGAGTGCTCATACCCGAGCCTCACAAACTCTGCGGGATCGGTGCCGGTCACCAGCGCATGTTTCTCAAAATCGAAACCTAGCAAAGTGTTGTCTCGATCGTAGAGAGGCGTGCGAAGTTCATAGCGAAGCCCCAGGTTCAAAGTCAGGCGGCGTGTGGCCTTCCAGTTGTCCTGGAAGTAGAGGTTAAGCTCAGGACGGCGGAAATGGAACCAGGGACGGCGGAACGTGGCTTGGTAGTTCAGGGCGCCCAGCATAAATTGGCCATGCCGAAACCGGTCTGCGGCGTGGCAATCGGGTTTTGGGGAGTCGAGGCCGGGTTGTAGAGCGAAGTGGCCAGTGTATTGGCGCTATACGCCCCGGCGTTGGCGACGGAAGATTTGTCGATCTTCTCGTAGCGGAAGCCCGCGCCGAATTGGAACTCATGCTCGCCGTGAATCTTGGTGGCGTTGTCTTGGATCAACCCATAATTGGTGATCAGCCAGAACGGCGCTTGACTTCCGTAGGGATATGCGCCGCTGCTGCCGGCAGAATACCCAGATCGGTGATGCTGGGCCAGTTGAAGGCATCAAACGGATTGGGAAGACCTAAGGCGCCTGCATAGTCGGTGTGGCGGTCACCCGAGCCACGCCAGTGATAATCCCGCGAGAGTTCAGCAATACCTCATTCGTTAAGGTGGGAGAAATGGTGCGCACCCAGGTAATCGCCCCAGTAGTATTCGGCCAATGCCGGTTTGATGTCACGACAGGCTGGTAATCGCCGATGTTGTTCGGCAGCATGGGCATGATATTCAGATGGTGATCGTTTCGACCTCGGGTGATGCGTCCGAAAATCAAGTCCTTGTCGGAGAAGCGGTGGTCAATCCTGACGCTGGTCGTATCCTGCGTACTGGGCGTCCGTACCGGCAGGATCAGGTTGGGAGCGAGCAGCGGGTTCACGTTCGGCAGGTTCGCGCGAGGCGACATGTCGATAAGAGCCTTCGCGACAGGGTTGATCCTTGAGGGGTCAATCCTGTTCCCCGGGAATTGCTGCCGCGCCCACGTGGTGGGGTTCGTGGTGAGAGGATCGTAAATGCGGATCTGGCGCCCTTGAGAGTCGACCAAACCGCTGAAGTCCCCGCTGTACATCGCATCGGTGGGAACGCGGTACTGGTTCGTCGCGTAGGAAACCGTGCGAACCGCCTCATAGGCGGCAAAGAAAAACGTCCTGTTGCGGCCATCGTACAGTTTGGGAATAATGACCGGGCCCCCAGCGGAGACGCCAAACTCGTTGCGGTTCAGGAACGGAGCTTTTGTGAAGGTGTCCTGCCTGCGGCGGGCGACACCGTAGCCGCTGTTGCGGTTAGTTTCAAACAGAGCGCCGTGAAACTGGTTGGTGCCACTCCTGCTGGTCAGCAGGATGGTAGTCGGGCGGGTATACTTCGCTGAGGAGTTATTCGTCTCGACGTGAATCTCCTGTACAGCATCAAGGCCGGGAGGACGGCCAAAATCCCAGCCTTCCCACACCTCGTTGACGGGGGCGCCGTCAAACATTGTCGTTGAGGTATTGGTCCGCATCCCATAAGCCTGCGGAATGCCGGTGGAGTCGATGCCGGGTACCGTATTCAGAAAGTTCTGATAGCCTCTTCCATTGATCGGAAGCTGCTCGATGCGCTTGCGCTCAACCGTATGGGCCAGCGTCGAGTTCTCCGTGGTGACCAAGGGAGTGACATCTTCTACCAGGACCTGCGTCGCAGTCTGGCCGACCTGCAGGACCACATCGATCGCCGCGTCCTGTTGGGCCTGGACTGTGAGATTAGCCTCGTACTTTTGCATGCCCGCGGACTCGACTAAGAGACGGTACGGCCCGGGGAACACACCCGGAAAGACGAACGCCCCGGCGTCATTCGACGTCGTATTTCGATCCACATTCGTCGCGGTGTTGGTTAAGGTGATCTTAGCCTCGGGTATGACCGCTTGGCGCTGATCGTGAACCGTTCCTCGAACCGTGGTCTGCTCGCCTGCGGCCATGCCGCCGGAAGAAAAGACAGAGCTACAAGAACGCCAATCCCGATTCGTTGCATAAGACTCCATCCCTCAGAAGTAAGCTGGTCGCGCCAGCTAGAATTTATTGGGTCAAGTGTATAAGCCTGGAGACGGCTATGCAAGGGGCAGAATACAAAGATCTCGCTCTGCACTCTAGAACCCCAAAAACCACCCTGCGTTTCGCGACGGTCTTGGCTCACGCTTGCCGCTCGCCATCACCGGCGAGGGACCGAAAAGAAGTCAGCATCACCGCCTACCAGTCGTTCCCCGCGACCCTCGTCAGTCCTATACGAACATCGGCGGCTCCCCCAATAACCGTGGACAAATGTACGAACCGCGCCTATATGATCCAGGCGCACGACCAGGACTACGACGGAGGCACGCCGTTCAGCGATGTTATGGCGCCTTGACGGGCCATGCCGTCAACGCCTCGAACCCGTTCGAAATTGGGTCATGACGCCCGACAACTCTCATACCGTCCTGGCCGTGGGTTATGTCGCGAAGAAATGGATATCAGGGGGACAGGCATCTTGAAAAGCTCAAGCTACATCTGTGTTTGGCAGGGTTGTGCACGCTACCACACAACTGAGTGGAACGCGCTAAACTACAGTGTCAGGGTTGATAATGGTCCTCTGTGTTCGTACAGCTTTGATCGTATTGGCAGGTGTTTGCGTAACACGGGCGCAACAGGTGTCGTTCGCCGACCAGGTGTATCCTGTGCTGCAAAGCGCTGGGTGCGCCGCGTGTCACAACGGCGAGGGTGTCGCGTCGGCAACGCGGTTGCGGTTTCCCGAGGAGCCGGGCGTCGAAAATGCGCCTGCAGGCGTTCGGAAAATCCCTCGTTGAATTCGTCAACCGCACGGATCCCGACAAATCGCTGCTCCTTCTGAAGCCAACGCTGCGTATTCCCCATACAGGCGGCGAGCGCATACGAAAGGCGACTCCGGAAGAGAAGGTTCTTCGCAGTTGGATCGCACAGCTTGCGGCGATGCCGCCCGCCGAGGTGGCAAGCGCGCTCGAGTACCGCAAGCGCGAGGCGGCCGGACACGGCCAAGTACCCACAGTGGTTCTGCGGCGTCTGACGCATGCCCAGTACAACAACACGGTACGCGACCTTCTGAAGGACACCAGCTCCGGCAGTCCAGTTCCCGGCCGAGGACTTCGTCAACGGATTCAAGGACCAGTACGAGGCGCTCTCCGTTTCGCCGATCCTGACGCAGGCGTATAGCCTGGCGGCGGAGCGCGTTGCGGCAAACGCGTTCCGGCGCGGCGATTCGCACAAGCTCAATCCCTTGCCGACCGGCATCGCCGACCGACGCGGCGTGCCGCGGGCGATTTGTCCGCAAGTTCGGGCGGAAAGCGTTCCGACGGCCGCTCGAACCGGAGGAAGTCTCGCTATTTGAGACGATCTTCAATCGGAGAAGACGTTTCAGGAAGGCGCGCAGGCGGTGATCGAGGGGATGCTGCAATCCCCAACTTCATTGTTCCGGCTGGAGGAAACGCCGAATTCCAAGTGGAGACCTTACGCTACGGGCGTCACGGCTGTCCTACTTTATCTGGGATACGATGCCGGACGAGGCGCTGCTGGACAGCGCGGAACGGGCGAACTGAATACGGCGGAGGGCGTCGAACGCGCGGCCCGCCGGATGCTCGACGACCCGAAGGCGCGGGACGGCGTGGATGAATTCGTTTCGCAATGGCTGCGGTTCGACCGGGTGATGACGGCGTCGCGGGAGCGGCGGCTGTTTCCGCTGTTCAGCCGGGAACTGGCCGCGCTCGATGACCGAGGAAGCGCGGCGGTTTGTCGGACGACCTGGTGTGGAGCGATCGCAATTTCATGGACGCTGTTCACCGCGAATTACAGCTTCATCAACTCCGATCTGGCAGCGGTTTACAAAATGCCGCCGCCGGCTCGCGACTTCGACCGGGTCGAGTTCCCCGCCGAGAGCCGAGCGGGCCGGGCTGCTGGGACAGGCGCTTTTCCTGACCCTGTCGAGTAAACCGGACGACACGGCGCCGACCGGGCGCGGGCTGTTCGTGCGCGAGCAGTTCCTCTGCCAGCAGGTGCCGCCTCCGCCGCCGGGCGTGGACACGAACCTGCCGCCGGTGGAAGAGGCCAGCCCGGTCACCAACCGCGAGCGGATGGCGGTACACGCCAATAATCCAGTCGTGCGCCACGTGCCACAGCCTGATCGATCCCATCGGATTCGGATTCGAGAAGTTCGACGCCATCGGCATGCGGCGTGAGAAACACAAGTTGTTGTTCTATCCGAATCTTGCCGGGAGTCGCGGGACGGCGGCGCGCAAGCCGAAGGAGGTCGAGCTGGTGCTGGATACGAAGGGCGCGGTGGCCGGACTCGCGAACTCCGAATTCTCGAGCCCCAGACAGCTCGGCGAATGTCCTGGCGCGAAGCCCGCAGTGCCAGGAATGCGTTGTCAAGCAGGTTTTTCGGTATATGGCCGGACGGATGGAGACGCCGGCGGACCGGCCGGCGCTCAATGCAGGCGCTGGAGACGTTTCGCGCAGTCGGGATACCGGTTCCAGGAGCTGATGGTCTCCCTGGTGAAGCTCAGGGACAGCGCAATCGTCACGGGAGTACGACTCGAATGTCTCAAATCATCACTAAACGCATTAGGCTGTCGCGGAGAACCTTCCTCAAGGGGCTGACCGCGACTCACGTCGCCGGTCCTCGTCGGCGTGCCGCCGCTGATTTCGATGTTCAATTCGACGGGCACGGCGTACGCGGCCGACTCGCCGGCGACAGAACGACGCGCCGCGGAATCGACAAGCGGTTCGTCTCTGGTTCAACGGCAACGGTATTCCGGAGCGCTACTGGATCCCGTCGCGCACCGGGGCGGACTACGACATGACGCCGTGCCTGACGCCGCTCGGCGCGGCTGAAGCGACGATGTGCACGTGCTGAGCGGGCTCGACAACGCATACGGCGGAAACGGACATTCCGCAGTCGTTGTGCGCGCTGATGACGTGCACGCCGCTGACCTCGACGGGCCCGGCGGCGCCGTCGATCGATCAGGTGCTGGCGGCAAAGGATCGGCGGAGCTCGCGATTCCGCTCGCTGCAGATCGGCGTCTCGCAGGAATCCTTCGGCGGCGCCATGCAGAAGAACATGAGCTGGGCGGGTGCCGAACCGGCCGCTGCCGCCGGAGGAGATTCCGCACCGCCTGTTCGACCGCCTGTTCGGCGCAAAGACAAGGCTGGGTCAAGCGACAAGCGGAGCATACTGGACGCCGTGCGCGGCAGGAGCGCGCTGCTTCGGCAACGGCCTGCCGAAAGAAGATCGAGCTGCGGCTCGACGAGCATCTCTCGTCGATTCGCGACCTGGAGCGCGCCATCGCGTCGCTGCCGCCGGATTATCAGAACGTCACGAGCCGGAGCGAGGACTTCGACATGAAGGACTGGCCGCGGGTCGCCAAGCTGCAGAGCGACCTGCTGGCGTATGCGTTCGCGACGGGGCAGACGCGCGTCGCCAGCTACATGCTGACGAAGTGCCAGGGGCTGGCGCGGTTTCCGTGGCTGGGCCACACCGCGGCGCGCCACCACGATTACACCCACAAGGACGGCAAGGCCCCGGGCGAACGGGCGCAGAAGGACAGCGGATCCTGCGGGACATCTGCCGCTGGCACGTCGAAGAGTTCGCCTATCTGGTGGCGAAGCTCAAGTCCATTCCGGAAGGCGACGGCACCCTGCTCGACAACACTGTGCTGATGTTCGTGCATGAGCACGCGGAAGCGAATCCGCACAAGAGCAGCGGCATGATCGCTCTAATCGCCGGCAGTAAACGGCAGATCGCCATGGGTCGGCACACGAAGATCGCCGGGACCATCGCCGACCTCCATCTGACTCTGGCGGATAACGTTGTCGGCGCAGGACTCGGCAAGATACCCTCCGCCAACCGCAAGTTAACAGAGATCCTTGCTTGAGAGACGACCGGCGGCATCTTAGATACCGCCGGACAGGATCGCTATCGAGGTATTCGCTTTCTTGAGTGCTTCGACGCCGGTCTGAGTGACTTCGGTATCCTGCACGTCGAGGTACTTCAGGTTCTTCCATTTGGCGAGTTCCATCAGAGCGTCGTCATTGACACGGCGGCACCCTTCCAATCCCAATTTCTCGATGGTCGCCACCGTACCTAAAATGCGGAGGCCGTCAGCGCCAATCGCCGAGTAGCCAAGCTTCAGCACCTTCAGATCTTTAAGTTCGGCGATAGCGCGAAGCGCTGACTCCGGTATTCCCTGTCGCGCCGAAGCACGTCCGGTAATATA
>CAWGVL010000073.1:0-120777 GCA_963825845.1 Bryobacteraceae bacterium | reverse complement strand
CTGATAGTAAGCCGGCCTCGAAAAAGCCATTCAGGCGCAAGCACGACTTACATTTGAAAAAATCAGTAGCCTTACTTTGCCTGGAAACTTTTGGAAACTTGTTGAAGAACAACGGAGGTACTAGCGAGGAAGAACTCTGCGTTCTACTCCTGTGACTGCCGACCTCAATTCCCTTATGCCACTCACCAATCTACCACTTCGTCCGGTTTTTAGCAAGCCCTAAAGCCCACTTTTTTCTCGGCCCGTTTCGATCAGCTTCGTGGCGACAAGGTCAGAATAGCAAACAGCCTAGTACTGCGCAAGCCTTATGCGCACTTTTTTGCATTGGTACCCTCAGTTGGGCAGAGGGTCTAAAAATGCAGCCCGCCCCCGCAAATGAGAACTTCTCCGGTCACATAGTCCGACAAAGGGGAGCAGAAGAAAAGCACAGCATTAGCCGCTTCCTCAGCCGTTCCCAATCGACCGAGGGGGCAAGCGGTCTTAACCGCCTCTAACGTCTTTGCCTCGCCCGCACCCCCACCGCAATCTGCCTCCCCTTCATCTCGATGCTCGCTCCCTCCCGGGGATATGGGCTGGATTAGCCGAGTCTGGGATGAGGCCAAAACCTACGGCGTTGACGTTCACGTTGTATCGTCCCCACTCCTTTGCCATCGTTTTTGTAAGGCCGATTACACCAGCTTTGCCCGACGAGTACCCGGCCTGGCCCGCGTTCCCGTCTGTTCCCGCGATTGAGGTAATGTTCACGACCTTGCGCATGACACGCTGGCCTGCAGCGATCTCCGTCTTGGCCGCCTCCCGTATGTACGTCGAGGCAGCGCGACAGAATGCGAAACGGCGCCATCAGATGGACGTCGATCATCGCCTGAAACTGCTCGTCCGTGGTCTTCTGGATAACGGAGTCCCAGGTATAACCCGCGTTATTGACAATAATGTCGATGCTGCGGAAGTTCTCGATCGCGGCCCGGATGAGACGCTCGGGGAACTGAGCCCGAGGTAACGTCACCTGCGAGAGGGAGAATCCTACCCGAGCTTTGACGGAATGGACTCTGCGGGTCTCGTTTACGGCGGATTCATCGAGATCGTTGATCACGACAGCAGCGCCGGCTGCGGCGAGTTGAAGGGCAATGGCACGGCCGATTCCCCGCCCCGCTCCCGTGATGAGCGCGGCGCGGCCACTCAGGTCAATATTGATCACGCGCATGCCTCCCGCACGGCCTCGATCGCGTCGCGGCACATGGGTTCCGTGACGTCGGAACCAGTGACGATGCGCACCCTCGCCGTAGGCCCGACGCCATTCGCAAGCACCCGCCGCTCGCCTGCAATCGATCACTGAGGGCCTCGCGCTGTCGATCCCAGTGCCCGCAACATCGAAGATGACGATGTTGGTCTGCACCTGCCTCGGGTCCAGAGCAATCCCCGCGATGGCCGGAGTCCCTCGGGCGAGCAGCGTCGCGTTCTCATGGTCTTTTGCAGTCGCGGGGCGTCTCTTCCAGCGCGATCAGGCCCGGCGCCGCGAGCACGCCCGCCTGCCGCATTCCGCCGCCGAGCCGCTTGCGGTAGAGCGGCCTCCGCGATCAGCCTGCGGGTCCCACCAGCATCGAGCCCACAGGCGCGCCGAGCCCTTCGACAGGCAGAACATGACCGTTCGGCCTTGCGCAGTGATCCGACCCGCCGTATCATCGCGCCGAGGCATTGAACACGCGAGCGCCGTCCATGTGGACCGGCAGCCCCGCGTGCGCGCCGTCGCAGATTCCTCGATCACCTCGAGCGGGTACACGGTGCCGCCCGCCATGTTGTGCGTATTCTCCATCTCGATCAGCCCGGTCGGCGCGGCATGCGGGCCCACGGCCGGATTTCGGCCCGATCTGGTCCCACGTCAGGATGCCGTCCGACGCCGGTATCGGCCGCGCGACGCAGCCCGCGAACCAGGCCATCATCGACAACTCGTAATTCAGAATATGGCAGCGCGATTCGCAGATCACTTCCTGGCCATGCTCGGTCAGCAGCTTGATTGCGATCGTGTTGCCCATCGTCCCGGTGGGCACAAACAGCCCGGCTTCTTTGCCGAGATCTCGGCGGCAGCTTTCTTCGAGGCGGTTGACGGTGGGATCTTCGCCATACACGTCGTCGCCGACCTCGGCATCGCCATGGCGCGACGCATCGCGGCAGTCGGCCTCGTCACGGTGTCACTTCGCAGGTCGATCATGCTGCAAGAACTCCTGAAAGACCTCATTGGATAGCAGAACACCGCGGCTAGTCAGCCGGAGCACACCCGCCTCAACTTCGAGAAGACCCGCATCAACGAATCGTTCGATCGGCTCACGGTGGCGGTCCCACTCGACGGGACTCAGTCGAATGCCGCCGGTCAAGCGGAGTCCGGTGAAGAGGCGCTCTTCCTCTATATGGCATTCAGCCGTCGATGCGATTGCGGTCCTTCCGCCCAGCAGCGCATCCACATATTCCTGCGCAGATTCGATGTTGCCTGTTCGCTGCCGGCCATCGAAGCTATGCGCGTCAGAGCCGAAACCGATATAGGGAGTCATTGTCCAATACTTCCAGTTGTGCAACGATTCGTGCCCGGGTTTAGCAAAGTTCGAGATCTCATACCGATCGATGCCCAGTTCGGAGAGACGGTCGACCGCAGCCTCATACAACTCGGCTGAGGCATCATCGTTCGGGGCGGCCGCGGCATCGTACCGCGGTCCGTTGTTGAGGATCTCCAAGCCGAGCCGGCTGTCCTCGTCGACTTCAAACATGTAAACGGATACGTGTGCCGGATCGAGCCGCGCGATCCAGTCGAGGGATTCGTTCCATGAAGTCGCGGTTTGATGCGGAAGGCCAGCGATGAGGTCAAGATTCAGGTCCGTGATGCCGGCGTTGCGCAGTGTTCTGCAATCTTGCGCGACGATCTCGGCCGTATGCCGGCGGCCCGTCCGCGCCAACTCACGCCCGACGAACGACTGCACTCCTAAACTCACCCGATTTATCCCGAGTCGCCGCCAAGCTTCGGCCTTCTCACGAGTGATCGTTCCCGGCGCTGCCTCGAGCGTTGCCTCACGCCAGGGAAGTCCCGGAATTTGTTGGAGCACGCCTTCGAGTAGTCCGAGATGCATGTTGCTCGGAGTGCCGCCGCCAAAGTAAATCGTCTGGGGCGTCCATTGCCACTCATGAGACCGAATCTCGCGGAGCAGAGCTTCCGAGTACGTGGTCTCCAACTCGCGCGAGAACGCCCCCGAGGCGAAGTTGCAAAATGAGCACTTCTGAGAGCAGAACGGATACGAGATGTAGGCTCCCGGCCATTACAGCGTGATCGGTTCCCCCAGCTGACTGGTGATGGCCTCTTCAACTAGCTGTTTGAGTGACTTCCCCGAGTCCGGGAGAACGAACTCCGACCGCGCTGGATCCCAATCGAGCTTGTAGCTCTTCATGTGAGCCGACACCCACACCTGCTTGACAGGAGCATTCGGACTGACGACAAACTTGGCCGGCGGGCCTTCGAACTCGATGGTCAAGGCTCCGCCGAAGTCGGTGTCGAAGCCGTACTCGTCCGACGCTTTGACCAGTGCATTGTGCAAGTTACGAAGCGCCTCGTCGGACCTGAGCTGAAACTCCTGATCATCGATCATAAAAGAAACTACTTCAACGGTAGCATCGTCGGCCGTACTCGGCGCATCTGCTACCCTTGAGAAACCGGATGGAACCCGCCTGCCTACGCCACACGGAACTCCCGCATACATCCAGGCTGTTCAGCGATTTCCTTTATCAATATCACCGCGTTGAGCGATTTTATACGGCTCCGTTATCGAGCGGCTACCCCGAGGATCGACGCCCAAAAATGATCGAGGCGCTCCGGGCGCAAAATGGCGATCATCCATCGTTGGATGTTCTCAGCCAGCCCAGGGCAGTAGCCGTAGTGACGGGGCAACAAGTCGGTTTATTCTCAGGACCGGCGTACACGATTTATAAAGCGCTTACGGCGGCGAAACTGGCTGCTCAGCTATCCGCGGCTGGTACTCCCGCCGTACCGGTGTTCTGGCTTGCAACAGAAGATCACGATTTCGCCGAGGTCAGCCATGCATGGGCTTTTGATGAGGCGAACAGGCCCGTCCAATTCCGAGTGAACGGGCGGTCGGAGAACAACACTCCTGTTGGTTCGATCGAGATAACACAGTGGCCAGTCAAAGAGCTACGATCCTCGCTAGCGGGCTTTCACTACGCCGAGGACGTTCTCGCGCTGGTGGAAAGCACATACCGGCCTGGAACTTCGATGGGCCAGGCGTTCCATTGCCTGTTGGAACGGCTACTGAAGCCATACGGGTTCCTGTTTCTCGATCCGCTGCATCCCAAGGCGCGTCAACTTGCTGCGCCCATGCTGGAGCATGCGGTTCGGATGGGCCCTGATCTCACAAAGCTGCTTCTTCAGCGCAATGGGGAACTCGAGTCCGCCGGATACCACGCGCAGGTTCATGTCGAACCAACTACGTCACTATTCTTTTTTCTCGAAGGCGGGAAGCGAATCCCTGTCCGGGACTTGCGATATTCACAGGAACAGCTAGCCGATCACCCGGAACAGTTGTCGCCGAACGCGTTGCTGCGGCCCGTGGTTCAGGATTACATGTTACCGACGGCCGCCTATATCGGCGGCCCAGCGGAACTTGCTTACTTTGCTCAATCGCAAGTGCTCTACGAGAGGCTTCTGGGGCACATGCCGCGCCTTGTATCGCGAAGTGGCTTTACTTTGTTCGATTCAAGGGCCGCGAAGTTGATGGATCGCTATAAGCTTCGTCCGAGGGATTTTTTCCGGGGTGAAGAAGCGGTGCGCGAGCGCATTGCCTCCAGACTCGTACCCGAGGGTTTGGATCAGCGCTTTGAAGAGGTGACGGCGTCAACCGGCCAAAGTTTGGATGAGTTACAGCAGGCCATCCTTTCCTATGACCCGACACTGGCCTCAGCCGTGCAGAAGAGCCGCGAGAAGATGGTGTACCAGTTAACGAAGATGCGCGCGAAAATCGCTCGCGAGACGATGCGCCGGAATAACCGGGCACTCGAAGAAACGTCGTACCTGTACAACACGGTTTATCCCAATAAGCACCTGCAAGAGCGACTCTATAGCATGCTGCCATTTCTGGCACGGCATGGGTTTGAACTCGTCGATCATTTATACGATTCAGTGAAGCTGGACTGTCCCGACCACATTCTTCTTCAGGTCTAGTCGCCGCCGTAGCTTGACCGGCCAAGATTCCAGCTAAGCGTCAGTCCGCGAGAGCTGAAGCCCACCTGTGGGACCAATCGTTCCGCTCGCTTAGGCGCAACTCCGTCGAGCGCGGGATTGTGATGCGACTTATAGACGAAGCGGCCTACCAGGAAGCCCATCGTTCCACCAACGAAGATGTCCGAGACCCAGTGTTTCTGTGCGCTCAACCGGGATGCGGCAACTACCGACGCCAGGCCATACGCTGTATAGGGGACCCATTTGTGGTCCCGGCCGTATTCGTAAGTGAACACTGTCGCAAGCGCAAACGAGCCCGACGCATGGCCGGATGGAAAGGAATCGCCGCCCTGAAAGAAACCCGTTCCCCCGTGGTTTTCTTCCCGGTATTCGAGAGGACGAATTCTCTGGCTGGCCAACTTCAGGCCTTGTGTCACGATCTGGCTGTGGGCGATAGCTATGGCGCCGAGAAATCCCGTTTCCCGCGCTTTTTTATCACCAGTTGCCCGGCTAATCAGATACATCGCCGCAGCCATGCCGGCCAGAGTGTATGGCGCCCCGATCTGGGACACGCGCAGACTCCACGTCGATTGATCCTCGGTGTTCGGCAGCAGATCGCCAGTTTTTTGATCCGTCGCGATCAAGGCTCCCGTGATCAGCGCGAACGGGACCACGTACCTGGTGAATCCACGGCTCGTGTAACTTGACCGCTTGAAGGGGCTGGTCCAGATCTGGATCTCGTCAGCGACGAATTGCCGGATGAATGGCTGTTTGCCCGGGTCGGAACTCCGCGGTATATCGAGCTGATCTTCCTTGGTCTGTGCTCGGTCCTGAGTCTGTGCTTGGTTCTGAGTCTGTGCTTGGTCCTGAGTCTGTGCTTGGTCCTGCGCCCGAAGCGGACCCGTAGCGCTCACAACGACGATCAATGTAAGTAACCGAAGCAGCCGCACACGCATATAGACGCGATTCTCACAATCTTGCTACCACTCTGTACACCTAGGATGTAATTCTAAAACTTCTGACTGCTTTAATTTCGGCTTCTTCCTCGTCCACTCCTCTTACTTCGGCAAGACGCGGGCCTGTCCACAGCAACCCCGAAAGCTCCTTCAGCTTACCAGCCGGACCGACGGCGTAAACCTCCACACGCCCGTCGTCGAGATTGCGAGCGTAGCCTGCAACCCCTAGCTCGTCGGCAGACCGCTGCACGAACCACCGGAAGCCCACGCCCTGGACTCGGCCGCGCACGAAAAAACGTTTCGCTTGCACGGCGGACAGTGTAGCAAAGGAGCTTGATAAAATCGTGGATTCACATCTCGAGTCCACAAATGATAAAGCCAGTCGTTACGTTCGGAGAGATCATGTTGCGCTTAAACCCTCCAGGGTTCGAGCGCTTTTTGCAGACGCCGCAGTTCGTGGCAACTTTCGGCGGCGGAGAGGCTAACGTAGCGGTAGCAGTCGCTACTTACGGCGTGCCCGCGCGCTATATTACCGTCATTCCGCCGAATAACGCAATCTCCGAGGCGTTTATTGCCGAGATGCGCAAGTTCGGCGTCGATCCATCCTATATTGTCCGGGGCAAAGGCCGGTTCGGGATCTACTTCGTCGAGAACGGCGCGAACCAGCGGCCTTCGAAAGTTCTGTATGACCGGGAAGGCAGCGCCATTGCTCTGGCCAAGCCGGGCGACATCGATTTCAAGAAAGCCTTCGAAGGCGCCGCATGGTTCCACATCACGGGGATCACTCCTGCGATCAGCGAAGGCGCTGCACAACTCGCCGTCGAGAGCGTCCGAGTTGCGAAAGAGCAGGGACTCACCGTCTCGTGCGACCTGAACTTCCGAAAGAATCTTTGGAAGTGGGGCAAGTCCGCGCACGAGGTTATGCCCGATCTGATCAAGTACACCGACGTGTGCGTCGCCAACGAAGAAGATTGCCAGATGGCGCTGGGCATCAAAGCGGACGCGGATGTCCATTCCGGCACGTTGTCGCATGACGTTTATAAGAACCTGACCGACACCGTTCTGAACGCGTACCCCAACCTGAAGATGGTCGCTGTGACTCTTCGCGAATCGAAGAGCGCATCTCACAATGGCTGGTCGGCTTGCCTGAACGATCGCAAGGAGTTCCTGGTGAGCCAGCACTACGACATCACGCACATTGTCGATCGTGTAGGGGGTGGCGACTCGTTCGCAGGAGGCCTTATCTACGGACTCACTTCCCTGCCCAGCCACAAGGAAGCTTTGGAGTTCGCGGTGGCTGCTTCATGCCTGAAACATTCGATCCCTGGCGATTTTAATCGATTCACGGCCGACGAAGTGCAGGCGCTTATCAAAGGCGGCGGTTCCGGGCGGGTGCAGCGTTAAAGGTCACTCCGCCTTTGGCTTCGGAGAAACGAACCGGATACGCGCCGGCTTCGTTCCCGCAGGCGTCGCCATCGGCTTACATACGAGTTGAAGCGATTCGGCGGGACAAATAACGCGCGTAATTGTCTTCGCCGAATCGATGCCGGTTAGAACGAGCAGTCGCGGCGTAGGCGTAAAAAACTCCAGGATACGAAGCATCTCCATTCCCGTAGAGTAGAGGACGATCAGTTCCTGATCGTCCTTCAAGGCATTCTGCATCGCCTGCACTTGACCGGCCATGGTGGCCGCCAGGCTATCGGTCACCGGCGGCACGGCCTGCCGCTGAGCGCTAATGGAATCGGCTACAGCTGCTGCATCGGCCGGCCGCAGCGCGTTGATGGCCTCCTTGACGGAGTCGCCGGCTTGTTGCGCAAGTTGTTTCGTAATCTGTGCGAAGCTCACACCGCGATGCTAACATCTAGCGCATAGTTGCGGCGCCTAGGATTGCAGGCTCCACCGCGCCATGCGCAAAACCGACCGAGGAGAATCCTTCCGTAACTCGTACCAGACAGTAAGGAGCTTGCCGTCGGCGAGTTCCACCGTAGAGGGATAGCCCAAATCCCCTCCAATGCCGTCTTCCGAGATGGTTACAGGCTCAGACCACGTGCTCCCCCCATCACGGCTGATCCTCGCCTGATTGCCGAATGGGGCGCGCCGGTATCCATACGACATCAGAAGACCTCCATCACGAAGGCGCAATAGATGGGAGGGCAACCCCCAAACGCCGATCGTTTTCGGTACACTCCACGACTTGCCGCGATCGCGCGATTCACACTGAAGAGTTTCTCGGTGATTCTGTGCGCTGTGGTTCCGGATATGGACGATGAGCTTGCCTTCCGCTGCCTGCACCTGGTGCAGTTCGTGATATTCGACTGCAGTATCACCGGGTCGGGTGGGAATATCGGACAGCCATTTCCAACTCTTGCCATCGTCTGTCGATTCGCACACACCCACTTTCTTTCCGGTCTCCCACAGTTGCTTACCGGCATAAAGCAGCCGGCCGTTCGCGATAACGGAAGGTCCATGTGGACTGTTCAGAGGCACGCGATACGGCTTGGACCATGACAACCCGCCGTCGGTCGATCGAAGCATCCATGTACCGAGCAGCGACTCGAAATCCGCGTTTGACGCGCGCCGGTTGACAGCGTCCCATCGCGCGATCTTATCTGCGGGCCACGACGCCGATCGTTTTCGCGTCTCCTGAAAAGCGAGCGAAGTAAATGTCGTCAGAAGAAGCGTGCCATCCGCTGTCTCGCACAACCCGGCGTCACGATCGTCGATGGGCGAATCCATAACGATCTCGGGCCAGCTCCAGGACTCGCCGTTGTCGGAAGATCGTATGATTTCCACGCGTCCGAATGGACACACGTGATCCTCTCGACCGCCGGAGTACGCCACAATTAACTGCCCATTCTTCCGGCGCACGAGTGTTGGCCAGCCATGGTAATACTCGGGCTGCTGCGAGATAGTTTTTATTGTTTCCACGCGAACGCGTGAAGTGGCGGATAAGGGAGTTACTGCGATGGCGGTGGCGGATAAGAAGCTTCGGCGTGTCATGGCTCCGTGCCATTATTACGCACTCGAGGCCTTACGTCCTGCTTCGTGTCTGTATAAATACGAACGCCCACCTCGACGGTGGGCGTTCTCATCACCCCGATCGAGGGCGACGTATGGGAGAATCAGATCCGACGGATCGCGACCCGCCAAAACCTGTGATTGATTTGGATACTAAGGCGTAGGGGACGAGAAGTCAAGAGAAAAAGCGGAATAACCCTCGCAAGTCATTGAATCTATTACGTGAATGGTCTACGGCCACTCCTGGATGGGTTCACTGACAATCTTAGTGGATTAGTACGGTAAATGCCGTATTACTATCTTTGCGATTGTTGACTACCGCTTCGATGTAGGTTCCGCCATCGGTTCCTCGCTGGTCTTCAGGGAGACAAGCGGCTGAGGACGGACAGGCGGCCGCTCGAACACAAGCTCGGGCTGTTTTCTTTGCGCCGCGACCAACTTGCCGATTTTATTCGACCCATAAAACAATCCGCCGACAGAGATAAATCCGCCGAGTTTCACATCCGCGATCGCGGCCAAGCCCATCGATGCGACGCACCCGCACTGAGAGCAGTCCGGCTCGCCCCCGAACTGGCAAGGAGTAATCTTCGTCTTCAGGTCGGCCGAGATGGTTTCCGTCGTAAGGGCAAAAATGCATTCGTCAGGAGACGACGGAGGCTTCAGGAATTGTTTTAGCGCGAGCGGAGGAAGGTCGATCTTCGGGTACTTGACGCGAAGTACCATCAACTCCTCCACCACCTGACGCCGCTGCTCAGGCGTGAGGCACTCGGGTAGGACTGCCCCGACCTGCGGAGTGAACAAGCTAAACCACACTTTGCGCACTTCGTTGCGGTTCGTCCAGAATGCGAGGAACTCGTCCAGGTAGCCTGGTCGATCAAGCATTTGAGCCGTGATCGTGCAGTGAACCGTGATCTGGTGTCCGGCGATGCTCTTCAGAATTCGATCGTACGTCGCAGGCTTGCGGCGCTCGTCATGCTCCGGCGCCAGCCCATCGATTGAGACCACCACATTGATGTGGTCCATGGTTGCCCAAGCCGCCGGGATTTGTCGAAATGCGCTTGTTACGACCTGGACGTGAATACCGCGGCTGAGTAACTGCGGGACAAGAACCTCGAGCTCACGATAACGAACGAGAGGGTCGCCGCCAACGATTGACAAGTGGAGCGGCTTTGCGCGATCCACAACCTTCAGAACGTTCTGGACAAGCGCGTCGCCTTTGAAGTCGGACAGAGTACGCAATGTCTCAGTTCCACCGAGATGGTTGTCCTCGTATGCGTAGCATCCTGGACAACGCAAAGGACATTCACGCGTAATCTCGATAGAAAGGGAAGGAGCCCTACCACACAGGATCGACTTCCAGGCGCGTACGACATCAAAGTAACGCATGTTGAGAGATGGGCCTGAGCGTCAGTTATTTCTTATTTCGTTCGATTCCAACGCGAATTGACCCAGCGAGGGTAAGGATACCACGCGATATGTGCAACACTCAGCCATTGAGTCCTACCGATCACGCCAGCGACGCTTTTCCCAACCACGCGGCAACGCTCCGTCTCGTCGATATTTCTTTTCAAGGCCCGGCGGTAATCCGTTGCGACGCCACATCAATTCACGGGAAAAATTGTCGAGACCACGATAATCGCGGTATCTGTAGGATCGATAGCGATCGGCATTGCGATCCCTCCATCGACTCGGATTGTCCCATTGACCTCTGTAGCCGCGGTCATACACCCGATACGCAGTTCTGTCATCGCCGCGCCACCGATACTTTGGATGTTTCGCGAAGCTCAATCCCGTCAAGAGTAGCCCGATTGCGGCAATCCTCGCGATCATGTTCACAACCCTAACCCTCCTTCCGCCCGTGACGGGACCGGCTCCCATCGAGTTTCTATGCAACGGTTAGCGCAGCCAATCGTCGAGGTGTTCCGCTACGAAGTCGTCGTCGCTGAGATGGGGATACGAACGGCAAACACGATCGATCTCTTCCATTTGTCCTTCGGACAGTTCCTCGTTTGGATCAAGGCACCAACGTCCTGCGAGTAGCCCCTGCCGTCGCAGAATCTCATGAATGCCCGGGATACATCCATGGAAATGATGCGCAGGATCGAATAACGCAGCGTTCGAGTCGGTAACTTGAGATGCCAGCGTCAGGAGTTCGGCGCTCGGTCCTTTTCGTGTCTGCGCTAAGTGATCCACCGCTTTGCTGGTCCAGACTGCCCAGTGGCCCAACAGGCCGCCAACGATTCGAGCGTGTTTCCCGCCGAAATCGTACTCGGTCAGGAGATCCACCAGAATGCAGTCATCATTTCCTGTGTACAGGCTGATTTCGCGTCCGGATTCGGCTACGGCTCGCACAACATCGATGGTTTGATAGCGATTGAACGGAGCCATCTTGATAGCGATCACATTCTCCACGTCTACGAACTCGCGCCAGAATGCGTAGGGGAGAATGCGCCCGCCGACACTGGGCTGTAGATAGAAACCGAATACAGGAAGGATTTGTGCGACCGCCCGGACGTGAGTGATCAGATCGCGCACTGAAGCATCTTTCAACGCGCCGAGGCTGAGCAATACGGCATCGTACCCCAGGTCCCTCGCGATTCCGGCTTCGCGAGTCGCTTGGGTGGTAGGCCCTACAGCGCCCGCGATCTTGACGATTTCGTTCCCCTTGGCCTCCTCTGCCGCAAGTTCCAACACCGGTTTGTACAGGCCGATGTCGGGATCACGAATGGCGAACTGTGTCGTATGCACACCGACAGCAATTCCGCCTGCTCCGGAAGCCACATAGTAGCGTGTCAGAGCGCGCTGCCGCCGCTCGTCCATCTGGCGGTCAGCCGTGAGCGCCAGGGGATGCGCGGGGATCACTAGTCCCTTCCTCAACTCTGAACGAATATCCATCAGAATCGTCCGTCCCGGGTCTCGAAGTGTGTCGGTTTCCCGTGCGTGGCTCCGCCCATACCGATCCACGCGGCTGTCCAATCGATCATCTCGGCGGGCTGAGACTTCCGGGTAACCGAACATCCTTATCGCTCGCGAGCTGTTACTGAGTAGCGCCGTCGATGCTTCTTCCCCATGAAATCTGGGCTCAACGCCGAATCGCTTTGCAAACTCGGTCGCGATCCAACGAACAGAAAGCGACTCGGGGCCCGTCAAGTTCAACACTAACGGAGGAGAACTGCAATGCTGCAGCGCCTGCAGGCACGCCGAGTTCGCGTCTCCCTGCCAGATAACATTCGCCATGCCCATGGACAAGTCGACGGTTTGGCGTTCGAAAACCCGGTAGCCAATATCGAGCAGAACTCCATACCGAAGCTCACACGCGTAGTTCAATCGCAGCAGGACCACAGGCGTGCCGAAAGTATGTGAACCGTACTCGAACAGGCGTTCGCGGCCGAGAGCCGACTGAGCATACTCGCCTACCGGCACTGGCATCGTCGACTCCGTGGCGCCTCCGCTCGAAAGCGGCATGAGCGGATAAACGTTGCCCGTCGAGAACGCGACGATGTGGGATGAGCGGTATCGTTCCGCGACCCGCCCGGGAACATACGTATTCATGGCCCAAGTCGTGTGCTCCGCGCCGGTCGTGCCGAATTTCATCGCGGCCATAAAGATGATATGTGGAGCATCGGGTAATCGATAGAGCGCGTCGGGCACTAACAGATCCGACTGCGATCGTCTCAATACCCGCTTGCTCCAGATGCTTCCTGACCTTACCGGAGGAGTAACGAGCAACGGCAATGACGTGCCTGGCTCCCGCACGTTTGGCGCGCATAGCCAGCGTAGGTCCCATCTTGCCGCCGGCGCCGAGAATCAGAATCGGACCCTCCAGCGAATTCACCACTGCCTTATCGCGCTCGGTAGGCCGCGATAGAAGCTCTTCCAGTTCGTTTTCGTTGCGAATCATCTCTTGTTTAGCCTGCTTCAAACCCTGCTATTGCGTATACCATGCTCTCGTCTCCGCGCACGTTTTTTCCTCGAACCATGCGCACAAGTTGCCGGGCGCGCTCGAAACCGAGATCATGCGCAATCGCATATCGCTTCTTGATTGCCTGGAAGGATGTCCCAGAACCACGATGCATCGGCGTTCGTGGCGATCGTTGAGGCAATCAAGTTGGCCGCTGTGCGAGGATCGCGCGCAATGCATGGGCCGACATAGTTCGCCCGAGATCCAGGCCGTTGAAACGCGTAGCCGTCTCTCAGGACTAGCGGCGATGGCAATGTACTCAGGAATCGTATACGGTCGGCACCGAATGCCTCGCGATCAAGATCGGCGGGCAATGGTCCAGCAGGAATCTCCAGGCTGGGATCGATCGGCGCAGGTGCACGATACCACCGCTCGATCGGCTGCTCGTCTTCAAAGCCGAGACTTGCGTAAAGCGGACGGCCCTGGTCGGTCGCGTCGAGTTTCACGCAGTCGATGGCGCGGGCTCCCGCAAGTTCCAATGCGGCTGTCACCAATCTGCGAGCATACCCTCGGCGCTGGTAATCAGCGTGAGTCAGCACCATGCCGACCCATGCCAGGTCCTGGCCGTAAGTCAGCAGTGTCGTAGTCGCGACGATACGATCATCCGACTCAATGCAGAAGCACCCGAGCGGTTCCAGAGCGATCATCCGCTCCCAATCAGCGGGTGTCTGATTCCAGCCGGCGGCCGCGGAGAGTTCGCACACGCCCTCAATGTCGGCGGATGTCAACAGTCTCACAGAGCAGTCAGGGTTTCGAGGTCCCACGTCGTCCCCTCTTTCAAGCGACCGCCGATTGTTTTCCGGACCTCAGGCAGATCTGTTTTTGAAAGGACATCAGGGATGAAGTTCACGAAGGGCTCGGTATAGTCTTCCGATTGAAGCAGGCTCGCATAGGAGCGAAGTCCTCGCGCAGTGTATAGCGTCGTGATTTTGGGATCGATGGCCGCAGCAAAGAGTGCCGGAACCGTGAGGTGATCGAGGGCCGCGATGACGATCCGCGCATCCCGTACGTGATTGCGCAGAGCCTGACTGATTGCCAGGATGTCGGTTACACGCTGCCCCAGGAGCGGTTTGCCAAGGATGAGCGACGCCCATGCATACGAATCTTCTTCCGCATGCCTGCGGGTGTAGAACGGGTTGCCGCGTCCGACTTCAGGCCAAAGATCGCCTATCCCGCGGATATCGAACGCAGCGACGGCGTGTCCTGCTTCCGCGAGCTGATGGTGGAGTTCGCCTTCACGCCATCGTGCATACCGGCCTCGTGGCTCGAGCGGCACGATGACAGTCCGAGGTTGAGTGCGAGGCATATAGATATATCCCGGCAGCCAAACGTCCGTAGTTACGGGAATCTCAACTGCTTCCACAGATGCTACTTCGCCGCGAGCACGGCTCAGCACAGTCAGTGCGATTCCTGCTTGAGGCAGATTCGCCTTCACAAGGTCGACCAGGTTCGTCGGCTTGGACGAGATCCTGCGTTCACGCGCAAGGGTAAGAGGCGTCTTGCTTGCAAAATCGCGGACTACGTTTCCGGTGGCGCCGACGTACAACTGCTCGTCCGGTTCGGGTTTCACCGGTGGCTCGGCAACTGTCTTGTCCGAGCCATGAAGATGCTTCTCAAAGAAGTTGTACACCTGCAGCCGCATATCGTGAGATAGAGCGTGAGGCAACGGCGTCTCATACCATTGCAGATCATTCTCCCGGCCGAGGACTCTGTATACGCTCTTCAGACGGCTGAACTCCAGGCGTCCGTTGCTCAGATAGCGCGGAGAATACGTGCCGAAAAAATCGCGTGCGCTGACAGCGACGAGCATGGGTTTGGGGGCGAGCGGATAGAGCGTGTCCCAGCGATCAAACCCGAGCGGACCGGAGCCAATGAAGTTCTGCTCCGCATCGTCCACTGAACCAGGCGGATTGAAATCTTCGCAGGCGAAATTTTCCGTGTTGCCGCTGGATACCGCCGCTGCCGCGAGGCGCTCGTCGACTGCCATGAGAAACATGGTGAGCGTGCCGCCCCCCGATTGACCGGTCGAGGCGAGCCGCTTGGGATCCACCAGGGGATGTGACGCGAGCACGTCGAGGCTGCGCACTGCGTCCCACGTTTGCATGCGCGTCGCGGTGTCTCCGACGAGCATCATCTGCTTACCGGGACGGGTATGCTCATCGTCGGCTGAGCCAAGCCGCGTCAACGTACCGCCTGGCTTCGGGTAATACGTACGTTCGCCCTGGCCCATTGTGTCGAACGCCAACACCAGATATCCGAGTTGCGCAAGTCCCTGGCAGCACTTTTGGTACGGCTCGGCTGCTTTGCCGTTCAGGCTATGGCCGAGTTGAAAAAGGACCCCAGGGTACGGCGGCTTGTGCGCTTTTGGGATGTAGAGGTTTGCCGGAATGAAGAGACCGGGCTGACTCTCGTAAATCAGCTTCTCGACGCGATATCCGGGACGCTCGAATGAACCGACGACTTTCGTGTTGAGTGCGGTACGCTCCGGCTGTCCTCCAACAAGCTGCCAGAACGTCTCGCGAACCCAGACTTGGCGCGCCCGAATCGCGGCCGGCTTCGTGAGCTTCGCTACTTCGATGTTCCGTTTCTCGTAAGCTTCACGCGCGAGACGCGACAGATAATCAGGAAGGCAGCGGGCGTAAGTTCGGTATTGAACATCGGCACGGGCGGCAAGACTGGCGGCGGCGAGGGTTAATGCTGTGCGTCGGGTCACTATTAGAACTGTATACCGCGGACCGAAGCCGCGTCACTCCGGACCATCCGTCGCGCGCGTCTGTGGGAGGTAGTGCGACAGCAATGAGCGAAACGTGTGGCCATCTTTGGACATTGCGATCATCCCGCGCTGGCAAACGCCGACGCCGTGCCCTTCGCCGCTGCCTTCCACCACAACTTCTTCACCATCCCTCCAGGCGCGATAGTTGTTGCTCGGCAGGGCTCTCCACCCGAGTTGGCGAACGATGGTCAACCGCAGAGATTCGGATAACGTGCCCGGCAGCGCGCTTGCGATGTCCGCAGCGAGCCGGCGGTTCCACTTCGGAGAATTCGCTTTGCACCAGTCGCAGTCAATCGGGAAATACGGATAGGGATCGGGATCGAATCCCACGTCGACAGCGCGTTTGGTCTGTCCGCCGCAGGAGGCATGGTACATCGGCGCAAAGGGCCGGTCGCGGTAGGTCATCACGATGCCTGAGGTGGCCCGCGCCGCCGCTGTTGCGGGGTGCGAGTCAGCAATCGATTCTCGCCGCCATTGACAATGCGTCGTGTCGCAGAAATCATACGGCCCGTGGCGGCGGCCGCTGAACGCGTAGTAACTCCTTACGAGAACCGCCATCGCTTTCAGCGCCTCAGGGGGTGTACCGGCCGGCATCTCCGCTGCGACCGCGGCGGCCACCGCAGATTCAGCGTCGACCAGAATGACCGGTTCCAATCGTGCGCCAATGGCCGTGACTTCCAGGCGTCCGCGGAACTTGCGGTCGATCTTGCCTTCGATGGTGAGACTGAATACAGCGGATGCGCCGCCGCGACCGCCGATGCTGACTCGTGGAGAGCTACTCAACTGCTGCTGAGCGAAGAGGTCGACTTCCGCTCCAACGGCTCGCAAACCGGCAACCTGGCCTGGTGTGAGAAAGAAGGTTCGCGATCCGGCCTGCACCCAAAGCATCTCTGTGGAACGGACGGTGATTCGCTCAGGGCGGAAGAGACTCAGGACGCCTATCCGCAGGTCAGCCGCGATCAGCGGAAAGGCCAGTAATGCAACGAGGTGTCTATTTCCCATCGCGAAGCACTGTCAACATGCGGCCGGCGGTAGTTGCGGCCACAGCGCCGCTGACACCGTGTACCTGAACGAGCAGCATGTACTTCGGAGCATCGGCGGGGTAAAGTACAGCGACGTATCCATCGACGGGCGCCCGGTTCGTATGGCTGCACGGGGCGGTTCCGGTCTTCGCCAGCGCGGGAAGGCGAATCGCCTTTGCTGTGCCTTCGCGTGCGCTCGCTCGCATTCCTTCGCGAACCACTTCGGCTTCCGAGGTGAACGCCAGTTTCGAGTAGGCTTCCGCCAAATCGACAGGAGCGATTTTCCATTCCCTTCCGATGCCTGTCAGGACCGCGGGCGAGAGCGAATCCGGCATCGGCAAGCCATATCTTTGGGCGACAGTTTGCAGCCGGCCAGGATGCACGCTCGCCGAGACTTGCAGGAAATAAGAATTGCAGGAATGGGCAATGGCTTGTTGGAGATCGATCAAACCGTGGCCTGCGCCGCCGAGCCAGCACTGCGCCGGGTTACATCGCGCCGGTTTATGTTCAGCAGCAAGGGCCGTAAAAGGCTTGACGAGCGAACCCATAGAGGACGGCAGGTCCGATCCGATCCACCGGCTATCGAGGACCGTATTTGTTCCTGTCGCGACAAGGATGTATTGCGCTTCGGGGAAATTGCGATGCAGCACCTTCGCGACGGACTGGTCGAACAGCGTCGGCGCCCACAGGAGGATTGGCGCGATCCACGTCATGGCTTCAAGCGATAGACCATCTGCTGCGTAACGCGTGAGCCATCGTCATGCACCGTGATCGACGCGGAATCGAGTCGATTGAGCACCCGGCCAAGACTTGCCACGTTCTGCGAGAAGAACTGAGGACCCTCGCCGGAACGGTCGCTCGTCGAAGCATCCATCTGCGTCATCATGCGCGTGAAAGGCGCAAGTTCACGAGTGTGGGAGTAACGGGCAGTGTATGCCGCGCCGCTTCCGGCGGGCGCAGCGCCGAGTTGGGCCACAATGCGCTGCAGCATCGGCCCACTGGTCGCCAGCACGAGAATACGTCCCTGCCGGTGAATCACGATATCGGGCAGCGATACGGCGGGCCAATCGCCGGCCGCGAGCAGTGCGATGGCCGAGTCGTTTCGGACGAACACGCCATCGCCGGCAGGACGGCTGCTTTGAACATGAAGCATCGCCTGCACGGATACGCTTTCAAGGACCGGTCGCAATGGCGCTACAGTATCCACGGCCTCGTACGCAAGCGGTGCTTGATCGATGCGTGTCTCCAGATCGGCAGCGATCGCCGAGAACGACGTCGGGATTCGCTGCTTCGGGAGCACTATGAGACGGAGACACTCCGGACCTGCCGGGTTGCGTCAGCTTCGTGCGAATCAGATCGGCTACTGTGTCCGGCGGCGGAGTCGCCCACGAGCGGACCAGGCCGGCGTCAGCGGGAGCCCATGCCATTACCTGCGCTACGGCTTGCTCGGCTGGCGCGCTGGCCGGTGATTCGCGAATCAGCAGTCTCTCTTCACGAACTTCACGCGCCTCCCGGAAGAGATCGACTAATCCGGCGCTGAATGGTTTCAGTTGACTCGCATTGCGCTGGACCCAATAGGACCGAAAGTACGGCGTCTTCAGAAGGCCAGGCATGTTTAATGCGATGCGCACCTCCCCCGGACTCCGGCCCGCTCGCGTGGCCTCATGGAACCATCGATCCTGTGCCAGCGGCGTGACCGCCTGTTGTTTCGCATGGAGCGCCAGCGCGTTTGCGACAAGATCGCCCCGAGTCGCGAGGAATAGCAAGCCATCAGTCGATCCGAACGCTGCAACACGCCGGTTCGCGCCGGATCTTACGTAATACGTGATCCCGGCCGATTCGCGGCTCTCGTAGGCTCCGCGCGCGGTGAATGGCGTACTGCTGAGGATTCGCGCCGAAGGCAGACGTGTGACATAGAGGAACTCGAGTTCACCAATGTCGTACACAGCCACCGCGGATTGGCCACCCGCGATCGAGTTCACCAGCGACATATCGGGAGCAAACCCTGCCGTCTCCGCGAACTGCTGCTGCGCCTCACCGAGACGCATGAACAGCCTTGTACGAGAAAACACTTCGTAGTTGCTGCTCGCGAGCCAGAGACGTTTCTCTTGTGAGCCATTCCAGTCGCGAAGGAGCGCCGAGAGATCACGGGCTTCGACGTACACAAGCGCTCCACCTGGAAACAATGAAGACAGGCTGTTCGGGGCCGCCACATTCTGCGCAACAAGCCACGCGAAACTCAGGGCACAGATGCCGGTAACCGCGACTATGAATCGTCGCCTCATACGCGTGGCCTCACTTTCTGCGTCTGATCAAGATTGTCGTGGACATGTGGCATTCGCCGCTGGTTTTGCTGACGTTTCTGCAACTCCGCGTCAATCGAGGCCAGTTCCGCCTTTACATTCTGTCCCGAATCAAGGCTGACGAGCATGCGGTAGAACTGCCGAGCCTGCTCGAGGCGCCCGGACTTGCGATGCGCGACCGCAATGTCGCGAACGATGGCGGCCCGGTCCGGCACTTCCTCCTGCGGAACCTGCCCACGAAATACAGCAAGCGCATTCTCGAATCGATTCGCCTGCATATACGCGCGGAACAATTGCAATCGAGGCTCGATGGGCGCTGGATCGGCGGCCACCGCTCCCTCCAGCAGGCGAGCACGAACGGCCGGATCGGTCGCGCTCCCTGCCGCTTTTAGTCGAGCGATCACATAGTATGGCTTCTCCGCGTTTTCGGCAGACACTGGACTGCTCGACGCCAATACGTCCAATTCACCCGACCCAAGTCCGGTAGCGTTCGACGGAGACAGTGCGATTGCAGCCTGAGCCCTCGCCGTGTATCGAGCCCGGCTCTCCGATGCCAATCTCCGCAACGCCGCAGTATCTTTCCTGGCCGAAGCGACATGCACGGCGCTGTCCAGATCCCAGGGAACCGCTTTTTCGCGCGCCTCCCAGAAATGCAGCGCCTCCGCGCGTCGATTGAACTTCATCAATAGCTCGGCGGCCGAACGCAGGGTTTCGAACGGCTCAGGCGTGACGAGCGTCATCCGACGCAGCAACTCAACGGCGGCGGTGACATCATTTTGTTCGAGCTTGACCTCGGCGAATCCGAGGAAGTTCGAGGCATCGATGTTGTTCCGATCGAGTTCGCGTGTGTAAAGAGTCTCCAGCACGCGCCGGGAGGAAGCCGTGTCTCCCGATCGACGCAGCGATGCGGCGGCTTGCTGTAACTGCGCCAATCCGATGTCCTCCCGTTGAAGTAGAGTGTCGAGCTGACCTGTTGATGCGGCGATCTCAATCTCGATGGGGACGAGGCTGCCCCGCATCGATTCGCGCAGATCCGGCACAATGCTGCGAATGGCTTCCGCCGCCCGCGTGTATTGTTTCGCCGAGACCATGGCGCGCAAGTACCGCAAGTGATAGTCCTGCAGCCGCCAGCGAGCATCGTTGCGCGCATCTCCGGCGCGGCGTTCGGCCTCGCGCTCAGCCAGGTCGATCATCTTCGCGAATAAAATCTCGCGTTCTTCGGGTCCAACGATTTCCTCGTGGACGATACCGGCCAGGAATTGGCTCGGTTCAGCCGCAGCCGCACTAAGGTCAGTGGCCCATTTCGCGGCATCCGCGGGGGTGCGCGAAACCTTCCACATCGCAGTGAGCAGCGGCTCGATGCGATACGTACCATTTCGGCGGATATACGTGCGCAGGAGTTTATCGATCTCCGGCCGTAACGAAGTTCCGGCATGTTCGATGATGTTCGACACACCGGCCCAGAAGTTCTCTGGAACCCGCCGATCCTGCGCCTCGGACCAGAGACGAATGGCCTCACGCCAATGTTGCATCGCTTGATCCGCTTTCTTCTGCGCCGAATATATCTCCGCCATCGAGCTATGAATGTCAGCCGCCGAAGGATCGAGTTGGAGCGCACGCGCATATTCCTCCAGCGCCTTGCCCTGCGTGTTGTTCTCGCGGTAGAAATCGCCCAGAGCCATATAGGGACTTGCGGACGCCGGCCTGGCTTCGAGTTCCGAAGCGAGGTAATCTTCAGAGTCCTTATATTCGCCATATCGGGCGGCGTAGTAGAACCACACGTCACCGACCAGTTGCTGATCCCGATCGGCCCGCGTCGCAATCTGCTCGCCGATCGTACGCGGGCCCAACGCCGCATTGAATGCGCTATCCACCAGAGGCTCACGGTTGTTGAAATACACGCCCGTCAATGCAGTGTAAGCGCGCGACCACACAGGTGGTTTCTTCGCGCCTCGAAGGTTGATGATCTTGAATGCGGTGGTGGCATCGGCCGATTGATACGCGAGCGAAGTCGTCGCATCGCGCAATGCCTGGTTTCCACCGGCCGCGGCCTGAACGAAACGGTCCGGCGCAACCGTGAATAGCAACTGCGCATAGCGGTCAGGATCGGGTACGGAACCGCGTTGGAATAGCAGTTGCCGGACCCGCAGTTCTTCACCGGTATTTGCGCCAAGGCGCCACTGCTCAGCCGCGTGCGTCAACAGTTGAATCTGCGGATCGCCTTGTGCAATGGCCTTCGCGTAGCCCTCAAGGTATCCAGCCAGTTCGGCATACATTAGCCGCTGCTGCTCAATCTGGATCAACTGCTGCCCCTCGCTCTCGACCGCCTTCTTCGGATCGGCAGTAATTCGCGCGTGCAGATCACGTACCGCTACATCCTGCAAGCCGGCAGTCAACGCGATGCCCGCCCTATTTTCAAATGGCGACCGCATCAACCATGTGCCGAACGCGACCTTCTCTTCCGGGGTGTAGAACTCACGAACCACCTGCGCCGCCGCTTGCAGACCCGCTTCCGAATCAATGGAAGTGTAGTCCCGCAAGCGTGCAGCAATCCTGGCCTGCAAATATGCTCCCTGGTCCGGTTCGAGCTTCCGTCCATCGCCTGCATATTGGCGCGCCTCAGGGAGCCAATTCCACTGTTCCAGTTTCGCCGCAATCTCGAGGTAAGCGGATGCCTTCGCGGCCTTACCTTCGATGAACGCTGTCCGCAGCGCGTCAATGGCGGCTGCCTTCTGTCCCAGCCGCGCTCGATTTTCCGCGACCTTCACCATGAACTGCGGATCTTTGTACGCAAGCTCGTAGAGCTTCGCGTATGACTTAGCCGCATCGTCGAAGCGAATCAGCCGCTCCTCGAGAGCGGCCCGTGAGGCAAGCAGATCCGGCCGGTCGGGCCGAATCGCCAACGCCTTCGTGTAGCTTTCGATGGCGCCCGGCAGATTCTCGATCGCCGTTTGAACTCGCGCGAGAAGCATCGGCCAGCGCGAATCCTTCGGCGAATCCACAGCCGCCTTGGTGTAGAACGCCGTTAGCCGATCCTGCACGTTGTACTTGCGCGCGTAACGCGCCGCTTCGCCGACGAGCGCTTCATCTTCGGGGAACGAGTTCAAGATGGCGACATACTCGTTCACCGCGGCCGGGTAGTCCTTCATTCGTGTCAGTACAGGGATCAACCCGCGCCGCAAAGCGCCCTTCTGGTCCGGAGTTCGAGCAAGCTTCAGCCGTTCCGTGTAGAACGTCCGAAGCCCGGAATCATCGCCAGATCGGGCATATGTGTCGGCCGCGGCAGCGACAACATCACTCGCAAGAGGCTCGGCGGCAAGCAACGGCTCGACCAGCCGCCGAGCACGAGCGTAGTCGGCAAGCTCCGTCGCCTTGCGAGCCGCTTCAAGCGTGAACTGGCGTTTGAATGTCGGATTCGATCGCGCCGCCGCATCGGCCAGCGTGTTGACGGCTTTTTTGCGGTCGCCCGCGCGCCAGTAGTAGTCCACGGTCGAGCGCACTACACCCGCGATGTTTGGATTCTCGCGGTAAGCCGTCTCGATGGACCGTTGCGCAGATTGGCGATCCTTGCGATCCTCGGCGAGACGCGCGAGCATCAGACGCAGACGCGTTCGCTCAACGGGGTCGGGAGTCAGCGCGGCTTGCCGCGTGATCGCCTGCTCGCGGGCGGCGGCGAATCCGTTGCGCTCGGCGACTTGCTCCACTCGCGCGAGTAATTCAAAATTCGAGGTTGTGTTGGCCGTGGATGTCAGCAGTGCCCCGACGTCGTCGCGCCGATTCTGCTCTTCCAGTAGCGCGACACGAAGATTCCATCCACTCACAGCCGGATTCGAGCCTGTCGCGAGCGAGCGTGACTGCGCCTCGATATCATCGCGAAGAGCAGGACGGCTTGCGAGGCGCACCAACCGGCGACGGGACGGAGAGTCCGGGTCAGACTCAGCGCCTTTCATGTACTCCGCGATGGCTTTCTGATATTCACGCTTGTTCTCGTAGATTGCGCCTGCCTCATAGGCTAGGGCGGAAGCGTTATTCAGCCGCGATCGGCCTTCGGCAATTACTCGGAGCGCATCGTCATAAAGGTAGTAGTCCCAGAACACTGTCGCGGCGTGAACATACCCATCGACGCTCCCCGGCTCAATTCCCGGCACACGATTCCAAAGTTCGCGCGACTTGTCGAACTGTTCGCCGTCCGCGTAGATTTCACCGGCGAGGGTATGCGTGGCGAAGTCGCGAGGACGACTGCGAGCCAAACGCTCCGCAAGACGAGCCGCCGCCTCGGTCTGGCCAAGCGAGCGAAACAGAGAAGAGGCCGTCGTATTCAGTTCGTAGTGCGCCGGGTAGTTGATCGCAATCGACTGCATCACTGGCGCGGCATTCTCAAAGTGAGATCGCCATATCTCCGCTCCAGCGATCAACTCCGTTGCCGCGCGATCGGCTAGCGTCATCGCAGACGCGGACCGCAGCGCGGCGATCTCCGCATCCAGGCTGCCCGTTGATGCAAGGCGTTGGAAGAAACGCGATCGCAACTCGCTATCGTGATACCAGTTCTGTCTCAGCAACGCGAGATACGCGTTTGCATCTCGCGTTCCGTCGCGCTCGTAAGCGTTCAAGAGGTTCTTTACGAACACCAGGTCATGCGGGAATCTCTGGTGCGCGTAGAGATTTACTTGCCGATACAGGACCGCGTCCAGATTTGCGCTCGCGACGACCTGCTGAAAATATGTGTCCAGATCCGACCCGGCAAACGTGTTCGCGACACTCTGCGTCAGTTTCGCGAACTCGGCCGTTTGCTTCTGCCGCAAGTACCAACGAGCCAGCTTGTGCTGCCAGGATTTGTCCTGGAACTGCTGCGTAGCGCGCGTGTAGACCTGCTCGATCTCCGACGCCATTTTGTTCTGATTCAGGAACTCTGCGAATCTCTCATAGAGTCCTGGATCGCTTGGATTGCGATCGATCTCTCGCCGGTACAGCGCCAGGGCATCTTTGACTCGTTTGAGCGACACAAGCCGATTCAGGTATCGATCGAGCACCTCGGCGTATCGAGTGGAACGAACGGGTTGAGGTTGCCTGCGTGGAACGTAGCCCACGCTTTGATCGCCATCGGCGCGAGCGGCGGGAATTTCATCCCCCGCCGTCCCGAGCGGAACTTTCTTCGCTTCCGTTGCGAGTTCCTGCAGCAGCGAATCGTAGACCGCGAATTCCTGTTGAGTCTGGTTCTTTCGAGCGTGTGCATCCGCGATCAGCAACCACACAGCCGAACGGGATGGACTGGATGGGTGCGACGAAAGAAACTGCCGCCCGCGTTGGATGACTTGGTCCGTCTCGCCGCGCTGCGCGTAGGCGCTCAGCAACAGGGATTGAAGGCCGGGTAGATGCTCCGACCGCGGAAATCTCTGTTCCAGTTGCTGCAGCAACTCGGCAGCGAGTACGTGATGAAAGTAAGGAACCGCTGATCGTTCCTGCTCGGAATACCGCCATTGCGGATCGGTCGAATTGAACAGCAATGACAGAATGCCGTTCAACGTTCCAGGGTAGGGATCCATCGTCGCGATATCGCGATAGAAGCTGATGTCGCCGCCTCCGACAGGCAAGCTCTGATCGGGCGCACGGAACAAAACGTTGATCAACCCGGCGAGCCCTTCTTCCGCTTGGGCGCCTGAAACACGTGACAACAGTTGATAACATCGCGCTGCCTCGGCCAGATTATTGGTCTGGTCGAACAGGGTAGCCAGAGCCAGCAGCTCGTCAGGAGTGGGCTCGGCGCGACGCGTCCGATACTCGATCAGCGCGCGGTGCGCCTGTGGCAGATTCCCCTGCTGTTGGTAGTAATAAAAAAGCTTCGCGGCCGCGTTCAGATCATTCGGATTCGCAGCGACAGCGGCTCGAGCATCCGCCAGGATTTTCCTCAGGTTCCGAGTGCGATTCAGTAGCTCGAAGTGCTGAGCGACAACGGCGGGTTGCTGCACGGGACGGAAGGATCGCTCATAGAATTGCAGCGCTTGCTCTGGCGGGAGCAATCGTGCCCGCGCTTGCAGCGGGAACGCCTCATCCTGCGGGAATGCCTTCACATAGCGTTCGATCTGTTGCTGCGCGCGAGATGTTTGGCCCCGCGCCGCGAGGTAGTCGAACAGTCGTGTATATGGCGAAGGCTGCGATGGATACCGCGCACTCCACGCGTTGTAGATTGATTCAACGGTCTCGGCCGGTAGCAACTGGGCGTTAGCCAGCGTGAGCGCACGCTCAAAGAGCTCCCATGAGCGCTGGTCCACCTCGGCGTTCAAAGCATCGCGTCCGGTCGCCGGCTGGTTCGCCGCCTGCAACAATGCCGCCAGTTCCTCCTTGGGCTGCAATCGCCGGTGGTAGTAGTCGGCCAGAGCAACGGCGCCTTCCGCCTTGTCAGCAGCCAACCGGGCGTACGTCTTCCAATCCTGCTCGGCGGTGGTGAAATCGAGGTTGAGTTCAGCCTCGTGCGCGCGAAGCGTCACGAGGTCAGCTCGCGAAGGAGCGGCGGCGATCTGCTTCGTCAACTCGGCCACGGTCTCGCGCGGAGGTCGCCGGGACTTGACGACACCGGCGGGCATCGCGACGTCCCGGAAGAACACCGATTCCAATGCCGAAGCACCCGCAATATGCTGGACCCACTGGGCGAGTTCCGCACGCCCGGCCACTGCAACCAGCGCAGCCCCGAGCAGCCATTTATGGGAGGACTTCAATCGAAACCTCCTCGCGGCCCAGGTTGTGAGCGAAGTCCTCCGCCGTCACTGTCAAGGAATAGCGACCGGCCGGCAGGTGCGCCGGAATTACGAACTCACCGGTGTTCCACTTCGCGTCATCATTCCATCGGAGATTCACGGGCGAGACGCCATACATGCGAGCAACAACATTCCGCGATGTTTCCGAAGCCCCAACGCGTAGTCGCACCGACTCGCCGCGTTTGAACCGGGTCTTGTCCAACTTCACACGTACGGTCGGCGGTTTACTCGCGATCACGAAAGTCTTCGACTCGCGGAACGCTCGGCCCTGCCGGTCCCTCAAGATCAGCCGCACCGTGTGAGTTCCGTCTGCCATATCAGCCGGCGCAAGAAACCGCGTCTGCCAGACATCCTCATCTTTCAAATACCGGAGAGGCTTTACCAGGCCGAACGGGAACATTGCGACGACGGACGTAATGCTTTCATCAGTGCGGACGCGGAGCACAGGATCACCGGGCCGGATCAGCCGCGGCCGCAATAAGGATCGCGGAGCCGCGAGGAACGATGTGTACGGAGTTACAAACTTATATTTGCGCGCAAGGCGGATAATCTCGTCGATGGTCGCGCGATCCTCGCCATCGCGATCGATCTTTTCGAGCAGTGCATCCACGCGAGCCTTCGCCCACGCTCTCGGCAGATGAGGATGATCCGTGGCATTTGCGGGCAGATTCATCGTGGTACTCAACTGCATCGGCGCATTCTCGCGTCGCCCCTGGACGGTGAAGGTCGCCGATCCCGGCTGCTTGTACTGCCCGACCCACCACTGCATCGACCCGGGAAAGACACTCTGCTCCAGCGGATACACGAACTGCAGATTCGACGCAGGCTGGGCGCTCATGCTCATCTGCTCCAGCGGCCGGCGTCCGATCTTTGACAGAAACGCATTCAACTTAAAATCGAGCGGCTCCGTCGAACGAACCCACTGGAGTACACCGCGGTCGCCGGCAAGCTTCTTCAGCAACGAGATGTTCGCGTCATCGCCGACCGCGAATACGTACGTTCGAGCCTGTGTCTTGCTTGCGTACCACTCGGAGATCTTCGCGTTGCGGATCTCTCCGCCTCGTGTCGGACTGCCATCCGTAAGCAGAACGATATAGCTGTCCGCGGATGTCGCCAGAGGAACCGCTGCGGTCAATGCTATCTGCAAATCGGTGCCGCCCCGCAGACGGCTTCCACGTACGAACTCCAGAGCTTTGTCCACGACATCCGGCCCGGAGGGCTGAGGCGAGAACGCCGTAACTTCCGAATTGAACAGCAGCAATCGGAAGCGGTCCACCGGGCGAAGACTGCGCAGCAGCTTCTCGAGCGCCGCATAGCTCCGTTCCAACTTTTCCCACTGCATGGACAATGACGTATCGAAGAGCGCAATGATTGTCCGCGGGGCTCCGTTCGTGACGGCTCCGGTATCCCCGATCAGGGCTGAGGCTTCGAAGAAGCCCGGCTCAGCCGCATTGTCGCGATACGCAAGCACCGCAAGCGAATCCCGCTTCGCCGGGTCCAGGCCGTAACGGATACTGAAGTCCTCGCTCAACCTGACGTTTTGCCCACTGAATTCAGCGCGAATGCGATTCGGCGCGCGTTCGTTGATCGTCAGCGGAAAAACCTTACTCGCCGCTTCGAACTGGCTGATCGCGTGAGGTGAAGACAAGTCCAACTCGATCCGCAGTCGTCCAACCGTGGTAGCCCTATACGCATCAGGCCGTAGCGGCAGCGCGAACAGCGACTGCAACTGCTCCACCGGGATCCGCTCCTGGTACTCCATCTCGACCCGCTTCGTTCCGAACGCCGGGATGGGTACGATGTGCGCACTGAAGACGCTGGTCCGCCGGGCCTCATCGGCGTCGCGCTCACCTTGCTGCAGGAGGCCGGGATCGATCACCTGAGCCTTCGCTTCGGCGTAGATCTCCTCGGCGCGCCGCCGTTCCAGAATCACTCCAGGAATGCGAGTGACACCATCCCAGACCGCGAAGTCGGATATCAGCGCGCGTCCGGGCAGCGAGAAGGTATAGTTGCCCTCCATCACTCCCGGAGTGCGGTTCTGGAAGATCTGCTTCACGGCGACGGTCGCAAGACCGTTGTCGATGCGGACTCGAACGTCCATCTCCTCCAGCGACAACTTCGCCGGGTCGGGCTCGCTGACACCCACGGGAACGATGATGCCCGCTTCGCCCAGCAGCAATACCGGCGCAAGAATACCAAGAGCGAATTTCATGGGAGCCGGACCAATCCGTTGTCGGTACCCGCGAACACCCGGCCGTTCGCGATATGAAGCGCCGTTACATTGAGGGAAGGCAAACCTTGTGTGATCGTATGCCAGCGGCCATCATGACGATCGTACATCAGGAGCCCTCTACCGAGCGTTCCCGCATAGACTTTATCCTGCGTCGCTATCATGGCGCCGGGATTGATTTCGACCGGTGAACCCGCGTCGGGAAAGCTGCGCCACGTGCCATCTTCCGAGAGTTGAATCACCCCTGCCCCGTATGTCCCGACAAAAGCATCGGAACCGGAGCGAGCGATCGCTGTCACCCAGTTGTGTCTCAAAGGCGAGTTCGACGTCGTGTAGCTGACCTTGACAACCCCGCTCTCCAGAACCGATAGGCCGCCGAGAGTTCCCGCCATCAGCCGGTCATTCACCATCCCAAGAGCATACGCGTGATTATTGACAAGGCCATGAAAGGCGTACAGACTTCGTATTCCATCTCGGGCGATAAAGGACAGACCGGCCGGCGTCGCCGCAACCATGTCCTCACCGCTGAAAACTGACATCCGTGACATGGTTCGCGATCAAACCCTGATCCTTGCCAAGCACCTGTTTCTTCTGCCCCGAAGCGTCAAACAACACCAGCCCGTTGGCGGTCGCAACCGCGGTTGTAGGTCCGTGCACGATTCGATTGACGCAGAACAGGTGTTGATCCTCCAGATGCCGTGCCCGTGTAAGAGCGGCATCGACGATGTCAAGGCCCCGATCGAAGTAGCCGACCCAAAGCTGCCCATCATGATCCATCGACAGAGCCGCAATATTTCTGTCGGCCAGCACTGCGTTTGCCGGTCGCAACACGGGAGACCACTGCCGCGCCTCGAAGATACCCTGATCCGCCGCGGCAAACAGCCGGCCCTCGCCGGCGAAAAGTCCACGAACTGCCGCGGACGTTTCCAGGAAGTGTGGTCGACCGCCGCCCAGCGGAATCTCATAGAGTCCCGGATCGAGCGTTCCCGCGTACAGCCGCTGCCCCTCAATTTGTAGAGTTCGGGCAAACACGCCCTCTCCAAGGACGCGTTCGATGGCTTCGTTTCGCACGACCGCGACGCCGAGAGCGGTGCCCGCATACGCCGCCCCATCCGGACCTATCGCCAACGAGAGCACTTGCTTGTCCGGCAAACCCTCTATTGGTTTAGCCTGCCCGCCCCGCCAGTGAAGCAGTCCTCGATTCAGGGTTCCGATCCACAGATCTGTCTCGTTTCCAGCAAGCGCGGTCACGTGTATGTCCCGCAAACTGGAATGGAATTCCGTGAGATTCGTCCCGTCGAATACGAGCAACCCTGCTTGCTCGGTACCGAAGAGGACTCGTCCGACGGACAATCCGAGAACCGTGGTCACCTTCCTGCATTTCGCATCCGCGGGCCGGAGATGGCGGAGCCGGCTGCCGTCGAAAGCGAGCATCCCCTCGCCCGCTGTCCCGATCCACAACTCAGGTTCGGCGGCGAGCGATGTAACCGCCGCAGAGATACCGGTAAGGGGCGCAGGAGGCAAGCAGTGCGCCTACGCGGTATTCCGCGCCTTCGGTAAATAATCCGGCCGGGCCTGCGGCGTACAGCCGGTTTTTGAACACGACGCCGGTGTGGAACTGGGCCGGAGCACTGATCTGCTCCACTCCGCTCGCGACCGGATGCAAGTCCTTCAAGGTAAATGGAAAACGGCCCGCCGCCACGACATCCCGCTCCGCAACTGCGACCGCTCGGGATGCCCGCCAAATTGCGAAACAAACCCAAACGGCCGCCACCAGACACACCGCAACGACTCCGACTCGCACACGAGGACTAAGTAGGGACACGGCTGCTCACTAGTTTAGGCGGAAATTACACCTTGATCCGCTCTGTTAACTCCAGGTTACAAATCGGCGGTAAGATGACTTTTATGAGTGGTCCACTTCCAGCGTTGAGTGATTGGGATGATTTCGTAGGCGAAAGGTATGCTCCCGGCAAGGAAAAGGAAGCGTACCGTGTGTACGACAACGCGCCTCCGGTAGTGCGCGAGTTCTATCGCCTGAACCACACTAATCAAACCCGGGACTTCGCTCTCGCGAAACGCCGCGAATACGGTACGCTGGACCGTCGCCAGATGGGAATCTGGGAGGCGATGGACTTCCTGAATACGCTGGTGGACGACAGTGATCCCGATACGGACCTCTCGCAAATCGAACATAACCTGCAAACTGCGGAAGCGATCCGGCGTGACGGCCACCCGCGCTGGTTTCAGCTGGTCGGTCTAGTCCACGACCTTGGCAAAGTTCTCTGCCTAGATGGTGAGCCGCAGTGGGCAGTGGTCGGCGACACGTTCCCGGTCGGCTGCGCGTGGTCGGACAAGATCGTCTATCACGAGTTCTTCCGCGACAACCCCGACTCGCAGATCGCCGGATTGCAGACGAAGCTCGGCGTTTATGAGGAGGGCTGCGGCCTGGAAAACGTCGACCTTTCCTGGGGCCACGACGAGTACATGTACATGGTTTGCAAGGACTATTTGCCGGAAGAGGCCTTGTACATGATCCGCTACCATTCCTGCTATCCGATCCATCGGGAAGGCGCGTACGATTACTTGTTAAATGACAAGGATCGAGAGTTGCTCGAATGGGTAAAGAAGTTCAACCCGTACGATCTTTACTCAAAGGGCGACGATAAGGTGAGCGTCGCGAAACTGCGACCTTATTACGAGGACCTGATCCGCGAATTCTTCCCGGATAAAGTTCGATTCTAAAGCTCTTCGCGACCTACTGTACCAGACCAGCCGCCCGGCTGTATGCCAGTGTATCGGTGTACGCGAAAAACTCGATGACTCGACCCTCGCGGATCGTCCAAACGTGGGCGGTTTCCACGTCGAGCATCCCGCCGGTCTCTCGAAACGTGCCGGTCTCCCGAGCCAGCACAACGACACGATCGCCTTCTGCGATGAACTCGACGGGTTCGATTTTGAAGTCTTCCCATTCGGTCGCCAGGCGCAGAAACACCCGATTGAATACCTCGTTCGGCCCTTTGAACGGACTCCCCTCCGCATAGAAAACGTTGTCGGGGTACGCCCAGAGAATTTCCTGATCGAAACACGCCAGCACTGCAGCGGCATCTCCACGAGCGAAAGCGTCGTAGATGCCTTTAACGAAATCCTTTTGCAAGACAACGCTACTTAGTGCCGACACGAGCCTCCTCCAAAATGCGCTTCGCGCGCGACGGATTAAACACACCGCATGAACAGAAACGCGCCAGATACGTTACCGCTTCGTCCGGCGTCCGGCGGCCTTCCTTCACCCAATCGATCATCTTCTTGGCCATCGAGTGCGCGATCATCCCGTGACCGCACATCGTGGAAAGCATCATTACCTGTGTATTTGGGAGATGCTCGGTCTTTCCCTCAAATCCAAGGGAGTAGCCCACGCTGTGGCGCGGGATCCCTGCCGCGTGGCAGCACTGATCCGCCCCATCAACAGACGTTGAGATGTTGATGCTGAGACCGAAATCCTTTTCCCTCACGGCCTTGAGGAAGTCTTCAGCCTTTACTCGATCGTCGAAGACGGCGGCCACTGTCGTTACATGAGTCAAACCGTTAATAACAGCCTCGAAATCAGGCGTCATGTCGCGCCCCCAATGGGATGTCGGGTGCATGTTCTTGCACGGGCGCAATGCTCCGCCATTTCGTGCATCGCCAAGATTCACAGGCCCAAACGTGGCCGCGATTCGCAGGAACTCGCGCAGCTTCTCCAGGGCGCCCTGGTCATTCTTGCCCTTGCTGGCAATCGCAAAGATGATGTAGTCGTCCCGAAAGAAGCGGCCGGTCCAAACCGGTGAAGTGTATTGGTCATCGGGAAGCTCCTACAGTCTGGCGGTCGCCCTCAGGGACGGTCAGCGCGCGGCCGAGACCAACATTCGTCTTTGCTCGCTCCAGGTGGTACCCCAGTCTCTCGAGGATTGGGGCGACCACCGTTTCGTCGCCAGTCTCATCGCAGCGTGTCCCCACACCGAGCGTCACGACAGTAGTGACTTTCTTCTCGATATCCCAGACGAGCCGGATGATCTCTTCCGTCCGCTCCACCGGAACCTTTATCTCGACGATGGCGGACATGACCTTCTCGCCCATGATGTCTTCCCGCAACGTGCCGGTCGCCACATCGGTCATCAAGGATGTGATGGGATTCTTTTTCTCAAAGTGAACACCGGCAGCCGCAAGTGCGTGACACGCCGTCTGAATATCTTTGAACCACACTCCTACGCCGGGACGGCCAAACTCGATCGTGAACCCGACCTCTCCCACCTGCACGCGGCCGGACACGTCGTTGGTCTTCACTTCTTCGGTGCCGCGACCTTCCACGCCGGTGGACTCGTGAGGTACGCGAGGATCGGAAAACGCGCGGCGGACAACGCGCGGCCAACTGAGTTCATCTGGCTCGAAGGCGGCGGTCGGGCAAACATCCGGCTCGGGGTCGAAGCGGAGGCGCATCATCTGAAACATCTTCCGCATGGTTCTCACCATAGTTGGATTCAGATGCTCCTGACTGAGCCCGTTGTAGCAGGCATAGCACTCAACGCATTCGTCGCGGTTGATAGTGGCACGCCTGATCTTCGGATCTATATAGATCGCGCCCATCGGACAAACATAAGTGCAGTTTCCGCACGCAACGCATTTATTTGGATTAATTGTCATACAGACTCACGGAAAATATGGCGGCTAGCATCAATACGCGCATACAACACTGCCCCGATCAAGCACAAGGCGCTAGCTATGAAGAACGGCGGATTCCAGCCGAACCAGACCTGTAGATGCGCCAATACAGGCAGAGATATAACTGCGCCTATGTTACCAAAACTATTCATCAACGCCGATACCGACCCTGCGTAATCGCCGCCGATGTCCAGAGCCAGGGCCCACGAGACGCCCACGGTCAACTCGAGCCCGAATACCGCCAGACACGTATAGAGAACGCAAGTGAACGGGTCGTCGGTCAAGGTAGCGGGAATGATGGCGGACGCGGCTAATAAAAATCCTCCCATGCCGATCACTCGCCGAGCCATCACAACATTCTCCGTGCGCTTAAACCATTCGTCGGAGATCCACCCGCCTGCCAGATCTCCGACAGTCCCGGCCAACAGAGGGAGACTTGCGTAGAATCCCATCTCCTTCAGGCTGTACCCGCGGTGTTTAACGAGGTACGTCGGAAACCATTCGAGGTAAGTCGCCAGGCAATAGGAGTAGCAGAAATACATTACGCTCATCAGCCACAGAGTCCGCGAAGAAAAGATGGCTTTCCAGGGAATCGTTGTCGAGGTTCGCGATCGCTCTCCTATGTGCGAGTGAATCAACTGCAGTTCCGCCTGGTTGACGCTCCGCGTGCTCGCTGGGAGTATCGCGGTAATACCAATACCAGACAACTGCCCACAAAATGCCGACGCAGCCGAAGACAAAAAACGGAGCGCGCCACGTGTACTGCGTCATCAGCCACACTACGATGGGTGGCGTGAACGCAGCCCCGAGTCTGGATCCGGCATGCGTGACGCCCTGCGCATAACCGCGCTCGGACGGAAGCATCCATCTCGAAAGCGATCGCGTCGCGATGGGGAACGCGCCCGCTTCGCCAACACCGAACAGAAACCGGACTACGATCATCGAGGCGGCATTCCAACACAAGGCTGTCGCGGAGGTGAAGAAACTCCACCAGCATCACAATGAGGGTCAGCGCTCGACGTGGTCCAATCCGATCTCCGAGCCAGCCACCTGGGAGTTGAAACAGCGCATAGCCGATGCGAAAGGACATAAGGATCCAGCCTGCGGTGATGATGCTGAATCCGAATTCCTTCTGGATCGACCGGCATCGCAGAAGACGATGACCGCGCGATCCATGTAGGTGACCATGTACGCAAGTACGGTCAGCCACAGGACCGTGTGGCGGACGCGCGTCGGCCTGACACCCTTTACGTCGATGGGTCCGGCCTGACGCGCGGTTGCTGACATATTAGTGGGGGGCATCGCGTAAGTGCGCAATATCCGGGAAGCCGTTCATCGCCAAACGCGTACTCGGGCCATCGCCATGGAACCGGGGCGCATGGAACGTGAACGGCGGCACGTATACAACGTCGCCTTCGCTCGCTATCACGACCCCAACCTTCTCGATCGGGTACCGTATCTGTCCCTGCATGATGAGCCAGAATTCAGCGCACTCGGGATGATAATGCCCGCGATCCTTCTCGTTGAGTTTCGGCAGGTTCTTCTCGTATCCATAAATGATGTTCGAAACAGCCCTGTCGTCGTGAACGAAGCGGCTGCCCTTGTAGCTCGGGTTCTTCTCCAATTCGTAAAGGTTAATGTGGGGCTTGTTTTCGTGGCCGTACGGGAATGGCTTGCGGTTCAGGACAACGGGAATAAATGACGCGCCCGGCAACTCCGGCGGTTTCACTTCCTGCGGATATAATGTCTTCGCTTTCGCGATGTTCACCTCAAATCGCAACGACGGCTTATCGCCTATGGATTCGAAAGAGAAGATCGTCTGTGCGGGAACCTGTACCATCGACCCTTTGGTAGCCGTAAAGGAATCCTGCCCCTCGATGTCGAAGCGAATCTGCCCGTCCATTACGACCCACCATGCGCGAGTGTCCGGATGGAAGCGCTTTCCTACCTTGGTGCCCGGCGCCGCCTGGATGTACTCGGCTTGTAGATAATCGTCGTTTACGATCATCTCGCTCCAGTTCGCTTTCCCCTTGTTCTTTGCGAGCAGTTCCGCGAGTTTCGTGTGCGGTTTATGTCCGGGCGGATACTTCGCCGGCTCATACTTGGGCGCCCAACTCGGAGTTTCTTTGGGCTGCTGCGCCGCGGCCCAGAAGCAAAGCGACGCGGCAACGGTGCATGCGACGAATGCTGCTTTCATCTTCAGTTCACCTTTCGACCTGCGATCATCACAGTCTCGATGGACCGGGTGTTGCGGATGTCATCGAGCGGATTCTTGGATAAGACTATCAGGTCAGCCCACTTCCCGTTTTCGAGAGTACCCAAGTCTTTCGCTCCGAGAAACTCGGCCGAGTTCCGCGTCGCGATCTGCACGATCTGTGCCGGAGTCAATCCCGCCTCCGCCATCAGTTGCATCTCGACGTGTTCAAAGTATCCCGGGAAACGGGCAGGCGGCCCGGTATCGGTCCCGAACCCGACTTTTACTCCGGCATCGAAAATACGCTTCAGATTCTTTTTCGCTACATCGAGAGCAGTCTGGAACCGGGGATCGGCAGCGACCGCCTTCTGCCCGGGTGTTTTCAACGTCGCGATGACATCGGGTGTCACCGATCGCTTAAAGAACGGATCGTCCAGCCACGCGGGGGGACTGGAGTAGGCGAACGCCGACATCTCGCGCGTCAGCGTAGCGGCCTGCTGCCACTTGCCTTTCGATTTCATGAGCGCTATGGTTGCGTCGTCGACCGGTTTGTCGCGAATGCTGTGAGCGAGCGCATCGAGCCCGCGTTCCATCAGGCCCTTCGCGTCTTCAAGATAGAAAATATGAGCCGAGACCCTCAGCCCATGCTTGTGCGCCTCGTCGATGATGGCTTTCGACAAATCCATCGGGATCTTCCGCTCTTTGCCGAAATGATCGTCGACCCAGATTTTGACTAAGTCGACCTTCTTGTCCGCGAGCCACGCGACGTCCTTTTTGACCTGCTCGGGTGTCTCGACTTCGAACGGTACGCCCTTCATCCCGGGAGCGGACGTCGGATAACCGCCTTTCCCGGTGAATCCTCTGCCCGCCAAATACAGGCGCGTGTAAGTCGGCCGCCCAGCGCGTTGCTCCGACCGGATCTGGAACGCAAGATCCTGTTCGCTGCCCATGCTGATGACACTGGTGACACCGTACGAGGCATAAAGCTTCAGATTGTGTTCTGTGTTGGCACGTGTGAAATTCTTCGGGTCTTGGACAAGGCCAATGACGTTGCCGACATGACCGTGCAGATTGATGATCCCCGGCATGACGTACTTGCCCTTTAAGTCCATCGTCGTTGCGCCCGACGGAGGCTTTGCTCCCGACGCCGCGCCTGCATACTGGATGCGGCCGTCAGTTACGAGAAGCGCAGCATTGCTCACAGGAGGCTTTCCTGTACCGTCAATAAGAGTGAAATTCCGGAGAACTAGGGTTTCTGCAGCGCACGAAATAGCAGAAAGAATTGCCACAAACGCGCTGTTTTTCAGCGAGGCGCTCATGTTGGAGGACTCTAACACACTGTGAGCGGATGGTGGTAGTCTGAACCCGTGAAGTGTCTACTGTGGCTGCTGGCCTCTTATGCGTGGGCGCAGCAATCCGCGATTTCCTCCCGTACATACGACGTAAATGGCCGCCCCATCGAAGGCGTCCGGTCCCTGCAATCGAATGGCTCACGGTCCCAGATCACGCGAGATGTGAACGGCCGTACTGTGCCGGTTGAGACCGTGGAAGAACGAGTGGTCAGCGAGTCGGGTCCGACGAAAGTCATCGAGCGGACCATCCGCCGCTACGATCCCAACGGAGTTCCGGGGCCACCGGAACGCGTGCGCATCGAAGAGACCAAAGAACCCGACGGCACGATCCGCAGTTCAAGTACAGTTTCTCGTGGCGACATCAATGGCAGTTTCCAGCTGGCGGAGCGGTCGACGAAGGTAACGAGGACCGTCGGCAACCGCGTCGAGAGCAATACCGCCATCGAGCGACCAACTTTGAACGGCTCGATGGACCTGGTAGAGAAGAACGAACAGACCGTCGTGACATCGGGCCCGAAGACATCTGAAAACGTGACTGTATTCCGGCGTGATCCGAGCGGCAGAATGACTGAGTTCGCGAAGAAGACGCGAGAGGCGGTATCGAGCGGTGGTCAGGTAGTCGAGAATGTCGCGGAATATGAATCTGCTTCAACAGGACAGATGGCCATCATGCGTCAAACCACCGCGACGATCGACCCTGGCGGTACACGGCAACTGACAACGTACCTGCCGGATTCGCAAGGTAAGCTCACACTAGCCCAGCAGCAATTGATCGAGAAAAAGGAAACACCGGCGGGCTACACCGAGACGACAATCGTTCGATTCGCTTCGCCCAACGATTCCGGTAAACTCGGACCTCCCCGTAAGGCGGAAGAAATAGTTTGCACAGGGACTTGTGGACGTCCGCCTCAACCGTGACCGAGGTACATAAGCCAACCGATACCGAACAACGCGACGATAAAATACCCGAAGCACTGGATACCGTACCGTATGCGCTCCGCATCGGTTTTTTTCGTTGTGATTCCAAGCACAACGGAGGTAAACAGGGCGAACAGGATCGCCGTCTCCATGTGAGATAAGGCCATCTTCGGCACTAACTTTTTCTCCCGGTTCCGATTTCGTGGACATCCACCATCGCCAAAATGTTCAGCAATCCCGCGCCTACCAGAAACTTCGACCCGTAATCGTAGACGTGCCCGGCAACATCCGGTTGATGGTAGCCGAGCGCAATCGTGATGAAGTACATTGCGCCGGTGGCGATGTGCGAAAGGAACCCGCCGTAATAGATCAGCGTGGTCAGAAGGTCGCCGCCCTGCGGCTCAAACATGGGACCGCGCATCATCAGCCCGATCAGGAACATTGCAGTGACCGAGATGAAGATGAGGATTCCTCGTCCCGGGCGCTTCAGAATGAAGTGTCCTGCTCCCGGAATGATCCATGCCGCTAGAAGGGCGGGCAGCCATGATGCGATCGGTACTGCGGTTGTTTGTGCGTCAGTCATTTATTCGTGTTGGCTATTTCTGTTTGGCGATGATCTGGTCTTTGATCTTGTTATAGGTTGCGGCCGGAACAATCTTCTTATTCAAAAGTTCGTTCTTGGCGTGATACGGACGTCCTTTAATGATTTTATCCGCGTAGGCCGGTCCAACTCCAGGGATCTTCTGCAACTCGTCCGCAGAGGCTGAATTTATGTCGATAAGATTGCCGGCCGGTTCAGCCGCAGCCTTGGCTGGAGCGGTCTTCGCGGGAGCGGGTTTAGCGCCTGTACCTTGGGCCGCGGCGAAAGCAACTGCGGCCAATACCAGCATCAGCGTACGGATCAGTGTCATGTCGTTAGAGTAGCTTAGCTCGCGAAGAAATGGACGTAGGAGTAGACCGAAGGTTTGGCAGGCTATCCGAACAGGACGTCCCTGCACGGCCAACACCTCCGATTGAGGAGAAGACTCTCGTATTCTCGACGTCCCTGAACTGCGCCGAGAATGTCGCTTGCGGAGAGGCTAAGCTCGGGGCGTGAGTTCGTAAAGCAGAACCTTGCAGGACGGCTGCGGTTCTCCGACAAGAATGAAATCGACCTCCCCGGCTGAGAGCGCCTCGTAGAATGCCCGCGACGTCGACTACTATCATTCTCGTGCAATAACTTCGCGATGCCGCGGAGCTAAGAATCGAGAACGCTCAATCTTTCCGTCCGGCGTTAAACTCATCATCCACCGTACGAGAGTTAGGTCCACTCCTTCGGCGTCCCGATCCTCAAGAGCCCCATCCATAGCCAAATCATAGCGTCTCCGTGTGCTAGATTGGGGGTTTCATGACCCCGCCTGCCGCTAATCTGAAGGCAACACCCTTAAACTCTGTTCACCGTCGGATGAAGGCAAAAATGGTCGATTTCGGCGGTTGGGACATGCCCGTTCAGTACTCCGGAATTATCGAGGAGCACAACGCGGTACGCACGGCCGTAGGGCTGTTTGACGTCAGTCACATGGGCGAGATTGAGGTCCGCGGCCCGGAAGCGCTGAACCTCGTGGACTACGTCTCCTCAAATAACGCTTCGAAATTGAAGACCGGTCAGGCCCACTACTCGGGCTTGCTATATGATCACGGTGGATTCGTCGACGACATCCTCGTCCACAAGGTGGATGACGATCATTTCTTCATCTGCGTTAACGCGTCAAATCAGGAGAAGGATTTCGACCACATCAACCTGATGAACCGGCATAAAGCTACGGTCGAGTTCGCGTCGGACCGCTATGCGCAGATCGCGATTCAAGGCCCCAAAGCGCTGCCGACTCTGCAAAAGCTGACGCGTACGCCACTCGAGCCGATTCGGTATTACTGGTTCACGGACGGCGAAGTGGATGGCGTGTGCCGGCACGCATCGCGCGGACCGGCTATACGGGCGAAGATGGGTTCGAGATCTACGTCGCGCCGGAACGTGCTGAACCGCATCTGGGACAAGCTTCTCGATGCCGGCCAGGAGTTCGGCATTAAGCCGTGCGGTCTCGGAGCACGGAACACGCTGCGGCTGGAAAGTAAGATGGCCCTATACGGTCACGAGATCGGCGCCAGCATCACACCGCTCGAAGCCGATTTAGCCTGGATTGTTAAGTTCGATAAAACGGCTGACTTCATTGGCAAATCCGCGCTCGAAAAACAGAAAGCAGACGGCATCAAGCGTACTCTCGCCGGATTCGAGATGACCGGCCGCGGCATCGGACGCGACGGATATGAAGTATTCGTCGACGGGGCAGCGGCCGGATGGGTCACCAGCGGCGGCCCTTCACCGACGACCGGCAAAAACATCGGACTTTGCATTCTCCCGATTGAGGCGGCGCAGGCTGGCCGCACCATTCAGATCATGATCCGCAACCAACCCGTTGACGCCGTAATCGTACCCACTCCTTTCTACAAGCGAGCCAAATAAAACATGTATCCCGACAATTTTCGATACACCAAAGAACACGAGTGGGTCTCGGTTGAAGGCGACATCGGGACCATCGGAATCACCGACCATGCGCAGCATGAACTCGGTGACATCGTTTATGTGGATCTCCCGAAGGTTGGGACAACCGTCGCTCAGGGCAGAACCATCGGATCTGTCGAATCCGTAAAAGCCGTGTCTGACATCTACTCGCCAGTTTCAGGCGAAGTGACGGAGATCAATCAAGCGCTCGCGGACAAGCCCGAGCATCTGAACGAGGATCCGCATGGCGACGCGTGGCTCGTCAAGATGCGCCTATCCACTCCCGACGAAATGAAGAATCTTCTGTCGACCGCAGATTATCGAAGTTATATAGGAGAGTAAGTCCCCTTTGCGTTACCTGCCGAAGTCGGAATCCGAGCGCCGGGAGATGCTCGACACGATCGGTATTGAGTCGATCGAAGACCTGTTTTCCCATCTGCCTGAGGAGGCCCGGCTCAACCGGCCGCTCAATATCGCGTCGGGCAAGTCAGAATACGAGATCGTCGATTACTTCCGCGCCCGCGGCGAGGAGAACGCGACGGGCTATGCCGTCATTTCTCGGCGCGGGCGTGTACAACCATTACCGCCCGGTGATGGTTGATACGGTTGTTTCGCGAGGCGAGTTTCTCACCTCGTACACGCCGTACCAGGCGGAGATCGCGCAAGGCACGCTGACGACGATTTTCGAATTCCAAACCATGATTTGCCAGTTGACGGGCATGGAAGTGGCGAACGCGTCGATGTACGACGGATCGTCCGCCGTGCCCGAAGCGGCGATGATGGCGGTGCGTGTGACCGGCCGCGATCGAGTTCTGGTTTCGAAGACCGTCCATCCGGAATATCGCGAGGTGCTGCGGACGTACTCGCAGCACCAAGGTATGCCGGTTGAGGAGTTCGGATATGTCGACGGATCGGGAGCCCTCGACCTGGCGGATCTCGAGTCGAAGATCAGCAACGATACCGCCGCGGTGGTGATCCAGACGCCGAACTTCTTCGGCATCGTCGAGGACGTCAAGGCTGCCGCAGACTTGGCGCACAAGCACGGCGCTCTGTTGGTGGTGGTATTCACGGAAGCTGTATCGCTCGGATTGCTTACGCCTCCTCGGGAGGCGGATATCGTCGCTGGAGAGTTGCAGTCGTTCGCGATCTCGCCGAGCTACGGCGGCCCGTACGCCGGCATGATTGCGACGAAAGAGAAGTTCATTCGTCAGTTGCCCGGCCGGCATCGTGGGTGAGACGAAGGACACGCACGGAAATCGCGCCTTCTGCCTCACGCTTGCGACTCGCGAGCAGCACATTCGCCGTGAAAAGGCGACTTCGAACATCTGTACCAACCAGGCGCTTATTGCGCTGATGGCGACCGTATTCATGTCGGTCTACGGCAAAGAAGGGCTGCGCGAGCTGGCCGAGCAGAACCTGGCGAAAGCTCATTACCTCGCCGGAAGATCTCGATCTGCGGTTTACCGGGCCGTTCTTCAACGAGTTTGTACTCAAGACGCAACCAGAGGCGCTCAACGCCGAACTCGCTGGAGACACAAGATCATCGGCGGCCTCCCGCTCGGACGGTTCTATCCCGAGCTGGCTGACTGCTCGCTCGTGTGCGCCACCGAAATGACGAAGCGAAGCCAAATGGACCAGTTCAAGAAGTGCGTTGAAACGGTCACCCAGCCAGAGTTGGCGCTTCGGGACGGAGGGTCGGGCCGATGATCAAAAAGACTCGTCCGCACATTACACAAAACGAACCCCTGCTCTTCGAGATCAGCTCGCCGGGGAAGAAGGGGTATCAACTTCCGGAACTGGATGTTCCTGCCGTCGACGCGAAGGCCGACGCTCGGCGCCGACAACGTTCGCGACGAGATCGAAGACTTCCCGGAAGTAAGTGAAGTCGAGGTTATCCGGCACTTTACGCGGCTTTCGACGTGGAACTACGCCATTGACCTCGGCCTGTATCCGCTGGGCTCCTGCACGATGAAGTACAACCCGCGCATCAATGAGACCGTCGCTCGTACGGAAGGTCTCGCGTGGGCGCACCCGTATCAACCGGAGTCGCTCTCACAGGGCGCGATGGAAATCGTTGCGACGCTCGAGGACATGCTGGCCGAAATCACGGGGATGGATGCGGTCACGCTCCAGCCGGCGGCCGGCGCGCACGGCGAGATGACGGGCATCTTGCTGATCCGCGCTCTGCTTGAATCCCAGGGCAATCCGCGGAAGAAGATTCTAATCCCTGACTCGGCGCACGGAACGAACCCAGCGACGGTCAGCGATCTCCGGCTACACGGTTCAGAACATCAAGAGCAACGATCGCGGTCTGGTCGACCTGGCAGAGCTCGAGAAGTTCGTCGACGAAGATGTCGCCGGCCTGATGGTCACGAATCCGAACACGATCGGCGTTTTCGAGGAAAACATCACCAGAGCTGCCGATCTACTTCATTCCAAAGGCGCTTTGGTCTACATGGACGGGGCCAACATGAATGCTCTGGTTGGCATGTCTCGTCCCGGTGACTTTGGCATCGATGTGATGCACCTGAACCTGCACAAGACCTTCTCGACACCCCACGGCGGCGGCGGTCCGGGAGCGGGTCCGGTCGCTGTGAAGAAGAGTCTGGAGCCTTTTCTGCCTACGCCGCGCTTGCGCCGCTCGGCAGAGGATCGCTGGACGTGGGATTACGACCGTCCGCAGTCGATCGGCCGGGTTCGGGCGTTCTATGGCAACTTCGGCGTCCTGGTTCGTGCTTTGGCGTACATTTTGGCGCACGGAGGCGATGGACTTCGACGCGCGACGCTCGATGCGGTTCTGAATGCTAACTACCTGCGCAAGTTGCTGGAACCGTACTACGATCTGCCCTATGACGCTCCATCGATGCATGAGTGCGTGTTTTCAGGATACTCGACAGGTGAAGAAAGGGGTCCGTACCGGTGACATCGCCAAGCGGCTCATCGATTACGGCTTCCATCCTTACACCGTCAGTTTCCCGCTGATCGTGCCCGGCGCGCTGATGATCGAGCCGACGGAAACCGAAGGCAAACGCGAACTCGACTTGTTCGCCGACGCGTTGATCTCGATAGCCGGAGAGATCGACGACGATCCGCAGCAGGTGCTCAAGGCGCCGCATCTGACGCGTACAAGCCGTGTGGATGAGGTTGGCGCGGCGCGCAAACCGGTGGTTCGTTGGCAGCCCGGCAAATCCTCCTGATCCTCGGGGTCGTTCTCCTGATTCGGCTGCCGTTTTTGACGCAGCCGATCCAGGGCGACGATCCCTATTACCTTTTCGGAGCGCAGCATGCGCTCATCGACCCCGCCCATCCCAGCCACGCGCGATACATCTTCCAGGGGGAAGAGGTGGATATGCGCGGGCATCCACACCCGCCTTTAAACGCCTGGATACTCGCCGGCCTTCTGGCGACATTCGGAGATGTCTACGAGGTCCCGTTTCATGCCGCCTACATGCTGTTCTCGATCATCGCGGCGATCGGCATGTGGTTCCTGGCGAAGCGATTCTCTGATTGGCCGCTCGGCGCGACGCTGCTGTTTCTTTCGGTTCCCGCGTTTGTGGTGAATGGCAACTCGCTGGAAGCGGACTTGCCTTTCCTGGCGTTTTGGATGGCTGGAATTGCGTTGTTCGTGGCCGAACGGTGGGGATTTGCCGCGATCGCGCTGGTTCTGGCTGCGATGACGGCCTATCAAGCGATCCTTGCAACTCCGATTCTGATGGTCTACTGCTGGCTGCACGCGCGCCGTTCAAAAGCCGCTTGGACAGTGTCGCTTACGCCGGTGATGGCGGTTGCCGTTTATCAAGCCTATGAGCGTGCGACCAGCGGGGCGCTACCGGCGACGGTGCTCGCCGGCTATTTCTCGACGTATGGATTGCAACAAATTGCGAACAAGCTGAAGAACGCGGCTGCTTTAACTGTCCATACCGGGTGGATTGTCTTCCCCGCCCTGTCCGCGTTTGCCTTTCGGTCCCGCTGGATCGTTGGTGTGATCTTTGCAGCGTTGGGCTTCTTTATCGATCCGAGTCCAATGTTTTGGGTTTCGTTCGGAATCGGCGCAATGGCAATCGCCTGGTGCGTGACGCGGAAACCCGATTTCCTTACGGCTTGGGTCGCGATCTTCTTCGCCAGCGCTCTGGTCATTTTTTTCGCGGGATCGGCGCGATACCTGTTGCCTATGGCAGCTCCGATTGCAATTCTCGTCTCGAAGCAACGGCCGTGGGTGATTCCCGCTTTCGCGGCCAATGTCGCGATCGGGCTTTGCCTTGCGTTCGTCAACTACCAGCATTGGGATGGCTATCGTCAGATCGCCTCGCAAATTCGTAAGGAGATCGCTGAGAGGCGCGTATGGATCAATGCCGAATGGGGACTTCGGTTCTACCTGGAATCGGAGGGTGCCCTACCGCTTTCGCGTACGCAGGCTGTCCAGGATGGAGAGTGGGTCGTATCAAGCGCATTGGCGCTTCCGTTTTCGATAACCGCGCCGACAGCTCCGGTACTGGAACGTGACATAACGGCGACCCTGCCGTTCCGTTTGATCGGCCTCAACTCGCGGTCCGGATATTCGACGGCTTCCGCGGGATTTCGCCCCTTCGACATCGCGACCGGCCCGATCGATCATGTCCGCGTTGACGCAGTGTTGGAGCGAAAACCTGCCCTGTCATATCTGCCCATGACAGCGCCGGAGGCGCAAAGTCAAATTGTCAGCGGCGTTTACCAACTCGAGGGTCAATGGCGGTGGACCAGCGGCCGCGCAATGCTGCTTCTGAAGCCGCCTCCTGCGCCCGCGCCGGTTCAGCTAAAGATCTTCATCCCCGATCCGGCGCCCGCGCGGAAGATCACCGTTGCGATCGACAACAACGTGATCCATGAGCAGACGTTTCCGGGTCCCGGGGCCTACACCGTCGAAACGAAGCCAATTTCAGGCTCCGCGGTGACGCTCTCGTTCGACAAGACCTTCTCTGTGCCTGGAGATCACCGGGCCCTCGGTGTGATCCTTAGTGAAGCCGGTTTTGCCAGGGTGTCGCCGACCGGAGACAGTCGTTGACCGCCTGGATGTTTGCAACGCCATCTACCTTCAGCCACTCTTCCAGTTCTTTGCGCCCCTGCTTTGCATAGACGGGAACGCCATCCTGCCAAGTCGCGCGACCACACAGTACGCCCGAATATCTTGCTCCGGACTCGCTCGCCAGAGTCAACTGCTCTCGAAACTGCGCCGCGCTCACGCCGGCGCTCAGATAGATGTAAGGCCGCCGGGCAGCGGCATCGACGCGCCGGTACCAATCCAGAGCCTCGTCGCGCGAATATGCCTCGCCGAGGTACGCCGAGTTCACCGGAAACTCCACCTTCAAGATGTCGACCTGATACAGGTCTTTCGACAACTCTTCCATGGTGCGCAGGACGATCTCGGGCTTACGCTTCGCGTACTCCGGTCCTTTCACGTCCAAGCCACCGACGTCATATCCGACGGGCTCCAGGAAGAAGGGCATGTCGAGTGCGGCGCATTCGGCGCCGATCCGCTCGATCATCGCGAGTTTGTGATCATTCCACTCTGCGTCGTCGAAGGGCGTGTAGGAAAGCAGGATCTTCACGCCGTCCGAGCCCATGTCCCGCATCCGTCGTACTGAGAGTTCCGGCATCAGCGCGAGCATTCGATGCGGCCTCGGATTCTCGTATCCATCCATCTCATAGGTGGTCAGCAGGCCACAGGATGGCGCGCGGTCAGCGAACGCGCCCAAGCCGAACTCGGAATCGATCAAGACGGCCGACGCATGCGGAGTCAAGGCACGAACGACAGCCGATTTGAATTCGAGCACCTGTGTGTCCGTGATCGCCTCGGTCGCAACGCCTGCTGCCCCGGCGATCATCATTCGCAGGCTCTTGCGCTGATCGATTGCCATCGCTGCGATCACACCGTCCGCTGTGGCTAACCGCCGCAACCGGGCGGCCTTGGCTTCTGAAATCTGCATGGTTGAGCCCAGCTTAGCAAGGGAGCCTGTTACAATCGCTCCAACTCAATCCATGCTCAGCCGGCGACAACTGTTGTTTGGCGGAGCGGCTTTGCCATGCCTCGCGGCGCCGCCTCCAGTCAAGATCACGCGATTCGACATTCACAAAGTGACACTGCGATGGCGTGACCTCGTTTTTCTGGAGGTCCATACGGATGGCGGCCTTACCGGCCTCGGTGAAGCAACGCTTGAAACACGCGCGGACATGGTCGAAGCCGGCCTTCGATGGCTGGAGCCATCGTTCGTTGGACAGGACCCTTCGGGCATCGAGGATCACTGGAAGCGCTCGTATTATGGGCTATCGCGATGGCGGAACGGACCGGTTGCGCTTACGGCCTTGTCCGCTGTCGACATCGCACTGTGGGATCTGGAGGCGAAGCGTCTGGGTGTGCCGGTTCACCGCCTACTGGGCGCCGCGGCACAACCCAAGCTGCGCGCCTATTTCACACACTGGAGCGCAAGCCTGAAAGGCCGAACCCCCGCGGAGTTCCACGACCTGGCCCAAACGACCCGCGCAGCCGGATGGACGGCAGTGAAGTGGACGCTTCCGCTCCGAGGCACGGAACCTGAGCGAATCAAATCTTCGATTACCGAGGTCGAGGCTGTGCGAAAGGGCGTAGGATACGACCTGGATATCGGCCTGGAGGCGGCTGAGACGTTCAGCATTCGATCGGCTCTCCAGTTTGCCAAGGCGCTGGAGCCGTATCGCGTGATGTTTTTCGAAGAGCCGACGCTGCGCGAGAACCCCGCGGGTCTTGGCGAACTCGCCGCCAAGAGTCCTGTTCCGATCGCGACCGGAGAGGGTCTTTTGTCCCGATGGGAGTTCCGCCAGTTGTTGGATGCGCGCGGGGCCGCTATCATCCAGCCGGACGTTTTGCATGTGGGCGGCATCACCGAGTTGAAAAAAATCGCGGCTGCGTCCGAGCCTTACGGGGTCGAGGTTGCCCCGCATCAATGCAGCGGTCCTATTGCGCACGTCGCGTCTCTCGCTGCCATGTCTGTGTCCCGCAATTTCGTTCTGCAAGAGTGGGAGGCCGCTGACGACGGAGTTTACACCGAGCTGACGAAAGGCACTTATCCCCTTCAGAAGAACGGCGCCGTTATGCTTTCCGACCGCCCCGGTCTCGGACTTACGGTTGACTTCGATGAATTCAAGCGCCGGTTCCCATACAAGCCAATCTCACGACGCGCAATGATCGGGAATTGAACGCCTGTGTGCGACGATCGAAGTTACTCCCATGAGTCAGACCCTGCTTACCGTCGTGGCGGAAATCGTCGCGAAGCCCGGAAAAGAAGAAGAAGTTCGCAAGCATCTCCTCGGTTTTGTGGAACCGACGCGCAAGGAGGAAGGCTGCGTTCAATACGACCTGCATGTCAGCAACGATGAACCGGGGCGCTTTATCTTCTACGAGAACTGGACATCCGAAGAAGCGCTCGACAAACACTCAGCTTCGGCCCACATTCAAGCCTTCCGAGCCATTTCGGCCGACCTGCTCGCGCAGCCGACTCGCCTCATCAAAGCTACGCGCATCGCCTGATGCCCGAACTCAGTTGGTGGCAGTGGACGATCGGGTGTTTCTGCGCCTACCTGGTTGGTGTCGCGAAAACCGGAGTGCCGGGAATAGGCATTCTTGTCGTGCCTCTCATGGCCGTGATGCTGAGCGATGCAAAGGAATCGGCCGGGTGGCTTCTTCCATTGCTTTGCGCGGCGGACATCTTCGCGGTCCTGTATTGGCGCAGGCATACGGCGATATGGAAGCTCTTTACGCTTGCGCCTTGGGTGGCGTCCGGTATGGTGATCGGCGCCATTGCGCTTACGCTGAACGAGCGGTTTCTCCGGCCGATCGTCGGCGGAATCAGTGTTTGTCATGCTCACGATTTATCTGGTCCGCCGGTTCCGGAGTTCGGGATCGGAGGTGACCAGTCACGCTCCAACGTACGGAGTGACAGCCGGATTCGCCACGATGGTCGCGAATGCCGCGGGACCCGTGATGAACTTGTATCTCCTCAGTAAGCGGCTCGGGAAGGAAGAGTTCATCGCCACGGGCGCATGGTTCTTTTTTGTCATCAATCTTGCGAAGGTACCCGTGTATCTGTGGCATGGGATGATTTCACGACGATCCCTCGCGTTTGACGCGGGCCTCCTCCCCGCAGTAGTGATCGGCGCGATGACCGGCCGGTGGATTGTGCACCATATTCCCCAGAAGGCGTTTGAGGTGGCGGTCGTGATTCTCACCGCGTTTTCGACTCTGATGCTCTTTCGGTAACGACACCTGCAAACGCGAAAAGGCGTCAAAGACAACAGGAGAAGACGATGAGCGATTCGATCATCCGCGCTTGCCCATCCTGCGGGACGAAAAACCGCATTCCTGCGAAGTACCTGACCAGCAGCGGACGCTGCGGCTCGTGCAAAGCAGCATTGTCCCCAATGAACGAGCCGATCGAGGCCGACAGCGCTACCTTCGACGCGATCGTCGGGTCGGCGAGCGTGCCGGTCCTGGTCGACTTCTGGGCGTCATGGTGCGGACCTTGCCGGATGGTCGCGCCGGAGGTGAAGGCTTTGGCGAACGAGATGGCTGGGCAGGCGCTCGTCCTCAAGGTAGATACGGAGGCTCATCCTGACCTGGCCTCGCGTTTCAGAATACAAAGCATTCCGAATTTCGTGGTCATGCGGAACGGGCAGCTCGCCTTTCAGCAGGCGGGCGCGGTACCGCGCTCAGAGATGCGAAAGTGGCTTGAAGCGTGACACCGAACTGTTGCTAGCGGACTCCTGGCTCGCGTATGTTAGGTAGGACGAAGTCGACCCTTCTTTAACCATCACCATGAATCGACACCTTCTATGCGTATGGGCCCTTGTTGCGGCCACCAATATGGCGGCCTTGTTCGCCCAGCCTCAGGACCAGGGCCCCGATACCGATGCATATTACAAGCTCGGACCCGACTCTCTGCCGCAGGACGGCGTGCCGAAGGGCCAGATCAAGGGGCCGTTCACGCTGCCAAGTGAGGCGTATCCCGGTACACAACACACGTACTGGGTATACATTCCCGCGCAATACAACCCAGCGCAACCCGCGAGCCTGATGATTTTCAACGACGGGCAAGCTTATATGGCGCCGGAAGGGGATGTCCGTGCGCAGAACGTGATGGACAACCTGATCTACCGCCGCGAGATCCCGGTGATGATCGGTGTGTTCATCAATCCGGGTCGACGACCCGATCAGCCCGAGCCGCATCCTAAGAATTGGGGCGACCGCGACACGAATCGTCCAACCGAGTACAACACACTGGATGATAAATACGCTCGAGTCATCGTGGATGAATTGCTGCCTGTCCTCTACAAGGAGTACAACATCTCAAAAGATCCCGAGCAGCACGGAATCGGCGGCGCGAGTTCTGGCGCAATTGCTGCATTCACAGTGGCGTGGCAGCGTCCCGATCATTTCCGAAAGGTACTCAGCATCGTCGGCAGCTATGTGAATCTTCGAGGCGGCCACGTTTATCCCGAGCTCATCCGTAAATCCGAAAAAAAGCCGATTCGTATTTTTCTTCAAGACGGACGCAACGACAATCGGGGGACGCGGCGGGACGGAACGTACGACGAGACGCGTGACTGGTTCCTGCAGAACGTTCGTCTGATGAAAGCGCTGACGGAGAAAGGATACGACGTTAACTACAGTTGGGGCATCGGCAAGCATGGCCAGAAGCAGGGTGGCGCCATGGTCCCCGAGATGATGCGCTGGTTATGGCGCGATCAGCCGGTGTCAGTCGATGTCAAAGACACGGTCGAGCGTTCGTTCCGGCCCCCAGCCCAAGCATCAGACCAGAAATCCGCTACGAACTGAGTCTGGTTAGATCGATCGCTGAATCAGGGGTTGGGTACGCGGAGCCGAGATTTGTTTTGCCAGTTGATCCGCAGAGGGACGTTGCACCGAAATGAAACGTCCCGCCCCCAAGCGCTCCCAAGCCTCAGTCCAGGGAGGAAGCTCGTCGGCCTGATAGTGCGCGACAGCCGCCTCATCGCACCAGCCCGGAAGCTTTCCCATGACTTCCTGATGTGCGCCGGAGCCCCGATACTTCCGCATCGCGGCTTCGCTTTCCCAACCTGTCAACGTCCAGAAGGCTCGCTTGCGATCAGCCAATGTTAAGCCACGATGAAATCCTGGAGCTTTCCGCGCCTGAGCGATGGATCGATTGCTCCCCCAGAAGAATGCGGGCAAGTACCACCAGTGCCGCAATCGTAGCCGGGTGATCGAGATAAACATTCAGCGTGCTCCGTACGTCTTCAGTAGATCGACGATAACCTGATCATCGTTCGCGACCGCGGCCTGCAGTGGTGTATAACCCTGCTGCTGTTGGAGATTGGGGTCGGCCCCGGCATGCAGCAGCATTTTAACGATTGGGGCATTTCGAGAAGAAACCGCTGCATGAATCGCAGCAACTTTCATGGGATTGCGAGCCTGCACATTCACGTCTGCGCCGGCATCGATCAAAACCTGGACTACCTCGGGATGTCCAAAGTAAGCCGCCAGAGCTACCGGGGTAAATCCGTCCGGTGAGAAGCTGTTCACCAGATCCGGATCGGCCACGACGAGTTCCCGGACGCGGTCGCCGTATCCCATCGCGCAGGCCTCATAGATGTCCAAATCGTTTCTCGCGCCGCGAGCAGACTGGCAATGTCCGGCTGACGATGATACATGGCAAGCGCGATGTAAGACACTCCTTCGGGCGTACGCCCTTCGGCGATGCCGGGGTCAGCGGTCAGCAGTTCCGCGGCCCGGCTTCTATCGCCGGATTTGATCGCCTCAATAATGTCCATGTCGCGAATGGTACCGCAGCTTCTACGCTCATGCCACGACCCGCGAACCGGCATTGCTACAATATTCGATGCAGTCATCGACTGCACCCCTTCACATCATTTGTTAGAGTCTCGAACAGGCCTGACTTGAACTCAGGCGTGATTCCAACGCGTGAGAGTGTTGTGGCTGGACCAGTAAAGCAATGGACCAACAGCAAAGAGAACAACTGCGGAATGAATATAAGCTTCGTGCGTTGAACCGCAACGAGGAAGGCCTGGGAATCGGCAAATTGCCAAACGGCGTTTACGGGTTCAGTTACGCTCCCGCAACGGAAACGCCCCTGTTCGCGACGAGGAGTTATCACAGCTTTGAAGTTCAAAAGCTCTCCGATGGCAGCGTCTACATCGTTGCTTTCGTAACTCCTGCCGACGCCGAGCGACTGCGAGCACGGAACGAGGAGATCGACGTTACGGTTTACCCCGATCCGTATGAACAGGCGAACACCATGGTCAGCCTCCTCTTGGAGCGAGTGTTGACGAATCTGTATAAACCGGTTCGTGCCGACGGGAACGCGATTCCACTCAAGCTGGCTGCGATTTAGCCGCGGCTCAGACTCTTGTGGAAGCCGCGGGCACGACGCGCCGGAAATACCAATTGATCAACACGTCACGAATGGTGCCGTTCAATGACTCCATGAGGCGCGCCTTGAGATCGAGATAACCCTGCGTGCCGGCGAATAGATCCTGCAGGATATGGCAAAGCGTCGGACTCCGCCGCATGAACTGGATCATCCGCGACGGAACATCACCGTACAAGAATCTGCCCAGATACAAGCGGCTGGCGAGCCTTGACGCGATTTCCATCTCGTCAAGGAACTCCTGTTGCAGCGATGACCGATACGCTACCTCCGGTTGCTTCGTCTCAGACAGGATCGCTTCCGCCGCCAGGTCCGCCGATCTCATGGCGTAATATAAGCCCTCGCCCGTCACGGGGTCGACGAGACCGGCAGCATCTCCCACCGCGAGCCATCCGGCCCCCGCTACACGATTGGATCGCCACTGCGGCTTCTCGAGGGAGGGTATGACATGGCCGTAAAAGGTAGCACCCTTCAAGGAAATGTTGTTCTCGGCGAGGTAGGACTCCAATATCCGGCGCAACACTTGTGAGGATGCGCCTTTGGCGCAAATGCCCGCGGACAGATGTCCCTGGCGAGGAAACACCCAGATGTACCCTGCGAATCCTGATAGAAACTGTATGTCTATGTGGTCGCGATCGACGGGAATGAAATACCCGAGTGCCACCATCTTATTGCCCGAAGTCCATTCCGTTCCGACATCGCGCAGGGCGTTACGAGCTCCATTGGCGACCACGCAGAAGTCCGAATCTATATCTCCCGCGAGCGTCCGCAGACGCCAACCTTCTCCGGTCCGCGACAGATCAGTTACCCGCGTCTTCTCAATCTGAGCTCCGGCCTGCTCAGCGCGGCGAAGCAACATGTTGTTTAAGTCGAATCGCGAATAGATCAGGATCGGCCTGGTGAGTTCGAGTTCGGCCGCGCCGGCCCTCGATGAGGCAAGGCGTGTGCGGCTGAGGATCTTTTTCGGTGTGTCGTTATTGAACAGGAAAGGATACTGATTGTATGCCTTGTAGGTGAGTCCACCGCCGCATGGCTTTTCCCACGCGAGTTTCTCGTCAATCAAAGTAACGCGCATACCTGCGCGCGCAAGTCTCTCTGCCGTGAACGCCCCTGCGGGTCCGCCCCCGAGTACTGCAATGCGCGACATCTACTTCTTAGGCGCTTCCGTTTGGGGCGCGACAGGAGGATGCCCGGGCGGTAAGTCAGCGGAACCCTTGCTTTGGGTTCCGCCCCCCTGACCGGTGGGAGGATGGCCGGGAGGGAGCGCTCCTGGATCCGGAGGCGGCGTCGCGGAGCCTCCGCCATGACCACCCGCCGTCTTCTGAACGACCCATTTCTTACCGTTCCGCTCAAGCGAGTAGTTCATCGACATGCCAGCGGCTGGGCTCGATTTCGGCTTGAATGACACCGACGCTGTGGCTCGATTCCCCTCGAAGGTGACATTGTCTATGACAACGTCCATCGACTTGAGATCTAAACCTGTATTCTTATTTAAGTGCTCAATGACGCCTTCCCTAACGGCTTCTTTGCTTTCGGGCGCGCGATTGCACGCCAGGGAAGCAGCCATAAGCACCAAGGGCATCAACAATCGGGGCGTCACACCCGCATTATAACGTTGTATGCGTAAGCTCTTGCCTGTCTTCCTGTTGTGGTCATGCGTCGCGATCGCGCAAACCACCCTTCCCGCAGGAACTGAACTCATTGTCCGGCTCAGCACACCCGTGTCGAGCAATACATCAAAGGTTGACCAAGTCGTAGAAGCGGTGACGATCACGCCGGTGGTGGAGGGGAGCAAGGTGGTCCTTCCGACGGGCGTCAAAGTGAAAGGCCGAATCACGGAAACGAAGCCCGCCGCGAAGCCAGATGAGCGCGCCGAGGTCAACGTCTTATTCGATGATTTCGGCGGCGCTAAGACCAAGGCCATTGTTGCCGACGTGGACAACGCTCGTGAGAGTGTTGATAGTACGGGTAAGATCATCGGGATTCTTGCGTCGGAAACAATCGCCGCCCGCATCGATCAGGGTATCGGGAAAGTCGCAAAGCGGAACGCCGGCTTCGCGGGTATCCTGGAAGCCGCTAAAGGAGCGGTGTTGACCGCTCAGCCATCCGGGGAGATCAAGTATGAACCGGGCGTAGAAATAAAGCTGCGTCTGTCAGAGCCTCTGAAATGGGCTGAGGCGGCAGGCGAGCCCGAGCTAGAAGCCATCCGCGACGAGGCGGAGTTGCTGTCGGTTGTCAATTCCCAGCCGTTCCAGACGATCGCGGAAAATCCACCCAAGCCCTCGGATATCACAAACCTGATGTTCATCGGTACGGAGGAGCAACTTGTGAAAGCGTTTGAGGCGGCAGGCTGGAGCACCGCGCATGCGAAGAACACAGAGTCGATTCTGGAGACCGTCCGTGCGATCGCAGAAGTGCGCGGGTACAAGGAAGCGCCCATGTCGATCCTGCTCCTGGACGGAAAGCGATCCGATTTCGACTTCCAGAAGCAGAACAACACTTTCGCAAAGCGACATCATCTCCGGATATGGAGACGACCGGCGACATTTTTGGACAAACCGGTCTGGGTATCGTCATCGACCCATGACATCGGTATCGAATTCTCGCAGGAAAATCGAACGTTTATCCACGCAATCGATCCACAAATCGATCGGGAGCGAGCGAAAGTTGTGAGCGATCTCCTGTTCACGGGAAAGGTGCAGTCACTGGCGCTGGTCGAGCGCGCCACTGTACCAAAGAAAGCGCGTAATGCTACCGGTGATGCAATTGAAACCGACGGGCGCATGGCAGTTCTCGTGCTAAAGTAGGCGGAAATGCAAACCCAAGTAGCCGCCATGAGGAACCGGGCACTGCTGCACGAATACCCGCAGAACTTCAAGTACTACGATCTGCTGGTGTCCGCCTTTGTTGCCGTCCTGTTGATTTCGAATCTGGTGGCTCCTAAGTTCATCGCGTGGGGTCCATTTCTCTTCAGCGGAGCGCAACTGCTTTTTCCGATTACGTACATATTTGGTGACATTTTCACCGAGGTTTACGGATATGCGGGCTCCCGGCGCGCGATATGGAACGGGTTCCTGGCATCGCTTCTGTTGACAGGCATCAGTGCGCTCATTGTCGCGTTGCCGCCCGCGCCGGAATGGAAGCACCAGGACGCGTATGAGGTTGTGCTCGGATCGATGCCGCGTATTATTGTTGCCAGCCTGGTTGCTTATTGGGCCGGAGAGTTTGCGAACTCTTTCGTCATGGCGCGCATGAAGGTACTTACTGGCGGCAAGCATCTTTGGATGCGGACAATAGGCTCGACAGTAGTTGGCCAGGCAGTAGATAGCATTCTTGTAATCACGATCATCTTCGCCGGAACAGTGCCGATCTCGACAATACTGACGCTTATCGTTTCCGGCTACACCGGTAAGGTGATCTACGAGGCGCTGGCGACTCCACTCACGTATGCGGTTGTAAACTGGCTGAAAAAGGTTGAAGGTGTCGATATCATGGACACCCATACCAACTTCAATCCATTCAAGGCAAAACTCGCATCGCAGTAACTACGGTGACGTCCTCGGGACCACCAGGGATCCGGTGCGAAATGCTACAGATCTCGTCGGTCTGTCCGATACGCCGGGAAGTCTTTGCCTGCTCGTCTTCCGTGAAGACATACCGGAATCACGTGCCCTCGTCCACGCGAACGCCTCGCGGTTTGGAGCCAAATTCGCGCGGTGTGCAGCCATGTTGGATGGAATGGAATGCAGCAGAAAATCTGCCCTTACTCCAGATCACGAACGTGGAGAATATTGCACGCAAGGATCCGACTGCAATCGCTGCGCCAGGCTGGTGCGACGATTGCAATGCTTGAGCCGAGCGTGTGAATTCGACATACATGCCGAAATCAAATAGTGGGAATACCGGATACAGGAATCGCTCACCCGGATGGAGTGCCAAACGAGTAAGATGCCGGTATACACGACGGCAAAGAGCGACATGCGTTTGTAGCTGCCGTACATGAAGAGCAGATTTGGATCCGCTCTATGAAGTCGATGCGCGCGTACTCACCAATTACATCCGAGCACGAACGGCGTGACTCCTATCGTGAATCGAAGGGCTTTCTTATATTTGCGTCGCCAGAGAAAGATAGCAGGGGCGACAACGATCACGGCCACACCAGCCGTGCGCGCACCCTATGCAAGACTTGCCAGCAAACCGCTGCAATTGGCCGGTCACGCGGGAGAAGCAACGCCGCGATCAGGACCGCTGTGCAAACAGTTCTGCGCAGGCTCTTGCGAACCTGACGGTATAAGGATTCACCGTAAGAACAGCGGCTGAAAGGTAAGGTTCCCAGGCCGACTGTAGTTGATTGCGGAGACGGCAGCGAGCAACGGCAACGGAAGCCACACGAGGAGCAGGTGTATTCCAGGTCCACGGGGAACTCGGCAATACCCGCCAAATAACACCGAGAAGGGCAGGATACAGCGGCGGACGCTTCGTCTGGAACGGCTCATTCCGTAAACTCGCGACCCGACAGCCTCGCCCATCCGCCAGCGACTTCGCGGAGGAGAAAGAATCGCGTCATCATCTCCTTCGCCAAACTGCGGCATCTTGCGAAACGTCCAGGAATCCGAAGGCATGAGCGCGAGAATAAGCAGAAGAATGCAGGAGGCGATTACCGGAGTTCATACACAGTCGCTTCGCCGCACCCAAACAGTTCACGCAGGTCTGGGCTATGGTCGACTGCGTTCAGGAATCGACGGTGCTGGTCATCGTTAAGATCGGCGTGAAATCTGCGATGTAGGAAGACGTGCGTCATGCCATGCTCGCGCGCGATCTGTGGAATGCGGATATAGTGATTGACCATTTCGTCAAACCGATCCTCATACCAGTAGATCGGCGGAATCGTCATTCGCATGGAGGTCCGGCCAGTCAGAAGGTTCAGAATCGCGTCGTGATGCGAAGCGATCCGGGCATCGGGCGGCAATTCGGCGCGCATTCTGATCGCGCACGCGGTAATCTCCGCACTGATGGCGCGTTCAGACCGTTGCGCGGACGGCGCGATCTCAAAGATGAACTCGTAATTATTGCGGAGAATGGGAAACGTGATCATTGCCAGTACGATCGTGAAAATGATCGCTGCGCTCTTCTGCCTCGGATCTGCATAGGCCTTTCGGACGATCCGCACCGTATGCGTGACCTGGTAAGCAAACCCGGCCAGCAAAAGTGGAAATACCGGGAAGAGAAAGCGCGCGTTTGGGGGGTAGTGCCACAGGACCAGCATCATGGCGAAAAGCGCAAAATAAATCGCGTAAGCACGCACTTCTTCCCGATCGCGAGCCAGCCTGTAAATGCCGGCGCTCATAGCTACCGCAATGGTCTGAGTCAGAATCTTCGTGATCGGAGAGTCGCTGAAAGGAAGTATCAGTGATCCCATGCCCGTCATGACCGCATCGAAGTTTTTCCAAAGAACGAGGAGGAAGTTGGACGAGGTTACGTTGTGAAACTCATACCCGATGTAATCGACGTAGTACATGAAGTAGAGATCATCACTCCGCAGCTTGTGAGTTCCACTCCATAAACTCCATGCCACGATCAACGGCACCATCGTTGCGACAAAAACAGCCGCGCAACGCCACTCTCGCCGCATCGCATAGACACACGGGATGGCGATCAGCAGCGGCAGCCCCGCTGTTCTCGTGAGATATGCGAGACCTGCCAGGACTCCCGCAACTGCCGCCCATCGAGGCGACAGTAGCAAAACTCCGAGCAGCATGAGCGTAAACGGAATCTCGCTGAATAACGACCGGCTGAACAACTGCACGTACGGGTTGACAGCCAGGACTGCGATCATCAACCATGCGGCCCATGCGGGAAATCCGTAACGCCGGTATAGCACGCGGACCAGCCATAACAAAGGTGGAAGCAGCATCCAGGCGAACAGCGTGGCGAGTCTCAGATTCGAAGGAAACTCGGGCGCGATACGCCAAACAACCGAAAGCAGCAGCGGGTAAAGAGGAGGGTACTTGGTTTGCCAGGGCTCGCCGGGCAGGGAGATGATTCTATGTCCCTGCCCGGTGGCCCAGGCTTTCGCGGAAACGTAATAGATACTATCGTCGTGAACAGCGCCGAACTGAGGCATGTCCAAGTTGACCCACGCCACAATTGCTGACGGGATCAACAGCAGGACAAAAAGCGCTGCCTCGGTACGGGTTATAAAGCGTCTCCAGGATCCTCGCCCAGGATGACCGTTATGTTCTGCGTTCGGCCGTTGCGAAAGATCTTCATCGCGAGCCGGTCTCCCGGACGCTTGCGAGCCATGGCACGGGTGATGGCGTCATTTCGATCGACTGGCTGACCTTCGATCGCCATGATGAGATCGCCGCCAACCCCGATTTCGACGTTGCCGATCGCGACATATTGCCGTGGTCCGCGCAAACCTGCCAGCTTCTGCCGCGGACCCGCGCTCAATACCCTGAATCAACAAGCCGCCTTCAGCCGGAAGCTGCAGCGCTTCAGCGATGTCGCCGGCCACGTACGCGACGGCAAGGCCAATCCGCGGACGTCTGAATGACTTTCCGGCTTTGTAGTCCTCGATCATCGCTTTGGCACGATTGATCGGCATCGCGAACCCGATACCCATGTTGCCGCTGCCATAGATGGCCGTGTTGATTCCGATCACGTTGCCATGGGAATCCAATAAAGGCCCGCCGCTATTGCCCGGGTTAATCGCGGCGTCCGTCTGGATCATGCCCTCGAGTTCGATTCCCTTTTCATCACGGATATTGCGCCCGAGGGAACTGACGACACCAGTTGTCAGCGTTCCTTCCAAACCGTACGGATTGCCGATGGCGAGAACTTTCTGCCCTACCTGCAGAGGATCGGAATCGCCTAGCGGCAGTACCTCGACCTTTTTCTTCGGGTGGATTCGAATCAGGGCCAGGTCATTCCTTCGATCGCGATAGAGAACCGTCGCGTCATAGGTGTCGTGATTCTCGAGCGTGACCTGAATTTTCCCACCGCCCTGCAGTACATGGCTGTTGGTCAGGATGTTTCCCGCGTTGTCGAGAATGAATCCGCTGCCGATGTCACGCGACGGGATCACCTCCATAAACCAGCCACGACGGTACACCGTGCTGGTTATGTGCACAGTGCCAAGGCGAGCCCGCTTATAGATGTCGATGTTGTTTATCTCGTCCGAACTCAGACCAGCCGTCCGCGGGCTTTCCGGACCGCTCCAGGCCACGGCACGGCCGCGGATCGGATCCAGCAGACGATCAAATACCGGGTTGCCCCGACTCGTGATGAAGATAAACCCGGCGATCAAGCAGGTGGCTAATAGCAGAACTCGCAATTTCATCTCTCCAAACTCCGAAGTGCTTTATAGACCGCCGTGGTCTGCTCCACGGTAGACTCCTTCGTGCCGGACGTGTCAATTACGTAATCGGCGTACCGGCGCTTTTCCTCCACAGGCATCTGCCGGCTAAGGCGCGCTCGCACCTCGTCCGGAGTGCTACCGTCACGGCGTAGCGCTCGCTCCATCTGCTGCTCGGGGGTGCAGACGACCACGATCAGCTTGGCGAAACGGCGGTGACTTCCCGTTTCTATTAGTATCGCCGCTTCTACGATCCCAATTCCGGAGGGATCGGACAACTCCGACTGGCGCAGAAACTCTTCCTCCCTGCGAATCACGGCCGGGTGAACGATGGCGTTCAACTGAGCAAGCCGGTCAGGCGCGGCAAACACCACGGCGGCCAGCTTCTTTCGATCGATGTTGCCTTCGCCGTCGAGAATGGCCGGTCCGAAAAGATCGACTACGGGTTGATAGGCCTCGCCGTTTATCATCAGCACCTCGCGCCCGAGCTGGTCGGCGCGGACAACGTGACATCCGAGTTCTTCGAACACACGGCTGACGAAGCTCTTACCGCATGCCAAGCCGCCGGTGAGACCGGCGCGGATCATGAAAGATGGCGTTCCGCTGCCTGAATCGTGTTCACCATCAGCATGGCGATCGTCAGGGGGCCGACTCCGCCCGGTACGGGCGTGAAGGCGCCCGCTACCGATTCGACCTGAACCGGATGGACATCGCCGATCACCGAACGGGATGGGGCATCGCCGAATATATCCTTCATCTCGGCTGGATCGGTGAGGCGGTTGATTCCGACATCGATTACCGTGGCCCCCGGTTTGATGAAGTCGCGGGTGACGAAGGCGGGCCTTCCAATGGCGGCAACCAGGATGTCGGCGCGTCGGCATTCCTCGGGCAGATTGGACGTACGAGAGTGGCAGACCGTCACGGTCGCACTCTCATGAAGGAGCAGGAGAGCCATTGGTTTGCCCACAATGTCGCTTCGTCCGATCACCACCGCGTTACGGCCGGAGATCGGTATCTTGTACCGCTTCAGCAATTCGATTATTCCGGCGGGGGTACATGGTCGCGGAGCGGGAATGTTTGCGACCAGATTGCCGACATTCACTGGATGAAATCCGTCAACGTCCTTGTCGGGCCGGAGAGCAACCAGGATCTTCCGTGAGTCCACCTGGCGAGGCAACGGCATCTGCACAAGAATCCCGTCGATCTCGTCCCGCTGGTTCAAAGACTCAACTAGTTCGAGCAACTCCTCGGTCGTCACTGATTCGGAAGGGGTGTGCTTCTCGCTGTACACGCCCATCTGTTCGCACGCTTTGATCTTGTTTCGGACGTAAATCTCCGAAGCCGGGTCCGATCCAACGAGGATGACGGCAAGTCCGGGACGGCGTTTCGTCGCGCCGAGCGCAGCTTGACCGATCTTTCCATTCGCTCAGGATCTGATCACGAACCCACTTGCCATCAAGTATTTGCGCCATGCGTTGATCGCAGGATAACAAAGCAGGCCAGGTCAGCAGAACTGATTACTCGAGGTGAACCGGGATCTCGACATGAGCCGTTTTCTCCGCGCCGACCTCGCCGCCGTCCGTGACAATCATCTTGTAGGCGGCCATAGGCGCATCGAAGACTACCCAACCCTGCTCAGTCTGGGATGGTCCGATACTGCGAAGCAGGCCTAACCAGTTGTCCACCTTGTCCATGTCCTCGGATACTTCGGAGTAGGTTTTGCCGCGGCCTTCAATGGTGAAGCCAGGTACCAACACGGGCGATCCCGAGCTATTTGTGATACTTACCTTCGCGAACAAATACCGGTCTTTCGGCGTCCGTCCGCCACCGCCGAGTTCGGTTCGCCAATCGGATTCGAGTACCTGGTACACCAGCGGTCCCAACTGTACCCGTTCGCCCATGCGAAACGTACCTATGAAGGATGCGTCTCGCGATTTACTGCACCCTGTGACAATTGCGGCGCAAAAAAGGACCAGGACTGTGGCCGGCAGGACAACCCGCCTCGCAGTTTTGGCTGAAAGCATATTGGTATTGTATTCTTCACTGTAAGTCGATCATGTATTTGAAGCAACTTCTTCTCGCCGCGCTGACCGTAAGTATCATTACAGCTCAATCCGAACATCCGATTACCGGCAGGAGAATCGCGAATATCATGGGCATCGGCGGAGCGGACTGGCTGGAGCGGTCTGAACGCGAAATCGAGGAATTGCCCGAGACAGCGCTCGATAAAATTGGAATAAAACCAGGAATGGTCGTCGCCGATGTGGGGGCTGGTGTCGGTTATTTCAGCATTCGAATTGCGAAGCGTGTAGCGCCTACGGGAAAAATACTCGCGGTCGACGTTCAGCCTGAAATGCTCGCCATACTCAAAGATCGCGCGGCGAAAGCAAAACTTACCAATATCCAACCGATTTTGGGATCAGAGTCGGATCCGCATCTCTCCCCGGAATCCTGCGATTTGATCCTGATGGTCGATGTGTATCACGAGTTGTCGCAACCTCAGAGAATGCTGCAGAAGATGAAGCAGGCGCTTAAGACCGACGGACGACTGGTGTTGCTCGAATATCGAAAGGAAGATCCACACATCCCTATTCGTTCCGAGCACAAGATGAGCGTTCAGGAAGCCAAAGCCGAGGTTGAGGCGGAGGGATTCAAACTGGCGGAGACGCTAAGCGACCTTCCGCGCCAACATATCTTCATTTTTAGAAAGAAGGTTATGTGAACGAAAAGGCGGACCCGGAAATCCGGTCCCGCCTCCTTCTTCCCAGGTTGTCAGGGTTCGTTACGTGTTCAATCCCGTCTTTATAGGATCCTGACTGTAGGGCGTATTCGTAGATTGCTCCGTACGAGTCGCGCCAGTTGTCTGGGTTCCTGTCGATCCGGTTCTAGACGATTCCCCGGGCTGCTGGCCCGCGCCATACTGCCCAGATTGGCCGGACCCGTAATCACTGCGTTGCTGTTCGGACGTCCCCTGGCCGTAGCTCGGGCTGTGCTGACCCTGTTGATCCCGGCCAGCCTGGTGAAATTCCTGATGACGCCGCTCCGCTTCATCGAGATGCTGGTTGAATCCAGGCAGCGCCTCTGTCATAAACTCTTTCACCTTGGCTGTCGCGAATCCGATCAAGGCGGCCTTCATCTGCTCAAGCGTATCGGTGGCCTTTCTCCGCTGCTCGCGGAGCGTCGAAGAGCTTGACGCCTTGCCGGCCGCATAGCCTGCGCCCGCTCCCGCCAGTCCGTAGCCGGGTGAAGAGGAACCGTAACTTGACGGTGAAGTGTACCCTGACGAAGGGCTCACATTCGAGGTTCCGTAGCTTTTTGCCGAAGAGGACCACGAAGATCGGCTGCTCTTACGGCTGCTCCCCGTAATTGTGCCTAACAGGAGTCCGCCTCCAAGAGCGACACCCATCATCAACATCGGATTACGGTCAAACTGCGCCCGCCAGTCTGTAGTACGCCTCACGCGGGTTTCGAGTTCGTTCAAGTTGCGGCCCAACTCGTTCCTCTGCGATTCGATGTGGCTCATGATTTGGTCTGGTTTTTCATCCATTCGACGTTCTCCTTCACGTTTTCTATTGTTTTCTCCGGCGTGGGCACATGCAGACGGCTGCGCCCTTTCGAAATCAATACGGCTGCGGCTATACCGATGGCCAGAGTAATCACCAACGATGCCGCCCAATCAGGCATCACCATATCCAGAAGCTGCGCAATGAATACGAGCCCAAATATACCGGCGATCATGGCCAAAACGGCCCCCGCTGCCAGCATTGCTCCGGCCCGCGCGGTCTTCGAGGCTTCTTCCCGCAATTCAACGCGTGCAAGGCGGACCTCTGATCGCACCATCTCCTGGACATTGGTAACGATGTCTTTCAGTACTTCGGTCATGGGGCGCTCGCGTCCACCTTGTTGATAGGCGTACTCTCCGAGCGCTCCTCCTGACGAACGGGCTGGATCGTCCATAAAACCTCCTACATCCCGAAGTGCGAGGAACGACCTGATGCGTCGTTCACGCCCACCTCACACTTCACTCAGCCGAGTGTGTTTGGAACAACGAACGGCAGTTTTAATACTCGTCGTGGTCCCTCTTTATTGCCGTTCCGATCAGAAATCCGACAGCCAACGCAGCGCAAAGCGATGCGCCGGGATTGCGGCGAACCAGCGACTCCATGCCAGACACCATATCGCGAGTGTCGTGCTCGCGCAGGTACCGTGCAGTCGTCTCAAACTTATCGGCCGTCTTTGTCGCAATGTCGTTCACTTTGCCTGATGCCGGGACTCGCTCCCTTAGCTTGGAAGCGGTGTTCTCCAAGGCGCCCGCAGCCGATTGCAGATTGCGATCCATTGCGGATGCGGCACTGCGGCCCCAATCAGCAGCCGTATGTTTGGCGTGCGACGCCATGTCGGAAACTTTATCTTTAATGCCCGTGTCAGAACCGGAATTGGTGCCGGTGGGGGCGAGCGAGTGTGTGTCTTGTGTTGCCATAAAACTCCCTCCGTTTTCTTTCTCGTTGCCGGAAAGCCCGGCATTTGTTGGACCCGTGGAACGCCAACTATATTTCATAGCGTCGAACGCTCACGGTTACTTTCGCCCGCTGTGCCGGCGTTTTAACGCCTGTACCATGGATAAAGTCATGACCGACGATCCGTTACCTGCCATCGCCGTTCGCGATCTTCGCAAGACGTACGGCCAGAAGCCGGCGGTAGACGGTTTGACCTTGACGGTCCCACGGGGATGCTTCTTCGGCTTCCTCGGACCAAACGGCGCGGGAAAAACTACGACGATCCGCATGCTGATGGGCCTTTCACCCCCGACATCAGGCACTATCGAAATCCTCGGTTTGCCGATGCCGGGACGAGACGTGGAGATCAAGTCACGGATCGGGGTCGTACCAGACGAGTCGTTGCTTTTCGATCACCTGACCGGCGTCGAATTTGTCGAGTTCGTCGGACGTATGTACCGGCTCTCCGTAGCAACGGCTCGCGAGCGGGCGAGAGAACTCATCACCTTGTTCGAACTGGACAACACCAGCCGAAAATTGATCGCGGAGTATTCCAAGGGCATGCGCAAGCGGGTGGCAATGGCTGCCTCCCTCATCCACCGCCCCCAATTGTTCTTAATGGATGAACCTTTCGAAGGCGTTGATGCCGTAGGCGCGCGTTTGATGAAGGAGATTCTTCTCGACCAGGTGCGGCAAGGCGCCACCATTTTTCTCACATCCCATGTCCTCGAGGTGGTAGAGCGGCTCTGTGATCGCGTTGCCATCATCCACGACGGAAAACTTGTAGTGGAGGGAACAATGGCCGAACTCCGGACAGGAACTGAAACGCTCGAAGACATTTTCGTGCGCGTAGTGGGAGCTGCGCGGACCGGGGATGCTCTAGAGTGGCTCTCGTGATCGGCAGCCAAACCCTCGCGATCGTCTGGGCCCAGTGGCGGTCTCTGGCGAACCATCACGGACGGTCGCGCCGGACCCGTTTTCCAATCACAGCCATCTTCGCTTTCCTCTGGTACGGGTTGTGGGCATTCATCGCAACAGCGCTCGCCATAACTGTAGCCGACCCGGATAGTTTGGAACTTCTCCAACGCGGCTTGCCCAGCGCCATGCTCATGGTCTTCATTTACTGGCAGATCGTGCCGATCATCATGGTGAGCACGGGAGTGTCCCTGGATCTCACGCGGCTGCTCGTGTACCCGATCCCTCATGGGCAATTGTTCACGATTGAAGTAATCCTCCGGGTCACGACATGTATTGAGATGCTCCTGTTGTCGATAGGCATGTGCGCCGGCATCGTGGTGAACCCGCGGTTGCCGGCCTGGGGCGCGCTCAGCGTTCTTGTCTTTGCGTTGTTCAATCTCTTCATCTCGGCGGGCCTTAAGGACCTGCTCGGAAGGTTGCTCTTACGAAAAGGATTTCGTGAGGCAATCATCTTCGTCATTGTTCTGCTCGCCGCCCTTCCGCAACTGTTCATCGCGACAGGCGGACCGGTCCGATCAGTGGGGATGATGCAGAATATCGTCGGCCGCGCGTTCCCATGGGGCGCCACCGCCAGATTGTCCATCGGTTCCGCCGATGGGATCGCAGCCCTCATGTTGCTGGCTTGGACTGGATTGGCATGGTATTTCGGCCGTACACAATTCGAGCGGACACTCCATTTTGACGCTTCGGAGGCTAAGTCACGGCGCAGATCGGCAAGTCGATGGAGTGAGTTGCTCGATGCGGCTCTCCGCCGTTCATCGCGCATTTTTCCCGACCCTCTCGGAGCACTAGTGGAAAAAGAAGTTCGGATGCTGAGCCGCTCCGCGCGATTTCGGCTGCTCTTCCTGATGGGCTTTTCGTTCGGACTGCTGATCTGGCTGCCGATGGCGGTGAGAGAAGATACGGAGTCGTTCATGCGAACCAACTACCTGACCGTCGTCAGCGCATACGCATTGATGCTTCTGGGAGACGTTTGCTTCTGGAACAGCTTCGGAATGGATCGCTCCGCTGTGCAGGCTTATTTCGTCATGCCAGTCTCCATCGGCACGGTCTTAAAAGCGAAGAATATTGCGGCACTATTCTTCATCCTTCTCGAGTTGGCAATGGTATCGCTGTTCTGCGCGCTGCTGCGCATGCCCGTTACTTTGTCGAGCGTCAGTGAAGCACTTGCGGTAACCCTGGTCTTCGCCACGTTCCTGCTGTCATTTGGAAACATGCTTTCAACCCGTTATCCGCGGGCCGTCGACCCGTCGCAATCCTGGCGAAGCGGTTCCGTAGGCCGTTCGCAGGCCTTTTTACTTTTCCTATATCCCGCGGCTGCGGCTCCGATCGCGCTTGCGTTCGGGGCCGAGTTTGCATTCGAAAGCGGGACAGTATTCTACGGCGTATTGCTGCTCGATTTCCTGATCGGCCTGATCGTGTATACGATAGCGCTCGAGAGTTCGGTCCAGACAGCCGAAGAGAGCAAAGAATATATGGTGATGACCTTGTCCAAATCCGAAGGCCCGGTCGGAAGCTAGGACGTGAGTCTAGACAGAAGATCCGCAATATAGCCGGGTGTATGCTGGCCCAGCGTTCGGTCCAGATATTCAGCCGTTTCTGTCGCCGGCCCGCTAACACGCATCTCCCAGATGTCCTCGCCCAGACTCCCGATGAATTGGACGTGCCATCGCCCGGGGCGCGAGCCGATCGCGCGGGTAATCGCCTCTTCGATCTTGGCGCGTTCGTTCCGGCCGATTCCTATGACTTGAAAATTCGTGGTAGCCGCCACTCTAGCAGTGTAGCGACTCAACGCATGTGGGCGAGACATTCGCTATCGGATCGAGACCGTACCCAAGTGCCACAACACCAGCATGAGTGTCGCTATCGACAGCACGATCGCGATGAGGAAGTCAACGGATTTGCCGAAAGCGGATACTTTTCTGCTGCGCGCCTGAGCTAATTGAGAGCGTGAATAGTCGCGATATTGGATATCGTCTAATCCATAAACGTCGGGTGAAGATGCCTGTTTAAATGCCACGCTATGTTTATACGATAGACAAAGGAGCGCTGCTATAGATCAGATGCGCGTTTGTACTAAAAGGCCCCTAAGTGTCCGTAAGGGAAATCGCTGTCCGCAGGTTCAATCGGACCCCGCACACGAGGAGCGCGGTACAGCATAATAGCGATCATGCTGCCCGTGTGGGCCTTGTGGTTCTTTTTTTCACAGGCTGGTCCGGACTTCGCGAACGTGGAGTCTGCGCTTTCGCGCGGCGAGTACCGCGTCGCTCTGGAACAACTGGCCAACCTGCAATCTCGAAACTCGCGCTGGCATCTGCTCGCATCGAAGGCCTACGACGGAATCGATGATCCGGCGAAGGCGGTCTCGGAGGCGGAGGAAGCGTTGGCGCTTGATCCGAAACAGGCTGCGAACCACGTACAACTCGCTCAGATCTTTCTGTCCAGGAACACGCCGGCCGCCGCGTTAGACATCCTCACTGAGGCCGAGGGCCTCTTACCCGACGTATTCATCATTCGGCTCGGAAAAGGCCTCGCGCTGAAAGAATTGCAACTCTACCAACGGGCCGAGCACGAGCTGCAGTGGTGTCTTGCCCGGCAACCCGGCGCTGTTCTGCCCTTTGACGCATTAGCAACGATTTATGTGCAGCAATCGCGCTTCGAAGATGCTCACAAGCTGGCAACCGAGTTCATGAAGCAGAACGCATCAGATTATCGTGGGTATTATTTCCTCGCGGCCGCGAATGATGGGCAATTGCTGCCCGAGGAGCAAACGATCCAACTGCTGACGCAGTCCTCGAGCGAAACCCGTCATTTGCCGCCGCTCACGCGTTGATGGGAAAGGTGCTGCTGAAGACGAACAAAACTGGACAAGCGGTGAAGCACCTGACCAGGGCAATCGAGCTTCGCCCTGACTTGGTCCAGGCTCATCTGAATCTGGCCCGGGCATACCGCACGCTTGGAGAAAAAGCCGCGGCGACCCGAGAGTTCGAAACGGTTCGACAACTCAAAGCAAAAGAGCAGGAGCCGGTTCCATCTCTGCGGTATCACCGCGGCGCACGCTGACACTCAGAACATTAACTTCAACGCCAACTGTAACTGCCGAGGCGTATTGCTGACGCTGGTTATTCGACCGACGGTTGCAGACCCAATCGTTACGTTCGGATTGTTGAAGTACGGAGAGTTCGTCACGTTGTACATTTCACCGCGGAACTCCAGATTGGCTGCCTCACCTAGTTTCGGAATGAAGAAGCGCTTTCCGACGAGCAGGTCGAGATTCTTCTGTCCCGGTCCCCAGATCAGTCCACGTCCCGCGTTGCCGATCGTGTAGAGAGAAGGAACCGTAAACGCTTGAACGTCGAACCATCGTTCTGTGGTCCGTTCTGACTGATCAAGATTTGGATTTCGTACAACGTTCGGAACGTTGAGATTGTTGCCGCAGGCGCACGTATCAATATTCACTCCTGGAGTAAGCGGGAAGCCAGCCTGATAGGTCGCAATGCCGTTCAGTTCCCATCCGCCGAGCACGGCTTCAGCTATCCCTCCTTGGAGCCACTTTTTCCCTCGACCAAATGGGAAAGCGTACGTAAATCCCGCAGTCAGGCGGAAAGGAGCACTATCCGGAGAAATCCCGCGATCCAGGTTGCGATTTCCCAGAGGATCCCGGAATCCTAGCTCGCCAACGTTGATCAGCTTTTGCCACGTGAATGCCGTCAGGAAACCAACTCCAGATGCGAACCGGCGCTCGCCTTTGACCTGGAGGGAGTGATAGTTGGACGATCCAAGCCACGATTGAACCGTCACGCCTCCTGGATATTGCGGGTAAGGAACGAAAGGCGCAATACGGCGTCCCTGCGCCTGGGCAGCAAGATTGAGCGGGATAGCGTTGAGGTTGTAAGAGCCGTATTGTAGGTGAGTGCCCTTGCTGCCTCCATATCCAACTTCAACCATGATCGTCGCTATCTGACGCTGCACATTGAGATTCCATTGCTGGAAGTACGACATGGGGTTGTCGTCGGGGTAAATGGACACACTGGTAGAGTTGCTGCCCGTCTTGTCCGCCGGCGCATACGGAACCTGATCCAGTGTCGTGCGCCAGGTAACCTGGTCCAGGGTGTTATAGCGGCCGACGTCCGCGTCCGCAAAGATAGGATCCGACTGGAGGAAACCGAACGCTCCACTGCTCATGGTTCCCACCGCGAAGATGCCGTAACCACCACGAATCACTGTCGTAGAGTCAGCGAACGGGCTATAGGCGAATCCGAAGCGCGGTCCAAAGTTATTCCAGTCGTTTTTCCATGGTGTGTCGCGGAATCCATTCGTTCCGAACTGCCGGTAAGCGCCCAGAGTAAGATCGAACACACCGCTGCGGTTCTCCGCCTCATGGTAGTAGAGCGGCGCGTCCCAGCGGAGTCCGAGATTCAACGTCAGTTTTCGAGAAACGCGAATGTCATCTTGGACGAACAGAGCGTAAATCGAGGAGCGCGATTTAAAAAAACCCGGAAAGATCCGGTAGCTCATCTGAGCCGGCAGTCCGAGCAAGAAGCTTGCATAATCGAAGCCAGTTCCGGAAATACCGCGCTGGTCCGTAAAGATCGGCTGGAAACGCCATAGCGTAGCGCCTGGGTTGGGCTGCAGGTTGTCCGTCCGTATCTTACGAATCTCTCCTCCAAATCGAATGTTGTGACGTTCGAGTACGAGCGATGAGACGTTCACGAGCGATGAGCTATTCTGCAGTTCGAAGAACAGCGTATCGGATGTGGCGCCGAGACGCGCGAAGTTCGTGAACTGAAAGTCCGGCGTGCCGAGCTTCTCATTTCCATTGGGCAGGCCCATGATGCCCAAGTCATTTGTGCTGACTTCGCCGTACCCGGGGATGGGCCGTTTCGGATATGTCTGGAACCAGCCCAAGTTGAGATTGTTCGTTGCCCGTGGGCTGAATACATGAACGTAATTGAAGACGCCCTGCCGGGCCGTGTTCTTCAAATAGAGGCCCTGCCCGAGCACACCGGGAACTCCGCCGCCTGCACGGGGATCCGGGAACGGTTGAGCAGGCAGTTGATCGTCTTTTCGGACTGAATAGCGAGCCGTGATCTTGTCGTTCGAAGAGAAGTGATGATCGCCCTTTATGTCCCATTCTGTCGGATCGTTCTTTACGCTTCCGAAAGCAACATAATTCGCGAAGTCGGCATTGATCTGGGGATTTGGCCAGAGTTGTTGGATTTTCAGAGCTGCTGGGCTAAGCCGGCTCGCCGGTATCCGGTTATTGGGGAACGGATCGCGCACCAGGACTTGTTGTCCGGCTGAATTGGTCACGGTACGACCCGTGGACGGATCAAAAATCTGATTGCTCAACACGGGCCTACCCAGTGCATCCGTACCGACTTGCCCACCAAGGATACTGGAGAAATCTCCCTGCTTGAACGCAGCAGTGGGCACGGACAGATTCTCAAAAGCCTGCGCGGACCTTTGTTTCGTGAACTGCATGTCAAAGAAGAAGAACGTCCGATTCTTAATGATCGGTCCACCGATCGTGCCGCCAAATTGGTTTCTTCGGATGATCGGCACTGTATGCGTGTAGTAATTGCCCGCGTTCAGCTTGTCATTTCGAAAGAACTCAAACAACGTTCCATGAAATTCATTCGTGCCTGACTTGGTAGTGGATGTCATCACGCCACCGCTCGTCTCGCCGTATTCAGCTGAGAAGCTATTGGTCAGAACCTTGAACTCCTGGATTACGTCGGGATTCGGGTTGACCGGGTTCCCCGACCAGACATGGTTGCTGCTGTGTGCGCCGTCGATGTAGTACGGATCTTTCCTGACGAGACCGCCCTGGATCACCGCGTTGCCGTCGCGATTTAGCGCCACGCCCGGTACCATCAATCGAAAATCTTGCGGATTTCGATTCAACGTGGGCAGCCTTGTTATTCCCTGCCCTGTGACCGTGGTGCTGAGTTGTCCAGTCTCCGTCTCAACAAGCGGCGTCGTTGCCTCGACATTGATGGTTTCCGTCGTCGTTCCGGTCTCCAGTTGCATGTCGATTCGGAGCTGACGCGTTAGTTCTAATGCGACGTTTTGACGGACGAATTTCTTAAATCCGGCTATCTCGGCTTCTATCTGATATTTACCCGGAGGCAGCTGTCCAACGGTATAGTTACCGACGCTGTCGGTAGTTGTCGTGGATTTGATGCCGGTATCCACATTCGTCACGGTTACTGCGACGCCAGGAATAACGGCTCCGCTGGGATCGCTCGCCGTTCCGACGATCGAACTGGTTATGGTTTGGGCCGCACAGGACAGCGCAGCAACAAACAAAGCGAGAAAACGTGTCCGCATCGAGACCTCCACTGGCCGCTGATTATATATCAATGGAGGTGCTTAAATCGCGCCCGAAACTACGATTGAGACGGGCTCGGAAGCAGCGTGCGGCGAATACGATACACCGCGATATTCATGCTTGCCTTACTCGCGCTGACATCGATACGGTTCCATCGGAGTTCGCAAACGCGGTCTGTCGTGTCTCGTATCTGACCCGCGGGTTCAGTGTACGCACGCGGTCTTCACACGCTTCTGGAACAACACGTATTCCGTGACCCGGGACGACGGCGAGGAATTCGATTCCTGGCGAGATGTCTTTCATCGCAATCGAAGGTAAACGACCCGCTGTAGTAACCACCCTGCTCGTACCCACCCCACAATCCAGCGCTCCGTTTACGAGGCCTCGTACTTCAAGCTTTCTCCTCCCGGTCACGCGCTGTTCGAAAAACGCACTCGCCAGCTCCGACGACGATGCGTGAAATGCGTACTGTCATCGAGCATGTCCAGCTTCGGTTGCGACCGTGGTGGAAGCAAACAGGGAAGAACGTTGTCCGATACCCGAGCAAAGGCAATCCGACAGCAATTCAGCTCCAATGGTCGACCTGAGCTCTTGGCCGACGTAGCACGTTTCCTCAATGCAGAGTTGCCGGAGAGTGATGTCTACATCACTCTGATACTCGGGCTGGCGCCTGAATCGAAGAACTCTTCGGCAGCGTATGAGGAATCACGTCACAATCGAGATCGGCCGCACTACGAAGCCCCTGATGCCGTGTCGTAACAATGCACGAGCTTGCGCCGCGCTGTATGAAGCTGCCCCGAGTGATCAGCATTCACGAATCATGAAGGAGTTCGTCGCGATGAAAGAGCGATCCTCGTTGTCTTCTGTCGATACGAATGAGAATTCTCCGAGTTGAATGGAATCCGGCTTCTAACCTAGATGAGTTATCTCCACCGACGGACAACATCGCAGACATGGATACCCTAACTCTTCGCGGAACTTCGCTTACGTGTACCGGCGCGGTGAGACAGGCAGCGTTCTCGTGCTCGCCGGACGCACGCTGCATGACGTGATTACGGGGGTGAAAAGAGTGTCTGCCGTCACTTCGATGCCGGGCAAGGGCATAGTCTTTATGATCGCTTGAATTCGTCGGCGATACTGAAAGCGGCGCATCAGCGTCACAATGACACCCCAGAACGAACATAGGATCGGCCTGATTGTAAATCCAAACGCCGGTACAGCCGTGAAGTCGGGCGAATTGGCGGAGATGCTGGCCGGAGACGGTAAGCTTATCGACGTATTCGAGTCCGGTATCCAATCCTTGCCGCGGAGCACGCGGTCAAGTCAGGCGCCAGAACGATCGTTGCGGCAGGCGGAGATGGCACGCTTAGTGGCGTTGCATCCGTCATCGCAGGCTCCGACGTGGCGCTAGGGGTCATCCCGGCGGGGACGTTGAACCATTTTGCAAAGGCATTGAGTCTACCAATTGATGTGGAGCAGGCAGTTGCAATCATACGGGCGGGAAGGATCCGGGCGGTCGATGTAGCCGAAGTGAACGGCCGTATCTTTATCAACAACTCGAGCCTCGGACTGTATCCCCTGATGGTCGTTCTGCGCAGAAAGCAGGAAAAACTCGGCTTCAGTCGTCGCATCGCGCAGTTATGGGCGGCTGCGGTAAGTTTGGTCCGCATGCCGGTGCTAGATGTCACGCTGACGATCGATTCCTCACGTATGCGCCGCAGGACACCATTGATCTTTGTCGGGAACAACCAATACGAATTCGAGGGAGTCAACGTTGGTGAACGAGCCAGTCTCACCGAAGGCGAACTATTCGTTTCTATTATCAACTCGACTTCACGGCTGCACTTCCTTCACCTGATGGTTCTTGCCTTGGCCGGAAAGATTAAAGATAGAGACGAATTTGCGGCCTTCTCGACAATGGAAGCTATCGTGGAAAGCCGGCGCGGTCTGGTCAGAGTGTCGCTGGATGGAGAAGTCGTCGTTATGAGGCCGCCGCTCCATTATCGTGTGCGTCCGGCAAGCTTGCGAGTGCTGACACCGTAGGAGGTTCTTTATCCGTACGATTGTCCACATATCGGATGTCCACTTTGGTCGCGATCATGAGGTGACCGTGAAAGAACTGATCACGGCGATTCACAACGCGCAACCGGACGTAATCGTCGTATCAGGTGACCTCACGCAGCGAGCGCTACGCCGCGAGTTTGAGCGGGCTCGCCAGTTCCTCGATGAGCTTCCGCAACCCTATCTGGTTGTCCCTGGGAATCACGACGTGCCCATGCACAACGTATTCGCGCGATTCGCAGGCGCACTCGATAATTACCGCCGCTACATCACGGAGGAGTTGGAGCCTTTCTACGTGGACGATGAAATCGCTATTGTCGGACTAAACACCGCTCGAAGCCTCACCATCAAAGGTGGTCGCGTCAACCACCGGCAGATCGCACGAGTGGAGGAGACGCTCGGGCAAGTGCCATCGGATCACATCAAGATTGTCGTAAGCCATCACCCTTTCGATTTGCCCAGCACTACGTAGGAAAAACACCTCGTTGGGCGAGCCCATATGGCGATGAGTCGATTTGCCTCGAGCGGCGTCGATCTTTTCCTTGCCGGGCACTTTCACCTCAGCCACTGCGGCCGGACAGCAGAGCGGTATAGCTTTGGCGACTATTAGGAATCTTCGTGCAGGCAGGCACGGCATGCTCCACGCGAGGCCGAGGTGAACAAAACTCTTTCAACATTCTTCGTACTAACCCGGATAGCGTGGTTGTCGAGAATGTCTCCCTGCACAGAGAAGGTGTGTTTCGGACGGCATCCATCGACCAGTTTGCCAGAACGTCGAGCGGATGGGTGCGCGTGCGTGACTGACGATAACCCGATTGAATCTATGGGTTGGCCGGACCGGTAGCAAGTTTTTCAGCGAGGGCTGCTTGCTCGGGAGTACCGCGCAGCACGATCGCCCGATTCGCGTTGTATGTGAAGAGCCTCCGGAGACTTGCTTTCATGCGAATGGTCTTCGCCGTTTCCTGGAATTCCTGGGCAGTTCCGTTAGCGGAACTGTAGAGGACGCGGACCTCAGGATCGTCTGCGACAGCCATACGGTACTCTCGCGTGGCGCGCATCCTACCGGATGGTTGATCCAGTTCGTTGAACAACCACTCGGCCAGTCTCACTTGGTCGGCCGTGCCATACATTACCAAAGCTCCGCCCGATCGGTATAAGAATGCACGCCGGATCTCGCCCGTCGAACGGATGACTGTTGCGATCTCCTGCAGACTCGTCGCATCAGCTGTCTGCTTGAAGTAAAAGACGCGCACGAAGCTCTCACGCGGGTCCAAATATCGGTATTCATGCGGACCCGACTGCCGGGCTGCCGGCGGCCGGTCCAGTTCACGAAACAGCCAGTCCGCTAACGCCATTTGATCTGGCGTACCGCGCATGATAATTGCGTTAAGCCCGGAGTAAGTAAAGGCACGCCGGATTTCGGCGATAGAGCGAATGACAGTGGTGATATCCTGCAGGCGCTGCAGATTCGCGTCATGGGTGAGATAGAAGACCCGCACTGCGTTCTCCGGTGTCTCCGGGTATCGATACTCCTGAGCTGTATTCCGCTGCGCCCCGGAGGATCGGTCCAACTCATTGAGCAGCCACTCGGCAACTGCGATCTGGTTGGCGCTACCTCGTACAGAAATGGTCCTCTGCAAGGGATCTACAGCTAGTTGGCGGATCTCTCCGACTGATCGAATCACTGTACCCATTTCTTGTAATTCCTGGGCAGAATCGATGCGAGTGACTTTAAGGACGCGGTCGAGAGTTTGTTCGGCCTGCGCCTGCGCGAGCACGGCAGCACATAATGCCACCGTCAAACCGCAGGTGAGGTTAGCGTTCATCGAGATCTCTCCATTACGGGTCGATTTGGTACGATTGACGCGCCCGGCTCGCAAAGTGTGCAGGTCGTTAGCCGTACAGCTTGAGCAATTCCAGCGATCCGCTGCATCTAACGATTTGAGATGGCACTCCCGATCTATGTGTTCTCCGATTATGTTTGACCGTTCTGCTTCTTAGCGGAGTTTCCGCTAAAACAGGCGATTGCAGGTAAGGACGTCGAAGTAGTCTGGATGCCGTTTGAGTTACGACCGTATCCCACGCAGACACTCAGGCCCGAAGGATCGTACCTGCAGAGCGCTTGGGCACATTCCGTTTATCCGATCGCCGCACGCATGGGTATCGATATCCGTCTGCCTGATGTTTCGCCACAACCGTATACCCGGTCGGCGCACGAAGGTCTGGAATTTGCCGAGGACCACGGCGCCGGGGACGCTTACAACTCGGGTGTGATGCGCGCGTTCTTCCAGCACGGCGAGGACATCGGCCGTATTGACGTTCTCACGCGCATCGCTTCTGAGGCAGGATTGGATTCCGAATCGTTCCGGGAGGCACTCTCTTCCCGAAGCTACGCCGACCGTGTCGCCGAACTTCTCCGGCACGCGTATGACGATGTTCAAGTGACAGGCGTGCCCCTGTTTACGGGGAAAATCTTCCGCAACCAATGGATCAAGGAGCGCGGCGATGTAATCGAAGGCGTCAACCTGCCTGACGCGCTCGCGATCAAGAAGGCTGTGAGTATTCCGGTGATTTGCACCGGCGGATTCCAGACGGCCTCTGTCATCCGGCAAGCGATCACATCCGGCGCCTGCGATGCGGTAAGCATGGCTCGAACCTTGATCGCGAATCCAACGTTGCCGCAGATGTTCAAGGATGGGATGGACCGTCCACCAGTGCCTTGTACCTACTGCAACAAGTGTCTGATCAACGCGATCGAGAACCCGCTCGGCTGTTACGACCAGGATCGGTATACCACTCGCGAGGCAATGATTGCGGATATTTTGTCTGTATTCAATCCGCCGCCGTTCGCTGAGACTCAGCCGGAAAATTCGGAGAGGTCATCCGCCCTTGGGGCCTGAGCGCGAGTTCGCCTCCCTTGACGAATTCGCTGCCGCGCTCGGACAGATATTCCGTAAGCCGCCCCCGCCACTTGTTCAGCGTCGATTGATATTGAGTGTCTGACGCGAGGTCGTGCAATTCCTGGCGGTCCTTCTCCAGGTTGAATAACTGCTGCTCGCCGTCTCGCGCATGGAAGATGTACTTCCACTTGCCATCGGTCAATGCGTTCCAGTGGTTCGTTGGACTGTAGCAGATATTGTGCTCCAGGTCGATCCAGTCCCGCCAGCCGCGGCCCTCGTTGCGCACCAGTGAGAGCAGGCTGCGGCCGTCGATCGGGCGACGGGGGCTTTGTGCCGCCGCTTCGAGAAACGTCGGGAGAATGTCTCGCAATTCGACTGGCTCGGGACGCGTGAGGCCGCGCTTATCCGAGAGCATGCCCTTCGGCCAGCGCATCAGCATCGGAATGCGCGCGGAGTGTTCGTAGGCGTAGGTCTTCCGCCAGAGATGATGATCCCCTAGCATGTCGCCGTGATCCGACAGAAATACGATCAGAGTCTCGTCGAGCATCTTCCGCCGCTCCAGCACGTCGAGAATGCGGCCGATCTGCTCGTCGACGTGGCTCACGGAACCGTAGTAAGCCTCGCGCGATTGCCTCGACTCTTCCGGTGATACTTCGCCATGCCAAATATCGGTCCCGTTATCACTTCTCGGAACGTAACGCTCCGCCCACTTGCCCGCGACCGCGCGCCGGGATCTCTGCGCTTTCGTACTTCTTCATCCATCGTGCCGGCGGATCATACGGGCTATGAGGCCGGATGAACGATACCTTCAGAAAGAACGGTTCCGGACGCTCGTAGGTCTGAAGGAAGTTGACTGCCGTGTCTCCGGTCCATGTGGTCGCGTGCAAGCGCTCCGGCAACACGAACGCTTTGCCGCGATAGTCGTTCCACGTGAGGCCGGTTGCGTGTGGATCGCTGGTCGGCATCTGCGACCAGAACCAGGCCTCGTAGTCGCATCGTTCATCCTGCCAGTTGTGACCGGCAACACCACCCTCGGCACGATCTGCGAAGTACGTGCAGTGCTCATCGAGCAGCATCTGGTGATAGCCGTGCGGATTGCGGATGGGATGAAAGTGGTTCTTGCCAATCGCCGCGGCGTAGTAGCCGGCTTCGGCAAGAGCGCGAGGCTTTTCAAGCGGGTAACTCGCGGCCATGCGCGTCATCCGAGCATCCCGTGGCGCCATGGCGACAGTCCAGTCAGCAGCGCCGACCGCGCGGGCGTGCAACTCGGAACAGAGGAGTACGCACTTGTGAACGTGACTCCTTCGCACGCCAGGCGATCGAGATTCGGGGTTTGGATGACGCGGTTGCCGTAGCTGCCGACGCAGTCGGCGCGCAACTGGTCGGCCATCAGGAACAGGATGTTCGGCCTGGACGTCTTCGGACGCGCCGTGGGCGGGACCTGTGCGGCAAGCGCCGGCGCCAGGCCCATCTGTACGAAGCTGCGGCGGTTCACTCCTACCAGTGTGTCAGAGAGCCATCAGGGCGTATGAACACGTTGCTCCGACCCGGCTGAGTGACTTCGCCGATCTTCTTGAGTAGTTTCATCTCGAGCGTAGTTCCGAGTCCCGGACGATCGTTCATCAGCGCCTTTCCGTCTTTGAAGTCGAGGCACTGGGGCAGGTAGTCGATGGGACGCCCGCCGTAGTTGTACTCCATGATTACGGGTCCGGGGAATGTCGAGAGGCAGTTCACGAGCGCTGCGGTCGCGATCGGTCCGGTGAAGTGCGGAATGATGCCGACGGCGTGCGTCTCACACATGCCGGCGATCTTCATCATTTCGGTGATGCCGCCGACGTTCGGCAGCGTTGCTCGAATGTAGTCGATGTCGTGATTCTCAACCAGCTTGTTGAAATCGTAGCGTTGCCCCCATTCTTCTCCGTGCGTGAGCGGGACGGTCGTCATTTGACGTAGCCTGGGCAGATCCTGATGGGCGTGCTCATCGCGGACAGGATCCTCCACGAAGTAGGGCTCGTATTCCTCGATCAGGCGGCAGGCGCGAACAGCGTCAGCGTAATCGAAGCGCTGGTGGAAATCGATGCACCAGTCGCCGTTCGGACCAACACCTTCGCGGACCTCTTTACAGTCCTGCGCGACTTTGCGGACTCGCTCGTGTGTGTTGAATACCTGCCCGATGCCCGTGTCGCCGGCGCCCATGCGGAAAGCCCGATACCCGGCTTCGATCGTTTCCCGGGCGCGCTCTTTCAGGCTGAGGCGTCCCGCGCCAGGTGTGCCGCCGCCAGGTCCGCCGGCATTTGCTGCCGCTCCTTGGGGCCGGGGCGCTCCATTAGCCGGACGCGCGCCCCCAGTGGCGTAACACTCCAGATGGTTTCGTACCGAACCGCCGAGCAGTTCGTGAATGGGCAGGCCTAACGCTTTACCTTTGATGTCCCAGAGCGCCATGTCGAGAGCTCCTAAGGCGTGGATCTTCTCGCGTCCCGGAGGATAGAACCAGGCGATGTACATCTCCTGCCAAATCGCTTCGATCTTGAATGGGTTCTTCCCGATCAGCGTTCCGGCGCATTGCTCTAGTGTGTCTTTGGCGCCGCCCTCACCAACGCCCGTGATGCCTGCGTCGGTTTCGACGGTCACGACCATGTTGCTCTGGTTGAAGAGCTGGTTGAGATTTGGCGGCTGATAGATCTGAACGCGAGTGATCTTTACCTTCGGAAGGGCTGCTTCAGCGCGTTGAGGCCGCATCAACGTGGCGGCGGGAGCGACCGCGAGGGACTTCAGAAATGATCTTCGAAACATGGGTATCCGTTCCTTAGAATTGTATCCACGAAACGTGGATTCCGGGCTAAAATAGTAGGTGCAATGCCAATTTACGAGTACAAGTGTGAGTCCTGCGGCGGCAACTACGAGCAAATGCGCCGCATGGCCGACGCCGACCGCGACCTGGAATGTCCCTCCTGCAAGTCTCATCAGGTGAATCGCAGCCTGTCGTCCTTCGCGACGACCAGCGGCTCTCCGGAACGGGCCCCGATGAGCGGGGGCGGGTGCGGCATGAACGCTTGTGCCGGCGGCCGTTGCGCGTTCGGTAACAACTGACGACTCCTCTCGCTTACTCGCTTCCAGCCTTTCGCTCGACCGGGTACGACGCAGTTCGTACCTGGCTCGAGGCTCTCCGTGCCCTCGACTTCCGCTGGGTCACGCTCCACCCCACCTTTCCCGTTCGCGATGGTTTCGAGCCGGCAATCGGCCCGGGTCCGGACACAGCTTTCGCAGTCAATACTGCCCGCGAACTCGGGTTTCTCATTCGCATTGAGCCGCATCTGGATTGGGAGGCAACACTTACGGGTGGCGCGTACGAATGGCGCCGGCGCATGTATATCGATCCCACAAAGGCCTATTACGATCAAGTCCTGGCGCCACTGGCAGCCCTGATGCCCGACGAACTCACATTGGGGTCGGAGTTGGATGTGTCGGTCTACGAGTTCAGGGAACAGTGGATTGCTGTCCAGAATCGGCTCGGGGGCGGACATAAGCTGAACCACGACGCGCTCGGCAGCGCTCGCGGCAACATCAAGGACGAGATCAATACCGAGCGCGCGAGGCGTGGGATAGGACGCCGATGGGTATTGCCTGACATCGATGATTATTTGCGCCAACTCGACTATGTAGGCGTGAGTTGGTACATGCCGGACTGGCGGCCGCTACCTGATGGTTACGTCATCGGCGAGTTGGGTCTGGGGTCGACGGACGTTTCACGACCGTGGTATTTCGATGCGTCGACGTTCCGAACGCCTGAAGACTTCGCGGTCCGCCGGAGATGGTACCTACGGGCGCTAGAGTGGCTGGCAGATTTGCGCAGTCCGCGGGCGGCCTCTTTCTGGACGGCGGGCCACTATGACGTTCTTGGCATTATGGATGACCGCTGGCGCGATGCAGAAGTCGTGGAAGCAGTGCGGGCCTATAATCAGGCCTCGCCGTAGTTCCGGTAGAGCCAGCCTGGATCCTCCAGCATCTCCCGAGTGCGCTCTCCCTGAAACGCCATGCGACCCCGGTTGATGAGCGCCACGTGCGTCGCGAGTTCCAGTGCTTCGCGCAATTGATGGGTCGACATCATGACCGTCTTCCCGCTAGCCAGCGCGTCTCGCAAGACTGTCTGGAGAACTGCGATGGCTTTATCATCCAGGGCTGTGAACGGCTCGTCGAGCAGCAATACTTGCGGGTCGTGAATAAACGCGCGAGCGACGGCCAGACGCTGTCGCATGCCGCGGCTGAACTCACGAACGAGGCCGCTTGCGACCCTCTCCAGTCCCACTCGCTCGAGCCATTGCATGGCCGCTTTGTCCACGTCCTTCAAATCGTAAAGACGACCGAAAAACCGGAGATTCTCCAGGGCGGATAACTCGTCATAAATACCGATCGAATGGCCGAGCACACCGAGGCGATGGCGTGTCGTGTTGGTGCGAACATCATCGCCATAAATGGCGACCCGGCCCTTGGCAGCGCGCGAGAGGCCCGCGATTATCTGTAGTAGTGTGGTCTTCCCTGCTCCGTTCCGGCCAAGGAGAGCGGTACACGATCCAGCCTCAATGTTAAGACTGATGTCGCGTAGTGCGGCATAATCGCCGTAGAATTTCCAGATTCCGTCGACGGCAATAGCCGCCGCCATATCAGCGCTTCCCACCCGATCGAACCGGAGCCGTGCGCCGCCATAAAATCGCGAATCCCACGCCGAGCATTGCGAAGGTCAGAGATAGAACCCAGGGCAGCCGCTCGTAGATCAGAGGCTTACGCGACTCAATTGGAGGGCCTGTTTCTCCCCCGCCCTCATCGCTATTTTGCGCCGAAGCTCGCAATGAACCCGTACCCGACACGGTGATCGCATACTCACGCCCTTTTAGTGTGTAGGCTGTGGCCGTGGTACCCGGAATCGGGCCCACGTCCTCGAAGGGACCTTCGAGTTTCACACCCGAAGGAGCGACGAAGCGAATCGGTCCGCCTGGATGCAGGATCTTGCCCTCGAACTTCGCCTGATTGTTGCTCATCGGCAACGAATAACCTACGTCGACGTTGGTCTCACCGGGCTTGATGGGATAACGCACGACGTACAGGTTTTCCGACTTGCCCTTCTCAGCCGGCCTAGTAATCGGCATCCCTTGAGGGGCCTGAATACGCACTTGCACGGGACCTGTTACGCCTTCCGGCACATAGATCTTGATCGAGCCGTCGGGATCGAGATACGTGAGCTTGCTCGTGTTGTTGTAGATGATGCGCTCACTGATGATTACCTCCGTTCCAGTCGGCTCGAGCAGGAACATATCCTGGCTTACCTGCGCGTCAGGCACGGACGCGGAGGCGTTGAAGACATCTACGGTCAGCCCTTCGCCCGGAGTGCCCGGAGGCAGCATCCGGTTGTAGTTGACACTTTGATGTTGCGCCTGGATCAGGTGGGGCGCTCCGGGTTTTAACGCCGCGGGGAACGAGAACTTGCCGTCCGCCGATGTCGTTACAGAGCCGATGTTGTTCATTGCCGTGCCAAGCTCGACCAGCGTGACAACAACGCCACCCTGTGGCTTTCCCGTTGTCTGATTCGTTACGACGCCGTCAACAGCAGCCGACGCGGCCCATGCGAGCGCGAGGATAAGTCCGAAACACCTCATGCGGATTGCACCGCCATCGCTTTGCCGCACTCACCGCAGTACTTCAGGGCCTTTTCAAACTTTGCTCCGCAATGGGGGCAAATCTTGGCTGTATCGACTTTGGCTTTCGGAGTGTTCGCGGTCACAGCGGGGCTTGGCTGCTGCGCCCGGTCCAACTCTGAAAGAACTGCCGCCAACTCCGCCTGCATGTCTTTCTTGGTGCGTTGATAGTCGTCGTCCGACAATTTGCCGACTCGGTACTCGAACTGAAGGTCGCGCAGATTTTCGTAAATAGTGGCTTTACGCGCCTCCAGATGTTGAAGAGGATTTATGGGAGCGGCCTCCGGTAAATCCTGAGATCTGATGAATAACGTGTAAAGAACTACGGCCAGGGTGAGTGCGGCAGCAATAAGAACGAAATTCACTAAAAGTCTTCCAGCTCCTTGTCCATTCGCTCCTGCATGCGCTGATCAATCACCGGTTCCGGAACTGCCGTGGCCGCGCGGCGGGCGTGAAAACTTTTTCAGCCAAATGGTGACGATCGCGAGACCGAAGAGAATACCGACGAACGGCATCACCCAGCCGAGCAGACTGAAGCCTTGCGTCGGCGGAGAGGCCAAGGCCGACAAACCACTTTCCTTTACGAACGCATCGACGATCGTCTGATCCGATGTGCCCACCTTCTGCATTTGCGCGATCTTTTCCCGTGCCGGCATCGAATAATGGCATTCCAGCATGGAACAAGTGGCTACGGTGTTGTTGCAAGCGCCACACTTACAAGCGAGTTTGTCTCCGACCCGCTTGATCTCCGGAGTGACCAACTGCGTAGAGGTTTGCGGCAAGCATACAGCCGCCAACGCCAGGATGAGCAGCAGCCTACTTCTGGACTTCAGCATATTGGTTGGACGTGACACCGATCACCTGGGTTCGGGCGTATTGCAGCTTCACCTTGCTCGGAATCAGGCACACCACGGTTCCTATCAGGAGGACCCAGAAGCCGACCCATATCCAAGAGACAAGCGGGAAGATATATGCCTGAATCACGGCCTTTTCGTTGCCCACGCCGGAACCCGCGAAGTTGAGATAAACGTCCTCGTTCAGTCTTCGCCAAATTGCAACTTCACTAGTCGGCTGCCGGCTCGCCTTATAGCCGCGTCGTTCGGGCTCAAGGGTCTTTACGACCTTGCCATTCTGGATTACGTCGACCTTGGCGTGCCGCCAGGCATAGTTCTCGTTATCGCCATCGACGATCTCACGCATCTTCATCTCGTATGCGCCGAGACGGAATGATTCCCCGACGCCGACTTCTACGGTCGTGTCTTTGTCGAATGCTTTGCCGGTGAAGCCGATGAACATGATGACGATACCCATGTGGATGAGGTATCCGCCGTAGCGGCGTGTGTTCCTATGGGTGAGCTCGACTGCCGCTGCAACCAGATTCTGCCCGGTCTTGGCTCGGATGGCACGTGCCCCTTTATAGAACTCGCCCAGGATTGTCCAGGACACAAACAGGCACAGCGCGAACGACATGAGAGCGTAGAAATGCCAGACCCCGGACACTGCCAGCGCGACTGTCAGAACCACGGCCGCGATTGTCGGCCAGAAGAACGCGCGTTTCAAGCTCTCGACCGAGCTTCTCCGCCACGCGATCAACGGCCCGACACCAGTGAGGAACAACAGGAACAGACCGATCGGGATGTTCACCTTGTTGAAGAAGGGAGCATCCACGGAGACCTTTTCCCCCGTTACAGCTTCCGAAATCACGGGGAAGAGGGTGCCCCAGAGGACAGAGAAGCAGCTCGCAACGAGGATCAGGTTGTTGAACATGAACGTCGACTCGCGAGACAGCACGCTTTCCAGCCGTGTCTCGGGCTTGAGATACTCCAGCCGGTCGAGGATCAGGAAGATCGTGGCAGCGATTCCGATTCCCAGGAATGAGAAGAAATAGATTCCGATGGGGGATTGCGCGAAGGCGTGCACTGAACTAACGATGCCGGTTCGCGTGAGGGTCGTACCGAAGATACATAGGAAGAAGGTGGCGGCGACGAGCACCATATTCCACACCTTCATCATTCCCTTCTTCTCCTGCATCATTACGGAGTGCAGGAACGCAGTCGACGTCAACCACGGCAGCAGCGAAGCATTCTCAACGGGGTCCCATCCCCAATAACCGCCCCAGCCGAGAACCGCGTACGCCCATCCGGCTCCAAGAAGGATCCCGGTACTCTGGAAAAACCACGTCACGATCGACCAGCGGCGGGTGGTGTGGATCCACTCTTCACCCTTTTGCTTCGTAATCAAAGATGCCATGGCGAAGGCGAACGGGACAGTGAAGCCGACGTAGCCGAGGTACAGAACGGGCGGATGGATGACCATCGTCCAGTACTGCAGCAGCGGATTTAATCCCTGGCCATCGCCCACGTCGACGATTCCCCGGCCTTGCGCGAGAATTTCAAACGGACTGACGACAAACGAGATCAGCAGGTTGAAGAAGCCCTGAACGAACATCAGAATCGCTACGGTCCAAGGCATCATGTCGCGGAACTTGCGCCGGTTCTGGAAAACGACGATTGCCGAGTACAGCGACAGCAGCCAAGCCCAGAGGAGCAGCGATCCAGCCTGTCCTCCCCACCAGGAAGCGAATTTATAGACCGTCGGCATCGAGCGATTCGAATGAGCCGCAACATAGGCCATCCGGTAATCGCCTGCAATGAGTGAGTAAATGAGAATGGCTGATGCCGCCGTCAGCAGGAAGAAGTTGGAGTAGACGGCGCGCTCGGCGCTCAGCGTCAGGAACGGGTTCGCCTTCCACTTACCGACAACACTCGCGACAACTGCATAAATCGAGAAGCAAAAGGCGAGAAGAATGGCGAGAGCGCCTACATTTTCCATGTTGTACCGCGTGAACTAGAGAGCTGCTTTCGTTTGCAACGGTTGCTTCACTTTGTAAGAAGGCTTGCCTTCATATTTGGACGCACACTTGGCCTGAATGCGACTCGCTTGGAAAACGCCATCGGATCGCATTTTGCCGTCGGCAAGGGCCTGGGAACCGTCGCGGAAGGTGTCCGGCAGCGGCTCGGAGCCGACGTATACAACGGGCAATTTCAAGTCATTCTGAGTAAGAATGAACCGAACCTCTTTACCTTCACGGACGATCGAGTCCTTCTGGACGTCTCCGCCAACCCGGATGCGCTTTTCCATCGCCTCCTGGCCCATCGCGGTGACCTCTTTTATTTCTTTGTAGTAGGTCTTTGTCTCGTTGATGCCGCCTGCGGCGAGCCAGCCGAGCGTGCCAACAATGGCGACCACTAAGATCGCAAACTTGGCGTAAGGTTTCATAGCACCTCTGTTCCTTCAGTATAGCGCCGAATGCGCCGTCGAATAACCCCCGCGAACTCAGTCAGCTGGGGCAAATACCTTAATTTCGGGGTGTCATGGTCGTTTGCGCTAAGGTAGGGCAAATTGGGCGCCAGGATTCTTGGGTTCGTTTGGCAATTTTGGGTATCGGCCACGGCGCGCAGGACGGCGGGCTGATAGGCTCGATTCCGGTGGAGGCTCGAGCCGAGCTCGGGTTCGTTTGGAAATTTTGCGTTGTCAAACTCTCCCGTTCTTTCCGCGCGCATGGTGTCCATTCTTCCCCTCCCGGTTAGACGATACCATGCGCGATTGCGAGTAAATCTGTAAGTAGCTTTATTTGCAGTGAAAATAAGCTGTGAACGGCAAACCTATGCCGCTCGATCCAGGCTGGAGTGTTCCACCGAACGCGCACAGGAGACTTCGCGACCCATGTCAGCCGAGTTTCGCTTGTCCGCTCACCTTCCCATATCTGCCATAGATGGCGGCCACGAACTCGGGATTCGTCTTGTGACTAGCGAGGGCGCGCTATTCGCCGCTCTGGAGCGAATTGGGCGAATTGAAGGATTGGCACTAAGCGGGACGGACAGAAACGGCGATGTCGCTCTGACATCGCCGTTTCGCCTCTCCGCAGAAATTAGTTCTCGCCGGCTATCATCATGCTCTGCGCCTCGACGAGCTTTCGGATCCGTGCTACCTGAAGTAGTATTCGCGCCCCAGACCGCACTCGAGCCCCAGACAGCGCTGCTGCCCGCGACAGTGTTCGATCCCCACACAGCACTTGAACCCCACACCGCACTACTGCCCGCCAGAGTGTTTGAACCCCAAACAGCGCTAGAACCCCAGACAGCGCTGGACCCCCAGACCGCACTAGATCCCCAGACGGCGCTCGATCCCGAAACGGCCGTGTAGTCAGGGGTCATCTGCACGGCGACCGGAACTCGCGTTGTAGACCGCTCGGGGGGAGAGCGCAGTAGCGCCTGCAGGTATCCGTTCAATGCTGGCCAATGCGGCGCTTACGTCCAAATAGCCCGCCCCGACCGTGAAGATGTCGTAACGGCTGCGTATAAGTCTGTCCCGTTGCCGAATCGACTGCCGTGCTCGTCGCAGGGAAGCTCTTCCTCGCGGTCCGCATCAGGCGCGCCTTAACCTCGTCTGGAGTAAGACGCGGTTCTCCTTCCAAGAGCAAAGCAGCAGCGCCGCTGACCATCGGAGCAGCGATACTGGACCCGCTGAGCCGCATATAGGCGGTATCCCCTCCGCCGCCGGCGGCCTTCAATTCAGACTGACGGACGCGATTCTGTTTGTACTCTTTCCAGAGCCTGCCATTTTTATCCGCAGCCGCGCCAATTCGGTTGCCTGGCGCCACGAGATCCGGCTTTATGACGTAATCGATGAGAGTCGGACCTTTGCTGGAGTAGCTTGCAATCACGTCATCGGATGGCGCGGATGTGCCGCGCGTGTTCATCGCCCCCACCGTTATGACATACGGACTATTGCCCGGACTCATGATCGTGCCGTAGCCGTCGTTATTGAAGCTATTGTTCCGCCCTTCGTTGCCCGCGGCGACGACGACTATGATGCCCGCCTTCCACGCCTTTTCTACAGCCAGACAGAGCGGATCTTTCGTGAAGCTCTCATAGACCGGATGTCCCAGGCTGAGATTAATGATACGGATGTTGTACGTATTCTTCAGCTCGATTGCTCGTTCAATCGCTTCGATCACGTCGCTGTCTTTGCCCTGACCCAATCGATCGAGCACGCGAAGGTTGACGAGCTGAACATTCGGAGCCACTCCGGTGAGAGTTACTTTGAAGTCCTTGCCGCGGCTGTCCGCGCCATTACCAGCGATCACTCCGGCAACGTGCGTCCCGTGGCCATATGCGTCTTTCGTTTCCTTATCGCCATCGATGAAGCTTTCGCTGTACACGACACGACTGTTTTTTTGGTCTTTACCGCCACCCTTGAGATCTTCACCAGCGTCAATCCCGCTGTCAATGACGGCAATCCCGATCCCCACTCCAAGTTGGCCGCGCTTCCATGCCAAGTCAGCGCCGATGACCGACACAGCCTTATCCAAAGTTGAGCGAACAGTCCGATCCTTGGAAATGAACTCTATTTCGGGTTCATTTGCGAGACGGTCCAACTGGCCCGCTGGTATGCGAAAGGAGGCTGCCTTTACCTGTGTGCTGGTCAACGTGGAATGGAGAGCTGTCGTTCCCCGTTGGCGAGTATACAGTCATTTCGGCAGCCCAGTTTGGACGAGAGCGCCGATGTAGCGGCGCCAGCGGACCAAGGCAGGTCTGAAGATGCAACTAAAGGAAATCAAGCTGCCTTGACCGCGGTTCACACCTATCCACAGACAGCAGGCAAAACGAAACTGACTAGGAAAGGAGTCAAGCCCGGCATGAACGCTGAGAACACGGCGATAGCCCGAGTCGCGGTGTCAAGGGCGAACCGCGTACAGGCGACATTCTGCTCGTGTCGGCCGATTTTCGCAGAGCCGGTTTAAGGGCCCGATCCCACAGGCGACCAGACGATGTTGTTAAAACGCCGGGCGACCTATCCGGCCATCCTGCGTCATTCGATGTCCAGCTATGCTCGCTTCTGGTTGCCTGTCAGCACGGCCGCCAGAAACCGGAGTTCAGACTCCACTTCGGCGGGATCGGCCACCGTATCCGCGATTTCCTGGCGAAAGAGTTCGCGATACCTCTTGCGAAGCCTGTGAATCGCAACTTTGAGCGCTCCCTCTGAGGTATTCATTTCGAGAGCTAGCGCGGCATACGGCGCATCGGACCGCCCGAGAAGAAAAACTTTCAACTGGTCGAAATGCTCCGGGCGGCCGTGATGCACGAACTCGTTCCGCAATCTCTCCACGACCCGGTCGAGCACCGCAAGCGCCCAGCGCCGTTCGAAGATCCGCTCGGGCGTCTCATCGTGCGCAGGCTCGCGTTGGTAGCGCTCTTCGCCAGACGAGAATTCGAGCGAGACAACCGCCCCGCCGCCCCGTTTATGCGCGCGCTGGCGATCTTCTTCGTCAGCCGACAAAGAACTTCAAGGAAGTCAACAGAAACGACCGGAACCGGCCCTTTTCCGGGTCAGCGCGATCAAGATATCGACCTTCCAACACCCGTATGAAGAACTCCTGCGTGAGGTCCTGTGCCTGATCGGCAGCATAGCCGCGCCGGCGCAGATAGGCGTACAACGGATACCAGTAGTTCTCACACAGAGCAACCAGAGCGGATCGGGCTTCCTTCCGATCTGGATCGCCGGCAGCGACCACCATGGTCCACCGCGTGGTCGGAAACTGGGATGATCCCGGCAGTGTGTGCATGGTCTGGTCGTTCATTATCGTTTCCGCTACACAGCATAAGGAATCGAACGCCAAAAGGTTACAGCGCGGCCTACAGCCTCGCGTACTCTGCTTTGGCGCTTTTCAGGATCGGGATATCGGGGTCTGCATCTTTCCAAAGCGCGAGGAAGGCCCCATACGCAGCTTTCGCCTTGGCCTTGTCTCCTGACAAGGCGAACACTCTCCCGAGTTGCAGGTGCGCCAGCGCACCGATGGGATCCAGCGCTACAAGACCCCGGTGATCGAGAATCTTCTGAAACTCAGCCGCGGCTTCCGCATGCCGATGCGCCGCAACCAACGCCTCGCCCGCGCACATAGGCCGAGTGCAAACCGCCAAGATAGTAACCATTGAAGGCAAGCCCATTCGCCGCAAGCTCATACCGGCGGGCGATCTCCAGCAATTCGACACTTTCGGCTGGCTGGCCCCGCCGCAGTGCGGCGAACGCGCGCAGGATCGGCACGTAAGTGAATTTCGCAAACGTATCTTCCGGGAAACGCTTTTCTAAGTCGCCCGTGAGCGCCCCCGAGCGGGAAGAGTCTCCCGATAGAGCCAGAGCAAAGCCCGCGGCGAATTCAACGTCCCGCCCCTTGGAGAGTTCGAGAGCCGCCAAGGCGGTCCTTACTCCTTCGGCGGCATTCCCGTAAAACGCCTCCCAGACAGCTCGTGAGGCCAGGTAACTGGCCGCGGACTCCCGTCCGATCTGCTCTTGCAGGGCCAGTTCCACGGCGCGGTTGGATGAACGGCGCGCGGCCAAAAGCTGGCCGGAACGGGCGAGAGCGAGAGCCTCTTGATGGGCCACCCAGTGTTCCGATCTTCGCTTTCCCCTGGCCTGGCTGACGACGCGGTTCATCTCCTCCTGGTCTCCCTTTAGGACTGCGATGTTGTATCGGTTAACTAGAATAGTGGGTGTTTCCAGTTTGCGCTCGAAGGCCCGCTGAAGCGTGCTCTCAACCTCGGCGAAACGGTCCGTGCGAAGATAGGCGGACGCAAGGAGTCCGTACGCCGATGCTTGATTAGGTTCCCCCGCGATTCTTTCCTGCGCAATCTCAATGGCCGTTTGAAATCGGCCGGTCCCCTGGGAGGATATGCCTGCTAATAGACCCCTGGGATCTGCGTTGCCTCCCCCGCGACGAGGATAAGTCTGTGCCCATAATTCAAGGGTCTGGTAGGCCTTTTCGAGATTTCCTGTCCCGTGCCGATCATACGTGAAGTCAATGTAAAACCTTTCCCGGTCGCTGACACGTTCCCGCAGTAGCCAGGCTTTTCTCGCGCTCTCGGCCGCCAGCACGGACTCGCCACTCGCACTAATGCGTTCCTAACTGCGCATGCGCGATGCCGAAATTCGGATCGATTTCGACGGCTCGCCGGAAGAAAGCTATTGTTTCCGTCCCGCTTGAGGATAGGTACATTTTCATTGCCGTGCTATAGGCTTTCAAGGCTTCGATTGACGATGTCGTGGCTTCGGCGAGCGGCAGCGAGTGCCGTTCTACGGAAATCAGCGATTCGCCGATCCTGGTTCTGAATTTGCGTGACATCTCGCTGAGCGAGTTCAGGACATCCTCTTTCCTGGCGGCGACGACCTGCTGCTGATCCAGAATGTTACCCGTGTTGCAGTCCCTTGCTCGCAGCCCCAATGAATATTGGCTTCCAAGACGTGAGATCGAGCCCTCCAGGACAGCCGCGCTGGCGGTTCGGACGCAGATCTGCCGAGCGATTTCCGGAGTCAGCCGGGCTTCTTTGGGCTGTCTCATGAGAGCCAGCGTTTGCTGGATGGTTACGTCCGAGATCAGGGCGAGGAATGGCGACTGTTGCAGATCCACGGACAGTCCCTGGCGCAACGTGTCGTCAAAGACCGAATCGCCCGTCTTGTTGTCGAAATCCGCGAGGACGATGGTGTCCTTTGCGGTCAGCTTGGGTCGCGCCGCGGAATCACGCGCCAACGACCAGACCGTCACGCCGCTCAACAAGAGGAATGCCGCTCCCGCGGTTGTGCCCAGGACGGCAATTCGGTACCTGCGGAGAAGCTTGCGCGTTAAATAGATCGGGCCTGGAGGCGAGGCCAGCACGGGCCGGTCCTCCAGATACCTCTGGATATCGGCCGCCAGATCGGAAACCGAAGCATAGCGCCGCTCTCGAACTTTCTCCAGCGCCTTCATGGTGATCGCATTCAGATCGCCATCCACAAGGCGGCGAAGCGAAGCTAGGTCGGTCTGGCGGCGCGCGGCGATGTCGCTCGCCCTCGCTCCCATTGAAGTAAGCTTACGCGGCAGCGGCGGCGCTTCCTCCTCGCGAATGATCCGCAGCATTTCCGCTAAACCAGCGCCGCGCAGCGTGGCCGTTTCGAACGGTACAGCTCCGATCATCAACTCGTACAGCATGACGCCGAGCGAATACACATCCGAAAGCTCGTCGATAGCTCCCGTCATCGTGTCCGCTTGCTCCGGGCTCGCGTACTCCGGCGTGCCGATGATCTGGCCGAACTCCGTGAGCAGCGTGTTCTCCACGGCCCACTTATCGGTAGCCTTCGCGATGCCGAAGTCGATCACCTTGGGAACCGGCGTGCCGTCCTGCTCGGTCACCAGCACGTTCGACGGCTTCAGGTCGCGGTGGATCGCGCCTTTTTGGTGCGCATGTTGGACCGCACGGCAAACCGCGAGGAATAACGCAAGCCGGTCCTTGGTGGTCAAGCGCTTGCGATCGCAATACTCTGTGATCGGTGCGCCTTCGATGTACTCCATCACGAAGTACGGCCGCCCTCTGCTGGTCGCGCCGGCGTCGAAGATCCGTGCAATGTTCGGGTGGTCCATCATTGCCAACGCCTGACGCTCGTTGTCGAAACGGGCCAGCACCTGGGCAGTATCCATACCGAGCTTCACAACCTTAAGAGCCACGCGCCGGCGAATGGGCTCGCACTGCTCGGCCAGATACACGGTGCCCATACCGCCTTCGCCAAGAGAACGAACGACTCGATATCGGCCGAAGTCGTCATCACCAGGCGCCGATGCTATCTCGAGGGTCTGAGTTCCGGATTCTTCTGCTCCGGCCAAACTATCGAAAGCGCCCAGGATAAGACATTGCGGGCACAGTCCGGCGGGATCGCCGGAACCCAATTCCGCTCCGCACTGAGGGCAATTTGACATTCTGGACCAAAGTCTCAGTGCTTAGTTTAGGGTTTTTCTCCGGGCGCTGTAACCTTCACACCCGCGCTTCCTTATTCGTGCCAGGTGAGCCGAATTGGGCTGGCCAATCAACCAAAAGGAGATTACGTATGAACCTTCACACCCTGCTAAGAGGGAAAACAGCTCTTGCGATGGCTCTCTGCGCCGCCGCGTGCTCTCAATTCAGTTCGGCCCAAGTCGCGCCGCCTGTGATTCTACAGATCGACCTGACAAACAACGTCTTGTACTTCCAGGACACCTCAGACGTTTCCAAGTACGCGACGGAGCCCAACGTCACTCCGCCAACAGCCATCCCGCGAAATTTCTACAGGGTTGAAGGTATCGCCGACATTGTGGCCGTCAATGGCCAGCCGGTGAAGGGGACTTACGCCAACGCCGCGGCGGCCTTGGTTTTGAGAACGGCGCCCACGCCGGGTCAGGCAATCTCTGACACCGTGCGGCAGGCTATGGGCGTCACCACTTTCGAAATCCTGAAAAGCGACGGTACCTCGATCGGAACCATTGTCGCGAGTGGATTGTTTGCCGGCGATGCGCCACCAGGATCTCCTACGGCTGCGGCGGGAGGCAACTTCGTGATCACCGGTGGTACGGGAGCGTTTCTCGGCGCTCGCGGGCAAATGTCAGTCGCGGCTGCAGCGCCGGGAGTGGTTACACAACGGAATGCCTCCATCACGGAGGACCCCGCGAACCGCCAACGCAATGGAGGCGGAACCGTGCGGTGGATCGCCCACGTGATCCCAATGGCGCGCCCCGAAGTTACTATGCTCCCATCGGGTCCCGCCATCACCCATTCCAGCGACTTCTCTCTCGTCACGGTGGCCAAGCCGGCAACGCAAGGAGAGATCTTGTCGCTCTTTGCGACGGGCCTCGGCCCGGTCACCGCGAGAGTTGACCCTGGCCAACCTTTCCCATCGAGCCCTTTGGCGGTTGTCAACGCACCCGTCCAGGTGACGGTCAATGGAAAGGCTGCCGAGGTAATCGGCGCGGTGGGCTACCCCGGTGCTGTGGACGCATACCAGGTGAACTTTCGAGTACCTCCCGATACCGCAAGGGGACCTGCAACCATTCAGGTAACCGCGGCCTGGGTTTCAGGGACGCCAGTGAGTATTCCAATGCAATAACGCTGGCAAAGCGAATTCGGTACCGGCGATCAACAGCGCGGTATCGCGTTCTCGTTGGTCGCCAAACCGGAAGTTTGGAACTCCGCACCCCAAGCCGAACAGAGCGCGCGATCTATGGATCAAGCGACTGGTTTGCGACGAATCGGCCGTTGTTTCCGGGCCGCCTCCAACTTCCGATCCCGCTCGGCATGGATCTCCTGCTGACGCCCGGCGAGCATGTCCTTCGGCGTGATGTAGCCAATGGCACTGTTCAAGCGGACATTGTTGTAATGCTCGACGTAGCCCTCCACCAGCCGCCGCGCATCGTCCAGCGACAGTGGCGTTCCCGGCCGGATGCACTCTCCTTTAAGCGATTTGTGCCAATAAGCGGTTTGTGCCAACGTTCGATTTTTCCGTTCGATTGGGGATAGTAGGGCGAAGTTCTGACGTGGGTCATGCCCGAGACCCGAATGAATTCCTTGAAGTCTTTGGCAATGAACTGCGGCCCGTTGTCGGAGATGATCCGGGGCTTCGCCTCCGGGTGAAGTTCCTTGGCGCGCTCCAAGATGATCTCGATGTCCGCCTCGGTCATCGACTCCCGCAGATCCCAGTTCACGATGTAGCGACTGCAGCCGTCCAGAATGCTGCACAAGTAGTAGAACGTCCCGCTGATGTTGATGTACGACACGTCGATATGCCAGTGCTGATGCGCTGCCAGCGGCTGCTCAAAGCCCGTGCCCTTCTTCGACGGCTTGCCGTTCCACTTTGACAACAAGCCCGCCTGCCCCAACACTCGCCATACGCTGGTCGGACTCACCGCCACGATGTCTGCGTCGAGCATCATGAACGTCAGCCGGCGGTAGCCCTCCAGCGGGTTCTTGAGATGAAAGCCGATGATGGCCTGCTTCTCCCAATCCTCCAGCCAGAAATCGCGGGGAACCCAGCCGTTGTGCTCGTTCACCTTCCCGTAGCGTTCCCGCCAGTCGTAGAACTTGCTGGCGGTGATGTCGAGCCACCCAATGAACCGCCCGGCGCCGATCTCAGTCTTCTCCGACCAGCGCCGGACGAAATCCACGATCTGATCCCGCGTATCGTGCGGAACCCAGACCCCGGTCAGAGTTCCCCAATCTCTTTTTTTAGCGCGACGTGCTCCGCCATCAGCTCGGCCACAACCTCGTCCTTCGTCTGGATCTTCTTCTCCAGGTAGGCGATCCGCTCCTGGTCGGCGGAATGGTTCGGTCGGCGCTTTCTGCTCGAAGGCAGCCGCCCCGTTCTCGAAGAATTCCTTCTGCCAGCGGTAGAAGACCGTCGGCTGGAGTCCCACTTCATCGCACAGCTTCGAGATGGGCTCCTTCTCCAGCAAATGCCGCCTCAGAATGGCGACCTTCTCTTCCGGCGCGTATTGCTTCCGTTGCTTCTTCATGCGTTCTCTCCATTAGCTTAGTGGGGGAACGCCTTCTCCATTTCCAACTGAACCGGAACAACCTGCTTCAGTTTCTTTCTTGCCTGGCCGCCGTGCTGCCGCACTTTTTCCACTTCGGCATCCGTTCCACCGTTGCGGAACTGACGATGACATCGAGAGTAGCGGCCGGGTCAACGCCCGATAGGTCTTTCGAAATTTTTCCTGGGCCCCGCTGCCGCAAGCCATGCGGCTGCAACAATCGTAGTTAGGACGCGTGCCGTCATCATCGGACATGTCCTCCGGCCATTTTCGTTTCGGGTTTCATGGACTCTCCTGTTTAAACCACGGGCGAGCGGTACGCGAGGCGACCGTTCACCTGCTACCAGAGTCCTCTTCGGTCAGCCGTTCGGATGATTGAGTAAAACTGTGGCGGAAGTTCGACTTGAATCTGGGGTGAGCGAAGTTCTATCCCTAAAAGGATAGATTTGTGAGAAGAATTCGTGGGTTGATTCCGCTCGGGCAGGTTGTCAAGTGAGTGATAGAGGCCAGTTCGAGGACTCGGTAGGTGCGAAAGCCGTAGCATCTTCTCAAGGTGACTTTGGCCTTGTTGTTCAGGCCCTATACGACGCCGCTCGGAATCAGCTCTTGCGCCTTGAAGCTCGGCGAGTTGGTCATAACCGGCCCTCTGGAGTCCAGCATGATTACACGTCGACACTTCGTCCAGGGCGGGATCGGGATGATCGCCGCTTTGCCAGAAAACGCCCAAGAAGTACCGAATTCATTGGGGATCGACCATCCGAAACTGAAAGCTCCGCCGCATGCTTGCGATTGCCATATGCATATCTATGACCCGGTCCGCTTTCCGTTCACTCCGAATCCCAGGGTGGCGCCCACGCGTGCGGCCGTGCCACAGTATCGAATACTACAGAATCGGATCGGGACCACGCGGGTCATCGTCGTGACTCCCCGCAATTACGGCGTCGATAACCGTGCCACGATCGATGCGATTATCCAGTTCGGGTCCGATGCCAGAGGTGTGGCCGTGCTCCACCCGACCGTCACCGACGCGGATTTGAAGAAGCTCCACGAAGGAGGCATTCGGGGGATTCGCTTCAGCCTCGGTGACCCGGCGACAGCGGTCGTGACTCCCGGCATGATCGAGCCGCTCGCCAAACGCGTGGCTGCCCTGGGTTGGCATGTTCAGTTCAACATGGGCGGCGAACAGATTGGGGAACTTGCCGACGTACTTCGCCGCTTGCCGATAGAAATGGTCTTCGATCATCTGGCAATCCCGCCGCTTCCGGCCGGTATCGCCCATCCTTTCTCATGGGATCGTGCGAGAACTGCTCGATCAGGGTCGCGCCTGGGTGAAACTCTCGGGTGCATACAGCAACAGCAGAATTGGCCCGCCGTCCTACCGGAGGCAGCAACCATCGCGCGCAACTTCGTTAAGGCGGCGCCAGAGCGGCTGGTATGGGGCAGCGACTGGCCACACCCGAGCTTGTCGGACGATCACAAGCCGAATGACGCGTTGCTGTTCGACCTGCTCTCAGTGTGGGTACCAAACGGCGCGACGCGCAATCGCATCTTGGGGCGTAATCCGGAAACTCTCTACGGATTCGCCAAGTCGGCTTGAACCTTAGAGGCGGCTACCGGAAGCTTGTCATTGCGCTTCGCATCCTTTCGCGAAGCCTTGTCGGAAGCGATCCTTGGTCCCCCGCACGCAGGTGGATAGTCTTCGGTTTGCTTTCCGCCACTCGGAAGTCTAGCTGAGGCGAACTCTTCAAGAAAGAGAACTGGCTTGCGGAAGAGACCAAGGCGGGACGGCCATCAATTGACAACGCCACGCCCACCTGCCGAGTCGGCACCTCCACCGCTGTCCAAAGCTACACGTACCCACGGATTTCTCCGACGAGGCAAAAGATAAGTGTTCCGGTATTGTAGCCGACCATGCGCGCTTTCGCTTCACCGGTCGTGCTCCACTGCAGGGGAGTCTGGGCCCGTAGCCGTCACCTTCAACAAACCACGCCGTTTCTTAATCGGATCGGCGAAAGTGGCGTATACACATACGTATTCCGCCGTAGTAGGATGTGGGACACTTCGTCCTAAGGAAACTAATCGTGACAACTCGCCGGTTGAACCATACCTTCTTGCTGGCCGCCGCGCTTGCGGCAACAGCGGTCGCCCCTGCGCTAGAGGCTCAGTCAGCCCAGGCGAGACGCTCCTATTTTCCTGCTGTAGGGAAATGGCAGCGCAAGACTCCGGCCGAAGTCGGAATGAACGGCTCGAAACTCAACGAAGCCGTCAAGTGGGCGGAGGCGCATGGCTCGAAGTGGGACTTCGAAAAAGACCAGGTGCGGGTGTTCGGCAAACTGCTTGGCGTCGTTCCCGAGAAACGCGCGGCGACGAACGGGATCATTCTCCGGCACGGCTATATCGTGGCGCAATTTGGCGATATCAACAGTAACGACCCGGTTTACAGCGCGGCGAAAAGTTTCCTCTCCACAGCCACCTCGATCGCAGTCGCAAAAGGATTGATCCGTAGTGTCGATGATCGCGTCGCCGACTACATCCACGATGGCGGCTACGATTCGCCTCACAACGCGAAGGTTACCTGGAAAAACCACCTGCAACAGGAAAGCGAGTGGGAAGGAGAAATGTGGGGCAAGAACGCCAACTTCCTCGGTGTGGAAGAGTTCGGCAGCGGCCAGAGACAACCACGCGAAATCCACGATCCGGGCACGTACTACGAGTACAACGACGTACGCATCAACCGGTTCGCGCTATCGCTGGCCCGGGTCTTCGGCAGAGGAATACCCGCAGTGTTCAAAGAGGACATCATGGACAGAATCGGCGCTTCCAACGAATGGAAGTGGCATGGTTATGGTCCAAAATCGACCGTGACGATCAATAACGTTCCCGTTGAATCCGTGAGCGGCGGCACCCGTTGGGGTGGGGGATTGTGGATGAATTCGCAAGACCTTGCGCGCTTCGGTCTGCTAATTCTGAATCGGGGCAATTGGGATGGCAAGCAGTTGGTCGCAGAGAAATGGATAAAGGACGCCACAGCGCCTTCCGCGCACGGGCCGGACTACGGATATCTTTGGTGGCTAAACACGAAGCAGAAGCAGTGGCCGAGCGCCCCGGTATCGAGTTTCGCGGCCGTCGGCAATGGCGGGAACATCGTGTGGATCGATCCAGAGCACGATATCGTGCTGGTGTGGCGCTGGCATGAGTCCGGCAAGGCAGTTGACGGGATGATCGAGAGGATTCTGGCGTCAGTCAGCCGAGCGTAAAACCGATCAGACGTGACAATCAGCGGGCTGCGAAGTTCTCAACCATCATCAAATCACTTCCGGACTCGTCATATTGGTCAAAGAGGATGTAGCGCGAATCGGGCGAAACGCTCATGCCGCTATGGAATGGCCGATTCGCGATCGCTACCGGTCTGTCCTGTCCGGTGGAGAAATTGAAGAATCGAACGAATCGCTGATCATCCGCATGCGGAGGGGCGCCATAATAGACACCTTCTGCCGTGACAGCGAACCCAACCGGGAAGCGTTGCGTGGGTCCCGCTACCTTTACCGCTTCACCGCCCTCAACCGGGATACTCCAGATTTCGCCCGGGTCCCGCAGCACGTGATAGTAGACCTTCTTGCCATCAGCTGACTCCGAGGGATTATGAGAGGCTCCCGCAGTCGTGATCTGGACAGCGGGTCCTCCGTCCGCAGGCATTCGCCAGATCTGCATTTGACCGGATCGCCTGCTCGAGAAAAAGATGGATCGGCCATCGTGTGAATAAGTGGGGTAGTGATCTTCCCAGCTATTCGTTGTTATTCGCCTAGTCGGCCCCCCGGCCGCCGGAACGGCGAATATGTCTGTCGGTCCTTCAGGACGAGCGTGAAAAATGATCCACTGCCCGTCTCGAGACCAGCTCGGGTGTCCGACCATAGGGCCGGCAAAGTTCGTTATGCGGATCGCATTCGAGCCGTCCGCCTTCGAAACCCACACTTCGCGAGAGCCCGAACGTGATGAGATAAAGGCGATCGTCTTGCCGTCAGGAGAGTACTTCGGCGTTTGGTCAACTCGCGTCGAGGAGATCAAGAGCTCCGCTTTGTTCGGGGGATTGCCGCTTCGCGGCAGTTCCGCGCGCCAGATATTCGTGTCCTCAATTTGTCGCGAGTAGACGAGGTGGCTGCCTAATGCAAACTCCGAAACCTCATCATTGACGGTTATTGTTCGGGCAGGCTTTTGCGGGGCCCCAATCTCAATCGTTCGAATTTCGCGCGCTTTGCTGGAATCATCCCCGAAGACGTACAGGATGCTGCGCCCGTCATCGCTCCAAACCGGCTGCGCGGACCATCTCTTATCGTTCGTCAGGCGCCGAACCGTTCCTGTTGGCCGAAGATTTGCGTCCAAGGACTGCACATAGATCTCACTGACAAATCCGCCGGGAAGCCGACAGAACGCAATTGCCCGCCCATCTCGAGAAAAGGCCGGCATGTTATCGCTTCGGTAACCGGGGATTGGCTGCGTGAGCCGCTGCTTGTCACCGGTAAGCGAAAACAGATAGATTCCTTCGGACGGCTCTCCAGGCTCACGGTGGGAGGCGGCTATCCAACGCCCGTCGGGAGACCAGGTAATCGCGCTTGACTTCCTCGGCGCAAACCACGGTTGTTCCCGTGTCTCTGCAATCTTGTGTTCCGGTCCACCGGAAGCGGGAATCAGTATCAGTTCGGAGACGGCGTCACTCTTTTGACGCAAGAACGCGAGGGTGCGGCCGTCGGGAGACCAAGCAGGGCTCGTATCCTGAGCGGGATCAATGGTCAGCCGTGTTGGCGCTCCCGAACGTACCGGGATTACATAAATGTCGTAATTGTCTTGTTTCTCCCCATTCCAGGAAAAGGCAACGGAATTTCCATCGGGCGACAAAGCAGGGTTGACTTCCATCCCGCGAAATGCGGTCAAAGGCGCCGGATACGTGGTCCGCGTCGTGGCGGGACTGGATACGAAAAAGAGTGGAAGCGCGCACCCCGCCGCCAACATGGTCGCGCCAGCCCACAGTAGAGTTCTGTGTTTGACAACCGGAGGCGGGATCGGAATGGTTTCTTCTTCGGCCTCCGCCACAGGGCGTTGGACTGTTGCGACGAAGCGATAGCCGCGCTTCGCCAGCGTTTCAACATACCGCGGATGTTCAGCCGAGTCACCCAGCGCCTGCCTGAGTCTCGCAACCGCCGCGTTCATTCCATGCTCGAAGTCGACAAAGGTGTCATCCGGCCAGAGTCGGCGACGCAATTCGTCGCGAGTTAAAACGGCGCCTGGCTCTTCGAGCAAGGCAGCCAGAATCTGGAAGGGCTGGGTTTGCAGCCTTATTTTCATGCCGCTCTTGCGGAGGACACGTTCCTGCAGGTCGACTTCAAAAGTTCCGAAATGAATGAGCCGATCGGTACGACGAAGTGACTGCACGGCGCAAAACCTCGCGGCATTATATACCGCCGGGAAACACGTTTCCAGCGCGTTCCTGTGGTCACCGGAACGCGGATGTGTCGAGCTTTGTTGTTGTTAGCGCGCGATGTAAATAGTCTTCTCTCGTAATGCGCCGAAAATTTGCAATTCGTGCAGAATGAGCGCCGTTGGGTCTTTCCGAATCTTAGTGAGAATTGCGGAGGAATAACGGTGATGAAGACTCGAGATGTCGCCAGGCGCTCCTTATTGAAAGATGGCGCCACCGCACTGGCAGGGCTGACTGTATTGAGGGTTGCAGGACCCACCCAAGTGCTTGGGCAGACTACTGGGGAAGTACTTCCGTGGGTGGACCAGCCGTCACCAAACCCCGCCCCGCCGGCTAACGTAGGTAAGCTGCTGCGGTGGGAGGCGCTTGACACCCGGCTAACACCTGCCGAAAACTTTTTCTATGTCAATCACTACGGGCAGCCCGACGGCCTTGATGAGGCCAGGTGGCGCGTAAGCATTGGGGGCTTGGTCGCCCAACCTCGCTCGCTGACGGTGGCAGACCTCAAAGCTCGAGAGCGCCACGAAGTGGAATTCACGTTGGAGTGCTCGGGCAACACTAGCGCCGACTTCTTTATCGGTGGCATAGGGAATGCACGTTGGGCGGGCGCACGATTGGCGCCGCTGCTGGAGAGCGTGGACATCGTGGACGAGGGTCGCGAAGTCGTGTTCTGGGGCGCAGATAGCGGCCAGGAGACAATTCGGGACAATACCGGGATTTTGAACGGCGGACAGAGCGGATCGGTCCAGCCCGATAACACCCAAGGCCTGGATCTTACGATCACGGAGTATTTCGCTCGCAGTATGTCGATCCGCGACGCGATGAACCGGGACAACCTTCTATGCTACGAGATGAACGGTGGGCCGCTACCTCCTGAGCACGGTTTCCCTGTGCGGCTGATCGCCCCGGGCTGGTTCGGCGTGGCCAATGTCAAATGGCTGAACCGTATCGAGGTGATGGACCACCGATATGCCGGTAAGTTCATGGCTCGGGATTACGTGAGCATCCGCGAGGAGCGGCGCGACGATCAGACGGTCTGGACGTTTACGACCGTCAGCCGTGAACGTCTTAAGTCAGCTCCGGCCAAGGTTACGCGTCAGCAGAATCGGTACACCATCACGGGCGCAGCCTGGGGCGCGCCGATCGCGCGGGTCGAGGTTCAGATCGATAACGGGGCCTGGATGCCGACGACTCTCGACACGTTCCAGTTGGACAGGTCCAATCGCTTTGCGTGGAGGTTGTGGACGTTCAACTGGGGAACACCCGGTCCGGGCGAGCATCAGATACGGTCGCGATCATTCGACGTCGATGGCAACATGCAGGCAACGCCGACCGACGCCGTCATTACGAATAGAAGGACGTTCTGGGAGAGCAGCGGCCAAATAACCCGCAGGGTGGTCATTCCGGCGGCTTAAACGCAGATATCGAGCCTTAGCGTTCAACGGAAGGGGAGTATGCGTTCGTCAAGAACAACTCCGGCGCGTGACTTCCGTCCGCGGCGGCGACCCAAATGTTCGTGCTCGCGCTTGTCGCCGCTTCGTTCGCCGGCAGAGCGTAGAGAACGCGCTCGTTGTCGAGCCATTCCAATTGGTCATCTACACTTCGCTCCTCGTCGAGCGCCGTGTCGCGTCCGCTCGCAAGGTGCAGAACGTGAAGCTGCCATATGATGCGATCCCCGGATTGCAGACGCTTCTTATAAGCGATCCGGCTTCCATTCGGCGATAGCGAAGGACACTCGACGTTTTCGCGCAGCACTGTGGCGGTCTGACTTGGGACGTCGCCCTTGATGAGATAGTGCTTGCCCTGAGAGGACAACGTGCAGTAGAACTGATCGCCCTTTGGGGTGAACGTGACACCCCAGAAGTTGAAATCCTGATTTCGAAACGGTTGTCCATCACGCAAAACCGAAAAGCTCTCGACATCGGCCAGGATGTTGGCGGTTTGAGCGTCGAGAATCAACGTCTGTGTTGAAAAGTTGAGTGAAGTGTACGAGTGACCGGTCACAAAGACTGTGGAAGCGGCAAGCCGACCGTCTTTCGACACACGACACCGGCTTGGGCTCCCCCTAAGCGGGATACTCCCGATTTTGTCGAAGGTCTTTGCATCGAATAACTCAGCAGCATAGCTTGTCACCACACCGCGATCTGCACTGAGACAAATACCTCGTCCACCTGCAACGTAAAGCGCTTCGCAACGCAGCGATCCGGCAAACTCGGGTTCCCCGCGCCGCTCTCCGCCAACAAAGGCTACGCGACCGTAGTTGGCATCCAATCCGTTGTGTCTGAAAAATATGCGTCCGAGTTCCTGGACAGGCTCAACTCGCCTGGGGGATTCGTTCTGCGAAGGCTCCCTGGACGGCGTTGGCGTCTTGGCGGCGTGCGGTTCAGTTTCAATTGTCTTTACGTACACTGGAGCCACCAGTTTCGCCGAGGGCACAGCCGAGGGCTCCGCGGCCGATACGCGAGTCTTGGCCCAATACACATATCCGAAAACCAAGACTATCGAACTGAGGCAGATGCCCGCAAACACGATCTTCTTTTCACGCATGAAACTTCTCAAAGTTACGCCCGCGCAGCATAAAGGTGGACATCACGACACATGCGACTAAACCAATACCGAAGCACCAGGTGGCGGCATCGGCTCCCAGCGTGTGCCACGCGTAGCCAAAAAGCAGCGACGAGCCCAATTTCCCCAGACCTACGCAGGTCGCAATGAGGGCGATTCCGCTGGTCCTGAATTCCGGCGGGATGATTGCGCTTGCCATCGCCATGAGGATACCCTCGGTAACCGCATAGTAAGCTCCCAGAGCGATGACGAAGCCAATCAATGCGCCCGAGCTTACCTTCGATACAACGTGCAAAACGAAGTACATCACCGACAGCACCACGTAACCAGACAGAAAGACCGGAAGCCGTCCATATCGATCTCCCAGTCGTCCCGCAGGCAAGGATAGCAGCATGTACGCCGCAGCAGTCAAAACATAGAAAAGCGGAAAGAAAGTTGAATCGGTCCCGCTCTTCTTCTGCAGTTGCAGGTAGACGAACGCATCGCTGATGGTTGCCAGCGCCAGACCAAACGCACAGATGGCCAACGCAGAAAAACGAGGCGACCGGAACAAATGGAAGGCGGAAGGGAACGACAAACCATCGGTAGGGCCTGACTCGACGTAATTGGGTTGGGGCACAAACAACACCAGGACTGCCACCCCAAGGATTCCGAATGCAAAACTCGCAATCCATACGGCATCAAAGGCGTTGGGAACGAACCACAAGAGACCGAACGCGACGATCGGACCGAGAAGCATCCCGCCTGCATCGAGCGAACGATGCGCAGCAAAGGCCGTCGCAAGCGATTCGCTTCGAGTGTGGAGTGATATCAGCGCATCACGCGGCGCAGCGCGAATGCCTTTTCCAGCCCGGTCCAGGGCCATTACACCCATGATCGCCGTCCATGCGCCGCCAACAAACAGAAGCGCGATCTTGCAAAGAGTACTCAATGCGTACCCAGCCACTGCGATCTGCTTATGTCTTCTACCCCGGTCGGCGGCAAGGCCTGCAACGAGACTAAGGAGCACGACCGCAAAGCCGTTGTAGATCCCGTCAATCGCTCCATATCGTAGGGGACTCAAATGCAGATGGAGCACCAGGTAAACGGGGATGACGCTATTCACCATCTCCGCGGAGACGTCCGTAAGGAGGCTGGTCCAACCTAGATTCCACACGGCGGGACTGACAGCAGCGACCTGCCGCGGTTTAGGGACCTCCGCGGTCTTGAGCTTTAGCTGTTCAATCCAGTCCAGCCGATACATGATATGAGCTGGAATTCTAGCACGAGAAGAGGCCAGATTTGCCTGTACATTCGATACTGTCGTGCCAGGCCACAAGAGCGAGCGCGAGCTTGCGAGACCTGGTTAGTGACCGCGGAATAGGAATATTAAGTCGATGATGAGGATGATAACGATCATCAGTTCTAGTACGAAAGCCCGACTCTGTTGAAACTGATCGACCATGAACTCATACAGATCGCCTGCCGTTCGGAGTTTGTCCTCTACCAGGTTTCGATAATCTGGAACACCGATCCTTGCCGCTGCGAGCCGGTACATGCGCGCATAGAACATATCGCTCAAGAACTTCAACGATATGTCGGCCCTTTCCGTCAGTTCCTTTATGTCGAGCCGGATTGTGTTCAGCCATTTTGCCTCTCGTGCCAGCCGCCAACGCCAGAGCATGCCCCCTTTGCGATCCAGCAAGCGGTATACGCCAGCCAATACTTCAGTAAGAACCTCGTCGTAGTGCCGGAATTCCAGCAACTGCGCGTTGGCATATTCCAGCAGTTGCAGCACCGGTTCAGCCGATTCGGGCTTGTCGTATACCATAGCGGCGGTCCAGCCGACTACGAGCAGGTCTGAAGGGTAATAAGAGATGCTACCCTGCAGTACCTCTCTCTGCTCGGCCGTCGAAAGCTCCGATGTTTCTCCGCGGATGATCTGGGCGATCTCTCCGCCACGTTCGCGAAGCAAATCGTCGGCGGTCAGGAGAGTTCCATCGGAGCGCGTCATCTGATTGATGCGGATGAGGTAATAGTCTTCGCTCAGCCACGATGGATACGCATTCACGAGTGAGGGAGCGATCTTCTTGACGTGCCGCTCGACGGTCTGGATCGTACTGCGCTCGAGTTCCGGCATACCGATCCAACGGCTACTGATTTCGATGAGGGCCTTCCAATTTCCTTCAAACTGCAAGTCGAGTTCGAGCATCACGACGCCGTTGTCGTAGTACTTCAGCCGCCCTTCCAGGCTTTCGCCGCGCTCGAGCAGAACCGGCTCGATGACTTCAGTCACTGGCGTTCGCTCGAAGCGCACATAGTCGGGCGCAGCATGCCATGAATGCGATGGTTGAGGCCGCTGCGGAGCGCCGATCAAGTTGGTGACATCATCAAGACGGATGGCCTCCGCCACGTCATAAAGCACCAGGATCCTGAACGAACCGCGCAGGTAAGAACCGTTCACCGCGTACTATTATGCGCCGGATTCTGAAGTCCTGAGGACCTGCTTTCACCAGATAAAACGAAGCGCGAGTTGGATATCACGATTGTCAGCCACCGTTTCCGTAATCGTGCCGAATTGCGGGGTGTTGAAGGTCCGATTCGGAATCTGAAATTGCGGCGTGTTCATGATGTTGAAGAACTCGGAGCGGAACTGCAGTTTCCGTTTTCCTTCGGCATCAAACGGAATGTCTTTGAACACGGAAAGGTCGAAGTTCGTGAGCGACGGACCTGTCCCGACATTTCGACTTGTGTTCCCGAATGCAAAACCATCCGGTATGCGGAAAGCTGCGGCGTTGATCCACCGCTGCACGGAGCGTTCCTCGGAAGGGAGGTCGGGTGAGATGCCCGTCGCGTCGGGCCGGATATTTGAAGATCCGGTGTTGGAGTGATCGAACGGAGAACTGACGGTGAAGGCGCGCCCACTCTGGTACGACGTGATGCCGTTGATTTGCCAGCCTCCGACGAGCCGGTTCCACCCCGGAGACACGCTTCCACCCAATGCTCGGCCTCGGCCGATGGGAAGCTCCCAAAGGTAGCTTACGACCAGACGGTGACGGACATCCTGGAATGAGCGAGACCGTTCGGCGCGCAGGTTGAACTGATCCTGCAGATTGCCGGTGCCACTGGTAGTTGAGAGTTGCGTTGAGTCTGAATCATCAATCGCTTTCGCCCACGTGTAGGACACCAGGAAGAGGTGACCGAGCGAGAATCTCTTCTCCAACTTGGTTTGCAGCCCGTTGTACATCGAGTTGCCCCTCGGCTCCTGGAAGGTGATACTGCCCCATCCCGGAAAGATCCGCCTGCTGTTCACCGATCCCGGCCCCGGAGTCGGCTGATTGATGTTGCGATTCGCCATCAACTTGTTCGCCTTGTTGCCCACATAGGCGACTTCGATCGCGTAATCGCGAATCTGCCTGCCAAGAGTGAAGTTCCACTGCTGGCTGTAAGCAGCGGGAAAGTCATAGGGCCTGCCATTGATATTCAGAAATCGATTGTCGAATACGCCGTTCTCGAATCCGACGGGCGGGAAACCCTGAACCGGGCGAAGGGAGGTGGAAGGATCCAACTGATTACTCGGGTAGGTGAAGCTTGCCGAGAAAGGAGGATTGAAGGCAGGGTTGTGGTGACCTGCGTCCTCCAAGGTATGGAAGATGCCGTACCCGGTTCGGATCACAGTTTTCTGGTTTAGCTGATAGGCGATGCCTACCCTCGGAGCGAAATTATTTCTGTCGGGCCGGCCCAGCGCACGACTCTCAAGTGAACCCGGCGCCGCCAACACAACTTTATTCGTCGCCATATCGAAGTTCGCCATTCGATCGGCAACTTCTATCACGGGCGTCGTGTACTCGTACCGTACGCCGATGTTCATCGTCAGTCTATTGGAAACTTTCCAATCGTCCTGGATGAAGCTGCTGTAATTTCGCACGCGAATGCCTGCGCGAACGTTGGTTCCGATCGACGATGAATCGGGTAGTCCCAGCAGGAAGTCGGCAAATGCGTTGCCCGTTCCTGTTCGGGAGGTTGGGTTTTGGCTGAACACACCGTTGTAGGTGTAAGAACCGCGGGGCGAACTACCTTGGCCGAGGTTGAACTGCGTGCGGCGATGTTCAAAACCCATCTTGAGGCTATGCCGACCGACGATGATGGTCAAGTTGTCAAGCAAGTGAAAAACGTTTTGGCCACGCCGGGTATCAAAGCTGTCACCCAGTGAAGTGAATCCGGTGATGCCAACAACGGTGAGACCGTTCGATTGCGGGTCAGACGGAACGCCGGTAATTCCGAAGTCGGTCGCCAAATTCTTCCCTTCGCTTCGGGGCGTAACTGTCGCATAAAGCCTGTTGAAGCCGAACCGCGCTTCGTTCACAATGCGTGGCGAAAACGTGTGAGTGTGACTCAGCACTGCGCCTCTGTTGTTGATCACCTGCGGGAGGAACTCATTGGCCGAGAAGTACCCGTTATAGGGAACGTCGGGCACGTTCAGCGGAACAATGAAGGTTCGATCGCCCCGGCTATAGCGAAACATGAAGGAATCGCTCTCGCTTAGCATGTGGTCCAGCTTGATATCGCCCTGATCGTTATCGTCGGTGTATTTGGGGTTCAGGATGTAATTGTTCGCGATACCGGGACGATTCGGCTGCGGATACAGTTCCAGGTATCTCTGCATGATCGGGTCGAAGCGGTTCGAAGGGATTCGGTTGCCGGCGAAGGGGTCGCGCATGGCCACACCGTTGGCGCCAATTCGACTCGTGTCGGGATCGAAGATAGGCGACAGCCCGGAGAAATCCCCCGCGCGTATGGCCTGCGTCGGCACGGTAAAGATTCGCGTCAAGCCTTTGCGAATGCGCGTACCTTGGTAATCCGCAAAGAAGAACGTCCGATTCCGTCCGTCATAAACCTTCGGAATGTAAATCGGCCCTCCCATGGCTCCCCCGAACTGATTTTGCTGGAACGGAGGTCGGGGACGCCCGACGTTGAAGAAGTTATTTGCGTCGAGCTTATCGTTGCGCATAAATTCGAACGCAACACCGTGGAAATTGTTGGTGCCTGATCGAAGACTGATGTTGATGGTGCCCCCCAGCCCTCTCCCGAATTCAGCCGGCTGCAAGTTCGACTGGACCTTGAACTCCGCGATGGCATCGGGGCTCGGAAGGACTGGCGCCTGGTTATTGTCTGTGGTGTTGTTGTTGATGCCATCCAGGAGAAAGTTATTGTTCTGGATGCGGTTGCCGTTGATTCCAATAAGAAAGTCCTGGTAGAGGGAGTTGTTGCGCTGCGGGATGTATGCGCCGGGCGTAAGCGCAATCAGTTGGATGAAGTTCCGTCCGTTCAGCGGCAACTCGGCAACGGGCTTCGTGGCGATCACCTGGCCGAGAGATGTCGTCTCGGATTGTAGGATAGGCGCCTCGGCATTCACCTCGATGGTTTCCGTGAGTTGACCAACCTCCAGACTGAAATCAAGTCGAAGCCGGTCCTGCACGCGTAGAAGGACATTTTCGCGAACAGTCTTTTTGAAACCTCGCGCTTCGATCGTGATCGTATACGGGCCAATGCGCAGCGGCGTGGCCACGAATAAGCCATCGTTGTCGGTCGTGACACTCGTGGTCGTGTTGGTCCCGGTGTTCAGCAAAGAAACGGATGCATTGGGTACGGCCGATCCGCTCTGGTCCGTAACAACACCGGTGATAATTCCGGTGTCTTGCTGGGCGAGGCAAAGCCCGGCCGACATTAATGAGATAGTGCAGAGGATAGCGCTGCGGACAAGTGGCATCTTATTTCCTCCTGGCCGGCTCACAGGTCCGGGTTGTGCTTGATGCTCGAACGCGAGTGGGTCCAAGGAATCAGAAGTCGAACCGTAGTCCCACTTGCAAGACACGCATGGTCGTACCCACCTGAATCCCAGTGATTCGGCCTGCGCTGTTCGGTCCGGAGTCGACCTGAACGTTCGGGTTCGCCATGTTGGTATGGTTGAACGCGTTGTACGCCTCTCCACGCAATTGGAAGCTCCGGGTTTCACTTACAGGAAATCGTTTCGCAAGGCTTATGTCGGCGTTGATTAAGCCGGGTCCTCGTAAGGAGCCGCGGCTGGCTGTTCCGAACTGATACTGCCCGGGAACCTTGAAGGCGGCCAGGTTGAACCATAAGTCGCGGCTCTGACCACCGGGAACATCGTACGGGTCAACCGTCGGGACCCGATCCGGACGGAGGGAAACACCGCTTATGTCAGCGTTTAAATGCGAGTTGTTCACCAATTGAGGCGTGATAGCTAAGCCGCTCTGGAGCAGGGTCACCGTGCCGAGTTCCCATCCGCCCAAGATCAAGTCGAGAGCCCGATGCATATCGCTCAGATATGGGCGTCCTCTCCCAAACGGCAGTTGCGCATTGAGACCGATGGTTGCGACGTGGGTGCGGTCGTAGTCGGCAATACCGCGATTCAACCCACCGTTCACGAGCAGACCACCGGCGGTGTCGAGCGTTTTCGACCACGTGTAGGTACCAAGCAAAGAAACACCCTGCGAGAACCGCTTGGTAATCTTCGTTTGCAGCGCCTGGTAACTGTTGCTGCCCATATTCGAGGCATCATTGATGCCTTGCGTAAGACCATACTTCACGAACAAAGGGCGACGCGGATTGAGCGGCCCGGCCCCGGGGATCGCCTGGTTTATCGGCCAACCTATTCGCAGATGCCTGCCTACATTGCCGACATAGGTCGCCGTTACCGTTGTGTCGCTGCCGATCAGACGCTCGAGGGAGAAGTTCCATGAATCGACGTACGAGTATCCAAGGTCATCAGGCCGATACGTTGCGCCCACGCGATCAGGTAGAGGCAAGATGCCGTTCGACGGAATCTCAGGAACAACCGGTGTCGGCGGACCTTGGCTTAGTGTAAACACGGGCGTGTAGAGGTTCGGTTGCTGCACGGTTTGCGTGATTAGCGTGGGGTAGTTGTTCGCCGTATTGTTGAACGTGTTGCCGAAGATCTCCTGGAAATAGGAACGCCCCCATCCGGTTCGAATTACTGTCTTGGGACTTAGCTGGTAGGCAAACGCAAGGCGGGGTGAGAAGTTCAGCCATTGAGTCTTTACGTTTGCAGACTTGCTGTTCCCGCCTACACCCGCAATGATCACCGAATTCGTCACCACGTCGTAGCGAGAGCCTTGCCCTTCATTGATGCTCTGGTTCGGGAACCAAGTGTCCCAGCGCAAGCCGAGGCTCATCGTCAACTTAGGGGTGATGCGCCACGTGTCCTGCGCAAAGTAGAACATCCGCCACTGCATGTCCTCCATGTCGATGGCGTTCAGAACGAAGCGCTCAAACATACTTGGCGCGCCGAGAAGGAAGGTCGCCGCTCCGATTCCTGATCCGGACACATCGGCTGAACCGGTCACGGTCGGAGCGAAGGTGAAATTGCCATTGCGTTTGCGATCACTAGGCAGACGCCGGTTCTGCGCACGGCGGATATCCGTGCCCCACTTGAAGGTATGGTTTCCGCGAATCTTGGTCCAGTTATTCACCACCTGGAACACGAACTCGCGCTGGTCGAGGGGACAGTTACATTGATTAACCTGCAGACTGTAGCCCATGCGGAAAGCCCCGTTCCCCGTCAACTCAATAGATGGCAGCCCGGAGGTATCGGGACGGTCGGGCAGGTTCACGTTCGGGATGCCCGCGTCCTGAGCCGTGTTTTTTCCGTAATCGAGCGGAAGCACATTGACCTTGTATTGCGAATACCCGAAGCGGAAATCTGTGAGCAAAGACGCGCTCAGCAGGTAATTGAAGCCCCACACAAAATTCTGGTTGCGCGCCGGAGCTTGTCCCGAGAACAACAGACCGGACAAACCCGGTCCGCCCACGTCCTGGCCGAAAGCGGCGGGAGCGACCCTGCGAAAATCGGCGAAGCTGTACCGCGAGAAGTATCGAAACGAGTCGGAGAGATAGTGGTCCACTCGGATATCGAACTGGTCGGCGTCGTACTTATCCGAATCCTGAGAAGTGAAGTTGTTGTTGATGGCGCCGGCCGCTCCAGCGTTAGGTAAGGGAAGTAGATTGATGAGCGTCCTGGCTTGCGGAGAGATGCGGTCCGAAGGAATGCGATTGCCAGGAAACTGAGTGCGTCCTCGCCCATCGGCATCTCCGGTCAACGGGTCGTAGATGCGTTCCGTGAACGCGCTGAAATCTCCGTTACGAACGGCCTGCGTGGGAACGGTGGTCAGGACGGATGCTCCTGTGCGCCGGCGCGTGCCCTGGTAATCCCCAAATGCGAAAAGCTTGTTCTTCGCAATCGGTCCGCCGAGTGAGCCGCCGAACTGGTTCCAGCGCAGAGGCGGAGGTCCGAGAGGCTCGCTAAAGGGATTTCGCGCATTCATGATGTTGTTCTGAAGAAATTCAAAGAGGGAACCGTGTAGTTGATTCGTTCCTGATTTCGTTTCAACCTGGATAACGGCGCCGCCGGCCTGCGCGAACTCGGCGTCGAAATTCCCGCCCGTGTACTTTATCTCTTTCACGGAATCGATGCTGGGATTCACGATGACGATGCCGAGCACGGGGTCATTGTTGTCCGTACCATCGATCATGAAATTGGTAGAGCCGAACGTCTGCCCGTTGTTGTTGATCTGAATGCCGCCTTGCGGATTCTCGCTGGACGCGTGCTGGCCCAAGACACGCTGCGCGCCCGGCATGAGCATTTGGAGCGAGGTGAGATTGCGATTCAGCGTGGGGAGGTCGGTCACTTCTTTGCTGGTGAGCGCGGTGCTGACTTCGGCGCGATCTGTCACCAAGGGTGGGGCGGCGCTGGTTACACTCACCTGCTCGCTGACTTGACCGACGGAGAGTTGCGCATCGACGCGAGTGGAAGTTCCGAGCGCAATCCGAACTTCCTGCTGCAACGAGCCGCTGAAATCCGGGAGCTTCAAACTCCGCCGTATATTCTCCTACGCTGAGTTGAGTTATGAAGTAATTGCCGGAATCATTCGTGACTGCGCTGTAGCTCACGCCTCTTTCCTGGCTGGTGACCGTAACTTTGGCTCCGGATACGACAGCGCCAGCCGGATCTGTGACGGTCCCTAATAGACTGCCGAAGGTTGCCTGGGCAGACAGTGATGGCGCAAAGGCTAAGAGACATAGTGCGCAAAGAGGGAGACGAGACATAGTTTTCCTCAACTCGACCTGACTGCTTGATACTTCTAACTCGGGACCTGCGCGTTGTCAACACTTAATTCACTGAATTTGGTCTCGAATAGACTGTCTGAGGAATGTTCTCGCGGCGTTATTTCCTGGCGATCTCTTTTATTACCGCTATGAATGCAAGTTGAGGGTGATAACCGATGATGTGGCGGCTTATCTATTCTTCAGCAGATGTCCTTGGGAGCGTAGTCGCAATGGACGAGTTCACGGATGGAGGGTCGAGGAGGGCCAACTACTCGCGCCGGTTCTGATGACTGCCCAAAAGATCAATCGACCGCCTTTGCCAGGCGTTGGAACGCATGGGACCACGCCGAGTCGCGTGGTCCTTCTTCGGACTTAAGAAGCTGAACTCTAATTACCAGCGAGGGTCGCGACGTCCACCGCCGCCGCCGCGGTTTCCACCGCCTCCACCGAAGCCGCCGCCACCACCGCGGTTTCCACCTCGACCACCACCACCGCCGCCGCCAAATCCGCCTCCACCGGTCCGCTGCTCACGAGGACGCGCCTCATTTACGTTCAAAGTACGACCGTTCATTTCCCGACCGTTCATCGCCTGCATTGCATTGGCCGCTTCGTTGCTGTTCGTCATCTCAACGAAAGCAAAACCGCGAGGCTGCCCTGTGTCGCGGTCGCGAACCACGGTTACGCGCTCCACCGCGCCGTACGCGCCGAAGAGAGCCTCGAGCTCACTCTCTGTCGTCTGGTACGAGAGGTTCCCTACAAAAATGTTCGTCATTCAAAAATTCTCCCGGAAGTTGCGTTCCATGAAATGCACTGGCGAGCTAGTCTAGGCCGGAAATACGAAGCGGTCGAAGGTAACACGCAGAGGAGCCACAGTACTGAGGCACGAGGGATACTATACCACGTGTGGGGGTAGAAGGGAACCCCCTTTGGGGCGCCTCCGCAGGGGGAGCGTGGCCGACAGACCGCTGGCAATTTTCAGGAAACAACTCCTGCTTCCTTTGTTATTCCAACTAGTTAGCAGATCCTAAGCGCTGTCAGTGAACGAACCTGCTGAAACCATCCGCGCTGCCGGGGTGTCCTCAGTGAGGAGGAGATCGCACTTATGAGATTGCTGTGGTCGAGCATCGTCGTAGCCGGATTGCTAATCGTACCGGCCTTTTCGGAGGACGCGGTCGATAAGACGAAGCACGCGACTAAGAAAGCCGGGCGGGTAACCGCCGATAAGGCTGAAGACGTGGGGGACGCCACTGTCCATGGCGCCAAGAAAGCCGGCGACAAGATTGAAGATGCCGGCGACAAGACTTGGGACAAAACGAAGGAAGGCGCGAGTAAAACTGGCACAGCCACGAAAAAAGCTGCCAAAACGACAGCTGACAAAGCCGAAGATGTCGGGGATGCAACCGTGAAGGGCACGAAAAAAGCCGGCAAGGAAATCGCTGATAAATCCGAAGACGTCGGGGAGGCGACCGTCAAAGGAACGAAGAAGGCCGGCAAGGCGGTAAAGGATACCGTCGATAAGTAGTTAAAGCAATTCCCGCCGCTCTCATAGGTGTACACTGACGCCTGAGTACACCTATGAAATATGGCGTGAACACGCTGTTATGGACGGCGGGATTCGACCGCTCTCATTTTGCTCTACTGCCGCCGATCAAAGAGGCCGGCTTTGACGGTGTCGAAATCGCTCGATTCGACTTCCAAACATTTCGCGACCGCTGACGTAAGGCGCGAGACGGAGAGACTTGGGTTGGAGCCGGTCCTGTGCTCGGCGCTGACGGGCGACGCAAGCATCATCACCGACGACGCGCCGGTGCGGGCAAGGTCCCTTTCCTTTCTACGCGACGGAATTCGTGTCGCTTCCGAGCTTGGCGCCTCCGTACTCGTTGGTCCATTCGTGTCCGCCGTTGGTCTCAAGCCTGGACGCAGACGGACCGACGACGAGTGGAAGCGCGGCGTTGAAGGACTGCAGTCGCTGGGCGATACGCTGACCGAGTACGATGTAACTCTCGCAGTCGAACCTCTGAACCGCTTCGAGACGTTCGCATTAAATACTGCGGAAGATGGAACGGCGCTGTGCGACGCTGTCGGTCACCCGAGGATAGGCATCCTTTACGACACCTTCCACGGCCATATCGAAGAGAAGGACACGGGCGACGCAATTCGTAAGGTGGGGAAGCACCTGAAGCACGTCCATACCTGCGAGAACGACCGCGGCATCCCGGGTTCCGGGCAAGTCCATTGGAACAAGGTCTTCCCTGCCCTCAAAGACACCGGCTACGATGGCTGGTTCGTGATCGAGTCTTTCGGACAAAGTGTTCCGGAGATCGCGGCGGCAGCCTGTATCTGGCGCGACCTGGCTCCGAGTCCGGAGAGCATCATGGTCGACGGGCTCAAGTTCCTGAAGGGTCGTGAATGAATTCGCTCCTGCTCGGGTTGTTGCTGTTTGCGAACTGGCTGACTTTCGACGGCAAAGGCAAACACATCGTGCTGGTCAGCGGTGATGAAGAGTATCGGTCAGAGGAGGCTATGCCGCAACTGGCTCGCATCCTCTCCAAGCATCATGGCTTCAAGACCACAGTTTTATTCGCGATCGACACGAAGGACGGCACGGTAAATCCCGAGCAGACCGAATAATATTCCGGGGCTCGAAACGCTGAAGACTGCGGATCTCCTCGTATTGTTCATTCGATGGCGGGATCTACCCGACGATCAGATGAAGCACATCATCGACTATGTCGAATCCGGCAAGCCAGTCATCGGAATCCGCACAGCGACTCACCCGTTCAACTCGAAAACGAGCAAGACTTACGAGCGCTGGAACTGGAACAACAAGGAATTCGACGGTGGGTTCGGACGGCAGGTGCTAGGTGAAACGTGGATTGCGCATCATGGCAAACACAAGGTGCAGAGTACACGGTCGCGCATCGTACCTGGTCAGGAGAAACATCCCATTCTCCGGGGACTTCGCGATGGAGAGATCTGGTCTCCGACCGATGTGTACACAGTCAAACAGCCGCTCTACGGCGATAGCAAGCCATTGATGGTAGGAGAGGTGCTCGAAGGCATGCATCCGACCGATGTACCTATCGCCGGTCCACAAAACGAACCGAAACTTCCAGTGGCTTGGACGAAGACCTACAAAGGCGCTCGTGTGTTCACGACGACTATTGGGTGCTCTCAGGATCTGCAGAACGAGGGGTTTCGGCGCATGATGGTCAACGCAACGTATTGGGCTCTCGGGATGGAGAACAAGATTCCAGCAAAGGCGCTCGTCGACATCGTCGGCACGTATAATCCAAGTCCGTTCGGTTTTGGCGGCCAGGCAAAGGGAGAAGAAGCCCGAAGATTTTTGAGCGCCATAGAATGGGAGCGTGCGAAAACTCCTTCTCTTCGCAACGGCGCTCACCGTATTCGCTCAAACGTACCAGTCTACGTGGGATTCGGTCGACAAACGACCGACACCACAGTGGTTCACGGACGCAAAATTCGGAATCTTCATCCATTGGGGCATCGTATTCGGTTCCAGCCTTTGCGCCGGTCGGCAAGTACTTCCGAGTGGTATTGGAACTCATTGTCGAAGGGTCCGAGCCGACAACGGGAAGCCGAACGCTACGTACGAATTCCACAAGCGTGTCTATGGCGAGAAGTTCCCGTATGCCGACTTTGCTCCGATGTTTAAAGCCGAGCTGTTCGATCCCTCTCACTGGGCGGACGTCTTCGAGCGATCCGGCGCAAATACATCGTGCTTACTTCCAAGCACCACGATGGATTTGCGCTTGTGGCCAAGCGAGCACGCCAATGACCTGGGGAGGTCCCTGGAACGCGATCGACATCGGGCCTAAGCGGGATATCCTTGGCGATCTTACCAATGAGGTGCGAAAGCACAGCCTGAGATGGGCATCTACTATTCGCTTTACGAATGGTACAACCCGCTTGGCTACGACAAGACCGCGAAATACGTGGCTGAGCACATGACTCCGCAGTTCAAGGATCTGGTCACACGCTACAAGCCATCCATCATCTTCAGCGACGGCGAGTGGGACATGCCGGGCGAGGACTGGCAGTCGCCCTCGTTATTGGCATGGCTATTCAACGAGTCGCCAGTCGAAGAGCGATGTGGTCGTCGAACGATCGCTGGGGAAAAGGCACACGGCATAAGCACGGCGGCTATTGGACGACGGAGTACACCGCCGGCCTGGACAGCGGAGGCCACCCGTGGGAAGAGAGCCGGGGCATGGGCTTCTCGCTACGGGTATAACCGCGCCGAGACAGTGAAGGACTACCGTACGGAGCGTGAGCTGATACTGATGCTCGTGGATTTGGTAAGCCGCGGCGGCAACCTGCTTCTGGATATCGGGCCCGACAGCCGATGGCCGCATACCGGAACTGATGGAGGAGCGATTATCGCAGATCGGCCGGTGGCTGAAGACCAATGGCGAAGCGATCTACGGAACGAAGCCATGAAAGACAACGCGGCAGTGGAGCGAAGGCACACAGCCAAAACTGGAGACCGGCGAGTTCATGACTCGTTATGAGGTCACCGACTATGTGGAGCGAAAGAAACCCGGGCAAGCGGTGATCGAGGCGTTCTTTACATCCAAGGGCAACGATCTGTATGCAATCGTTCCCGGCATTCCGGGTGAGCGGTTTGTACTGAAGAACGCCACCGCCGAAGGCGGTGCATCGGTCGAGTTGCTCGGGTTAAAGGCGCTCTGAAGGCGAGTTCGACCGATCGCGGAGTGGTTGTCGACCTGCCGAGGATCACGTCGCTCCGATCTCGCACAGCAGGCGGCTTTCGTACTGCGTTTCCGCGGGATCGATTTGCGCTGACAGGGTTGGGCCGGGTACGGAGCGATCGTCCGTACCCAGTGTACAGCTAGCTTGCGGCGGCTGGGAAAGCAGACTCTTCTACGCCTGTGTTTAACCATTTGCCCGTGCGAGCAGACTCGAGGACCGCATCGCAGACCCGTTGTGTCTGAAGCGCATTCCGGAAATCCGGCTGGGCCGGTTTGCCCGCTCTCGATTCCCATGACGAAATCGGCAAGAGCATTCAGGAATGTATGCTCGTATCCGATGGTCGTGCCCGGCACCCAGTAGCGATTCATGTACGGGTGCTCGGAATTCGTCGTGTGGATCTTCCGCCAGCCGGTCAGGTGGGATTCCGTCTTCTTGCCGGATTGCTGCTGCGTGTACTCGAAGTACTGCAGATACTCGGGTTCTTCCAGATCGAAGTACAGGCTGCCGTCAGCGCCGTTCATTTCGAACGTGTTGAAGTTCTTGCGGCCGCGCGCGTACCGTGTCGATTCGAACGTGCCCATCGAGCCATTCGCAAACTCGGCCAGGAACATGCAGGCATCATCGATACCGACGGGCTCAATCTTCGCCGGTGACCGCGTGCTTGCGCTCTTTGACGAACGTTTCGGTTTTCGCGACCACGCGCGTAATCGGGCCGTTCAACCACATCGCCGTATCGATGGAGTGCGCCAGCAAATCGCCCGTCACGCCGGATCCCGCGACATTCACGTCCAGGCGCCACAGCGCCGCCCCGCCCTGCGGCACGTCGGGTGAAGATCGTCCAGTCCTGCAGATACGTCGCGCGGTAGTGAAACGCCTGCCCGACGCGGCCCTCATCAACGAGTTGCTTGCGCGAGCGCGATGGCGGGCACACGGCGGTAGTTGAACCAGACCATGTTCGGCACGCCGGCGCTCTTCAACGGCCTTCACCATCTTCTCGGCTTCCGCCACGTTCATCGCGAGCGGCTTTTCGCAAGCAATCATTTTGCCGTGCTTTCGCTGCCGCGATCGCAATCTCGTAGTGCGTGTCGTTCGGCGAGCCGATATCGATCAAGTCGATATCAGGCGCCTCGACCAACTTGCGCCAGTCGGTCTCGACTCGCTCGTATCCCCAGTTGGCTGCGAACTGCTTCGCCTTCTCGGCATTGCGGGCGCAAACGGCCTTCAGAACGGGCCGGTGCTCGACCGGGAAGAAATCGTTCAGCCGCTTGTAGGCATTCGAGTGCGTCCGGCCCATGAAGCCGTACCCGATCATCCCGACACGCAGCTCCTTCATGCCGGTACTCCGTCGAGCCGTTCCATACTGCGCGATGAGTCCATCCGTGTACTTCTTGCAGATTCGCGTTGCGGCCCAGGCATCCGGCCAGAAGCACAGGTCGATGGTCCACCAGTTGTGCGGTAACGCGCGCGGCCTTCAGCAGTTCGGGCATGATCTCATCGAAGTTGAGAACGCCGAGACCGAACGGAGGATGCGCCGATGTTTCGTCCTCGCCTTTGTCGTCCTTGTGGCAGGTGTTGTCGGAATCGATCAGATGAATGTGATTGATGCGGCCGGACGAGCATGCGGATGAATTCCACCTGGTTTGCGAAGGTCTCCTTCTGCTCCTTCCTGGCGCGCACCGATCACTCCGACCATTTGCCCGTGGCACGTGTCGTACATGAGGCCGAAGTTGCGCTTGTCGCACGGCGTCGTGGATGCGGACGATTTCGCTCGGGCTTATTGAAGGCGAAGCCCGGGCTCGAATTCCCAGGTCACGTACTGCCCGTGGTCCGCGGCGATGTCGCAGCACGTCTGCCATGTGCGGACCACGCGATCCAGCGCAGTTTGCTAGTCCACTTCGCGATGGATCGTTGGCGGTTGCACGGTAGTCGACGCGAATGCCTCTATGCCGAGATCCGCGCGAACTCGCGAATTCCTCCGAAACTCGGAAATGTACTTCGTCTGATCATCGGTGTTGATGAGCTTCTCGCCCCAAAGATTCGCCGCGATACCGCTGAACGCGAGGCCGCGTGTTCTACCCGGGACCGGAGTTCCTGCCGCTGAGATCGGTCGGGCATCGCGCCCGGCCATTGCCCATCGGGACCGCTCGGATTGCCGGGATTCGGATGCGGCGGGAACGCGCCGAGTTCCACCCCGTCGAATCCGAGTTCCTTCAGCCGGTCACACACCGTATCGAATCGAAGCGGTTCTCTGCGTACGGGCCGATCGTGTAAGCCCACGAGCCAATCGAGATTCGCTTGGACATTTACTGCACCGTCCCGCGCGGTTTCACCAACGGAGCCGCATCGGGATTGCCAGGACCGAAGTGCTTCAACATGACCAGATTTCTCGTTGTCGCTCCGGTTGATGACTCGACCCCACGCTGCGCGGCGGCGGCTGTTACGAACAACTCGTCCTTGGTCATCTCGCCGAAGCGGATGAGCGACGGAGTCTCCGACTTCCATTTCCCCGACGGATCCCGATGCCCTGCGTAACAATCAGGCCGTAGGCCGCAGCATCGCGAATTTCAACAACGGAATTCGGGAGCACAGTCAGCTCTTTCGCGGAATACCAGTCTGAACCGATAAACGTAACCCATATCTCGCGAGTAGCCGGCGCCCTTCATCTCGACCTCGTCACGAACGGGCTCGGCTTCGTCAACCGGTGCTTGGCGAATCAGGGATCGACGTTCGCCTCCCAGTCAAGCATTCCGATGATGTAGTCCAGATCGTGATGGTATTCGGCCGGTACATCCTTGACCAGCAGCCCCCACGGCACGGCGCGGCCTTCGACGAGAGACTGGAACATCCCGAACACATCGGAGTTCACCTGCGGCTCGTAGGTGACGAGTGATCCGGGCGCGTGGAGAATTCCAGCGTCCACTTGCCAGCCCGTCCCGGGCTGCAGCTTGTATGCCTTCGAATGATAGAGGATGCCGTTGTCGCCCTCGTTCCAGCGCTCGAGACAACGGCGGATGTCCTCCGGTCTGGTTCCGGGCTCCAGCCCCATGAAGGTGTACGGGAAGTTGTTCTCCTTGAAGTTGTACTGTGGCGGGAAGTAGTAAGCTTCGGGCTTGCCCTTCTGGCCGACCCGGCGGGCATCCTCGTCCATCTGGTGCATGTGGTGCGGGATGGGGCCGAGGTTATCGAAGAACTTGCAGAGGATGTTCCAGCCGCCCTGCCGCTGCATGACGTCGGCGCCGAGGAACTCGTCGCCGATCGTTTCGATGGCTTCCTTGAGCAGCACGCGTTTTGCCGTCGGCGGCGATGTAACTCAGTCCCTCGTCCTCGGGCGTGCCAGGCCCGTTGGCGGCGTTGGTGGTGGAGGAGAACCAGCGTTCGTCGATGCCGCCGCGATGCGCGCCGAGCGCATACAGATCCCGGGGATCGAGTTTGAGCCGGCCTCCGGGCATCAGAAAGGATCGGGGCACCCAGCAGGGCGCCAGCCGGACCAGCCCGTCACCGGCGGTGAGGGCGTCTTTGATTAGTTGTGTATTGGACATCAGACGTTTCGCGGCCTCATGCTATCACGACATAGCGGCACAATTACACTGTTCGCGATTGCGGGTCCCGCTTCTGCGGGAACACGCCGTGCGCAAAGTACGGTATCGAAAATTGGTACTATTTGCAGCTGTTCTTGATGACGCCGCATGCCATACTTTCATTATTCATTTCATTCATCTCCTGTAATTGAGGGGATCCGATACGGAACCATTTCATACCTGCGGGCAGGCGGTCGATTCTCGCCTGCCTTCTTACTGTTCGGCTTCGTTCAGGCAGAGGAAAATGTGTACCGCGAACTCATAGCCGGAGCGCAGTGAGCAATTCGGCGGTAAAGTCGCCCGGAACTTCCCAATGTGGTGTGTGGCCGACGCTCTTGAACCCGTGTAGCGACGCTCACGCTATACGGCGCAAAAGATCGTCCTGGTCGGCACGATTGACGATACCGTCCTGGTCACCCCAGAAAACAAAGGTCGGACATCGGATCATCCCTGATTCCGCAACGAATGGCGGTGCGACCTGGCCATGGATTACTGGCTTCCACACCCGGGCCGGCAGTTTCAAGCTTTCACGAACCGCTTGATCTATCACCTTTTCCGGCACTCGGCGGTACACACAGCTACCTGGAACTCTCGACAACGCTCACGTCAATAGGTCGCTCACAGAATCAATCGTACGAACAAGGTCCACGAGCGTATCGTTGTAGCTCGTAGCGGCAGACCCTACAAGAACGAGTTTGCTGACACGATCGGGAGCTAGCACTGCGATCCGCTGTGCGACGAAGCTATCGAGAGAATGTCCGACGGTAGTGGCGAGCGTACGCCGACTGCGTCACGCAGTGCTATGGCGTCCATAGCGAACTCGTTCCGCGCATACGACTGCGGCGGACGCTCCGACTCTCCGTGACCACGCTGGTCCGGGATGATCAGCCGCAGATCCGGCGGAAGTAATCCTAAAACGGGGTGAAAAGGAAAGGCTCGAATCCGAGAACCCGTGGAGCAAGATCAAGGATTCTCCATTACGCGGCCCGACATCGGCGTAGCGTACACTCAAGCCCGTGTGCAGCCGAGGTTCATGCTTCACAATCACTGGAGTTGTCGTTGTCATCGCTTTTGCTTCCCTTCGAAGTTCGGTCGCGGGTTGCCGTTCTCATCCACAACCAGAGACCTCGTGCCCTGGTCCAGAATACGGAGGGCTCTTCAGGACTCGATATTCGCGTCCTCCTCGTGCGGGTGCAAGGCTTAAAATGCTATTCGCGAATTGAGCGCTTCTCCCGCATGTGCGAGAACGGCTTCTCTCAAGATCGTAATCTCCCGTGGTGGTAATAAGCGGCTCGCTCGCGGCTCCCCACATCGTTTGGTGAGAAACGTCGGTGTTCCCGACAAAAAATTTCTCCGACCCAGGAGCTTCATGCATATCGAGCGGCTCGCGATTCGGATCGTCCGGCCCGCTGCAGATGTAATGGACTTTGATCCGTAAATGCGGGCACGTGTACGACTCCGATTTCATCGAGGTGCAAACGAAGCTGCGGCAGTCTTTCGTCAGTTAGGTCGAGGCTGAAATCGGCGCTTCTCCGGGCCTAAGATTACCGGGCGGATTGAACGGGCTTGATTCAGTATAGATAAAACCCTTCGGTGAGAGCGGCAGGGAAGGAATATGACGCGTGGCGCATCCGATCGACGAGAGCCGATGTTGGCCCAGGCGGATCGCTCCACGGATGGTAGGATGGCGTGGGGATGACGCGTCCGGGCGCGGGAAGCGATTGCCAGCCAGTCAGTTTGTCGTGCGGGGCGGGTCTA
>CAWGVL010000072.1:0-56635 GCA_963825845.1 Bryobacteraceae bacterium | reverse complement strand
TGAGGTGGTAAAGGAAGTGTTGCTGTAAGATTTCGCCTGTCTCTGAAATGCGAAGGGGCGGGTGTCGCAGTTACTGAAGGCCCGTGGACTAATTCGCTCGTCCTCACTACACGCGAAAAGCGTTGTGGGTTTTAAGCAGACACCTCTGGACGTTTGTAAGTCTCCGACCGCTGACCTCAGTTGCTGAAACACCGCCCCTATCTCATCCGGCGGTTCTATAGCAACCTCCTTTTTCCCGCCTCTTCAGCGCCTTTCGGAAACCCAATCCCTGTTGGGCTCCGATTCCATGCTACTCCAATGGCGATGGTGTCAAGGCACATTTTGTTGCCCTCACCGTTTCGGTTCAGGCCAGTTGCGCCGTATCAACCGCGTAGAGAGACTTTCGTGCGTCAGGATAGTCTTCGCCCATCCTTGCCGCCAAAGGTGAGATCAGCAGCCGCTTCCGGCAGAAAAATGCGCGCGAGTAGCTTGCCATCAGGGGAGAAAATCTGCGGCCGTCCCCTGAACTCGACCACACACGACCGGCCGAATCACAACGGATGCCATCCGGACCACCTTTATCGATCGACCAAATATTCGACCATTGCTGACCGTGCCATCTTTGGCAACGTCGAACACTCGGATGTGTTTCGGCTTTCCCGAATCGGCCACATAGAGCTTCGTTTCATCGGGAGAAAAGGCCAGACCGTTTGGTTATCGAAGTCCTTGATGACCGCCGTTGCGGTCTTGCTCTTCGGATCGAAGCGGTACGACGTAGTTTCCGGGTTGTTCCTTCGTTCGCCCTGCGAGCCCGTAGTCCGGGTCAGTGAACCAGATCGAGCCGTCTGATTTCACGACAACATCGTTCGGAGAATCCAGATTCTTCCCTTCGAAGCTCTCTATCAGAGTGACCACGTCACCATTCTTCTCCGTGCGAGAAACGCGGTGCCCGCCGTGTTCTGCTGAGACCAGGCGTCCTTCGAGGTCAAGCGTGTTTCCGTTCGTGGAATTACTTGGCTGCCGGAATGTGCTGACACCCTTCTTGGAATCCCAGCGCTTCAGCTCATTCGCAGGGATATCACTAAACACGAGGTAACCGCCTTCGGCATCGACCCAGACAGGTCCCTCGATGAACTGCATGTCTGTTGCGAGCTTTTCCACTTTGGCATTCTTCGGAAATAGCTTCTGGAACGCGGCTGGATCCACAATCTCGAAGTCGGCTCCAAAGATGGACGCCACGAACAGCAGCCCACTCGCGATTCTCATACAGTATTTGCTCCTCAGTGTTGTTTTCTACCGAACCTGCGGGAATCCCAGATCAACCTTGCTAGTGCCGGGATCGGCGACCGGCCCGTCACGACCTTTGCCCGTGTGTAGAACTGTACGCCTTCCGGCCCATACATGTGGAGATCACCGAACAATGATGCTTTCCATCCGCCAAAGCTGTAGTACGCCATCGGCACCGGGATCGGTACATTGATGCCGACCATCCCTACCTCGACGTCGAACTGGAACTGTCGCGCCGCGCCGCCGTCGCGAGTGAAAATCGCCGTGCCGTTCCCATACGGATTGTCGTTGATCATCCGCAGAGCCTCATCATAGGTATTCACTCGCACAACCGAGAGGACAGGACCGAGATCTCATCGTCGTAGTAGGGGGTGCCGGGCTTTACGTTATCGATGAGCGAAGCGCCGAGGAAGAAACCCGGTCGGGCACACGCGTTATCATTGCGTCCGTCAACCGTTACGGTCGCGCCGTGAGATTCCGCGAATTCCAGATAGGACGCTACGCGGTCGCGATGTTCACGCGAGATAAGAGGTCCCATCTCATTCCCCTCTTCCAATCCCGGACCCGACTTTTATCCGGTCCATACGCTCGCGTATGGCGGCGATGAGAGGATCGGCGACGGCTCCCACTGCGACCACTACCGAAATAGCCATGCAGCGCTCCCCCGCGGATCCGTACGCAGCCGAGACGGCGGCATCGGCTGCCATTGCGATATCGGCATCGGGCAGAACGAGCATGTGATTCTTCGCGCCGCCGAGAGCTTGCACTCGCTTGCCGTTCCGCGTCGCGGTTTCGTAAATCGCCTTCGCCACCGGCGTGGAGCCCACGAAACTGATGGCTTCTACGTCCGGGTGTTCGAGCAGACGATCCACCGCGACCTTGTCTCCCTGAACTACATTGAAGACACCATCCGGAAGGCCGGCCTGTTTCAGAAGTTCGGCCAAATACACACTTACCGAAGGATCTTTTTCAGAGGGCTTCAGGATGAACGCGTTTCCGCAGGCAATCGCATTGGGAAACATCCACATCGGAACCATGACGGGGAAGTTGAAGGGCGTAATGCCGGCCACTACACCGATCGGCTGCCGAATCTGGTAGACATCGATACCACGGCTCACCTGCTCGCTGAATCCTCCTTTCAGCAGTTGCGGGATGCCGCAGGCGAACTCGATATTCTCGAGTCCACGCGCGACCTCACCCATCGCGTCCGGCAAGGTTTTGCCGTGTTCCTGCGAAACGAGTGTCGCGATTCGTCGTCGGTTCGCGTCGACGAGTTCCCGCAGCTTGAACATGACTTCCGCACGGCGGGACAACGGAACTGCGCGCCAAGTCTTGAAGGCACTCTTTGCTATGAGCACGGCGCGATCAACTTCGGCGAGATTGGCAAAGGCAACGTTGGCCTGCGGCTGACCGGTTGCAGGATCCCAAACGATCCCGGACCGGCCAGAGGTCGAGGCGACACGCTCGCCTCCAATCCAATGACTTACGGTCTTGATGCCAACAGCAGTTTCAGCGACGGACATGTTTCACCTTTCGTATCCCAGCTTAGGACTTTCAACGCTCGCGGCGCAGAATCCAATCCGCAGTCTTGGTCGCAAGCCGATCCAGGGCAACGACAGCCATAGCGATATGCTCTTCCTTGCTGTCCTCGACCTTGTTGTGGCTGATGCCCCCCAAAGACTGTACGAACATCATCACAGACGGGATACCGGCGCGCACAACCTCGGCCGCGTCGTGGAGTGGTCCCGACGGCAAGCGAGGAGCTGAGCCGGCGATTTCGAGTACGGCCTGTTCGCAGAGGTCAAGCAAATCGGGATGGAAGCGCAACGGCTCGATGCCCCAGATCCTTGACCACTCAACGGTGCATCCCTCCTCAGCGGCGAATCTTTCGCTTGTTTCGCGAGCCACCTGAAGCATAAGGGCGAGGACATTCGCATCGAGATCGCGTTGATCGAGTGTAGCCTCACAACGCCCGACCACGGCAGTGGCGATTCCTGGGAAGGTTTTAACAGATCCGATCGTGCACACGGCATCCGGATGCTTGCCGGCGATCGCACGAATTTCCAATGCCAGCTTGGCGGCTGCAGCCAAGGCGTCCCGACGGCGTTTCATCGGCGTTGAACCGGCGTGGGTTTCCTGTCCATGAAAAACGATTGAGTGCCGTTCTACGCCCTTGGTTCCGAGTACAACCCCGAGTGGAAGTCCCAAGCTCTCGAGGACGGGGCCTTGCTCGATATGCAGTTCCAGGTAAGCCGCGGCATTTCGGCGTTCCTTCTGCGCCTCAGGAAATCGATCGAAGGCATAGCCGCATCGCCGGACCGCATCCTCGAGACGTATGCCGTCCCGGTCGGTTCGTCCGCGATCCTGTTCAATCGAGTGCGTGCCCGCGAACGCTGAGGATCCGAGCAGGCTCCGCCCGAAGCGCCCTTCCTCATCGGCCCAATCAACGACGCGAATCGTGACAGGGGGACGGCCACTGTACTGCGCATTGAAGCGCCGGAGAATCTCCAGCGCAGCCAGCAAATCGAGCGCGCCGTCGAGCCAGCCTCCGTTCGGGACCGAGTCAAGGTGACCGCCGATCAGCAACTCTCGTTCCGACACACCCCGAAGCGTCACCCAGTTGTTTCCGGCGGCATCATTATGCTGCTCCACCGGAAGATCTCGCAGTGTCGTGGCAAACCACTCGCGCGCCTTCAACCAGGTATCGGACCAGGCGACTCGCTGGGCGCCATTGGCATCGGCCGTGAGTGCGCGGAGTTCCTTCAGTTCATCAATGACTCGCTGCGGATCAAGGCTCATAGTCGCACGTTAGTGGCCGAAGTTTGCCGCGTCGCGGTGGTCAGGCTGACATCGAGGCGGCCGATGAACTCATCCACGTCGGGTTCTTGAAATGTTTAGCGGTGGGGTGATTCGAATGACGTTCCCATACAGGCCACCCTTGCCGATCAGGATCCGATTCTCTCTGGCAGCTTCCATGACCGCGAGTGTGGCTCCTGCTGCCGGCCGCTTCGAGACACGGTCTTCCACCAGTTCGATCGCCTGCATCAAGCCCATGCCGCGAACATCCCCGATCAGTGCGTGTTTTTCCTTCAAATCCTCCAGTCGCCCTCGCAGATAGTCCCCGGTCGCAGCCGCGTTCGTCCGGAGGTTGTTCTCATCGATAAAGTCAATCACCGCTTTTGCCGCGGTCGCCGTAACAGGATTCCCGCCGAACGTCGAGATCTGAACCCCCTTGACACCATCGGCCACCGCTGGCTTCGCGGCGGTAAGCCCCACAGGGGCGCCGTTCGCCATGCCCTTGGCGCTCGTGAGGATGTCGGGTACCACGCCCCACTGCTCGATACCGAACCATTTTTCGCCCGTCCGCCCCCATCCGGTTTGTACTTCATCGCTGATGAACAATCCACCGTAACTGCGAATAATCTTCTCCACGATGGGAAAGTACTCTTTCGGGGGCGTGATGAATCCGCCCACACCCTGTATGGGTTCAGCAATGAACCCGGCAATGCGTCCAGAGGTGGTCGTTCGGATGAGTTCGTCAACGTCGTGCGCGCACTTCACACCGCAATCGGGATATTTCAGATCGAAAGGACAGCGATAGCAGTAAGCATTGTGCGCATGGACGATTCCGGGCTGTGTCACCGGGCCAAGCCGCCACGCTGACTGCGCCGTCAAAGCCATAGCCATCGATGACCGGCCATGATACGAATGGCGCAACGCGACGATTTCAGTCGAGCCTGTGTAGCAGCGAGCCGTCAGAATGGCTGTCTCGTTCGCCTCTGTACCGCTGTTCGTGAAGAAACACTTCGTAAGTTCTCCGCCAGGAGTCACGGCAGCGATCTTTTTTGCGAGTGCTACCTGTGGCTCAGTCGCGAACACGGTCGAGACGTGCTGGAGCTTGTCGATTTGGGCGTGAACTTTTCGGTTCACAGCGTCGTTACAATGGCCGACGCTAATCGTGACGATGCCGCCGAAGAAATCCAGATATTGATTGCCGTCCGCATCCCACACATATTGATCTTTTGCTCTCTCAATGATCAAAGGGTCTTTGTAATAGTGGAAGACGGATGGGAACAGGTGTTCCTGCTGAGCCAGAAGTATCTCATCTTTGGTCATGGTTCTTGAAACTGCCCCCGTCAGGAGCCCTCGATTTGGTAACAGAGTGTAACATGCCTCGAAGTTAGCGGAGGCGCCCTGTTCCGGCTCAGTTAACCGTGATTGCGGTCGCTCGGAATGTCTGTTCGCGGAAAGCGAAACATCTTACTTGTAGATGTTGTCCTAGCAAAGTGACTTCTTGGCCACGCATGGCGGTCCTGCATCTTCTCGTCTTTATATTCGCGGCGACGGCCGGCTTCGGTCAGAACGTTACCTTCAATGGCCGGCGGATCACCCAAATTCAACTTATTCCCGCAGATATTCTCCACCAGGATGACATGGGGGAGGCTCTCCCGATGAAAGCTGGATCCGTGTTTCGGCAGGAGGAAGTCGGTGAAGCGATCGACCGGCTCTTTGCAACCGGCCGTTTTGAGGACATCATTGCCGAAGCGGAACCGTCCGGAGAGGGTGTGATTCTTCGATTCGTAACCACTCCGGCCCGGTTTGTCGGCGGAGTCTCGGTCGAAGGAAAGACATCAGTTCCGCCCGGTCGCGGGGAAATCGCGAGCACCGCTCGCCTTCAACTCGGCCAATTGTTTCAGGAAGAAGATGTCGAGAGGGCGGCACAGCGCATTCGCCGTCTCCTGCGGTCTAACGGTCTGTACGAGGCGGAGGTCACACCTGAGGTGCAACCTGCCGGAAGTGCACAGGATGTGTTTGTCACGTTCCGTGTGAAATCCGGAAAACGCGCTAAATACGCTATGCCGGCCTTTCACGGCGAAACAAAACTGTCCGATGGCACGATCCTCCGGGCCACCGGCTGGCGAGTTCCCATTATTCATTACTGGCGCCACGTCACCGATAGCCGGACACGGAAGGGAATCCAGGGCATTCTCGGCAAGTATCAGGGTCAGGAGCGGCTGACGGCGCGCGTAGAACTGGAGAAGCTCGACTACGATCCAACGCGAAGACGTGTCCACCCGCAATTGAATATAACTGCCGGGCCAAAAGTGAAAGTCCACGCAGTGGAAGCCAAGGTCTCAAAGCGCGTCATTAAGCGTTATGTGCCCATCTTCCAGGAAAGAACCGTTGACAATGATTTGCTTGTCGAGGGCGCACGCAATCTGCGCGACTACTTCCAAAGCAAGGGCTATTACGACGTAGATGTGGATTTTCGCACTAAGGAAGTCGCCAACGATGAACAGATCATCGAGTACGTCATCGCGCAAGGCCAGCGATACAAGATGACGAGCCTGGACATCACCGGGAACAAGTACTTCTCGGAAGACGACCTCCGTGAGCGTATGTTCATGGCTCCGGCGACATTTACGATGCGTCGAGGACGCTATAGTGAAGCGTTTCGCAAGAAGGACGAAGAGAACATTGCGAATTTGTACAGGGCGAACGGATTTCGCGATGTCAACGTAACTTCCATTGTGGATCGCGACTTTCAGGGCAAGACGGGCGAAGTCGGAGTGACTCTTCAGATCGAGGAAGGTCCACAGTGGATCGTTGACACCGTCACTTTGAACGGTGTCCAGAAAGGTGACCACAACCTTCTTGCGAGCAATCTTGCCTCCCTTGAGGGACAGCCCTTTTCTGAAGTCAATCTGGCGGCGGATCGAAGTCTCATCTTGACTTGGTACTACTCACGCGGATTTCCTCAGGCGGATTTCAAAGCCGGCTGGCAGCAGACCGGCCCGAACCGGGTTTCGATCTCCTATACGGTCATCGAGGGCGAACGCCAGTACGTTCGCGATGTCATCCTCAGCGGTTTGAAGACGACGCGCCAGTCGCTCGTCGATGAGCGAATCACACTTCAACCGGGCGATCCGCTTTCTCCGATTGAACAGAGTGAAATCCAGAGGCGCTTCTATGATATGGGCGTCTTTGCGCGTGTCGACACGGCGATTCAGAATTCTGAGGGCGATACCAACCACAAGTTCATCCAGTACAATTTCGAAGAGGCAAACCGGTATACGGCGGCGTTTGGATTCGGCGCTCAACTTGCCCGTTTCGGAAGCCCCAGTTCAACGAGTTTGGCGAGTCCTGCCGGCAGCACCGGGTTCAGCCCCCAGGCCTCTCTCAATGTCAGCCGGTTGAACTTCCTCGGACGTGGACATACCGTATCGGTGCGGGGTCTTTACTCGAACCTGCAAAAGCGGGCTTCGATCAACTATCTCGCGCCGAGGTTTCAAAACATCGAGGGACGGAATTTTACTGCCTCTCTGCTCTACGACACCTCATTGGACGTACGTACCTTTGCGTCCCGGCGTCAGGAAGCCTCCATCCAGGTTTCGCAGAGATTATCAAAAGCTACAACGGTTCTGGCACGGCTTGCCTATCGGCGTGTGAGTGTTTCCGATGTCATCATCCCGGTCCTGCTGGTGCCCCAATTAGTTCAGCCGGTCCGATTGGGCATTATCTCGTTCAACCTCGCTCAGGATCGACGTGATAATTCCGGCGACCCACGACGAGGTGTCTACAACACGGCGGACTTTGGCCTGGCGACGAAACTCCTCGGATCAGAACGAAGCTTCACTCGTCTCCTATTACGGAATGCAACCTATCATCGGATTACGCGATCGACGGTATTAGCCCGTCAAACGCAGTTCGGGTGGATCGCTCCCTTCGCCGCGCCACAGGGACTTACCGATGAAACATCCGTTCCGTTGCCCGAGCGGTTCTTTGGCGGCGGCGCGGAGTCGTTGCGAGCCTTCCCCTACAACCAGGCAGGTCCACGAGACACTGGGCAGGCCGTCGTTCTTGGCGGTCCCTCGTCACAACCCACCGGATTTCCTCTGGGTGGCAATGCGCTCCTGTTCAACAACACGGAATTGAGATTCCCCCTCTTGGGAGCCAACATCGGCGGCGTGTTTTTTCACGACATGGGCAACGTGTACGGCACGATCGGCAGACTGTCGTTCCGCTGGAAACAGCGCGACTTGAAGGATTTCAACTACATGGTTCACGCGGTCGGCTTCGGCATCCGTTATCGGACTCCGATCGGACCTCTTCGCGGAGATCTGGCGTACAGCCTTAATCCACCGTCCTATCTCGGTTTCAGCGGAACACCGGAGCAGTTGATTCGGTGCGACCCGAATAAGCCGATTAGCGACTTGCCATCATTCTGCCAAAGCACTCGACAGACTGTCGGCCATTTTCAGTTCTTTTTCTCGATAGGTCAAACGTTCTGATGAATTCGCGTTTAGTCGCTCTCCTCAGCTTCGGAATCCTGCTCAGCGGGGCAGTTGTCGTGGATCGGGTTGCCATCATCGTCGGGAAGCGTGTCGTAAAACCAGCGACCTTGAACGTGACCTGCGGGTATCCCAGTTTCTGAATCGCCAACCGCTGGATCTGAGTCCCGCCACCAGGCGAAAAGTGGCAGACCGGCTGATCACCCAGGAATTGATTCATCAGGAAGTCATGGATGGCGGTTACAGCCGGCCAACCGAGAAGGATGTCGACGCCTTCGTTCAAAAGCTGAAGCACGATCGCTTCAGCAACTCCGACACTCAGTTCCGATCCGCCCTGGCGCGCTACGGGCTAACCGAAGATGAGCTGCGCCACTACCTGCTTTGGCAGCTCACTGTACTCCGCTTCATCGACGAGCGGTTCCGGCCGGGAGTGCTCGTCACGGATGAAGATGTGCGCGCGTACTATGAAGCCAAGCGGGCTGAGTTGCAGAAAGCGAATCCGAAGAACAGCAGCCTGGAAGCGTTGGAGCCCACGATCCGGGAAACACTGATCGGCGAACGCGTGAATCAGAACTTCGAGGAATGGCTCGCCAATTCGCGCCAGCGCATTCGCATTGACTACCGCGATCCTGTCCTGCGTGAAGGAACAGCTACACAAGGAGCCAAGCAATGACCAGACCGGTACGAATCGTACGTAACATCGGTATCGGGTTGGTCGGGCTTATTCTTCTGCTGGGAATAGCCGCGATCATCATCGTACAAACCGGCTGGTTCCGGAATTACGTCCGTGAAACGATCATCTCAGCGACCGAAAGCGGAACCGGAGGCAGAGTTGAGGTTGGATCGTTCTCGTTCAACTGGCGCGCTCTCGAAGCCGTCGTCTCCGATTTCGTCATTCACGGCAAAGAGCCTGCCGGGGTCGGCGCCCTTCGTCCGTGTTGCTCGCGCCCAGGTCAATCTGCGGTTGTTCACCAGCCTGAGCAGAATGCTCGATGTTTCGTTCCTCGGTGTCGAGCGCCCGGAGACGAATATTCTGGCCTTTCCCGATGGCACGACGAACATTCCCGAACCGAAAGAGAAGAAACCCGAATCGGACACGACTGTTCTCGATACCGTCGTCGACCTGGCTGTCAATACGTTCCGTATCAGCGACGGACTTCTGACCTTCAATTCACAAAAGCAAGCCATTGACGTTCGCGGCAATAACCTGCGCGCGCAGCTTTTCTTCAATGTTCTTACTCGGAGCTACAAGGGCGAAGTGTCTTTGCAGCCCTTGTACGTGGTCTCCGGGAAGAATACTCCTGTCGTCTTCACGGTCACTCTGCCCGTAATTATCGAGCGCAATCGAGTCAGTTTCGAGAATGCCAGGATCACGACACCCGCCTCGAATCTGACGATAAATGGCGCCCTGGAAGATCTTAAGAACCCGAAGACCACTGCACGTGTTAACGGCAAGCTCGCTTTGTCGGATCTGAAGAACCTTGGCAAGTTGGACTTGGATCTGAATGCGCGCGGCGTACCCTCGGCAATTGACATCGATGGGAATGCTGCAATTGCGGAGAACCGCATTACTGTCGACGGACTGCGCGCCACCATCGGCAAATCGAACATCGAGGCCTCCGGAACACTGAAGGATCCGCAGGGCAACGGCGCGCTGGAGTTCAAAAGCCGCCTGGTTCTGGATGAACTCGGACGGCTCGCGAAAGTCGCAGCGCGACCGGACGGTATCGTCGTCGCGAACGGTACAGCCAAACTCGACGCCGCTAACAATTATCAAGTCGCGGGTAATGTCGAAGGCCGCGACATTTCGTTCACACAAGGCGCCCAGAGGATCCGGAATGTAAATCTGTTCACCGCGATCGATGTCGACCCGAACCGCATCGATCTGAAAGGACTACGATTGTCGGCACTCGGCGGGCAGTTCACTGGCAACGCATCCCTGGAGCAGTTTGCCCGCTACACCGTGAACGGCAGTCTGCGCAATCTTGACATGCAAACGGTGCAGAAAGCGCTGGGCCAGAAGCCGCTTCCATACGACGGCGTAGTCTCGGGACCCATTCAGGCCCAAGGCAACCTGAAGACACCGGGTATGAAGAGCCTTACTGCAAACGCGAAGCTTTCAATCACACCTGGCCGCGGAGGCATTCCGGTCTCGGGCCGTATCAATGCGGACTACAACGGCGCAACCGAGAACATCATCGTATCGGACTCCTACATCGCCCTTCCGAACACGCGGTTGAACCTCAACGGATCGCTGAACAACCGGCTGAACATAGAGCTGAACTCGAAGAACCTGAATGATCTGCTCGCAGCCGCGTCCACATCGGGCAAGCCGCCGGCCATCTCGCTGGACGGCGGTCAGGCGCAGTTCAAAGGCGAGGTCACAGGCGGCATAACCTCACCACAAGTTTCAGGACACCTCGCGCTCGGCCGTTTCAGCGTGCAGGGCCGGAAGTTCGATTCGTTGTCCGCCGATGTCCAGGCAGCGAAGACCCGGGCAAGCGTGTCGAACGGACTCCTCCAGCGTGGACCTATGCAAGCGCAGTTCGCTGCGTCGACTGGACTGAAGAACTGGTCACCGAAACCTGACCAAGCCGATTACGGCGACGGCGAATGTCCGCAACGGAGATCTTGCTGATGTGATGGTCCTCGCCGGTCAACCGCCGTCCGGATACTCAGGCGCGTTAACCCTGGATGCGAACGTCGGAGGGACAATCGGCAATCCGTCAGGCGTGACGAACCTGCAGGTTCTCAATGGGACGATGAAGGACGAGCCGTTTGACCGTGTGCAAGCTCGGGTCAATCTGTCCGACCAGCTTGTTACCGTCCCCGCAGCATCGATCAACGCGGGCCCGGCACAGGTAAATCTCACAGCCGAATTCCGGCATCCTCGTGACAGCTTCACGACAGGCCAGCTTCATGCTCACGTCCAGAGCAACCAGGTGAACCTCGAACACGTCCGCACGTTGCAGCGGCAACGTCCGAACACAGCCGGTTTGCTGAATCTGAACCTGGATGCCACGGGCAATCTCGGTCAGACGAAGGTGAATGGCAAAGACGAGACCGAGTTCCTGTTGACCAGTGTCAATGGCGATGTCGGCGCACGCAACCTCCGCTTCGACGGTCAGACCTACGGTGATGTGACAGCAAAGGCGTGGACCACCGGTCAGACGGTAAACTACGACGTCACGTCTGACTTCGCGGGATCGGACCTCAAGGTAACGGGCAATACGCAACTTATTCGCGAGTATCCAACGACGGCGAAGGCGAACCTTCGTAACCTCCCGATCGAACGAGTTCTCGTACTGGCGAAGCGCGGCGATATTCCGGCACGGGGCAACTTATCGGGTACCGCGCAGTTCACCGGAACCATGACCAAGCCCGAGGGCAGTGTTGATGTGGATTTGGCGAATGCCGTCTTATATGAAGAGCCATTGGATCATGTACGGGCAAAGGTCAGCTATCTCGCCCAACGCCTGGACGTTCCGATGTTCGAGGTCGTGTCGGGACCATCGCGCATCGACCTTACGGCGCAGTACAACCATCCTGCAGGCGATCTCAAAACGGGCGACCTCGACTTCAAAGTCAATAGCAGTCGAATTGAACTCGCTCGCATTCGCAACGTTCAGAAGGCGCGTCCCGGGCTCGGAGGCGTGCTGCAGATCGCCGCGGCCGGAGTTGCATCCGTGCAGGACGGGCGGCCTCAATTCCGGGACCTGAACGCCGATATCGGAGCGACCGGAGTGGCCGCGCAAGGACGCAACTTCGGCGACGTCACGTTGAAGGCGACAACGACCTCCGGCCGCGTCAACTTCGCCCTGGACTCGAACCTGGCGAACGCTTCCGTTCAAGGGCGCGGGAATGCTCAACTCAGCGGCGACTATCCTGTCACCGCGGAATTGACCTTCAACAGCGTTTCCTGGAACAACATCCAGACGCTGCTCGGACCTACCAATGGGCGCCCACCGGCATTCGATGCCCTCACGGAAGGGCAAGTGACGGTGAGCGGCCCAATTACGAGAACCGAACAGTTGCGCGGGTCGTTGCGCATCGCTAGTCTGCAGGTGAAGACGATTCCGGCTCCCGGAGCGAACGAACGGCCAGTGACCCTTGCGAATCAGGGACCCATTGTCGCTACGCTCGACCGCGGCGCAGTCCGCATCGACAGCGCCCACATTGTCGGGCCCAAAACCGATATCAATGCGACAGGCACGCTGTCTCTTGTAAAGACGCAGGAGATGGACCTCAATCTCAACGCCAAAACCGATCTGAGTGTCCTCCAGAACGTAAATCGTGACATCTACGCGTCGGGAGACGTCGCTCTGGGCGGTACCGTCCGCGGAACGCTAAAGAAGCCGCTGGTGAACGGCAAGCTGGAGTTACAGAATGCATCGTTCAGCCATGTTTCGCTTCCCAACGGGATCTCAAACGCGAATGGGCTCGTGATCTTCAATGGCAACACGGCAACTATCCGAACTATGACGGCGCAATCAGGTGGTGGCAAGGTGACCATGTCAGGCTTTGTCACCTATAGCGATGTGTTTCGTATGGGCCTGCGGGCGACGGCGAACAGCGTTCGCGTCCGTACGCAGCAAGGTGTCAGTGTCGTAGCGAACGCGTTCGTGAACCTCACCGGTACCAGGGAGGCAAGCCTGGCGTCGGGCACTGTAACTATTAATCGAATAACCTATGCGCCCCAAAGTGATATGGGATCGATCCTGACGCGCTCTGCGCCGCCAGTGCAAGCGCCGGAAGCCCCAAATCCTTTGCTGGATAACATGCGGCTCGATATCCGCGTGAGGACCTCCTCCGGAACAGCCGTGCAGGCGTCGTTGGCCGAGAACGTACAACTCGAGGCTGACATTCGCGTCAGGGGAACAGCCGCGCGCCCGGGGGTGCTCGGCCGTGTGGTGATCACGGAGGGCGATCTTGTGTTTTTCGGGTCTCAATATCGGGTGTCTACGGGCACGATCTCCTTCTATAACCCTGTACGGATCGAACCTGTCCTGAACATCAGTCTGGAGACGCAGGCGAAAGGTGTGAATGTGGTCCTCAACGTTACGGGGCCGATCGACAACATGAAGCTTAGCTATACATCAGATCCGCCTTTGCAGTTCCAGGAGATCGTCAGTTTGCTGGCATCCGGCAGGACACCGACGTCGGACCCGACCCTGCTTGCGAATCAGCCTTCTCGACCGCAGCAAAGTTTTCAGCAGATGGGTGAATCGGCGATAGTCAGCAAGGCGATCGCCGATCCGGTGGCGAACCGCCTGGAGCGCGTATTCGGCGTAAGTCAATTAAAGATCGATCCGACCTTCACGAGCGGCTCTGATCTGCCGCAAGCCCGAGTCACGCTACAGCAGCAGGTAGCCACCAACATCACCTTTACATACGTCACTGCGCTCGACGATCCCAACACGCAGATCGTACGGATTGAGTGGGCGTTTAACCGGCAATGGTCGGCGGTAGCAAATCGCGACGAGAACGGAATCGTTAGTTTGAATTTCTTATATAAGAAGCAGTTTCGGTAAACACGGCCGCATAACGCCTGACCCGCGGCGGCCCTGTATAAGGCTCCAGCGCGTGCCCGACGTCCTCATGCTCTTCAACGGTGCAATCAAAGAGCATCCAGTTCTCCTGATCATTAAAGAATTGGAGGGCGGCTTCCATACAGCTTCGAGCGTCGCGCCCGCTTGCAATTGCTTTCACGACACGACTATGCCACTCCACGCTTTCGAGCAGCGCTTCGACAGAGTCGCTCGGGTTCTTCATAATAAAGAACGCAAAAAGTGGAACGACCGTTAAATCGAGAGCCCTGGCAAGATGCCTGTTCCCAGACAGGGACCAGATTGTACGGTGAAACCCAAGATCACAGCGATAGAATCGTTCGAGGTCATTGTCAGTGGCCGCCATTCGCATCTCGTCGACGATCGCCTGCAGAGCGGCAACATCACTCTGCGTGGCGCGCTGCTCCAGGAGCTCGGCTGCCAAGCCTTCTAATTCCGCACGTACTCGGAGGATCTGACTGATATCGTCCTTTGATAGCTGCGTTACGAAGGTGCCTCGATTTGTAACCCGCGTCACAAACCCCTGAGATTCCAGCTCGAATAGCGCCTCCCGAACAGACGAAGTCGCAACGTGCAGATTGCTCGCAAGCTTCATCTCGACAATGCGGTCACCGGGCTGAAGCTGTCCGGAAAGGATTGCGTCTTTAATTACCTCCGCGACGCGATCTTTCAAAACCACCCGCTGCAATGGGCTTCCGCCGGGTATCTTTATGTCTTTCTCCGCCATGTAGAGCGTACCTCAAACGTATATTGATCGTCCGAATGCGGTTGGATCAGTATAGCGTCGATTATCGATAATCGATTGACGATTATTTGTCTCAGATGTATACTCGGGAAACTTCGCAGCCTCAAGCGCGAGAGAGTTTGAAATTCAGCTTCCGGTCTTGCCGTACTCACCTTCGAGCGGCCACGTTGAGGGAGGAAACTCTATGTCGCACCCGATTTCAATCATTCGATTTCTCCTGTGCCTCGGCATCCTTGCCGTTAGCGCATTCAGCCAAACAGCCCAATTGACGGGCGCCGTCACTGACTCGTCCGGATCATCCGTTCCGGGCGCTACGGTTACGGCCACCAACATCGACACGGGTGTTTCCCGATCGTCCGTGACAAACGACGCTGGCAACTACCTGATCACAACGCTCTTCCCCGGCCCCTATACTGTTACGGCATCGGCCACCGGCTTCAAGCAAATGAAGCGCGAGTCGTTGACATTGGCTGTAGAACAGGTCGCCCGGTTGGACTTCCGTATGGAGGTAGGGGAGACGAAAGAAAGCGTCACCGTCGAAGCAACGGCAGTCATACTGGACGCAGCCAGCAACACGATCGGGACCGTTGTCGAGAACCGCAAGATTACTGAGATCCCGCTGAACGGCCGCAACCCACTCGATCTGGTTGGATTATCGACCGGCATTCGCGTCCAAGGCGGCTTCGGCGGGAAGAATGGCTCACTAAATAACTTCTCTTCGAACGGGGGTCTTGCAAACGCCAATTCCGTTCAAGTGGAAGGATTGGCGCTCGATCTCGCGCAGATGAACTCGCCGTCCTTCGTCCCGCCGGTCGACTCGACGCAAGAATTCCGCGTTCAGACGAATACATTCTCGGCAGAGTTCGGACGCACATCCGGCGCGGTGGTCAGCATCAGCATCAAGTCCGGGACAAACCAGTTCCACGGCTCGGCGTACGACTTCCTGCGAAATAAGGTTCTGAACGCGAATAACTTCTTCCAGAACCGCGCCGGGAATGCTCGACCGAACCTCATCCAGAACCAATTCGGCGCCTCGATTGGCGGTCCGATCAAAAAGGACAAGACGTTCTTTTTCGCAAACTGGGAGGAATACCGGAATCGCAACGGCGCCCCGACTATCACGACCGTCCCTACAGTGCGTGAGCGCAGCGGTGACTTTTCCCAAACGCGCAACGCCGCAGGGAATGTAATCGCGATCGCCGATCCACTGACTACTCGCCAATTGCCGGACGGCAGCTATGTCCGCGACGTCTTTCCAGGCAACATTATCCCGAGTTCCCGTATCAGCCGTGTCGCGTCCAACGTAGCGCCCATCTGGCCGCTTCCGAACGCCCAAGGCAACCCGATCACGAACGTGAACAACTACTCGACAGTTGGAGGCGGGGGCACAAACGAGCATCAGGTCGTATCCAAGCTTGACCATAACCTCGATAGCCGGTGGAAGCTCTTCGGCACCTTCTCCCGAATCTGGGCCGACCAATTCAACTTGGATCCACTGGGTTATCAAGTCAACTTGACGCGTCAATCGACGTATGCCCGAACGCACGCGACCGCCGCTGCGACAGCGGTATTCAGTCCGGGATTGATCGGTGAATTTCACACGGGATTTGCCCGCTACGACAGCCCGAGTGTTCCGTACGCGCTAGGATATGACATCACGACGCTCGGGTTCCCGAAAGCTCTTGCCGATGCCACACAGATCAAGTCATTCCCGGCGTTCAACGTTGCCGGGCTGGTTCCTGTCGGAAGTTCGGCCTCTGCGGGACTGACCCTTGTGGACCTGAATAGCTGGGGCCAACGAGCCTCGATGACATGGGTGAAGGATGTACACACATTCAAGTTCGGGGTGGACTATCGGATTCAGCAACTGAACCAGTTCCAGCAGAACTCATTCCTCCCGGCTTTCCAATTCAATAACCAGATGAGCGCGATTAACCCGTTGCGGCTCGACGCAAACAGCGGTGTTCCGCTCGCATCCTTCATGATGGGCTACATGGCCAGCGCGTCGGTTGCAAAAAGCGAACGCCTTGCAAACCAGCGAAAATATCTGTCGACCTATTTCCAGGACGACTGGAAGGTTTCACGCAGGCTAACGCTCAATCTCGGGATGGATTACAGCCTGGAGTTTCCAATCACCGAACGTTTCAATCGGAAGATGTGGTTTGACCCGACGGCTCCCCTTCCGATAAGTCAGACCGTCGGCCTACCTCTTGTTGGAGGTTTCCGGTTTGCGGATAACGACACACGTTCTCCGTACGATCTCTACACGAAGCAGTTCGGGCCTCGCGTGGGATTCGCATTCCAACTGTTCCCTCGAACGGTCATCCGCAGTGGATTTGGACTGTTCTGGATCCCGGGAGCAATCACGGAAGTTACAGGAGATAATCGCGCGCCTGCCTGGGCGATCAACACGCTGGCAGTTGCATCACAAGACGGCGGCGTTACGCCGTATAACACGCTAGATAATCCATATCCGGACGGCATACTCACACCGCCGGGCGGCAGCGCTGGATTGAACACCCTCATCGGTCAGAACGCTGCCGCCAACCAGCGCAACTTCCGCTCCGGATACATGCAGCAATGGAATTTCGATATCCAGCAGGAACTTGGTCGCGGCACGGTCCTCGAGGTACTGTATGCCGGCAGTTCAGGTGTCGGTTTGCCGGCGCAATGGGCGAGTCAGCTCAACCAGCTAAGTGATTCGTACTTGAGTCTCGGCCCCGCGCTGCGCGAGCAGGTATCCAACCCATTCTTTGGTGTTGTCCAGACCGGCCCGCTGGCTCAGCCCACCGTTGCGCGCGGTCAGCTGTTGCGGCCCTACCCGCAATTCCAAACGCTGTATGCAGAGGGCATGCCGCTCGGACATTCCACGTATCACTCGTTCCAGCTACAGTTCAACCGTCGCATGGGCAGCTCCCTCGTAAGCGTTGCCTACACCCTGAGCAAAGCGATAGGCAACACCGAAAGCCGGAGCGACTGGCTCGAGGGCGGCGCACAGGGCACCAGCATGGGCTTCTTGAACAACAACAATCGCCGGCTCGATCGTGCCCTTGCAGTCGCCGACGTTCCGCATCGCCTCGTGGTCAGCTACTCGATCGACCTCCCCTTCGGCAAAGGGAGCCGTTACCTGAACGGGCTGGGCCCCGCGAATGTGCTGGTCTCCGGCTGGCAAGTATCGGGTTTGTATATAGCGCAGAGCGGCACACCCATCGCGGTAGGCACGCCAACCAACCTCACGGGGGCCTTCAACGATGTGACGGACGTTTACGGCTCATATAGCAGCAATTCCCGTCCCGATAATAACGGAACGAGCGCCAAGCTGGAAGGCGACGCCACGAGCCGCCTCAACCGATGGTTCGACACGAGTGTCTTCAGCCAAGCGGCGCCCTATACATTTGGCACCGCGCCCAGAACTCTGCCCGACGCACGGTGGCATGGCACGAACAACCTCGACCTGGGCATATTCAAGAACAACCGATTCGGGAATGATGGCCGGTACAACCTGCAGTTTCGAAGCGAGTTCTTCAATGTCGCGAATCATGTTCGATTCGGGGTCGCGGGCATGCAGCTTGGCAACCCGACGTTCGGCGTTGTCAGCAGCCAGGCAAACCAACCCAGGCAGATTCAACTCGCGCTCAAATTCTTATTCTGATCTGCAACGCTGCCGGATTCCTTTGCGAAGGCACGGAAGATCCAGCATGTGACCAGCAGAACAATCAGTATGGCTGCGTACGACGGTTCCGGTACGGATGTGTCGGGAACGATCGTTAGATCCTCACCGGGTAGCACCAGCGAGCAGCACGTGTGGCTCGGCGGAGGAGTAGGTACAAATGGAGTTGGCAGGCCCGGCGGAAACCACCAGTCAACTCCATACACGGCGGAATCGGACTCGACCGGAGGGCTCGGCTTGCCCGCGTACAACGCCACACCCGTAATAGGGTTGCTATATTCGACGACTTCAAAACCATAATCGTTGGTCAACACGCGTTCGGTTGCTGAATAAAGCTGATCTGACGCAACAAATACGACGCTCACAAATCCCTCCAGCAGAAGAGGCGCCAGCGCATATCAGCTGTGATGCACTCTACTGCTGCAAGTATGAAAGCGCAGGGAAAAATAAGAAATCCCTCGCGAGTACTGCTACGTACCAGGAGGGTGTCTACGCGGGGACTTTAGAACTGCTTAGACCATTAAGGCAAAAACTCAGGCGAAATCACTACGCCGTGTCGTAAAATTACTACTCGTCGAGAATCTGCGCCCAGGTTGGCATTCCAGCGGCATTGGCGTGTTGCCGGGTTTCGGCAATTGTGCAGAGTCCACAAGCCATCACGGTTCCCTGGATACAGCCAAGCAGGCGAATCGCCTCTTGAAACCCGCCAATGCGGTGGAGCACGGGTTCTATTTTCTCTTCAAGCACCCAAAGGCAGTGCGCTAACATTTCCTCGCGCGAGAGATGTCGAGTAATGTCCGCCTGCAGCGGTTCAATAGAGGCGCTTACAAGAATCGTTCGATAGGTACAAATGAGCGAGTCGAGCCTGGCTTTGGTCACAGCGTCAAAATTGGGTGCGTGGGATGGATGTCAGCGGCCAGTCGGCGGGCTCATCTGCAGAATGAAAGCACGAAGAGATTGGTCGGGGCGGCGTGATTCGAACACGCGACCCCCTGCGCCCAAGGCAGGTGCGCTACCAGACTGCGCTACGCCCCGACATTTACTGCTGCTTTGATTTTAAACCATCCCTGTTCCACTCATCCGCCGGGCGCAAAAGTGTGGGTACATGTCGACACACCACCGTCGTTTAGGGTCAGCTAATGGATCAGCAGGCTTGCCGCAGCGACTGCACGGACAGACTTTTCCGCATCACGCTGCAGAAGTTGCCGAGGATCCAACAGGTGCTGCGGACGAAACTGCCGCATCGACCACCGGAATCCCGGCTCGAACTCGATCCCGAGAAAGTAACCGATCTCACGAAACCTGCAGTAACAGACGCGACCCTGCAACTCCCCCTTCGGGTAACAGATGCGGAGAGTCGTCTCAATCGGGATTGGCGCGTCCACCTGTAGGCATGCGCCGGAGAGTGATATGTCCTCAAGGTTCGCGATTGCTCGGCGCGTCCGTCCGTTGTTGTCCTTCCACTGGACATCAACGAGATCGGCGCACAGCATCCGCGTTTCTGCTCGGCGGTTATGCATACACTCTGCTTTATCGGCTCACCCTTCGAAAGCTTTAGCGCAAAAAGGGGGTACGAATCACCCTACATCTACTAGGGACGCTACCCCATTACTAGAGGCGCGCCCGTCCTATGCGATTCTCACACAATAAGACGTCGCTTCCCCTGATTTTGGTTGCTCCTTAGATACGATTAAATACTTCGACGACCTTGCTTAAGGCCTTGTATTGCCGAATCAGAGGGACCATTTTGGTCTCGCGCTCGTCGATTTCCTGTGAACGCTTCAGTACCTCGGCTGCACGCTCTTGGGGGACCCGGACTACCCCATCCTCCCCAGCGACAATTATGTCGCCTGGCTTAACATTTACTCCCGCACATTGGACCGGAATGTTGTTTGCAACGCTGGCCCAGCGGCCGACCGAACTGGACGGCACAACCGATCGCGAGTAGGACGGCAGGGCCAACGCGCGTAGTTCGGCGATATCCCGCAACCCCCCATCGATCAATATCCCGGCCATCCCACGAACCTTCGCCGTCGTGGCCATCAGTCCGCCCACTCCAGCCACGTCGAGGCCATTTTCAACCACAATTACGCCCACCTCGCCGGGTTTTGCATTGTCGATCATCGCCACCGAGTGCTTGGCGCTTAGCGCTGGAGTCGCCTTGTCCGGCGATGTCTGACGAAGTAGAGCGGTAGCCGCCCGACCCACCATGACTCCCGGCACACGCGGCCGCATATCGTGCGACATGAAGCCTCGCTGACCTGTGATCTGGTCCACGGCATCAGCAACAGATGCAACCGTCGATTTCTTGAACCCCTCGATCAGCGCCTGCTCAGACGTCATCTTCGCGGGGGCCGCGCCTTGAAAACCCGACATCACAAACACGCCGGCAATGATGGCGGTGGACGCCGTGACAGCAACAATTTTCATTCGATTCCTCCGTACCTAGATATATTCAGGATAATCCGGCACTGCGATGCTATGGTCAGCTTGCGCAGGACCTCTGCTTCTCGGTAGCCTCGAAGTTACTCTGCATGAGAATCCAAGCGCAATCTCCCTGCCGTGTCGACCTCGCCGGCGGCACGTTGGACATCTGGCCGCTCTACCTTTTTCACGAAAACGCTGTGACGGTGAACTTTGCGGTAGACCGTTACACCTCGTGTGAAGTTCAGACCCGCGATGACTCAAAGATCATCCTCCGTTCAGACGATCAGAAAGGTGAGGAGACATTCGACACTTTCGAGGCGCTGTATTCCGCCAAAAAGTACAAACTGCCGCTACTTGCGCACATCGTGCGGTTTTTCCGGCCGGAAACCGGGATCGAACTGTCGACCAACTCCGAAGCGCCCGCTGGAGCAGGTATCTCCGGTTCGTCATCGCTGCTCATTACTATAGGAAGCGCCCTCAACAAATTGACCGGCGCAGGCTATAACATCGAAAAAATCCGGGAGGTCGCGCAAAACGTCGAGGCACAGATCATCCACGTTCCCACAGGGTGTCAGGATTACTACCCGGCGATGTACGGCGGCGTCAGCGCAATCGATCTCACCGCAGCGGGAATCCTTCACCACACAATCCCGGTAGATCTCCAGGACTTCAACAGCCGTATCGTTCTGGCCTACTCCGGTAAGCCGCGCAACTCGGGCATCAACAACTGGGAGGTGACGAAAGCGCACATCGATGGCGACAAGGCCGTCTTCAAGAACTTCGAACGCATTGCCGAGATCGCACACTCGCTTCGTACCGCCATCGCGAAGTCCGACTGGAACGAGTCGGCGCGGCTGATTCGTGAGGAATGGGCTCATCGTCGCAAGAACGCCCCCGGAATCTCGACCGAACTCATTGACCGCCTCATCGCGAGTGCCAAAAGATCGGGCGGCAAGGCCGCCAAAGTATGCGGAGCAGGCGGTGGCGGCTGCGTGTTCTTCCTGGTGGAGCCTGGATCGAAGGCCGCCGTCCAGCAAGCGATCGTGTCCGAAGGGGCGGAAGTGCTCGACGTAAAAGTTGCCCCGCGCGGCGTTCGCGTCAAGGTTTCCGGGTAAAGCCGAATGGAAGCGACCATTCCAAGCGAAAAACTCGGGCTGGTGCTCCGCATCGCCTTGTTTGCCTTTCTCGCTTACTTTGGGCTCGCTCTCTTTTACAACCTGCTCGCCGTAACCGGAATCCTGATCGCCGGCGCGGTTGGCACGTTTCTGGCCGCTTCCACGGCCAACGCGATTACGATTCGTATCTTCGAACGCGGCCGATTGTCCGACATGGGCCTCGGTTGGGATCATCGCTCCCTCCGAAATATCTTCTTCGGCGTGTCCAGCGGTATCCTCGCAGCGGCACTCTTTATCGGCCCCGCTCTCCTGTTCGGGGCCGCAAGCTTGCAGCGTGACACGGAATACCCAGCCAACTTCTCATCGTTTCTCTTTCTCACGTGCCTGCTGATCTTCGGAGCATTCGGCGAAGAGATGTTGTTTCGCGGGTATGCTTTTCAAACCCTGGTCAATGGTTCCGGCCCGTTCTCCGCGCTGTTGCCGACCAGTCTGTTATTCGCATTTGCACACGCCGGAAACCTGAACGTCTCATTCCTCGGTCTAATTAATACGTTCGGATTCGGCCTGGTGCTCGGTTACGCTTACCTCCGGAGCCGCGATTTATGGCTTCCGATTGCCCTGCACTTCGGCTGGAACTGGGCGCTGGTGATCTTCGGGCTGAACGTTAGCGGATTTAAAATGGGAGTGACCGGGTTCGTCGTGCAATGGCGCGTCTCCAACCTTTGGAGCGGCGGTTCATACGGCCCGGAGGCTAGTGTGCTGACATGCGGTATCATCGTCGGGCTGCTTTGGGTACTCCACAGGGCGCCTGTTCAGCCACCCGAAGCCTGAGGAGGTATGCCGATGTCCTGGCCTCGTTGTAGCGCCGTCCGCGTGGTGATCTTTCTCACCGCTTCATCGCTCGTTGCCGAGAAACTCACAACGGAGCAGCGGGTCGAGATCCTTCGCGGCATGATGGCCGAGTACGCAACTGCAAAAATCTTCCTCCCTAAATCCAAGAAACCTCTCGAATACAAAAGCACGGGCGAGTTCAATAAAGACGAGTGGCAGGAAGCCGGCAAGCAGCTGGGACCGGCCGCCAGGCCAGGCGATCTCATTCAGGTCACCAAGGTTGACATCGAGGACAACAGGATCGTCCTCGAATTCAACGGCGGAGCCAAGGGCAAACGCAGGTGGTTCGACAACATTGAAGTCGGAGCCGGAGGCAGCGGCCGAACCAGGCCGATCAACTCGCAGCAAAACACGGCTGCTCCGGGCGGAACCAGCATCGCTGTCGTCTTCGACAAGGAAGTTCCCGGGCTGCCCGCAGCCGAGTTGAAAAAACTCATGGCGCCGATCCTCGACTTCGAGAAGCGGACCGCAACCGAGCAAGTGGTGGAATCGCTACCGCCGGAAATCCAGGCGGCCGTGAAGGAGAAGCGCGCCATCGAAGGCATGGATCGTGATCAAGTCATCCTCGCGATCGGTAAGCCCAGAACGAAGGTTCGGGAAACCAAGGAAGGCGTCGACGAGGAAGACTGGATCTACGGCCAGCCGCCCGGCAAGGTCACGTTTGTGACCTTTGCGAACGGGAAGGTCTTACGCGTGAAGGAAACGTACGCCGGCCTCGGCGGTTCGACAGCACCTACACTCAAGCCGCAGCTCTGAGCCGGCTTCCGCTTAACTAGCCTTCAATTCGGCGATGGTAGCTCCCGCGCCTCCTTCCTGCGGAGTCGCGGGATAGAACTTCTCCACATGCGGGCTCTTCGCGAGTAAGTTTGCCACGGCTTTCTTCAGGATGCCCATGCCGTGACCGTGCACGATGCGCACACGATCCACCGATGCCAGAGCGGCCTGGTCGAGGAAGTGATCCACTTCCTCCATCGCTTCCTCGGCCCGCTTGCCGATGACATTGATCTCCTGATACGACATATCCCACTTGGGACCGGCCTGCTGGAACGTTACATTCTTCGGCAGCTTTGAGCCGCCCTCATCCTTCTCACGAAGCACTTCCTGAACGTCATCCACTGACACCTGCATCTTCAGGAACCCGGCGTCCACCTCGATCACATCGTCGTTCACGATCCGCCGTACGCGAGCAGGCTGCCGGATGCCCTTCAGGATCACGCGCACGCCCTCTTCCAGCTTCGGCTTTGTTGGCTGCACCGGAGTCTCGGCCGCCGCGATCACGTGAGCTTCCAACTCCTCGACACCCTCGCGCTTTACGCGAGCGACCTGAAGCTTCGCCTGATCCTGGAGCTTCCTCTGCTCGCGCAGTTCCTTCACGTTTTGTATGGTGTCCAGCGCCCGAGCCTCGAAGTTCGCGACGACCTCGTCAAAGCGGTCCTGCAGCTTGCGCAGCATTTCCGTCTCGCGCCGCTTGTAGTTCCGCTCCAGATCCGCTTCCCGGGCCTTCACCGCCGCGAGCCGTTGGGCGAGTTCCCGTTCCAGTACCGCACTCTTATCGAGGCGGTCATGCAGTTCCGCCAGGAAACGCGCGATGTCGCGCTCCGTCGTGGTCATCGCGCCCGCGCGCGCGTTCGATGATCCACGGAGCCATGCCGAGCTTCGTCGCGATATCCAAGCCCGCCGATTTCCCCGGCGCTCCTACCCGTAATATGTACGTGGGAGCCAACGTCTCTTCATCGAAGCCCATCGATGCATTCAGCACAGACTGCGTGTTGGCGCCGTATACCTTCAGGGCCAACAGGTGCGTCGATGCTACGACGAACGATCCCAAAGTACGGAAGTTATCCAGGATGGCGACACCCAGCGCTCCTCCCTCTTCAGGATCGGTCGCACGACCCAGCTCATCCAACAGAACCAGCGAATCCGGCGTCGCCTCCTCCACCATTGCCTTCACGGAGGCGATGTGCGCGGAGAACGAACTAAGCGACTGCTCAATCGATTGCTGATCCCCGATATCCGCCAGCACCTGATCGAACACCGGAAACTCCGCTTCGGCGGCCGGCACCGGAAGCCCGGCGTGCGCCATCAGCGCGAGCAGCCCCACCGTCTTCATCGACACCGTTTTGCCGCCGGTGTTCGGACCGCTAATGAGCAAGATCCGCTGCGTGCCATCGAGCGTCAGCGTCACCGGTACAACACGCTTCTGCTGGCGGCGCAGGACGTCCTGCAACAAGGGATGGCGGGCCTGCTTCAACGTCAGCCGGCGTTCGCCGTCATTGACAAACGCCGGGATCACACAATCGAAATCGCCCGCGAACGCCGCCTTCGCAAACAGCAGGTCCAACTCGCTGACCACTTGCATGGTCCGCGCGGATATCGGCCGCATGGGCACGGAGCTTATCCGTAATCTCGCGCAGGATGCGAAAGACTTCGCGCTGCTCTTCTTCGCGCAGCCGCACAAGTTCGTTATTCAGATCGATGGTATCCAGCGGCTCGATGAACAACGTCTGACCGCTGCTGCTTGCGCCGTGGATAACACCATCGACCCGCCGCTTCTGCCCGGCAACCACCGGCACAACAAACCGATCATTCCGAATCGCGACGTACTCCTCCTGAAGTACGCCTTCATCGCGATGCGACTTCAGGAAGCGTTCGAGCGACTGATGAATCGAACGCTGCTGCTTATCGATGTCCCGGCGCAGCCGGTTGAGCGCGACGCTCGCATCATCGGCAATGGACCCGTTCGGGAGCACCTTGCCGCCGATCTCGCGCAGCAGCCCCCGGAAGTCCGCCATCATCTCCGACCGCTTGGACAGCAGCGGAAACTCATCGGTCTTCAACAGGCCGCGTACTTCGTCCGCCCGCTCGAGAAACCGTGTCAGTTCCGCGATCTCGGTCGCTTCGAGAGCCGCGCCCTCGATCCTGAGCTTCGCCACAGACTGGTTGCTGTCCACCAATCCGCTGAGCGGCAAGCGTCCGTTGACGCGCACGAACAGCATCGCCTCGGCCACCTCGGCGAGTGTGCGTTCCAGTTCTTCTTTGTCCGCCAGTGGCTGCAGCCGGTCAAGTTCAGCCCGTCCAAGCGGGCCGGACACGTACCGGCCAATCAGGCGCTTCAGCTCGTCAAATTCGAGCAGATCGCCGCTGGTGCGTTTCATAACTTTTTTCGATGACTCCGAGCGTGCCTTCGGTCAGCAGCAAGCCCGGCAACTCCTTTAGTTCAAACCAACGAACGGCGCTACAATCATCGCCCGGGCATAACGCGCCGCCCACGATGTCACAAAAATAATCGATCAGCACGTAATGATACTCAGCACGACCGCTTTCATCGCGCATGATTCGCTCGAACACCTCTGCGATTCCTGCCGGTTCGACGATGAGCCCGGTTTCTTCACGGACTTCGCGCCGGATGCCATCCTGCAAGGACTCGCCGGCTTCGAGCACGCCGCCTGGAAGCGACCAATATCCTTTCAGAGGCTCGCCGCCCCGCTCGGCAAGAAGGATTCGAGTACTCTCGAAGATCAGCGCTCCCACGCCCAGAATCGGCCGTTCTGGATATCGACGGCTAATAGAGAGTTACTCCCTTGGCATCGAGCCGTATACGGTACAGGATCGATCGCGCCGTGACGTACAGCGTTTTCAAGTCCCCATCCCCGAACGCGAGATTCGATGGCTTCTCGGCGACATCGATCATACCCAGCTTCTCGCCCTTCGGCGTGAACACGAAAATATCCGCCGCTGCCACATACACGTTGCCTTTATCGTCGACCTTGATTCCGTCGGGGACACCCTCGGTATGGGCAACGAAAACGCGCTCGTTCTGCAGGCTTCCGTCCTTGGCGATGTCATAGGCGCGCACATTGCGTTCGTCGGAATTCGTAAGGTAGAGCGTATTGCCGTCAGGGCTAGCCGCCACGCCGTTCGGACGCGTTTGCAGCTTCAGTACAGCCGTTACCGTACCTTTCGAAGATACATGGAAGACACCGTAAAACGGCAATTCGCGCGTATCCACCGCTGTTCCGAATGCCGGATCGGTGAAATAGATGTGGCCGTGCTTCGTGATCGTGATGTCGTTGGGACTGTTTAACTTCTTTCCCTCGAACTGATCGACGAGGACTTCGATGGTTCCCTTCTTATCGGTCCGGGTGACTCGCCGGTTATGTCCCTCGCAACTATATAGACGTCCTTTGTCATCGAAGGCGTTGCCGTTCGCTCCTCCCGAGTCTTGCCGAAACACGGTCATGCCCTTCGCATCGATCCTGTGGATCAGGTTGGATGGAATGTCGCTGAAGAGAAGAAGCCCGTCGTGGGCTGACCAGACGGGCCCTTCCAGGAATTTGTGGACTGCGGTGACCGTTTCCACTTTATAAGTGGTCAGGTCCTGGGCCTGGCACAGGACAGAAAGAAAAAGCAAAGCCCGCCACATGCATCTGATTGTAGCGGGCCAGGCAGGTTGCTACTTACTTCGCGAACGGGTTTCTTGCTGCTGCCCCTCCACACGCAGATTGTTGGTTACGCCGAACGCTCCAGACACCGATTTGGCCTGAATCCCCGCGATGTTCTTGTCGCCCTCGTTGGCCACGACGCCTTCCAGCGTGATGTTCCCGTTCTTCACGATGATGTGAATCGGCGGGACGGCATTCAGAGCATACCGATTCAACGCGGTATGGCCATAAATGGCGCGATACGCAGCAAGCCTGATCCGGTCGTCGTTTGGCGAAAGCGGGAGAACTTCAATGTTGTTCGTGACCTGCTCCACACCTTCGATGTCTTTTACGACGCGTTCCGCATCGGTTTTCAGAGTCGGGCGGGTTACCTGCCCCATGAGGGTGACCTTATAACCATCGACTTTATAGGCGAGGTTATCGAACACACCGTAATACGGAAGCATGACCAGCTCATGCCGGATCTCCCGTACAAATCTCTCGTATCCCGTGGCATTCTTATGATCGGCGAAACCGATCGCGCTCGTCAGTGTGAGGACGAGGGCAATTTGACAAGCACGCATGGAAATGTTCCTCCATTCTTTGGACGCGACTCCGTCTTAAGTGTTGCCGGGTGATACGACGCAGGAGATAAAAAAGGCCCCGCGCTAGAGGTAGTCTTGTTGGGGAAAGGGTCTCCAGCGCGGAGCGACTTGCTGTTGTTTCCTCAGACGGGCCGCCCCGGATTTCGTCACCAGCCCTACCCACAAAAATTTAGTCATTTCAGCCGCCGCGCCAATATACTGTGGTCGCCTTATATTTGGTCTCCTTTTAGATCAGTCTTCTTTGGGGTTGGCTTTGCGCTACCTTCTTGCGCAACCACCACCACGCCAAGGCGAGGGACATAGTCAGGTCATCGCGCGGACCTGCATACTTCAAATTGCCAGCGCCGGACCGGGTGGCTTTGAAGCTGATGAGTTCCTCGACGAGCGCTTTCATAGCGGGTAAGCCCTGGGCCATTTCGAAGGGCCAGCGATCGAAGAGGATTTGCAGGCCCACGACCAAGTCACGCTTGGGGACGCGATAGAAATCACCGTCGTAGCTTTCATCGCCTCCTCCCGTTATCTGAGCGGGGATGAGACGGCAGGGGAGACGAGCGGCACGGAGCGATTCAACGACCGGGGCTCCGAGGCCGCTTGCGTCGGCGACCAGTGTGGAGCCTTTGAGACGCGGATCGCTTACGACCTGCGCTACGCGATCCACGATTTGAGCGAAAGGCGTTCCGAGACGGATGCGCTCGAGATGCGGCAACTCGATCACGGTGCGGCGCTGGAAATCGTAGGTAATGGGATCGCGTGCCGCGTCGACCTGCTCCTTTGCTTCGAGGACGACGATGCCGGAGAAATCGCGCCGCTGCCCAATGTCAAGACCTACGACGATCTGGCTTACCATAGCGGCTTCACCCTCGCTGACAGTCGCGCGGTGATTTCGGCTTCGTCGAACAGAGAGCCTTCGCCGCTCATGAATTCGCAGCCGTACTCCTGGCGGTACATATCTTCACTGAGAGTCTCGCGCTCCTCGGCGAGGAAGGCGGCGGGAATGCGCGGGCACTCTTCGGCTGTGGCCTGGATGCGGACCCAATCCTTGTCGCTTGACCATTCACGGTAAAAGAAGCCGGATTTGCCGTTGGGCGTGCTCATGAGCCAGAGCGATCCGCTGCTGACCGCGAGCATGGGCCGGAGGGCGTGATAGAGATCATCCGACACGCGCGAGGCTTCGTCGATCATCAGCAGGCTGACGGCGGAGAAGCCGCGGATTGTTCCTTCGCTTTCGGGAAGGCCGATGATGCGCGAGCCGTTGGGCAGTTGGATAGAGCACTGGTTTACGCCATCGCCGCGGACACGGATCCCGAGCTGGGCTATGGCCTTTTCCGCCTTTTTGAGAAATTCCGCGCTTTGGCGAAGGCTCGGACTGGCGACGAGGATGACGCTGTTCGGGTTGAAGTACGCGTGATGCACGGCTTTGATTGCGGACGTGGTGGACTTACCCCATTGCCGCGAGCAGTTGAGGATGCCTCGTTTGGCGTCCGCTGCGAGAATTTGCGCCTGCGCGGCGTCGGCTTGGAAGTTCAGTTTGTCTTTGGCCCACGTGACGGCGTCGGCGGCTTCGATCCGTTTCCTCGCGAGTCTGCCGTGGAATCCGGTGTAATAGTCTTTCATGCCGGTTATCCAGGGCATGCATTCCTCCTGATTTCAGAAATACACCACGCATTTGCGGGTTTTTGGACGCAGTTCTCGTAAATGATTGGCGCGATTGAGAAGATTTCGTGCTTCGCGTTGTGAACCGGCGGCTCGGGTTCGCTTTGTAATTTGCGGTTTATGCGCACATGGTGAGTGGCGGGGGCGCTCCTTTACAGTCGCGGCTCGGTTGGACGTGGCGTTGCGATGGGGTCTCGGGTTCGCTTTGTAATTTCATGTCGCGGGGAGTGAAGGCTACGATTTTGACTTCGCCGGTCGATGATTCCTGCTCGGGTTGCGGCCCGGTTTCGAGATCTTCGAGGACGGGCTCGGGCAGCGAGGACGGCTGACGGCTGAAGCGATCGCCTTGGAGGGCCTGAGTTGTTTGAAGGCGGCGTTGTAGGCTCGGCGGGCGGCGGTCTGGTAGCGATGGAGTTTGCGCATGCCGTCCTCCTCGTTGTTCATATTGAGGAATGTGAGGACGTGGCGCGTGTGGGAGTCGAGATAGTCGAAGGTTTCGGCGTGCGTTTCTTCCTGACGCCACATTTCGAGTTCGATGATGGCGGATTCCATGGCGCTGATGCGAGCCAGGCGCCAGGATGCGGCGATGAGCTGAAATACGAGGTCGCGCTCGACGAAGTTGGCCGGGGCGAAGGCGTCGAGGTAGCCGAAGGAGAAGGCTTTGAATTGGTCGGGTGACTCGTTCGAGAGCAGGACGATGTGGCCGCCGGCGAGATTGTGGCGATTGCCGTTTTGGGCGGACTTCGCTTTGCCTTCGGGTGTTTTGGGGCCTTGCGATTTGGCTCCGTTGGTTCTGGATGCTTCGATTTGTTTGTCAGTACGCATTGCTTTCTTCCGGCTCAAGGTTACCATCGGGGCTGCGGGCTTGATCCGTAAGTGGCTTTGTTTGCAGCGAATATTGCTTGTGAACGGGTTTTGACGGTTGGACCATCAAGAGGGAAACGCGCAGATCTGCCGACGGGCGTCTTGATCGGGACGGTTGAAGTGATCGACTGCGAGGATCACAAGTTGGGACGCCTGCTGAGACCGAATCGCAGGCGCAAGTGCGCTCGCTAAAGCTAGCTTCAATTTCGCCGATGGATATCATCGGGGCCCACCAAGCCTCGCAATGAAGTGCGGTTGCAGCATCGCCGCGCTTTCAAGATCGTGGGAACGGACGAATCAGTGCCTCCTAACGTTTTATTGAGTGCTGCTCAACAGAAATGGAGATAAGAGTATGGCTATCCCGATCCCCAAACGTTCAAGATGAATACCGCGCCCCCAAAAATTGGAGTGGGACCGATGAAAATTGGAGCCAGTTACGGCTCGAATATGATCAAGGTCCTGGCGGCTCTGGAAGCCTATTGGGAGAATCGAAACAACACTCACATCTTCCAGGAGCAACTGCTCTACAATTTGTGGAAAGTCTCCAATAACTGGCTCGAGTTGAAGAACAGTAAGGCGCAGAAGGACGGCGCATCGGAGTTACTTCTTCGGCGAAAACAAGAGGTGGAGGTTCTGCGAGATGAAGCGCTCGCCAAGCTCGAAGAAGTTTCTCCCCGAGTGGCGGATGCGTTTCAACGCTACCAAGTCCGCAAGCAGCACGGAACGGTGGCCCAGCCACTGAAAGGGCTTGGGAACGGTTATCACTTGGAACGTGAGCACTATCTGCATGGCCAGAAGACGTCGGGCGCCACCATTTCCGGCTCGAAGGTGGACTTCTTACTCAGGTTTGAGAAAAATACCAAGGCCCAAAGATTCGTGCAGAAAGGGTTTGGAAACCTTTCTTTGAAAGATACTCAGGTCCTGCAGCAGCTCTTTCCGAACATGCAACCTGTTGTCTATATGAACAAGATCGCCCGTCTGAAGCACATGGTCCAAATCATCGACGGCAAGATCTGCGATTCCGAGGGCCCGATTCTCATGACGGGGCGGCTCAGCGGTCTCCTCGTGCTTGATCTGTATGTCGTGGACAAATATGGCAACCTGTACAAAACGAGTGAATGGAATAGCACGCACAAATACATTGAGCAAGATAGAAACGGCAATTACAGGGAAGCGAAGACTACTCAGTTTAACCACTCCTCGTTACTTGCCGGCGCCGATGTCCTTTGCGCAGGAGCCCTCCACATCGGATGGGACAACCGCCACCAGTTACCGACCGCCGGCGTGCTGTCCGCAATCGACAATATCAGCGGACACTACAAGCCCTCGACGGAAAATCTTCGGAACTGTCTGGAAGTATTCCAAGGGTTGGGCATCAATATCGATTTGACGCGCGTCACTGATTTTTCCTCCGGTGAAGGTGTTGTTTACTGGGGCCGAGACTTCATGGCAAACCGCCGGCATCCGTGGGCCGACTTCCAGACAGCGCCCAACTCTTTCTTCAAAGCGCCGCCAATCACGCCAGGTCTCTAGGGCGTAGCGCATAGATTCGTGCAACCAATAAGAATACATCCCGAACACTGGCAGAAAAGGTTTGTGGCTACGCGGGCATCATCAGTATCTATGCTGCCAACCGCCAGTATGTAGATGATGCGCACGCACTTTCGCCCCCCGCAATGTCATCAACGGGCGCTGGCAACCATGTGGCAGTTCGGTTGGCACAAGACGACTTGGACCCGGCTCGATCAGGCGTGCTCGACGTGCGTCCTGCTCCACGTGTGCCCCGCGGCCGCGATTGAACGCCGAAAGAGTCACACTGTAGGGATCTGAAGGCGACCAGCTTTCACAGTGTTCACAGGAACTTCCGTCAAAACTTCGGCAAAGAACTCGACCGCTCGCGCAACTGCAATACCAATCTCCCTAGATCGACAACGGCGGCTTAGTTCAAGTCGTCGTATCGCGAATGCTCCGGCGATTGGACATCCGTTTTCACCAGAGAGCTATCGCGCCGGAGCACTCGCGATACAACGATGAGGACTTCCGAGCACTAATCTCAGGACGTCTACATGCAATCTCACCGTAGGCGACTACACGTCAAGAGGATCACTTCAGGCTTGCGAGCATTGGCGGGCCTTTCAAAGCAATCGCGTTGACATCCGCGATCAGCGGATCAGCCGGCGTTCGCGGGCCACCAGCAAACACGCATTCGGCTTGTGCGAAGGTGTGCTGAAGCTGCTCGTCGGGGTTGGTCCAGGGAGGATCGGGCGGCACTCCGGTTTGCTCGCCGGCATTGCGGGCGTGCACTCCACATGGAGCACTGCGATACCGGCGAGGAGTCCAATGAAAGGCCGGACCCGCAGCACTCGCAAGCTAGCGCGCATGAATTCCGACCCGGCGCCGGACGGACTCGCGGATGCTTTCGGGAAGAGGCGCGCGCGTTTCCAATTGCCGCGTGGCGGGTTTTGCCCCGTTATTGGGCACGGCCAAACAGGCATGCACCTCTCCGCTCGTGGTGATGCCCTGGCAAACGATCTCACCGGCGTCGTTGATCGAGAAAGCGCCAAGCAAGTGCACAAACGGCCCCGGATCGCGGATGAAACTCATAAGGTCCTTCGGCTCCTTACCTTCCCAAATCAGGGCGCGCATCCCGTAAGGATTATCCGGCTCGACAGAGAAGCCGACGATCTCGCCTCGATCGTTGATCGTATGGCAGCATCCCACCACAGTCGCCGCCGCGCCCGGAAACGCGCCGTAATCCACGATGCCGGTCTGCCGGGTCCACACCCACACGTGAGGCGGGCCGCCTTCACGTAACAGTCCTCCCCCAACCACCTGCCCCCGGTTATTGATGCTGCTGGCAATGTCTCTCCCGCCTCCCAAACCGCCGAGGTCGGTCATCGCGCCATCCTTCCCCCACAGCACAGCATGCGAGGCGGTAGTGAAGTTAATCGCGAAAGGCGGCAGGCCCACGGTCGAGCACGGACCCGAAGCGCCGACGACTTCGCCGTGATCGTTGATGGTGAAACCGTATGCCACCCAATCGGCCTTCAGCGGAGGCAGCTTTCTTTCGATGTCGCCGCTCGGGCCCCACACTACAGGCTGAAAACGCTGTACCTGAAACGGGGTGACGGTGTTGCAGGTCGCATCGAATTTGCCGTTTTCCGCAACCCCGCTGATCTGGCCAAGGTTGTTGATCCAGAAAACGTTATTGTTATTTCCGCCCGGCAGGTTCCTGAGCGGAGTCATTACCCCGTTTCTCCAAACCGCCCCGATGGTCACGCGATGAGTGGGTGTAAGAGGCTGCCACTGGCCGAAGTCTTCGCCATTTGGATCCAGCGTAGCAATCTCCGAACCCATGGCCACCTCGCCGAGCGCGCTGACGCCTGCCGCCCCGCTGCTGCACGTTGGACAAGCAGGAAAGAGCGGTGGACCCAATACGCCAAGTTTGGTTATATCCAGTTTCCCTTTCTCCCTCCTCCACACGGCGGCGGTTGCCGCCCATCCGTCCGTTTGCTTTTCGGTGGCTGCCGCGCCTGCAACTTCGCCGGCGCTGTTGATACCGAAGGCAAAGCTATACGTGCCGCCCGGCACCGTGCCGAGGTCGATGACGGTGTAGCGCGGTTGCGGCTCCGCCGAAGCAAGCGCCGCGAGCAAGCAGCCCGTGACAATCGAAGTCACAATTGGTTTCATAAAGGTTCCTCCGCCCACTTAGGCGAAGAATCTTGCAGGATTTGCTAACGCACGCGCCAGGAAGTCATTGCAAGCGGTGCGGGCGTATAATCATCGGGCATAGATCCGGAAGCCGCATATGCCAGAGAAGCTGGACAGAAGCGAAGTGACACGGCTCCTGCGCGCCTGGAGCGATGGAGACCAGAGCGCGCTCGATGGCCTGACGGCGATCGTTTACGACGAACTCCGCCGCCTGGCCCACCGCTATATGGAGCGCGAGCGCCCAGGCCACACACTGCAAACGACCGCCCTGGTCAACGAAGCCTACATGCGCCTGGTGGACTACAAACGCATGCAGTGGCAGGATCGCGCCCATTTCTTCGCAGTTTCGGCCCAGGTGATGAGGCGCATACTCGTCGACCACGCCCGGAGCCACAACATCAAACGCGGAGCGCGGTGTGCATCATGTCGCTCTGGACGACGTCGCCGTCGTGAGTGGCGATCGAACGGGCGACCTGGTGGCGCTCGATGATGCGATGAACGCACTGGCCCGTCTCGACCCGCGCAAGGTGCAAATCATCGAGATGCGCTTCTTTGGCGGACTGAGTGTGGAGGAGACGGCCGAAGTGCTCAAAGTCTCGCCCGCCACGGTGAGGCGCGACTGGAGCATCGCCAAGTTCTGGCTTTATCGCGAACTCGGCGGCGGGACAGGCGATGGACTCGGAACAGTGGAAGCGACTCGATAAGCTGCTGCACGCAGCTCTGCAGCTGCCGCCTGAAGAGCGCGACGCCTTTCTGCGGAAGCATGCGCGGGCGACGAACGCGCTGGAGCGAGAAGCGCGGTCTCTTGCTGACCCTGGAACAGAAGGCAGAACGTTTTCTCGAGAGACCGGCTATCGAAATGGCGGCGCAGGTCGCCGTTCGGGAGCAGAGTGACGACCGCCAGGAAACGGCCGTCTTCCGCGACGGGCGCGGTCGTCTCCCATTACCGCATCCTGGAAAAGCTCGGCGGCGGCGGCATGGGCGTGGTCTACAAGGCCGAGGACCTCGAATTGGGCCGCTCTGTCGCCCTGAAGTTCCTGCCCGAAGAACTGGCCCGGGATCCGCGGCGCGATCGAGCGTTTTCGGCGGGAAGCGCGGGCCGCCTCCTCTCTGAACCATCCCAACATCTGCACCATCTACGAGATCGAGCGACACGACGACCGGTCGTTCATCGTCATGGAGTTCCTCGAGGGAACTACGCTGAAGCATCGCATCCTGGGGACGCCGCTCCCGATCGATACACTGCTTCCGCTAGCGATCGAGATCGCCGACGGGCTGGATGCGGCGCATTCCGCCGGATCACGCATCGCGACATCAAGCCTGCGAACCTGTTCGTCACCATGCGCGGGCACGCCAAGATTCTCGATTTTGGCTTGGCGAAAGTCGGATCTGCCGAGTATCCGTCCGGTGTCGGATTTCACGGCATTGCCCACCCGCACCATCAGACGATCAATTGACCGCTACCGGCAATGTGCTGGGAACGCGTGTCGCACATGTCGCCTGAGCAGATCCGCGGCGAGCGCCTGGACCCGCGCACGGACTTGTTTTCGTTCGGCGTTGTGCTCTACGAGATGGCAACCGGCAAGCTGCCGTTCGAGGAGAAATCACAGGAGAGTCTGTTGCGATTCCATTCTGAATCGCGCCCCCATCCCCCCGCTTCAACTGAACGCGAGCCTGCCCGCGGAACTGGAGCGCATCATCGGCAAATGCCTCGAGAAGGATCGCGAGTTGCGCTATCAGCATGCTTCGGAAATTCGGGCCGATCTGGAACGGCTGAAGCAGGGTACGGACTCCGCGCGGCTGACCACAGGCCCACGCCGCCGAGCAGGACTATCAAAGCGTTGGAAGACCGCGCTGTTCGTGACTGTAGCACTCGGCCTGGGCGTTACAGGTTACCTCTACTCTCCCCGCGCATCCAAACTCACGGATAAAGACACGATTGTTTTCGCAGACTTCGCCAACAACACCGGCGACAGCGACTTCGATCAGACTCTTCGTCGAGGGCTGGCTGTATCGCTCGGGGAGTCGCCGTTCCTGAGTCTCGTACCGGATGAACGGATCCGGCAGACGCTGCACCTCATGGGGCGGTCTCCGGATTCAGCGCTAAGCAGGGACAGTGCGCGGGAGGTCTGCGAGCGAACATTCAGCGCCGCCGTTGTGCAGGGGTCTATTTCCAGACTGGGGAGCAAGTATGTGCTCGGTCTCACTGCGAGTAATTGCCGTAGCGGCGAGGTGCTTGAAGATCAACAGGTTCAGGTCGCCAGGAAAGAGGACGTCCTGAATGCCCTCGGCGAACTGGCCGGCAGGTTCAGGCGCAAAGCCGGCGAATCGCTGGCGAGCGTCAGGGAGCACAGGATCCCGCTCGCGGATGGCAGTACACCATCGCTTGAAGCATGGAAGCTGTACGCCGATGCGTGGAAAGTGGGACTTTCCGGGAACAACGACGGCGCGGTGCCGCTTCTGCAGCGCGCGATTGAAATCGATCCTAGGTTCGCGATGGCGTATGCGTTTCTGGGGCGGATATACGGCGATATGTGGGAGCCTGAGCTCGCGTCCGCCAGCCTCCGCAAAGCTTATCGAGTTCCGGGATCGCGCGAGCGAGCCGGAACGCTTCTTCATTACGCTGAATTACTATACACAGGTAACCGGAAACCTGGAAGAGGTACGACGGACTGCTGAGCTATGGCAGAAGGTCTATCCGCGCGACGTAGGCGGTTTTGTCGCCGCATGTGTCGTTTACCAGTCGCTGGGCAACTTTCGAAAGGCCGTCGAGGACTGCAAACGAGCGATCGACATCGATCCCGATTTTGCACCGAACTTCGTTAACCTCGCGTGGGCTATATCGCACTGGAAGATTACGCAGCGGCCGAGAGAACGGTCCAGCAAGCCGTTGAACGAAGACTGGCCATTCCGGACCTGCTGATTCAGCCGTACTTTCTTGCCTTTTACAGAGGCGACCCGGCCGGAATGGAGGCCGCGGCGGCTCAGGCGAAGAACAGCACGGGAGCTGCAGACTGGATCACTAATATAGAAGCATTTGTACTGGCCTACGGGGGACACCTGCAACGGGCCAGAACGATGACCCAACGAGCGAGGGATTTGGCGGTGCAGGCGCACCAGCCTGAAAGAGCCGCTATGTTCGAAGCGGGCGGAGCGGTGCGCGAGGCATTGTTCGGCGATGTATCCGAAGCGACGCAGCAAGGACAGGCAGCGCTGAACCTCTCGAAAAACCGAGATGTCGAATATGGCGTCGCGTTTGCGCTCGCCGCGGCGGGAGACTCCGTGAAGCCGCGAGCTCTGGCTGACGACCTGGAAAAACGCTTCCCGGAGGATACATGCGTCAGGTTCAGTTATCTGCCGGTTGTGCGCGCGATGGTGGCGCTGAACGGGGGCAAATCCTCTGAGGCCATCGAGCTTCTCAAGGCAGCCGAGCCATACGATGTGGCGTTCACATGCAGTTGGTTCGGCTCATTTGGAAGCCTCTATCGGCGTACGTGCGCGGAGAGGCTTATCTCGCTTCGCACCGCTATGCCGAAGCGGCTGGCGAGTTCCAGAAGGTACTTGCCCACCCCGGGATCGTGTTCACAGATCCCGTGCGGGTGACGGCGCAGTTACGAATAGCTCGTACTTGGGCGATGTCACGAGATAAGCCGAAAGCAAAAGCGGCATACCAGCATTTTCTAACGCTGTGGAAAGATGCCGATTCCGATGTCCAACTCCTGAACGAAGTCCGAGCCGAATACGCGAAGCTGTAATGACCCAAGGGCCCTTCGCGGCATAGAACATAGCCTCACGACAAGTTGGACCGCCTCCGTTTTGTCGGCGCGGCCAGCAGCATTTCGTTCGCCCAGCGGGTGTCGCCGTGCTTTTGGCATCGCGCTCGGCTGCCGCTCCGCCGTGCGGTTTGCAAACTGAGCTTGGTGGACAATTCCCGGATACCGTCAATCGCCGACATGACCTTGAGTCAGGCACTCGCCCACCGGACGATGGGCAGACCGAAGCGCAACCCATCAATGGCCCCAAGCGCTGGAATACGGGCCGGGGGGCTTAGGCCCTCGAATCTTCAGGTTGGCGATCAGCAACCTATAACGTCCTGAGAAAGGCGATCAGAGCCGCCTTGTCCCCACGGTGTAATCGCAAACCGAATTCATGGCCGCGAACGGCGCGGTGCGTCACCCTATATCCCATGAACCCGGTCGGTGAGTAATCGTCCCTGAGCCGCCTGGGATCAAACCAATCCTCCAGTGTGGTCACGGACCCGCTGTGTTCGAACGGTCCGCGATACCAAACGCCGCGTAGGGACGGCACTTTGTAGTAGCCCGTTCCCCGTCGGGTGTTCAGTGTCAATCCCGCGTCTGTTCCCACCGGCAGATCGAGAATGTCGTACTTTCGCGCGTGATCCTTAGGAATCGTAAACCCCGGGGCTGGCACTAATTTATTGTTGGTGTACAAGGGCGGCGTATGGCAACCGCCGCACCCCTGTGCTTGGAAAACCTTCTGTCCCCGCTGTGCAAGTGCATTAAAGCGGTTCGGATTCGGCGGCGGCTGCAGCGAGTAAATGTACAGCGCGAGCGCGTACAACTGTTCATCACTGTAGCGTTGCAGCTTTTCTGCCGCCGGATCTTGGCCGCCATTGAACAGGGCGGCCGGACTGAAGTCGCCGTAGTGCGCCAGGTCCCCGGCGCCTTGGTTTATCGCGGCGTAGCGCATCAGGTCCTCGATGCCGCGATGGAGTTGCAGGCCGGTCCGGTCCAAATACTTGCGATCGCGGACCCCGATCAGATCCGGCACCTGCACCGGGTTCAAGAAGCTGGTGCCGTGACGGGCGAGCACTCCCGGCGGGATAGCTTGCAGGGCGGCCGTGATTTCGTCGATGGGCAGATCACCAATGCGTGCGACGGGCGCTGACTTGATCCACGGCGCGCCGTAGAGCGCTATCGTCCCCGCACGGGCCAGGACGATGTCCTGCGCGAATAACCGAATGGTCTGTGCCCAGGCACGATCGAACGGAAAGTTGCCCTGCGCACCTTTTACGATCCCACCGCTGTCCATTACACGGGTGTGGCACATCTGGCAGCTGAGGCTGCCAACTTCGACTTTGCCCTTGGTTCGGATAACGTACCGGAGGTAAGGCAGGGTGCCGTCTCCCAGCACTTTGACGCCCGTCTTGGTGTACCAGCCGGGATCGCGGACCTGGGCGGGCAAAATGATGGCATCGTATGCCACCGGAGCATCGAACACAACCTCGCCGGCACGGACCCAATCGGTGCGCGTCCGGAGCGTTTCGGCATCGAAGGCGATTTCCGGCTCCTGCTGACTCAGCCATTCCGAGTAGCCTTTAGGTTCGCGGCCGGGAGCATAGATTGGATAACTCTTAAAGATCCTCCGCGCAGGTATGCTGTAGTAAAACTCGGCCGATATGTGCCTAGGAGATGCTCCTGGTGTGGCAAGAGGCACTTCCAGTGAGGCGATCGCCTCATCGACCCAGGTTTTGGGAATGGTCGGGCGGAACTCTTGTGCCGTCGCGGAAGCCATAAAGAAGAGCGCAACGGCAAACATTGCGATGCAGGGTGTGTTCCATGCCCACCTTCGGAGACGCCGGTAACGAGGACCGATAAAGGGCCAGCCCCTTGGGCCCGCGAACAGCGTCAAATCCGAAAGCCCAAAGAAGCAAGCGTAGTGCATAACAGCACTATGAAGCAGGAGCGATTGGTGGGAAAGACGGTAACGGGTAATTATCGGTTAACGGCAGCGCTGGCGATGAATCGCTGCCGAAAGCTCTGCAGCGCCGGCAGGGCCCATAAGCCTTCGTATCGCGGCTCGCCACAGATCCACGGCAGCAGGACGTCCCGCGCCTCGAACGCCCTGCCAAGCCACGCATTGGACTGATCCGGTTCGTCCAGCAGGAGATGGATTCGGGCAATGGCCGTTGCCGCCGGGTGTGGCGGGTCGCAGGCGCCCACCAGTTTGCTGAGGAGCTCCCGGGCGAGCCGGTTGTCACCGATGAGCGCGTGAACGCAGGCCATGTCGCCCATGAGGTTCGGGTTTTCTTTCGACAGCTGGAGCGCCATCTGGAGTTCATTCAGCGCTTGCCCGTATTTCTGCTGTCGCTCGTAAAGCCAGCCGAGCATCCAGTGAGCTTCTGCGAAGTGTGGGTCCATGGAGAGAGCACTTCGCAGCTGATCCTCACCCTTCGTGAAATCACCGGAAACATACGGAATCAACGCCGCATGGGTGTTTATGACCAAAGACAAAGGATCGAGTTGCAGCGCTGTAAAAAACGATTCCGAGGCTTCGCGAAAGCGCCCCCGGAGGCCCAGCAAAATTCCCTTCAGGTGATAGGCTTCGGCCAAGCTGGGTTCCAGGGAAAGGGCATGCCGGATCTCAGCGTCTCCCTCTTGCCACTGCCAGTCGTAAACGTGGTAAATCCATGCCAGCGCCAGATGCGCCTGCGCTGAATCGGGGCTCAGAGTCAGCGCCCGTGTCGCAGCGCCGCGTGCAAGCTCCATGTAGGGTCCTGGAGCAACGTCTCCGGAGATCGCCCGCAGGGTGTACGCCTCGGCCATTCCAGCGAGCGCCGGCACAGAATCCGGTTGGTACTCCAACGACTTTTGAAAATACTCGATACTCTTACTGGCTCCTTCCGGTGTCCATTGACCGCGATGAAACCGTGCCCGGAGATAAGCACGATAGGCATCCATCGACTCTGGCGTGCCCTCCGCCGTAAGGGCTTTGGGCTTGGTTGGGAGCGCCTGCCCCAGGGCAGCGCAGATTGCAGATGCGATTTCTTGTTGAATAGCAAAAACCTGAGTCAGCGTCTGATCGTAGCCCCGTGACCAGAGCTGGTACCCGCTCCGAACTTCAATCAGCTGGGCCGTGACACGCAACTGCTCTGCCGATTTCCGGATGCTGCCCTCAACCACGTAGTCGGCCCCGAGACGTGCTCCGATGTCACGAATATCGCCTGTTGTTCCTTTGAACTGGAAGGCCGACGTTCGGGAGACGACCCGCAGACTTGCTACGGAGCCGAGCTTGTTGATTACCTCCTCAGTCGTCCCATCCGCGAAATACTCCCCATCGGCGTCGAGACTCAGGTTGACGAAGGGCAACACGGCAATGGCACCTGGGGCGTGTTGGCGGGCCGCCAGAGGCGCACGCCGCGTAATCAACGGAACGTAGGATCCTCTGGGCAACTGGATCACAATGGGATCGTTGGCGCCCACCTCCGCATAGTAGGCGGCTAGACGAGAGCGCAGCTTGCTGGCTTCGACGCGAACGATGGAATCGAGTCGCGGGTCGAAGTGAGTTCCACGGCCAAACACCTCAAGCCCGAGTGTGTATTCTTTAAGTTCGTCAGCCCGGCCGGTGAGGGCTTGCTCCACCACGTAACGAAGAAGGCAGCTGAGGCGTTTGGTGTGGGAAAACGTCGGATCGGTGAGAATGCGCAGGAGCTGAGTACGCACCTCCTCTTGCCTTTGTGGATCGGTAAGGTCTATCGGGTTCACGGTACGCTCAGTTCCGAGCCTAATCTGTGAACGACGGCTGCCTCGATGGATGCCGGCTCTGTTTTGCTAAACACGCCACTGCATCCAGCGGCAGCCCTAGAAATCAAGCGTCGGTTCAAGTCAGCCTCGTCCACGGATCAGCTCATGCGATTCACCGAGCTCGGTGAACGGATGACTGTATCAGAAATCCTTTACTGAATGTTCCTCCTGTGAGCTACGTTCTCGGAATGTATGCCGAGGCACTCTGACGGCGCCAGTGCATCGGAGACCTAGATCCTCGTGTACAACTCAATTTTGTACGCGCCCACGCTTTGCCTAGGCGCCCCGGCAGAGATACCGTTGGCAGTAGGAGTGTTCGACACTTTTATCGGGCATTTCGCACATGCGAACGTCCGATGGCGAATGGGTTGGCTAAAGAATGTGATTAACTCTCCGGAGATGCACATCTCGCATCATAATCATCCCGACTGCGGGCCGATGAATCGGAACTTTGGCCTGACGTTAAGTGTCTGGGATCGGCTGATCGGAACTGCCTGTGTCCCCCGTGAAGCTCCGGCCAAGCTTGGCTTTGCTTCAGTGGAGCAGTATCCGACCGGGTTGCTCGGTCAGTGGTGGGAGCCCTTTAGTTCGCTGCTGGTAAAGTCCGTTTTTTCAATTTCAGGAAAGCGCCAGCCAAACGCTCGCGTAGCTGCTCGTTAAGGCGCATTGAGTCCGACTTCCGTCCACGTCGACGGCCGATCAACCGTTCAAATTTGAGCGATGTGATGCGACTTCCGGTACAGACACGGCATCAAATCACTCTTCCGCAGCTTGCCGCCGCTTTTTGTCATCCACCCATCGCTGAGCTGTTTGCCGATGTTCCCGTCTGAAGCTCGCAGCCGCACACTAAGCGGTCGAGCGAGCTGATCGAAGTACCCGGCCAGCAAAGTCGCTACTTGCCGATCTGAGGAGTGCAATCGCCTCCGAGCTTACCCTCGAATGCGAGCCTCACTTCTATCGTGTCTTTCACGTTGACTACGCCGCCGATGGACTCAGGCTTGATCCCGAAATCCGTCAGCTTGACCGTAAAGTCGCCACTGAAAAGTGCGCCCTTATGCATAACAGGAACTGAGATGGTGCGGGTTACACCGCGAATCGTGAGGGGACCCGAAAGCAGGAAACCTTCAGCGCGGTTCGCTGTGACGGAAGCCGTCTTGAACGTGATCTCGGGATACTTCTGCGCATCAAGGTTGTCCGGACCCAGCATGTTGTCCTGAATCCTCCCCACGTCTTTTGCACTGGGAGGGTCGCCCTTCACACCTGCTTTTTGCCGGGCCTCAGGTGTGTCGATCCGCAAGGATGCGGTAGGAATCGACACGGCCACGCTCGACCCGCGCGAGTTCTCGCGGTCATAGCAGACATTGGCGGACCAGTCGCTCGCCAGAATGCCGTGATCATGGCCGGCGGCGAAGCTCAGGACTCCTCCTTTGCGGGTTGCAATAGCGATGAATGAGCGGCTGCGGTCGATGTCGAGTTTGACCGGAGCCGCAAGTGTAAGTAGGGACGTAAGCAGGATAAAACCGGCTAATCTCCGGCTCATGTCCATTAGACTAAACGATCACATAGCGGGTGAGGCAGTGCGTCACATCGGCCAGCATCCGGGAACGAAGATCAGGGCCCGCCGTATGGCTCCGCGGCGATCCCATGTGGCTTCGGTCTCATTACGCGACCAAGCGGACGGCATGGCAATGAGAGGTACTATACGCTGTATAGCAATTTCGATATACACTGTATAGGTGGCTCACCGGGAGGACACAGAACGGCGTATTGCGCGCTTTGCTCTGCGCATTCTGGAAAAGGATGGCCCCGAAGCCGTCACCATGCGGCGAATCGCCGCCCTCGCGAGGATCACGCCCATGGCGATCTATCACCACTTTGAAAATCGCGAAGACCTGCTGAGGTCCGTCGTAAAGAAGGAGTTCGAGCAACTCCTCGATTTCATCCGAGAGACGCCGCCAAGTGGTTCGTTCGAAGCGGACATGACGCACATCATGGACGCCTATATCGATTACGCATTCGCGCGTCCTCACATCTTTGACTATGTTTTTTCAAAGCCACGGCCCGACGCGCGCCGCTTCCCGGACGATTTTCGAGCACGCCGTTCCCCCACGCTAAATCCCATTGCCGATAGTGTCGCGCACTGGATGGAAGAAGGGAAACTCAAGAAGGACGATATATGGGAGATTGCCCTGGAATTGTGGGCGCACGCGCACGGCTACGTCATGCTATACCGCGCCGGGCGTTTTAACCTTTCGCAGACCGACTTCAAAAGTCTCGTACAGCGATCGATGACGAGGTTATTCGATGGACTCAAGGCTTAACCCGCGATCCTTGCTCGTCGCCCTCACGGCCGCGGCGCTTTCAGGCTCGGCTCTTTACGCCAGCAAAGGATTGTCCCCGCAGTGGTGGGCAATCTGGCTGGCTGCCTTGCCGGTATTGTGGGTCGCGCCACGGCTTCCCTGGGCGGTCGCCTCAAGCACCGCGATGCTCGCCGGACTGATTGGCGGGCTGAGCATGTGGGGCTATCATGGACGGCTGCAATTCCCGTTATGGCTGCGCCTGGGGTCCGTGATTGTTCCCGCCGTTGTTTTCTGCATCGGCGTCGTGCTGTTCCGGATGCTTTTGCGGCGCGGGCAGTTTTGGCTGGCGGTCCTGGCGTTTCCGTCGGTGACGGTCGCCTACGAATATCTGATCAGTCTGGGCTTTGGCACGTTCGGAGCCACGGGTTATACGCAGTTGGAAAATCTGCCTGTGCTGCAACTCGGCGCCGTGACGGGGCTTTGGGGCATCGGCTTCGCCGTGATGCTATTCCCCTCGATGATTGCGGCGATGATCCTGAGCCCGACAAAAGCGCGACGGCGGCTGATCATCGCCTTTGCCGTGGTTTTTGGGTGCACGCTCAGTTATGGTTTGTTGCGGCTTTCGATTACGCCGCACGCACCGCATCAAATCGTTGCTGGACTCATCGCCTCCGATCTTCCGAAGAACGTATTACCTCAGAACGACCAGGACGCAATGCGGCTCTGCGCGACTACGTGGAGCAGGTGAAGTTCCTGTCACAGCAAGGCGCCAAGGTCGTGGTTCTGCCCGAAATGACCGTGCTCGTGCGTGACTCCATTTCCCGCGAAGTAGATGATTTACTCCGCCAAGCAGCTCGAGACACGAAGGCTCAGGTACTCCTGGGTGTCCTGCACGCGACTTCGAATGGCACGTTCAATGAGGCACGGCTGTATTCCGAAGCAGGGACACCCGACGTGGTTTATCGCAAGCATCACCTCGTTCCAGTGCTTGAAGGACGCACGACTCCTGGGAGTGACATTTCCGTTGTGCGTGAGTCTATCGGCACCGTGGGACTAGAGATCTGCCGCGACATGGATTATCCGGATCCATCGCGGCGCTATGGCCGGGCGCAGGCCGGTCTGGTACTGGCACCAGCATGGGACTTCGACATCGACCGGTTCTGGCATGGACATATGGCCATCCTGCGTGGAGTGGAGAGTGGATTCACGGTTGTTCGCGCCGCGAAGCAGGGGCTATTGACGGTGAGCGACGATCGCGGGCGCGTTCTCAGCGAGAGGCGTACAACACCGCGAGAGCCTTTCACAACCATGGTGGCCACAGTACCTGTACACCATGAGACGACTCTGTACCAAAGCTGGGGTGATTGGTTTGCGTGGCTCAATATTGCTTTTGTCGCCGGCCTGTTCATCCGCATTGTCATGAAACGGCCAAAAGAGCGCCGACCCATTCCGCGGTTCGTGGAGAAAGGCAGCGCTGTCGACACAGAGGGCGATCCCGATCCCATACAACGATAACGTTCGCAGATCTCAGCTGAGATGGACGAGAACGCTGAACCGGCATGGAATGCCCATGCCAATTACCAGAAGCGCAACGGTATTGCAAAAATTGCCGTCAAGTTGATGCAGGCCGCGAGAAGAATTCGGGCCAAGACTACCCGGCATCCGAAACGCCTAAGCGCGATTTTCGAGCAGTAGCTCGATAATCAACACGCCGAGGACTCATTGAGTATGCCTCAATGGGAGAGGGCACCCGCTACTGGTCCTCCACGAGGCGCGTGGAGGGTTCGATCAGGCACTCGATTTCGCGACCGTGTAAACAGAGGTGTATTTCTTGTCTCGGTTCGGCAACCTTCCGCCCGCGCTACCGGTTACTTGATTCTGATGTCTTCCCAGCAGAAGCGTAGAGTTCCTCGGCTAGCTTTAGATGTTCCTGTAAAGTTGGCAGCGTCTTCGCCGCGAAATTCTTCACCGCCGGTACTTCGCCGTTGCGCGCCTCTCTCTCGAAAGCCTTTACATCCTCTTTGTGATCGCTCACCATCAGCTTACTGTATGCGCGATCGAAGTCGGCGCCCGACAACTTCGAGAGCTTGTCCTGTGCTTTCCTGGCTTTCTTTGGCGTTTCGGAAGGGACCTGGATTTGCGCCACTCCGGCCGCCTGCTTGAGTTCCTCCGTGGCTTTGCTATGGTCGTCAACCATGCGCTTCCCGAACTGTTTCACGGCATCGCTGGAACCTTTTTCCTGAGCGAGCTTGCCGAGCGCAACTTCGGTGGCGGATCCTTCAGCAGCTTCCTTGACGAACCTCCTGGCGGACGCCATTGGATCCGTCGCCGGCTGCTGGTTTTGCCCTTCGGTTCTGTCGGACGGAAAGGTGCCCGGGGTGCGCGCGCCACCAGGCCCGGGCGGCTGTCCCGGCGACGTCTGCGGCGTTTGTGAATTAGGTGGGTACTGAGATGGATTCTGAGCCCACACGGACCCGGCCAGCAGGGCCGAGGCTGCAACGGTTAGCACATATGCAGTAATGTTCATCGCCTACCTCCACTTCCTCACTCTGTGCAACTGCCGTGCCATCCTTATGCGCTCATTGATAGAGAGTTATGCCGCCGGGCCTGTTGACCGCGCAAGCCTTACCAAAAGCTACTTAGTGGCCGCGCGTACTTGCAGGTAAAAGAGTGCGCGCGCTGTGGGAGACCTTGTAATATCGTCCGACTTCTTGTTTTCGGGGTCCCCTCACTCCAGGTTGAAGCATAACGCTGGAATCGTCGACTGATCATCCCATGGCACAGCGGCGGGGCAAACGTGAACCATCGCCTCTCCATCGCAGGGCCGAGACGGCCGAGCAAAGTTCCCCGCACCGATGTTGCCTTCCGTCCCGGTATGTCCGGGCGCGATGGCATTGATACGGATCTTGCGGCGCCCGATCGCACGACCCAGGTGTGGGTCGCGCCGCCGTGAACTTGCCCGGCTGGCGCTGGTGACGAGGATTGCGGAAAAATACGTCGAGGCCTCTTTTGGCTTGTTGGGTATCACGGGATCGGCGGATTCGGGTATTTCAGCGCGGACCGGAATCGAAGCCCCGTATGCCAGTCGAAACTGTATTGCGCCGTGATCGAAGTTTGGTACCCGTGAATACGCCAGCCCGCGACTTTGTTCTGAAAGAAGAAGAGATCCACTCTCGGAGCGATGCTCAAATTGCCCATGATCGGGATCGTGATTGCATGTGTCATTACCTCCAGGTACCGCGTATCTGCGGGTGAATCGCCGCTCGCGTTGAAAAACAGTGCTCCCGAGTTGTCGATCGTGTAATCCAACCGGTTCAACAAGGGCAGGTGAATCCTCGCGTTCAGGAACACACCGGACTGATTGCGACGTAAGGTCTGGACGGCCAGCGGACGGGCATCCAGGTCTGCGACTCCTGGTAATTCGGATCCTGGCGGCGCGACGCAAGCGCCGATGTTTCCGGGAGTGCATGTCAGCGTGCCTAACGTCAACGATGTGATCTGATTAAATGGACCGCTCTGGATTCCCGTCTCCAGCCAACTCTGACGACCGTCAAAGCGGAGGCCGGCTTTCCCGAAGAGCGCATTCCTCCGGGGCAGGGGACGAGACAGGAAGCCGTCCCTCGCCTGAAAGGCGACCAGAGGAGAAGCAATCTCCGTTTCGAAACGGACCGATGTAAGTAAACGCAAACCAGCGGCGCTCTTCTGATGAAGAGGTATGAGGTGCCACGTCGCGCCACCTTCGGCCCCTCCCAAGTTCCTTGGCTGGCTGAGTTGAAATGGTTCGAGACTCTCTGTGCCCTGCGGCGTCGATGAGGTGAACGTCTGCCGGATCGCGCTGGCTTGATAAGCTGCGTCGGTTTGCATGAACAGGTCGGCATGTCTGCCTCCATATGTTAGCCGCAGCAGCCAATCCGCCGTCGCATCGATCCTCTCGGGCGCCGTCGGCTGCGACGCCTGAACGCCGCTGAAACGCTCTCTCTGCTGTGCCTCCGAGAGGCTATGGTAGTTGTGCTGAAACCCGAAATTGGCGCGGTCCAACCGAAGTGCCAGCACCCGGCGATCCTGCGCGACCGCTTCAACGGCATCTGGAGGGCGTGGGTACCTGCCCCGATTCGCCCAGTTCCGCCCGAGCCACTCTCGAAAGCGTTCGAGAGCGCCTGCGCTGACAGTTTGCGGATTCGGCCGAAGCTTTATCTCGTCGAAGTAGGATGTGGTATCGATGGTCAACCGGCAGGATCCGGGTCCCACTCCACTCCCCGGAATGCCGCGAATCAGGTCACGGCATACCAGGGCACTGATCTCCTCCAGCCTTTCGTAATCGCGAACCCGCGTAGCCGGCGGCAGGGGTAGCTGCCTGAAGGCGGGGTAGCCGGTATCTCCAAGACCCACAAAATCGGTCGTCGCAACCGAGTACAGTCCGCCATCCTGCAGCACGGCGCCGCCGACGATCAGATCTCCGGTCGAGTTGTCTCTAAAGATGCCGAGGCGTGCCAGACTGCGGTCGGTCTCGGCGCCTCCATTCTCGCCGGCGTCGTATGCATCGGATCGTGCCAGAACCTGCCGGATGACTTCGCCGGTAGCGGCGCGGCAGACGAGAAAATCGCCCTTCCACAGCAGTTCGTCCAGCATCGTCTGCAGTTCGCCGGCTGCGGGCTGTTGTTTCACGAAATATTCGGGCCGGAAGAGGTCTCGATGCTGCAGGAATGCAATGTCGGCATGGCAGCGCTCACGCATGCTAGTCAGGACGGCGGTCTCGATCAGTGTTGTCGTATTCTGTGCAGCGATTCCCCGATTGCGTTCCTCCGTGGCATTGACGATCACATCGGCGAGCGAGCGCTGGCCTGTATAGCTCCGCAGCCGAAGCGGAACGGTCGTTCGGTGAAAATAACTGTCTGCACTCGTCGTAGTGGATGTCAGATCCAACCCGGCTTTCTGTAGCGTGACCTCCAGAGTTGTCGGTGAGTTGCGAAAGAAGTGTGCTGCCGGTGTGAGAATGATCGGCGCGCGCGTGTCAGGCACAACGTTCCGATCCACCGTGAGCGTATCGCGAGTAGCATGCGCCTCTTCTGCCGCCGATACGATCGCGTCAAACTGGCCGCGCAGGCGATCGGCCAGGCGCCGGACATCTTCTGGTGGCATCTGCGCCAGCAGAATCCGCCGTGCGCCGGCGCAGTCGGGATCCGCATCGCACGTTTGAAGCAATTGCATCAGCGCCTCACGGGGATCAATGATTTCAAGCTGCGTGTCCAGATCTGCATCTTCGTTCACCCACGAATAGTTCATCTCTCCTATTCGCGGAAGCAGCGCCGGATCGACGATTCCGAATACCACCAGCGATTGGTTGCGGATACGCGCATACGGCTTTGGGTTTGGATCCGAAGCAGTGCCGTAGTGAAAGAATGGCTGGTGAAAACGGAAGACGGGGCTGCAGACAGTGTTATTCACCGTCATCTCAGCTGTCTTATGGATGCTCGATGCGCAGACGAAGTAGTCCCGGCCGGGTTGAAGCGATCCTTTTGCGGGATAACGTGGGAACTCTTTAGGCAGCGAAAAACTCAGGGTTGTGCTCCCCGCGGGAAGTCCCCGTCGGCGCGAGAGCCTCGCATCGGTCTGGATCGAACTCCGATCCCTGGCGTCCGCCGCACAGCCATGCGAAGTTGTACAGCGGCCCGGCATCCTGCGGCCGTCCGTTGATCAGATCGAAGCGACGCAGCCACGGCAGCGAAATAGGGGGTATTCGAAAGGACGAACCGTTGAGGCCAGTCAGCGAATAATTTCGTGCCGGTACCACGTTTGCGCGCGCAGCGCGCAGGGGCTTCACAGAGATCGTGTTTATGACAAGATTCGCCCCGAGCATTTGAACCGGTGTGCCGCCGGGCGAATCACTTGCCAAATACCGCGCAAGTTCGCGAAGCCGTTCCGGGCCAAAGCGGAAGTCCTCGCGCCCCGGCACCACGGCGTCGAACCCGGCCAGCCGGAAGAAGCAGGCGACGTTGTCGAATCCTGCGGTTCCCGCGCCCGCGCTTAGTGCCGTATCGAGGTCAGGACTGGTTGCGGCATACGGCACCCATCGATCACGGGGGAAATCCCAGACGAGCTGTTCCTTTGGTACGAGTTGCTTCGATTCGTCGTCCAGGATCATTCGCGCATTCAGCTCGGGTGAGAAATTGTCGCCCATTCCGACAAGGACTTTGGGTCCGGGCGCAGTGCGAGCAGCGTCCAAAAAACGGGTCACTTGCGCGAGGGTTGCATCCCGCTCACTGCATGCGCGCGAGGCGGTGGTTTGCTGATCCGGGACTCGATAGTAACCAAGTGTTCTGCCCGTGTACACAATCGTGTAACTCGCCTGTTCCTGACTTTCAGTGCCGGATTTCTGAGCCTGCTGCGCCAGCAGGGGTACATACAACAGAACCAGGATCTTTGCGGCTTTCATATCGAAGTTGAAACTAAAGCGGTCTTTGTCAAACCGGCTGAATTCATAGTAATCGCCGGGCCGGGGTACCCGTCGCAGTCATGTCGACAGCGTTCGACGACTCTGTAATGTTCCTGGCAGACCGATTCATTATGTGAAAAGGCTAGACTCCGGTATTGAGCGGCAGGTAACGCTACTCATCCGAATCGTGATCAGGACCATTCAGCCCGATATTTCGTCGATAAGCCGAGCTGGCAATATCGCCGTTAGACGGTGCTCGAAATGCTGCTTGCGTGAAGTGCCTCCCTCATGATCGCCTTACGTAGTTTCATCAGTTACCTTGACGAGAAACGGTAGATCTCTATCGGAAGTGCTCCGCCAGGAGTATGTGCGAGGACGAACGAGGATCTGGCGCCGGAGCAGTTTCGATAGAGGCGTTAGCAGGAAGTCGCTGGCGTGATGCGCCGTCAGCTGCGAGCTATGGGTTTTGAATGCCGAATCGTCGCTATCGGCTCGGTTAAAGCGGAGCGGGCTGGCGGCAGAAGGCGTAGGCCGTGGACGGCCGATTTCTCGGACCAGCGTAAATCTTAAGCTGACGTTTGGTTACTGATACTCGAAGAATGCTGCCGATGTCAGTTCTGAGAATTGGACACACTCCGAGCATGCATCCCTCGGCGGAGGCTGAGTTTGCCACATCGGCGACACGACCATGAGCTGTCGACTCCACTGTTCAGGCCGAGGCCCAGCCTTAGGAGCCGCATTGCGTTAAGCCGCTCGACAATGCGCATTTGACCGTTGCAGTGAGCGCAGCGGCAAACCGCGACCTGGCTTGTTTCAGCCACGGGATCGGGCGGAGAAAGACACTGCAGGAGTTGCCGGCAGCGCTTCAGCATCGAGCAGTCGCTTAGTGAGCCAACCAAATAGCGGATGCGCGGGAACCCTTTCGGAAGCACGTGTTGAAGAAGCGGCGAAGGAACTCTTCGTCCGACAAAGTCATCACCCTCGGCTTGTTGTCATGCGCGTAGTCCTTCCAGCGACGTACTTGTTTGTCATCCACGGACAGTAGTCTGTGATTCGAGATGGCGACGCTGATAGGTGTAGCGTGCCAAGTACTGCAGCACGTGTTCCGGCCCACCGAACGCGGCTTGGCATAGACGACCCATTCCTGGCGGTGCAATGAGCGCAGGAAAGATTTGAAGGCCTTCTCCTGCGCCAGGCTTACGCACGATCGATGAAATGCGAGTTTCTGACGGCGGAACTTATTGCGGAGGCCGTCGACGAACTTGCCGCGGAACACGCGGCTTAGCACTAGCAGAAGTGATCGAGCGCCAAACCAGCTTATTCTCACCCGAACCTATTAGACAGCCTAGCGTTCAGGAGGCAGAGTGTCAGGCTGCAAGTTCAACACCGATCAAAGACGCGTAATCGTCGCGCCGATGGGCGGTGGCGTGCTACTTGGGGCCGTGGTGGGGAAATCGGGCTCCCGGAAACTGCAGATCACCTGCCCTTTCTTCCAGGTTGGACCTGACCATTATTCGGATGTGCCGGTCTCGATCGAGTCGCGACAATGAGTTCAGAACGAAACACAATATGTCGAATACGCTAACAGAACTCTCGAATCAACTCACTGTGGCTGTCGAGCGCGCCTCCGCATCCGTTGTCGCGGTTTACGGTCGTCCCCGTGTCCCCTCCAGCGGAGTTATCTGGCGGCCCGGACTAGTGATCACAGCAGACACTGCGCTCCGCCGTGACGAAGACCTCGAAGTAACTCTTCCGTCGGGTGAAACGGTTGCCGCGACGCTCAAGGGACGCGATCCGAGCACCGACCTCGCTCTGCTGGCATTAGACACAAGCGCGACGACACCGGCCGTTTTCACGAACGACTCCGCCAAGATCGGGCGTATTATCGTCACCATCGGCCGCACCCGCGACACCGGCCCCATCGCGTGCATGGGTATTATCAGCGGCGTTTCCGGCGAGTGGCCCACCTGGCGTGGCGGCAAGCTGGATGAGTTCGTGCGACTGGACACTGCCCTTTACGCCACGTCCGCTGGTGGAGCCGTGGCCGACACCGACGGCGCCATCCTGGGCATCGTCTCCGCGGGACTTTCGCGCACTTCCGTAATCGCCGTGACGCGCCGAACCATTGAACGAGTGGGCGAAATCCTGCTTACCACTGGCCGGGTCTCGCGCGGGTACCTCGGCGTCGGTGTGCAACCCGTCGCGCTTCCGGCAAGCCTTGCTCGCAAGCTAGGAATTGAGCAGGAGAGTGGGATTATGGCTATTAATGTGGAAGAGAGCAGTCCCGGGGCGAAAGCCGGACTTCTCATTGGTGACGTCATCCTGTCGATCGGCGATCGAATCGTGACGGGGCCGGAAGCCCTCAATGCTGCACTTGGACCAGAATCCATAGGCCGCGCTTGCCAGCTCCGCATAATGCGTGGTGGCGCGGTGCAGCAGCTTTCCGTGACCGTCGGTGAGAGGCCGCGACGAGGCGCTTGACATGCAAGACTTTGGCGAACTCGCTGAAAGGCTGCGCCGGTCCACCGTGCAGGTGCTGGATGGCCGGTGCAGTGGATCGGGTGTGCTCTGGAACACCCGCGGCCTGGTGATCACTAACGCTCACGTTGTAGGCCACGGCTCTACTCAGGTGGAGCTGTGGAACGGCACACGAGCAACTGCGCGACCGCTGGCCATGAGTCACAAGTGCGACCTGGCTGCATTGCAGATCCTGTCTTGCGGAAATGCTGAAGCCGCCGTGATCGGCGATTCCCGCAGTGTTCGATCGGGCGACCTCGTGGTTGCAGTCGGCAATCCGCTTGGGTTCATTGGCGCCGCGAGTACGGGAGTGATTCATCAAGTGGCAGCGCTGCCTGGGTTCGGCGCGCGCTCCTGGATTCAGAGCAGCGTACGCTTGGCCCCCGGCAACTCCGGCGGACCGCTGGCAAGCGCCAAAGGGGAAGTGATCGGAATCAACACCATGATTGCGGCGTCCGGCCGCTCGTCGCTCGCGCTCGCCGTACCAGTATCGATTGTGCTCAGTTTTATCAGCGGCGGTGCTGACTCCACGCTGGGAGTGACGGGGCAACCCGTTACAGCCGAACGTGGGTCGCTCGGGTTTCTCGTGCTCAGATCAGTCCCGGCGGGTCAGCCGATCGCGCATCGATTCTGCCCGGTGACATGCTCACAGGAGCCAACGGTTCACCCTTCAGGAGCGTAGGCGACCTCGAGCACGCCCTTGCCTCGGCGCAGGAGGGGCGTTTGACGCTTCAATTTCGGCGGGGCGACGCTCACCGGGAACGGACTGTCACTGTTCAATTAGCGACCCGTCAGATTGTGGCCGCATGATTCGCGTCCTCGTAGCAGGCAGCTCGCCGGTCACCCGTGCCGGGCTCGAGGGCATCGTACATTCGGATAGCTCCCTCGTGCTGACCGGCTCTGTGCCTTCGGGAAACGTGGCAGTGTTCGTGGAGGAGCGCGCTCCGGATGTAGTTCTCCTCGAAGTTACAGGGTTCGATGAACGGTGGGCCCAGGCACTCGAAGGCCTCAGCCTCCCTATAGTGCTTCTCACCGAGTTCCAAGACGGCGTCCTGCTCGGCGCGGCTTTGCGCCGCCATGTCCGAGCGGTACTCGCACTCGATGCATCACACTCCGAGATAGTCGCTGCGGTGGTGGCGGCTGCGGCAGGTCTGTACGTTCTTCAACGGCCGTCGCTCGACCTACTCACGAGTGACAGCCGCCCCTTCACGGCTACTCTCGATGAACCACTTAGTCCACGTGAACTCGAAGTACTCGCCATGTTAGCCGAGGGACTCAGCAACAAACTCATCGCACATCGACTTGGCATCTCCGAGCACACAGTAAAGTTTCACGTCGCCGCTGTGATGGCAAAGCTGCACGCAGGCAGCCGCACCGACGCCGTTATGATAGGCATTCGACGAGGGCTGGTCATCATCTGAGGAGACCTGAACTTCCCGCAAACGTGACACGGGTCGGAGCTGGTGTAGTTGTCCGTGTTGCAGACCAGGATCCTCGTACGTCTCGTACACGATTGCGTACCACGCTGCCCACTTGAAGTCTCTCTTGTTCGTACTTCTCCTTGCCGCATCCTAACTGCGGTCGCAGGCCCGGGAGGCGAATCATCCTTCCTAATCATGCTCAACGTTCAGTTCGCCCGCAACTTGAATGGAACAGGAATCGATCCAGCTTTCTGCGCATGGACAACACATGCGCAACATCAGCGAGCGTTGAAGGAATAAGCGGAATCCCGAGGATCTTCCGCTCCGAGCCTCCAACTGCGGGGACAATGTAATACCCAGCCTCAGACCCATCGCGAACGAAGGCTATAAAACGCCCATCCGGCGAACATGCGGGCGCCGAATCGGCCGCCGGGTTGCTGCTCAGGCGTAAGGGTGTGCCGGCGTCGACCAGCTTCACATACATATCAAAGTTATCTTCCTTTTCGCCGTTCCAGGACAAGGCACTTGCCGACCGTCTCGTGGAATCGCGGGATTCTGCTCGATCCTGGCAAAGGTCGTCAATGGAAGGATCCTTATCGTAGGTCTTTTTCGGAAGCCGACCGGGACAGGAACACCCAGGCGACCACAACGAGGCGAGGATACCGGCAGCCGCGGCGATCCAAAGAAGGCGGCGCGGACTCTGTTGAACCAGCGGCTCCCCCCTTTGCTGATTCGAGTCTTCCTTCAGCTCCTCAAGCGCAAGGTTGATGTCGGCCATATGTTGCGGCCGGCGTTCGGCATCTTTGCGAAGGCATCGCACTACGAGCTTCGAACTCGCGAGGAATTTCCGGATGGAGTTCACTCAGGCCCTGCGGTTGTTAGAGGTACGGACAGCCGATCGAAAGCACGCCGCTTAGCAAGCATCTCGTACAATACGCAACCAAAGGAGAAGATATCGACCGGGCGTCGATCTCCCTGCCTTCGGCCTGCTCCGGCGACATATAGGCACTCGTGCCGATCAGGATGCCCTCGTCACTCAGGGGTGAATTCGATGTACCGAGGTTGCCTGAGGCCGTGAGAGATCAACTGTCATAGCGTCTTTCCGCGCACCAGCTCCATGCAGATTACTTCGGAATCCTCAAGGGTCACGATCTCGTAGATTGTGACAATGTTGGGACGGTTGAGAGCCGATGCCGCCCTGGCCTCTTGAATGAAGCGGCGGCGCCGGTTGGCGTCGGCCAGCTTATCCGCGGGCATAAATTTGAGAGCTACCTGCCGGTCAAGGATCACATCGCGACCGCGGTACACCACACCCATTCCGCCCTCGCCGATCTGCTCCGACACTTCAAAATGCGAAATTATACGACCGAGCATACGAGCGTCCGGCGCCACCGACTATTTTCGTCTAAGACAGCCGAGAGTATGTAGCTCAAAGCTGCCATTCTGACACGCACCGCACCCGCGGCAATCATCCTCTATGGACGCATTACCGAGCCAATACCGAACATTTCAAAGTAACGCTAAACTTCAGCGACCGTGTCGGTGTGCCCACCACATCTCATCATGACGGCGTTCATATGGCCAAGCGGCGAAGGGCGCGAATGTGCTCAGTTCAGAAGTAGAATTTTGCCCCCAATTGTATGACTCGCGTGGTGATGCCACGCACGCCACCGCCGATTGTTCCGAAGGTCTGTGAACGGATGTTGCGATCGACGGTTTGCGGGTCGGGGTTGAAGTGATTGAACAGGTTGTAAATCTCGGCGCGCAGCTCAGGGCGGAAGCGTTCGTTCACGGCGAATGTTTTGTTCACCGAAAAATCGAAGTTGAACAAGGCAAGCGGATGGCGTTTGTGCGCGGGGAGTTGCCGAACCGGCCGAACGGGGTTTCGGCGAACGCTGTTGTATTGAACCAGCGTGTCCAGGTGCGCTGGTCGCCTGGGGATCTGCGCCTGGCCGGTGACATCCGGACGCGAGCCGATGCCCGTGCCGGTGGTATCGACGCCGAAGTCGATGGGCGCTCCGTATCCCGATTGCGCTGTGACGATTGTGGACATCTGCCAGCCATCGAGCAGAAGCTTAGTGAATCCGGATGAGCTCTTAAAGAACGGCAAATCGTAAAGTACCGTCTGGACGAAACGGTGCGGAATGTCGAAGCCGGAGGTGGCGCGCTCGGCCTGCAAGTTGTAGACGTCCT
>CAWGVL010000071.1:0-80204 GCA_963825845.1 Bryobacteraceae bacterium | reverse complement strand
AGCAACTCGAGTTGTACGCAGGCGTTAGCGCGTCCTGGCTGTATCACGAGAATCACACTCCGATAAAGCGAACGACGCCGGAGATATCGATCTTATTCTCCGTGAGAGCACGATCGGCATGTTCGCCTCGAGGCTCGTGCCGCGCGACCGTGCAGCTGAAGTGGTCTGCGATACATTGCGTATCACGAAGCGAAGCGCCGACTGCGTATGTCGGGCCAGCCTTATTAGCGGAGCGCCGCCGAAAATCCGTAACTCTCATCGATAAGACCAACGTCCTGCCGTCGATGGCCTTTTTTCGCGAGCGGTTCTACGAAATAGCCGAGGAGTTCCCGCATGTTCGCGCGAGTCATGTTTATATCGACACAGCCGCGTTATATCTCCTGCAAAGACCCGAACAGTTCGATGTGCTCGTAACCGAGACCCTGTTCGGCGACATCCTCTCCGACCTCACCGCGGGTCTGGTCGGTGGCATGGGAATGGCGCCGTCGGGCGACATTGGCGATAATCACGCGCTCTTTCAACCCGCGCACGGCTCAGCGCCCGACATCGCAGGAAAAGGGCATCGCGAATCCGATCGCGACGATCCTGACTCTCGCGATGATGCTCGACTGGCTGAAAGGGGATGAGTTGCGCGCCTGCGCCGATCGGGTCGGTAACGCAGTCAAGCGCGTCATGTCCGATCCAGCCAACGCCACACCGGATCGCGGCGGGAATCGTACCACTCAGCAGTTGACCGACGAAGGCATCACATTGTGAAAGACGGGTTCCCCATCTACGACACGCACACGCACCTCGGCGTCGCCCGGCACAGCGGCCGCATCCGCCGCGTGGACGATGCTTTGCGCGCGATGGACGCGAACGGCGTCGATCGATCTGTTCTCATACCGTGGCCCGTTGTCGAAGATCAGAAGGCAGCACACGATGAGATCGGAGACGCCGTCCATCGCTACCCCGACCGATTCACCGGATCTGCGTGCCTTTACCCGTTCGTCCCCGAATCCGAGTTCCGAGATGAACTCCGCCGCTGCGTCGAGATCCACGGCTTCACGTCCCTGAAGTTCCAACCGCAATTCCATGCGCTGAACCCGGTGTCGGCACGCAGCGATTTTCTTTTCGGGTCTGCGCTCGAGCACGACCTTACCTCGCTCATCGTCCGCACTGGCAGCGGCGTGCCGTTTTCGTTGCCGTCGCTGTACATCATGCCGGCACGCAAATTCCCTGAACTCCGGATTGTGCTTGGACATGCAGGAGGACCCACCTTCTCTGCGGAATGTATCGTGGCGGCAAGCGTCTGCCCGAACATCTACGTCGAGCTATCGAGCCTGATGCCCCATCATTGCTCCGACCTTTGCGCGCAAATACCGGTAAGCAGATTGATGATCGGCTCCGATATCGATGAGAGTATCGCCACCGAGATTGGCAAGATCATCGGACTCGACCTCCCGGAAATGGATCGGCGGCAGATCCTGTGGGACACGCCGAGACAAGTCTTCGATCGCGTGGATCAATCCTCATGACGCGGCGGCCCGTCCTCACCGGCCTCGGGGGGCGCCGCACCCATCACGTATATCGATCGGGCGGCGATCTCATCTGCCAAGGACCACATTGCCGTCGACATGGGTCTCAACGATCAGGCCATGGGCGCAGTGTTCAGCGGCTTCGCTCTCGGCTATTCCCTCGCCCAGGCTCCCGCTGGTTGGCTCGCCGACCGCTTCGGTCCGCGATGGCTGCTCGCAGGCGCGGTAGCCCTTTCGCAGCGTCTGGACAGCGCTCACAGGAGCCGTATCATCCCTCACTCCTTCTGGGTGTCCGATTCGCATTGCGTAGTGGAAACCGCTGCATTCCCCGGCTCAGCCCGCGTTATCTACGACGCTCTACCTTCATCGCAGCATGGACGAGCCCACGGCCTGATCTTCGCCGCGTCGCGCATTGGAGCCGCGGGAGCGTTCCCTGTGATGGCATGGCTGCTCACCGGAGGCTGGCGATTTGCATTTTTTGCACTGGCTATCCCAGGACTGATCTGGGCGGCGCTCTGGGCAATGCTTTTCCGTGATGAGCGCTCGGCGCATGCTGAGCGAGGCCAAAGCCACACGGCAAAGGGCCCCGGTTTCAACAAAATCTGGGTGCTCGTGATGATCCAATACTTCGGGGTGAACTTCATCACGTTTCTGACGTTGTCGTGGATGAATCCTTATCTGAAGCGCCGATACTCGCTCACTGACATCGAAGCCGCCGGGTGGACAGTCGTGCCACTTCTGGTTGGAGCGTTGGCTCAGACTGCGGCCGGAACAATAACTGACCGCTTGTACAAGACGCGCTACAAAGCATGGTGCCGGGCGCTGCCTGTCGATGAATCGGTTTTCGGCTATCTCCAAATCGGACTTATGACGCTTTCCGGAGCCGCTACCGTGCAGGCCGCAGTTGCCGCTTTCGGCGTCGCAGCTTTCGGAGCCGAGATGACGATCAGCCCGAGTTGGGCCTTTTGCCTCGATTACGGTCAACAGCGGTCAGGTGTGATGACGGGGACGATGAACATGGCCGGCAACATCGGCTCTTTTGTAAGTGCGAACGCCTTCCCTGCACTCGCGGGCGCAAACGGTGTGGCCACCGCCTATTTCGGACTTGTCAGCCGTGCTCAATACCATCGCGATCCTCTGCTGGTTTTTGATGACAAAAGCAATTCAGCGCAGTTCGTCGACTGATTACAAAACCGCAAGTATTTGACAGATTTCACGGAGAATCAAGGGGCTCCCTGTTATCCTATGACCGACATGGAAACGCGCAAACACCAGCCGTTTGTTCCAGATCACGTTCAGATGAAGGAGTTCACGCTCCGAGCGGTGCTGCTCGGACTCGTGTTGAGCGTCGTGCTCGGGGCGGCGAACGCATATCTTGGACTGCGGGCCGGCGTAACGATCGCCGCGACATATCCCGCCGCCGTCATCAGCATGGCAGTCCTGCGGCTCGGTCGCGGCAGCATCCTCGAAGAGAACCTCGCGCGAACCGCCGGATCCATCGGTGAGTCCGTGGCAGCCGGCGCCATTTTTACTTTGCCCGCATTCATGATCTCGCGTGCATGGCCCGCGTTCGATACACCCGATGCGTACTGGAAATCGACCATCCTCATGGTGGTCGGTGGCGTACTCGGCGTACTATTCGTGTCTCTGATGCGCCGCGTCATGGTTGAGGATCCGGAACTCCCATTCCCCGAATCCACCGCGGCGGCGGAGATTCATAAAGCGGGGCAGGCGGGCGCAAGCGCGGCCAAGTATCTCTTCTACTGCATGGGATTCGGCGCCATCGTGCAACTCCTGGGCGATTTCAGTGCGTTTCTCCGGGACAAAGATTTCCTGCTGCGCATAGGATCACTCGGAGCGAGTTCCGTGCGTATCGGCCCTCCGGGATCGACCGCTTCGCTGCCGGCAGGCGGATCGACGATTCTCGCCGCGCCCACGGTGAGCCCGGCTTACATCGGTGTGGGCTACATCATCGGCCCAAGACTCGCATCCCTGAACTTCGCAGGCGGTGTATTCGCGTGGGCCATGATGATCCCTCTCCTTATCTACTTCCTCGGTCCGCAGTTGCAGGCCTTTCTTCCGGCGGGGGCTTCGGAAGAAGCCGGCTGGAGCGCAAACGCCAACAATGTCTGGCGGTACATCGTGCGACCCATCGCGGTTGGTGGCATGCTCGTCGGCGCGGCGTACACCCTTTTTCGAATGCGGAATAGCCTGTCAGCCGGTCTGGGCCGAGCCTTCGCCGAACTCAAGCAAGGCGGGGCGGCAAAGAACCTGGGACGCACTGAGCAATATATGAGTTCGAAGGTGGTGTTCTTATGGATCGCGGTCACGACGATTCTGATGAGCTTCCTCTACATCTACTTCTCTGGGCAAGTTCTGGGAGGTATCGTTGCAACACTCGTTATGCTGATCGCCGGATTCTTCTTCGCAACGGTTTCGGGAAGCCTCGTTGGATTCATCGGCTCGTCCAATAACCCGATCTCCGGCCTCACACTTTCAACGGTCATCATCGCGGCGTTGTTGATGGTGGGGCTCGGCGTGTCCGGCACATCCGGCGTCGTTGCAATCCTCGGTGTCGCCGCGGTCGTCTGCGTGTCCTCCGCTGTCGCCGGTGAGCTTCTGCAGGACTTCAAGGTCGGTTACATCCTCGGCGGCACTCCGCGCACCATTCAGGTCGTCGAGCTTATTGCCGTCATCGTCTCCAGTCTCGTAATGTACTTCCCGCTCCTCGTACTCCACGTCGGCAACATCAACGCGGGAGGTACCGGCTTCGGCGATCGTCAACTCCCCGCTCCGCAAGCGGGACTCATGGCCTCGATCTCACAAGGCATCGTCGGTGGTGACATGCCCTGGCCGCTCGTGCTTACCGGCATGGCAATGGGAATTGCGATGATCATGCTGCAGGTGAAGAGTCCGATGCTCTTCGCGGTCGGCATGTATTTGCCCTTCCCTACCACTTTTGCTATCTTCGTCGGTGGTATCACGAAGTGGTTGATGGAGGCTCTTCGCGACCGCGGCAAGTTCAATGAAGCCCAGCGGGCGCGCATGGAAAACATCGGTGTATTATGCGCATCCGGCATGATCGCGGGCGAAGCACTCGTTGGGCTGGTGATTGCGACGTTCCGTTTCTTCGAATGGCCTGTCCCTGTGATCTTCGCCGAGCCCTCGTTCGCTGTCGGCCTCGTGGTGCTCGCGATCATTTTGTTCATCCTCGTCCGCACGCCGCTGGCGAATCCCGGCCATCCTGACGAGCCCGCTCCTCCCACGGCGATGATGTAGTCATGTCATTGATGAGCGAAATCCGAACCTTTCCCGTTCCGAAGGACTCGGTCGCAATGTGGTGGTTTGGGCAGAATGGCTATATCTTCAAGTCACCCGAAGGAACGCTGTGCAGCGTCGATCTGTATCTCACCGATAGTTGCGCCAGCCTGGGCGTGAACATCGATCTGAAACGGCAGATACCGATCCTTATTACGCCAGAAGACATCGACGTCGACGTCTTCGCCTGCACCCACAACCATCAGGACCACACCGACCCGGAGACGATCCGCAACCTTCGGAACAAAGACACCATGCGATTTGTCGGTCCACATCCGTCCTGTCAGACGTACATACAGGAAGGCATCGAATCCGGCCGCATCACACCATCCTGGCCTGATTGCTTCATCGAGCATAAAGATATCGAGATCCACGGCACATTCGCGTTGCCGACCGACACGACCGACCTGAACCACATGGGATTCGTGATGCGCTTCGGTAGTGGGCCGTCCATTTACGTCACCGGCGATACGGATCATAGTGAATTGCTGCTCGGCGTGACGAAACACAAACCTGATGCAGTGATCACTTGCATCAATGGCGGCTTTAACAATCTCTCGCATTGGGAAGCGGCCGATCTGGTCGGCAAAATCAAGCCGAAGGTAGCGATCCCCTGCCACTACGACATGTTCGCGGATAACTCGGCCGATCCTCAGCAGTTCCGCGCCGCTATGCAACTCAGAGCCGAGGGCGTGACGTACAAGCAACTCCGTCACGGCGAACCTTGGATTCTGTCTTCTTGATCCGGTAGGCGCGCCGTTTTCCTGCGAACTTTCTTTGCTACCGCACGTATCAGATCTGGAGGGCTCGGTGAAACACTTCCTTCTGCTGGTATTCGCGATGTTTTGCGTCAATGCGCAGGACAAGTCGGCGAAGATTGATGAATTGTTAACTCGCTATCACACGAACGGGCAGTTCAACGGCACAGCCCTGGTGTCCGAAGGTGGCAACGTCCTTTACAAAAAGGCGTTCGGACTCGCCAACATGGAGTGGCAGATCCCCAATACTCCCGACACGAAGTTCCGCCTTGGATCAATTACAAAACAGTTCACGGCTACCGTCATTCTGCAACTCGTCAACGAAGGGAAGTTGAACCTCAATGACAAGTTGAGTCAGTACATCCCCGACTATCCCAAGAAGACGGCTGACAAGGTTACGATTCACCAACTGCTGAATCATACTTCCGGCATTCCGAGTTACACGGGATTGCGAAACTTCATGAGAGACAAGGTTCGCGACCCGTACGCTCCACTGGAACTCGTGAACGTGTTCAAGGATATGGATCTCGAGTTCGAGCCTGGATCTCGTTTCCGCTACAACAACTCTGGGTATCACCTGTTGGGCGCAATCATCGAGAAGGTCACCGGCAAAACGTATGCGGAGGTATTGCAGGAGAGAATCTTTCAGCCGTTGCACATGAACTCGAGCGGGTACGACCTGAACCAGCCGCTCCTCGCAAAGCGTGCCGGCGCCTATTCACGCACGTTAGATGGATACGAGAACGCGCCATACCTCGACATGACAATTCCTTATGCGGCCGGCAGTCTGTACTCTACCGTAGAAGATCTCTACATCTGGGATCAGGCGCTCTACACGGACAAAGTCTTACCCGCGAAATCACTCGAATTGATGTATAAGCCTACTCTCGATAACTATGGATACGGCTGGGTGATTCACAAAACAAAGGCTCCGGGATCAGAGCGCCCGATCACTACAATCGAACACGGCGGCGGCATTCACGGCTTCAGCACTTTGATCGAACGAATCCTCGAGGACAAGCATCTCGTCGTACTCCTGAGCAACACCGGAGGCACACGGTTGCAGGAGATGAGTCAGGCGATCAAGAAGATCTTATATGGACAGCCTGTAGATACGCCAAAGAAGCCCGCAGCCCCCGCGTTGTACAGCTTGATTAAGGAGAAGGATGTAAAAGCGGCGATTGCGGCCTGCAAGGAATGGAAGACAAACTCATCCACCGAGTACGATGTAAACCCCGGCGAACTCGCCATGCTCACTGAGCATCTGTTAAAAATTAAACGCACAGCCGATGCCGAGGAAATTGCGAAGCTCAACGTCGAGTTACATCCCAAGGAGCCACCGGTCCACTACACTCTGGGAGAAGTCTACCGCCGCACCGGAAAACGCGAACTGGCATTGCAAAGTTACGCTCGCGCGCTTGAACTAAGTCCTGGTAATCCGGGCCCTGTTACGGAGCGCTTGAAGGAACTTCTGCCGAAATAGTGCCCCGAAGCGGACACGATCAAATGCTACCGCGAAACGGTAATTTGATAAGTCACGTCCACGATCGAAGCTGGAAATTGAGCTTTGATTTGGATGGTGTGTGTCCCCGGAGTCAGAGGTGTCAGCATTATGTAATAACCGTCCGCCGCGGAGGGTTTGTAAGCATCCGGGGGTACGCCGAAGATATTGCCTAGGGGTAGATCGAGCGTGAAATCGGGCGATAACGCCCGATACAGATTGACGCTGTTAAGCGCTCTTCCATCCACCGTTACGCTTAGACCAGTCGCTGTATTGACATCGGCTATAGCACGAGCCTGCATCTCTGCGAAAGTTCCTTCGGCTGAGTAGAATGCGTTCGCAATTGGAAAGAACAGAGTTTTACCAGGAGGTATCGTGCACATTCTTGTGACAGGTTCGGTCATTTGAAATGTTCCTGCCAAAAACCATACGGATCCCGATTGACCAACAGCGCAATTCGCGCCAGTCGTGTCCGCTAATGGACTCAAGGCTGCGGGCTGTTCGAGTGCCCATTCCCACCAGCGCGCACTCCACTGGCCGTAAGTCAATCCATGCGGATGCGAGTCAGGCGGCAACACGCCCGGATTAGAGTTTGCCTGAGAACGAGCCTGTGCGGACGCACTCCTGTCTGTCGCGCAGAAAACGGCCAAGAGAAGGCCTACACTGACCATGCCGGAAGCAAGCCGGCGGATGGTTCGAGATTGGCTCACGTGCATACACGTCTCCTGTTACACTCACATTGGTTTGGAACGCTGTTCGACGCCACTCGCGACGACCCAACGACGCAGCATAGTGACATACTCAGCCACAGGTTGCAAGCGCTATGACTGATTATTTTAGTCGGACAGCTCGCGTATAACAGTTTGCGAATGACTGACTATTGTCGACCAGTGGCCGTCCGGCTAGCGCGTGTAATTCAGCTTGTAGAAGTCCTGGTACTCACCCGACTTCACACGCGCAACCCAGTCGCGATTCCGGCGATACCAATCAATCGTAGACGGCAGTCCATCTTCGAACGGTACTTGCGCCGACCATCCGGTCTCCCGTTCCAGCTTCTCGCTGGTAAGCGCATACCGGCGATCATGGCCCGGCCGGTCTGTCACGGTCGTCATCAGACTTTCCGGCTTCCCGGTCGCCTTCAGGATCATCTGAACGACATCGCGATTCGGCAGCGCGCGGCTTCCCCGATGTTGTATACCTCGCCCTCACGACCCTTTTGCAGGACCGCCAGGATCGCCCGGCAGTGATCGTCCACATACAGCCAGTCACGAACCTGCATGCCATCGCCGTAAATCGGCAGCGGTTTATCTTCTAACGCGTTCGAGATCATGAGAGGAATCAGCTTCTCCGGAAACTGATACGGCCCATAGTTGTTCGAAGCGCGAGTCACCAGTACGGGACACTTATACGTCGTGAAATAAGACAACGCCAGCAGATCCGATCCTGCCTTGGATGCCGAATACGGGCTACTCGGTTTCAGTGGATAGCTCTCATCCGCCTCGAGCGGCTCTTCCAGGCTCCCGTACACCTCGTCCGTAGACACGTGAACATAACGCGGGATCTTGCGCCGCCGCACAGCCTCAACGAGTGTGAACGTCCCGCGTAAGTTCGTTTCAAACGACGCCGCTGGACTCAGGATGCTGCGGTCGACATGAGACTCCGCTGCGAAATGCACAATGGCATCGGGATCTTCTTCATCGATCAACGTATTGATCAATTCGGTGTCCGTAATGTCGCCGCGAACAAACCGGTAATTCGGGCTGTCTGCTACCGGCGTCAGATTGTCCAGATTTCCGGCGTACGTCAGCTTGTCGAGGTTCACCACACGGGCGGTCCCGGCCGAAACCAACATGCGGACGAAGGCAGAACCAATAAATCCGGCTCCGCCGGTAACGATCAGTTTCATGGATAACCCTCATGATACAATGCCCGCGCCTATGAAACTTCATGCCTGGAGCGATATCCCGGTCGAACAGTTGAATGAGCTCGTAACCCGGCAAGTACTTCATTCCGACCTGATTACGATGTCGCGGCTGGGCCTGAAGAAAGGCGCGGTCGTACCCCGTCACCAACATGTGAATGAGCAAATCACGACCTTGGAAAAAGGCCGCCTTCGATTCATTTTCGATGACAACGAATTGATCGTCGCAACCGGCGAATCCCTGCAGATCCCTTCAAACGTTCCGCACCGGGTCGAGGCTCTCGAGGACAGCGTCGCCCTGGACCTCTTCTCGCCCGTACGGGAAGACTGGATCCGGGGCGATGACGCCTACTTGCGTCGATAGCGCCAGAGTAGTACCTCACGCGCGCCCACGCCGGCCAGTCGGTCGGACCCCGGAATGATATTCAGCACGCTGACACCTTCGGAGATCTTCTCTGCCCGCTCTCCACGAAGGGCAAACAACCGGGAAGCCGCGCCGTTGTTCTCGCCGAATACCAGCGTCCCATCCATGACCGCCACCGCATGCACCCGGTGGAACGAGCCCGCCACTCGCGTCTCCTTCCAGAGCTTCTTCGGATCTTCGGGCCTCTCGAACAGAGCCACACGCGCATCCTCCAGGTGTGTCTGCGCGACAAACAACCGATCACCCGTCATTGCATGCGCAAGCATCGCGGAAAACGGCTGCTCGAAGTACGTATTAATGGCGAAAATATGCCAGGGAAGCTCGAAACGCTCCGGACTCTGGATCCAATAATTACCGCAGAGGATATCGACCCTTCCATCGCCATCGATATCGCGAAGCGACAACCCTGTTTGCTGGGACGGCGTGTAGATCGAATAGATCTCGCGATGCGGCCACGGGCTGCTGTCCGACCTCTCGTAAAACCGCACCTGCATGTATCGCTGTATCACGAGCACGCCCTTGCGCCCGAACAACGTGGCCTCGAGACAGTCATGAGTTTCAAATTCGTCATCGATCACGACCGGCTTCCAATCCGGCGGTCTGCGCCACGTAAGCTTCCCGAGTCCCGTCCCTTCCACCGACACGAATTCCTGCCGACCATCCCCGTCGAGATCAACCAGGCATCCGCCTTCGCCGAAGTCGCCCGGCGCGAGCAGCCGGTGCTCCAGCGAGGGCACGCTCCATGCATAAAGCCCGTCTCCCCACGTGATGATCCGGCCGTCCCGAGTCCCGGCGGCCCCCCGAAGTTCCCCGGCCGCGGGAACACGCTTCAGAATCGTTAGAGTCTGCCCTTCGGCGGCACTCAAAATCAGCGCAAAAACGTATCCCAAAGCTCGCATTCGGTGCTATTCTAAGCCCTTAATGCAGGAGCTTCGAGAACTGCTATTAGGCGGGCCGGGCGACCCCGCTCTTGATTTAGCGGCTCTGCAGATTGCCACAATCGAATACGCTGAACTCGATCCGGGGTCGTTCCTCGAATTACTGGATTCGTATGCCCGCGAACTGGGCGAGCGTGTACGTCCAGACGCCGACGGCGAGGAGTTCATCCACACCACCAACGAGTTTCTGTTCGAAGAGCTCGGCTTCCAGGGCAATCAGCAGGAGTACTATCATCCGGCCAACAGTTGCCTGAATGAAGTCCTTACCAAGCGAGTCGGCATCCCCATTACGTTGTCCGTCGTTTACATGGAGGTAGCGCGGCGCTTGGGTCGTACCGTACACGGTATCGGACTCCCCGGTCACTTTATCGTTCAGTACGATGATCCGCAGATCTCCGCGTTCATCGACCCGTTTCACTCCGGACGGTTGATGTTTGAAACCGAGTGCTTTGATTTGGCGCGCGAGATCACTGGACTCGATATCTCGGCAGATCCCAACATCCTTCGACCCGTCAGCAAGCGCCAGATTCTGGTCAGGATGCTGAACAACCTCAGGTCGGTGTACTTCCAGCGTCAGGAGCCGCTCAAGGCGATCGAAGTCCTCAGCCTTTTGATTGAAGCGGACCCGGGCTCGCCGGACGAATACAAACAGCGAGGTGTCTGTCTCGCGCAGGTTCAACGATTCAACCAGGCGCGTGCTGACCTCGAGATGTATTTACGGCTCTCACCCGACGCGCCGGATCGCGATCCTGTCAGTCAACAGATTCAGCGCATCGACAAGTATCTGGCTGCTCTGCCCTGAGCCTCGCAAGACAAGCCGCAGTGTGGACCGGCAGATCGGGTTGCCTCGCCAGCACATCGAGATCGTCCGGGGCATCCACGTCGAACCATCGAGGACCTACCGCCACGGAAAGGCCGCATTGCCGAACCGCCTCGATTGACCTCAGCAGGGTATCCGGTTGACTCCAGACCACCCCGTTGAACATCGCGGCATGGAGGCGCCGGGCTGAAATCGCATAGAAGCCGCCGTCCTCCGCAGGTCCGAAGGTGATATCCGCATCCGCGGCAAGCAGGGCTGAAACATGAGCCGCTGGAAGGGTTGGAGCGTCACTTCCGATGATCATCACACGCTTATAACCCGAATCCAAACCTTCTTGTAAGCCGTGAATCATTTTTAATCCCAAGTTCCCCGACGTCTGTAGCTTACGAGTAACGGTAGGCGTGATAAACGCGTCCGATTCTTTGTCGGTGTGCAGTTCGAAATCCGTGCCCTCCAACGCTCGGAAACGATCGATCATGTCCCGTACGAAGGCAGTATGCAATTCCGCCGCGAATTCTGGTGTGATGGCCGGAATGAGTCGGGTCTTGACCTGCCCTACAACGGGCTCCTTGGCGAACAGGATGATGAGGTTTGCCGGCACGAATTGCTAGACTAACAGGTACTACGTTTAGGAGCGGATCGGTAGATGAAAAAGACTTTAACCTTAGTTTGCGCCACGTTGGCGACTGCGGCGTTCCTCACGGCGCAGGAAGAGAAAGCGAAAGGTGCTGAAGCTGGCGACGCGACGAAAGGGAAAGAAACTTTCGAACAGTGCGGCGCCTGCCACAACACCGATACGGACGAAAAGAAAATGGGTCCCTCATTGAAGGGTCTGTATAAGAAGGCGAAGCTCAACAACGGCAAGAAGCCGACCGACGCGGTCATCAAAGAGATCATCAACAAAGGCGGCAACGGCATGCCTCCTTATGAAGAGTTGCTGAGCGACGAAGAAAAAGCCAACGTCATCGCCTACCTGAAAACCCTGTAATCCTCAAAACTTGACGCCTGTCCGGCGGGACGATACAGTAAAAGTGTTGTCCCGCCGGTACGCCGGCCTGCCTTTGCGTCCCCATCGTCTAGTGGCCTAGGACATCGCCCTTTCACGGCGGTAACGGGGGTTCGACTCCCCCTGGGGACGCCATGTCATTCTGAGATCAACGCCATTCTCTGGCGAACTCCCTCTCTTCCCGACATTTTAGAAACATATTACTTCCCTTCAAATAAACTGCTCGTAAGGTCGGATTTGTGTGCGTGAAACGTGAAAGCCAGCGCGTGGCAGTCCATCGAAAACGCCCGTTCGATGAGTGTTAGTTTTTGGTACGAACGTTTTTACGTCCATCTGAAAAGCTACTCAACCTGCTTGGGTGCCAGATCAGTATGCTTATAAGCGAACAAGAAGTTCGTGAGGTACAGGCGAATCATCGTCACCCATTACGGCGGGCCTGAGGCGCTTCAGGTGGTCGAAGAAGACTGTCCCGAGCCGAAGAATGGAGAAGTGCGGGTGCGAGTGCTGGCCGCAGGCGTCTCCTTGCCCGATCTGATGATGCGCGAGGGCCTTCATCCCGAGACGCCCTCCGTGCCTTTCACACCGGGGTGGGATCTGATTGGTATGGTGGATCGGCTCGGAGCCGGCATCTCTGGAATCGAACCAGGTGTGATAGTTGCTGCCCTGCCGATCAGCGGCGCATACGCGGAGTTCGTCTGCCTGCCGCAACGCGAGCTGGTTCCGGTACCACCGGGATTGGATGCCGCCGAGGCTGTTAGCCTCGTGTTGAACTATGTCACGGCGTACCAGATGCTGCATCGTTCCACTAAAATCCGAGCGGGTCAGACCGTGTTGATTCACGGCGCGGCAGGCGGGGTCGGCTCGGCGCTACTGCAGCTTGGGCGCCTGTCAGGGTTGGAGATGTACGGTACCTGTTCATCTCGAGGGATGTCGACCGTTTCCGATCTGGACGGTATCCCGATTGATTACCAGCATCAGGACTTCGTAAGAGAAATTCATCGCCTCACGAGCGAGGGTGTAGACGTCGTCTTTGACGGCATCGGCGGCGCCCACATCTGGCGTTCCCGCAAGGCTCTGCGGCCCGGTGGCAAAGTAGTAGCTTATGGCCTGACTTCTTCGCTGAGTGGGGGGCGATTGGCCACAGGTCGTCCCGGCCGTCGTCATCGCTTTCGTGCAATCGCCATCTTCGGCTTGTACATCGCTGGAGGCTGGCTTCTCCCGAGCCGGAAACGGGTCGTCCCCTACAGTATCCAGTGGCTCAAACGGCTGAGACCGGCATTGTTTCGACAGGATTTGATTACCCTGTTTCAGCTTCTTCAACAGAAAAAGATTCAGCCACTCATCGCGCAGCGCTTTCCATTTGTCGAGGCAAGAGATGCGCAGGAGTTGCTCGGAAAGGGAGGCGTTACGGGCAAGATTGTGCTAATGCCGAACTGATACGTCGCCCACTCACACGCGAGTTACACGCTCCCGGATGATGTCTCACCAAATTCAAGCTAATCGATGACTCGTTGAGCCGGCTGGCGTCAATGAGCAGGATATTCCTCATTCACAGGACTCGAATATTTTTTACCAGTTCTCCCAACGTGCAATCATACAACGAGTTACGACAATCCACCCAGCAATAATCGCCCCATAAATTCACGGGCAATTCCCGCTCCCGACCCTATACTCAAGCCAGGAGATCGGAAACGATAATGAGTACCTCAGAGCGGCCGCGAATCACTCGGCGGACCCAAAGCAACAGGAACAGCGACATCCTCGACCGACTGGCATCAAAGGTCATCGGCCAGACGCAGGCGCTGTCCTCCATCGTGCCTTATGTGCACATGTACAACGCCGGGCTGGCCCCCGACGGACGCCCTGTCGGCGTGTTCCTGCTGCTCGGGCCTACGGGTACCGGCAAAACGCGGACGGTAGAAGCTCTGGCAGAGGTCCTGCATGGATCGCGCAAGCACATGGTGCGTGTCGATTGTGGCGAGTACCAGATGGATCACGAAGTCGCCAAACTGATCGGCGCGCCTCCCGGCTATCTCGGACATCGCGAGACCCATCCGATCCTCACTCAGGCAAAGCTCGCGTCGGTCACCAGCGAGAAAAGTAGTCTATCCATCATTCTGTTCGATGAGATCGAGAAGGCCGCCCCTTCCCTCAACCGGCTGCTTCTTGGCGTGTTGGATAAGGCGACGCTCCGGCTAGGCGATAACAACCTCGTCAACTTCGAACGATCGCTGATCTTCCTCACAAGTAATCTTGGGGCTCACGGCATGATGAAAGAGCTGGCTCCGGGCTTCGGGTTCGGCGGCGACATCAAACAGCCTGCGCAACAGGCATGCCGCCTCGAGAACATCGCCTTGTCTGCCGTCCGGCGAAATTTCTCACCGGAATTCGTCAACCGCATCGACGCTACCGTCACCTATCAGCCGCTCTCGACAGACACATTGTCCGCGATCCTTGCTCAACAGATTAATGATCTTCAAGGGCATATCGAGAGTCGATTGGGCTCTCGCGGCTTCCGCTTGACGGTCAGTGAAAAAGGCCGCAAGTTCCTCCTTGAGGAAGGCGCCAGCACTGAATATGGAGCGCGGGAACTGAAGCGAGCGGTCCACAAACAGCTCACTCAACCGTTGGCCGAATTCGTCGTCCAAGGCCGAGTTAAGCCGGGGGGCTCAGTTCGAGTTGATTATGACGAGCACGCAAACGCGCTGCGGTTAAAGGCCGCCGCGTAAAAGTCTCTCTCGATTCGCAGCCCGATCAAGGTGTGCCCCGAAACACCGCGGATTCGATGAAACTCCGGTTGTCTTTGAAGAACAACTCAAGGCGAAACTGCACTTCCTTACCGGCGTGAGGGTACATCGCTGTGCCGTTTCGCAGTTCGGCAAATCCGAGTTTCACTTCCTTGCTGTTGCCGCTTTCACTAACGGTCAGGACGCCATGTAGGGCCGCTTGGATCGGGGCGGCCTCGCGGTCCCAATTGACGATCAGGTTATTGTCGGCTTGCGCCACCTGCAGGTGGACCGCATATGGATCGTTGACCAGCGTCCTGCCCTGCCCCGTGGTAGAGGATAGCGGCACGGAAACCCGCTTCGCTGCCAGCACTCCGGCGTACTCGTATCCGCAAACAGCGCCGAATGCGAGCAGAGCGGCAATGAACGCAATCCAATGCAGCCGGCGGGTCCGCCCGATTCTACCAGCGAATGCTCAGTAAACATCGGCCGACCCTGCGTGGCGCGCGGCGCAGACGGTTCGACGGACTTCGGCCGGCTTGCGGGCTGGGAAGGAGGCGGCGGAGGTGGTGACGCTGACTTCCGAGCAGGCCCTGCTGCCGTCGTAGTCGGCGGCGCCAGTTCCTGCGGTCGTTCATCCCGTATCTTGCCGGGCGGTACGAATGTGAACTCCAGTGGACTCGCCGACGTTACAAGCGAGCCCTTGTCTTGCAGGAAGAATCCGGCTGAAGCCGATCGCGTCGCAAACGGCTTGATCAATAAAGCAACATCGAGCGGATCTCGGAAGTACTCGCGAAACAGCGCAGCGTCTCTCTCATCCAGACTGAAACCGTCCCGGGTATGACTTCGAAAATAGCCAACCGCATACAACTCCCGCTCGAGCGATGGCTGCCATCGCTCGATGGTCTCTTTGAACTTCTGCTTGTCGTTTGCGGACAGGATGTAGGACGGCCCCGAGGCATATTCACAGGGCACAATCTCGTAATCCTGGATGTGGATCACAGGTTGCGTCCGCCGGTCGATTTTGCCGATAAGAATTCCGCCCGTCTCCGTTCCCCGCCGTCGCGTGACACCGAACCCGCGCATTACCTCGATATTCAAACGTTCGATGACGCTGTGATCCAACCGGATCACGACTGACTCTCCGGGAGGTGTCCAGGTCAGATATGTGTTCACCTGTTCGACCGACACTGCCTCATTATGGTAGCGTGACCGGCTCCCTATTCCTTGTAGCGACCCCCATCGGCAACCTTGAAGACATCACATTCCGCGCGGTTCGAACTCTGAAAGAGGCGGATCTGATCGCGTGCGAGGACACACGGCACACACGGCGGCTGCTCGACCACTACGGAATCGACAAGCCGACCATTAGCTACCACGAACATAACGAATCAGGACGGTCCGAGTCGCTTGTCGGGCGTATTCTCTCCGGCGCCAACGTCGCGTTGGTATCGGACGCGGGAACGCCGCTAATCTCCGATCCCGGATATCGGTTAGTGAAAGCCGCAGTCGAGGCCGGAATCCGAATCATTCCGATTCCCGGTCCATCGGCGATTCTCGCCGCACTGACGGCGTCGGGTCTTCCGACGGACGCTTTCTACTTCGGTGGCTTCGTTTCGCAAAAACAGGGGGCACGCCGCAAATCATTGCAGGCGTTGGCTAGTTTGGATTGCGCCCTGGTGTTTTATGAAGCGCCGCATCGAATTCTGGAAACTCTCCAGGACATCGCCGAAATCTATGGCGATCGCGAAATCGTCCTCACCCGCGAACTGACCAAACTCCACGAGGAGTTTCTCCGCGGCGACGCATTGGCTTTGTTTCGTAATTTGAAGGAGCGTGACTCCGTGAAAGGAGAGATCACGCTGGTGATCGGGAAACCTGCGGCGACTCCGGCCGATGAACGGCCGGTGTCCGAAGCGTTCGATGAGTACATTGCTCAGGGACTGTCGCGGATGGATGCCATCAAAGCTGTCGCGAAGGATCGGGGAGTCTCCAAGCGGGTAATCTACTCATCGCTCGAGGAACTGCGGCCTGCGAAGCCCCGCGGCTGAAGTATGGAATCCAACGTCTGCCGGCCTGCTGTGCGGCGCCTTCATATCGGGCGGATCTGTTTTGGCTTCGTTTCGCAAAAAGCCGGCCAACGCATCGATCGCGATAAACCCTAATCACTAACCAACGCGTGCGTCTCGGACACGAGTCTCGCCAGCGAGTCAGTGTATGGCGCACGCGCTACACCACGCTCGGTGATGATGCCGCTCACGTACCGATTCGGCGTTACGTCGAACGCGGGATTCCGAACGGAGGTACCCTCCGGCGCCAGCGGCACGCCCCCCACATGCGTTACCTCCTCGGCCGACCGCTCCTCGATCGGGATCTCATCCCCGGACGCCAGCGTCAGGTCCAAAGTCGAAATAGGAGCGGCCACATAGAACGGCACATTGTTCTCTTTCGCCAGCACTGCCACCGAATACGTCCCGATCTTATTCGCGACATCGCCGTTCGCGGCAATCCGATCCGCGCCCACGACGACACAGCCGATGCGGCCCGATCTCAAGAAGTGGCCGGCCATATTGTCCGTGATCAACGTAGCGGAGATGCCGTCCTGCTGCAATTCCCATACGGTCAGCCGGGATCCCTGCAGAAACGGCCGCGTCTCATCGGCGAATACGTCGATATTTTTGCCCGCTTCCACCGCGGCGCGAATTACACCCAACGCCGTACCGAACCCTGCCGTGGCAAGCGCCCCCGCGTTGCAGTGAGTCAGCACCGTCTTGCCATCCGGCACCAGATCGGCGCCATTTCGGCCGATCGCCCGATTGATGGCGATGTCCTCCAGATAGACCTGCTTCGCTTCTCGCACTAACGCCGCGCGAATCTCTTCGATGGGCCGATGCTTCACCTGTTCGTAGAGCTTTCGCATCCGGTCGATAGCCCAGAACAGGTTCACAGCCGTCGGCCGCGTATTGGCCAGCGTGGAGCAGATCTCGTCCATCTGCGCATGCAAATCATCAGACTTCAGGGCGCCCAACGCCACACCCATCGAGGCTGCGACACCGATGGCCGGCGCTCCGCGAATGATCATCGATCGGATCGCCTCCGCCACTTCCCTGTAGTCCTTGCAGGTGACAAACACCTGTTCCCGGGGCAGTCGCGTCTGGTCGATCATCACCACGCCTTCATCCGTCCACTGAATCGTTTCCACCATCGTTTTTACAGAGCATTCCTTCCAATGAGATATCCAAGTACAAGCACTGCGTTATATCCCGCGTGCATCAGTGCTGACGCGCCTGTCGATCGTGTGTAAACTCGCCACCAGCCGAACGCCGATCCCGCTACCGCGATCAACAACACGTGCCGCCACGACCATGCATACTGTGGACCGTGAAGAAGCGCAAACGGCACTGACCCGATCAGAATTCCACCAACCACACCGGCCGTTCTTGCCGCGACCGGCTGCAACAACCCGCGAAAGAAGATCTCCTCAAACGCGGGACCAATCGACACAGCGAATACGGCAACCCACGGCGCCGATAATGGATCGTTCATCAGATCCTGCATCGGGGATGGAGTATCCTGAGCGCGAAGCAAAGCCGCCAAAGCCAGCACCGACACAGCCAACAGCAACCCGGCTGGAAACGACCGAACCGCATCGCCCACCCTTAGACCGAGCCGCAGCGCCGGCAACAGCGGCTGATCGTACTTCCACCGGCAGAGCAGCGCAAATGGAACCAGCATCGCAGCCTGCCCGGCAAACTGCGGAATCATCAACAGCAAGGCCTTATTCGAAGTGAACGGACGCAGCACGGCAGCTGCGACGAAGAACACAAGGACAAACGCAGGGAGCCCGAGCCCGAGCAACATCACGAGATCCTTCCACGTCCAGAACGGCTCGGATTGCGCGTCTTCCATCAAACTTCACACTCGATCAGAATGGCCGCAAGCAGTGGCAGCAGGATCTCGTGATGTCCTGTGATCGAATAACCGCGCCCGCCCGCGTTTGCGTGCGGCCGCTCAACGACGTTGACCTTCGGGCGGTAGTGCTGCAGAAAGTCGAGATTCACCGTCGTGAAGTTTGCCAGCGCATATCCCAAATTCCTTGCGACAGACACCGCCTTCAAAAAAACTTCCGGCATCACTACCGCCGATCCCAAGTTCACGTAAACTCCGCCCTCGTGCAAGCCAGTAACGATCGTACTGAATAATCGAAAATCGCGATGAGTCGCCGAACCGATCGAGGAGCCCGCAGCCTCGGGATGAGTGTGCGGCGTATCCGTCCCGACCGCGACATGCACCGTCACGGGTATAGATGCCTTCCATGCTCCGAGCACGAGGCTACTCGAGGCGCAGTCCGGTCGAGCGATGTGGGACAGATGCTGCCCGAGCGCCTCTCCCATTCCGATGCCCGCGTGGTCGCCTTCATTGATCGCGATGTTCATCTCGCTTCCCGTCTCTTCAGCGGAACCGAACCGGCCATCGGGCAGCACAGCTTCCACGTCTTCGCTTGTCCATCCCGCGATAGCCATCTCGAAATCATGAATCGCGGCCGATCCGTTCATGGCGAACGCCGTCGCAAAACCGCGGTTCATCAGGTCAAGCAGGACGGGCGCGAGGCCGCACTTAATCACGTGCCCGCCCATCCCCCAAATAATCTGTTTCCTTGACGACCGCGCATGCAGAAGCGCTTCGGCAACACTCCGCAGCGAATCGGATGCCAGGAGTCGCGGCATCGCGTCCAGCATGCCGAGCACGCCATCACCCTTCGTGTAAGTCTTCGCGAAATGCTCCAGGCGAACCTTGCCGCCGCGCTCGTGGATCGACACTGTCTTGAGTCCGCCGAAGTCGAGCGGCTGAATGCTGTATTTGCTCAATGGACCTTTCCGTTACGCATGACTTTCTCGAGCGCCGCTGCCGTGTAGCTCCGGCGATTTCGAATTACCTGCTCCGGCGTACCGCAGACGACGATCTCGCCGCCGCCTTCGCCGCCCTCCGGGCCGAGATCGATGATCCAGTCGGCTGTCTTGATGACATCGAGATGATGCTCGATCACCAGGACTGTGTTGCCCTGTTCCACCAGACTGATGCAGTACGTCGAGCAGCTGTGCGGACATCTTCGAAATGCAGTCCGGTCGTGGGCTCATCCAGGATGTAGAACGTCTTTCCAGTCTGCCTGCGGCTCAGTTCCTTCGCAAGCTTGATCCGCTGCGCTTCCCCGCCGGATAGCGTCGTCGACGATTGCCCGAGGTGGATGTATCCAAGACCGACATCGTTCAACGTCCGCATCTTCGCCTGAATCTGCGGAAGGTTCTCGAGGACTCCCATCGCCTCTTCGACCGTCGCTTCAAGCAGATCCGCGATCGAGTAGTTCTTGTATTTGACCTGCAGTGTCTCCGAGTTGTAGCGCTTGCCCCGGCAAACATCGCAGGTGACATAGACATCGGGCAGGAAGTTCATCTCGATGCGCTTCATGCCATCGCCCTGGCACGCCTCGCATCGGCCGCCCTTTACATTGAAGCTGAAACGGCCTGCCTTGTAGCCGCGCTCGCGCGATTCGGGGAGCATCGCGTACAGATCGCGAATGGGCGTAAACACTCCCGTGTACGTCGCGGGATTCGACCGCGGCGTTCGTCCGATCGGGGCCTGGTCGATCTCGATCACCTTGTCGATGTGCTGCAGACCGGTGATGCCGTCGTGCAAGCCGGGCTTCGCGCGGGATTTGTACACATGCTGCGCCAGCGCGCGATATAGGATGTCGTTCACCAGCGTCGACTTGCCGCTGCCCGAAACGCCCGTCACAACGATGAACTTCCCGAGCGGAAACTCGACATCGATATTCTTCAGGTTGTGCTCGCGCGCGCCGCGCACGCAAGATGCTGCCTGTTGTCCCGTGCGGCGCTTCGCCGGGCCTTCGATCGTGACCTTGCCGGACAAATACTGGCCAGTCAGCGAGTCGGGTTCGATTCTGAATGTCGCTCGGTGTTCCTGCGCCGACGAGCCCGCCGCCCAGCCTTCCAGCGCCCGGTCCGAGATCGATGACATAGTCCGCATGCTGAATGGTATCCGCATCATGCTCGACGACCAGCACCGTGTTGCCGAGATCGCGAAGCCGGCTGAGCGTCGCGAGCAGCCGGTCGTTATCTCGGGGATGCAATCCGATCGACGGCTCGTCCAGCACGTACAGCACGCCACGAAGCTTCGACCCGATCTGCGTCGCGAGCCGGATACGCTGCGCCTCGCCGCCGGAGAGGGTCGCCGAACCGCGGCTCAGGCTCAAGTAGTCGAGCCCTACCGCGCTCAGGTACTCCATGCGATGCCGGACCTCGTCGAGGACACGCGCGGCGATCTGCGATTCGCGTTCGGTCAGTTCCCACGTGCTCACCGCCTGCAGCGCGCGCGCGATCGGCATGCCGGTCAGTTCGGCGATGCCAACCCCTTTCACCCGAACCGCAAGACTCGTGGCTTTCAGCCGCTTGCCGTGGCAGCACGGCGCACTCGATCGGCGACATGTACTCCATCAGCCATTCGCGTACCCTCATCGCTGGAGTGTCGAAAGCGTCTCATCGAGGATGCGCAGGATTCCCGTGAATCCTGTGCCGCCGTTCAGCAGCATGTTCTGCGTCTTCTTCGGCAACTGCTCGAACGGCACGGTCAGATCGAGCTGCCGAGCCGCGCACCTGCCCGAGCCGATCTGCTCATGTAAGGTCGCCGATGCGCCCGGACCCGAGGGCTCCGTCCAGCAGCGGCTTCGATGGATCAGCGATGACCTTCGACGGGTCGAAGCTCCACTTGCTGCCGAGACCGGCGCACTCTTCACACGCGCCGTATGGACTGTTGAACGAGAACGATCGCGGCTCGAGTTGCGGAACGCTTCGCCCGCAGTTCGGACAGGCGAGTTTCTGCGAGTACAGTCGTTCCGCGCCATTGACGACGGCAACGATGACCAATCCGTCCGTCAGCTTCGTCGCGGTTTGAATAGACGCTTCAAGCCGCTTCTCGATGCCGGGCTTTAGCACCAGACGGTCGACGACGACGTCGATCGTGTGATTCTTGCGCTTATCGAGCGCGATCTCCTCGTCGAGCGACCGCAACTCGCCGTCGATGCGCGCGCGGACAAAGCCTTGCTTTGCCAGCTTTTCGAGTTCCTTCTTGTATTCGCCCTTGCGGCCGCGCACGATGGGCGCGAGAATCATCACTCGCTCATCTTTGAGAGCGATGACCTGCTGCAGGATCTGTTCGGTGCTCTGACGCGCGATCTCGAAGCCGCAGTCCGGACAATGCGGGATTCCTATCGACGAATAGAGCAGACGAAGGTAATCGTAGATCTCTGTGACAGTGCCGACGGTCGAGCGCGGGCTGCGACTGGTCGTTTTTTGCTCGATTGAAATGGCCGGGCTCAGCCCATCGATAGAATCGACCTCCGGCCGCTCCATCTGATCGAGAAATTGCCGCGCATAGGGAGAGAGCGTCTCAACGTACCGCCGCTGACCCTCGGCGTAGATCGTGTCGAAAGCAAGCGACGACTTTCCCGGATCCGCTGAGCCCCGTGATGACGGTAAAGGTGTTGCGTGGGGATCTCGACGTCGATGTTCTTAAGGTTATGCTGACGTGCGCCATGCACGCTGATACGAGTGAGCATGGAGGGCTTTACTTACCTGAATCAGGCCGGTCTTCCATTGTCGCAGATGGCGCCGGAGCGGGTCGCGTTCTGCCCGTCGCAGTCCGCGCATCCTCGAACTTGGCCTTCACCCAATCCAGAAGCCGTCTGATCCGCGGCGAGTGATCGGCGAGGATCACGAGGCCCGGGATGATGAACACCCATCCTGGCATCACCGGCAGAATAAGACCCACGATGCCGATCAGGATGAGCCCGACGCCGCCGGCAATGCGCACGATCTTCTTCAAATGGCTCCCCTCATTTGCGGCATTGCAGCGTTTCGAAAATTTTTATCTACTTGTGTTTTCAACACAGATCTCTTGTTAGACGTTGAAAGTGGCGCTCGGGTTCGAGAATGAAGTCGAGATGAAAACCGCACAACAACTTGAACGCATTTACCGGGTCTGGTCCAGCCGTCAGGAGGAGCAAATCGCCGTCCGAATCCAGTACTCCGTCGTCGAAGAGGGCGCCACGACAATGTTCTTTCTCGGAGCGCGCGAGGAGTGGGTTTAAACCTCATGACTACCTACGATGACGGATCAGGATTTGCACCGTTAACCCCGGTTCTGCTACCTCTTTCGAACGGGCTGCATCGCCCGCTGTGAAGCCTTTCGTCGACTGTGTGTTCGCAGTCGGCGGCGGCGCAAAGGACAGCACGAGCCGCGTCGTTGAATCCGCGATGGTGATACCCTCCGCCGCGGGCAGGATTGTAGGTGTGTTTGCGGCGGCCTGGCCGCTGGCGACAGGTACTCCCGGCGCCGTTAAAGCGACCGCCCCGTCCCGTGTGGACGTGACTTGGACTCGGACAACGTCACCCGCAGCGAACTCGTAATCTGCAGGCACAGGTCGAAACTCGCCGTCCGCTTCCTTGCGAAGAAGCTCATACCGCAGTGGATTTACGCCGGTTCCGGCGACTCGTTCGAATGTTGCCGAGTTGGCAGGCGTTGCCGCGGTCGCAGGTCGCGCCTCGTCGGACATCCGGAAAGGATTCACGGTTTGAAATGTTGCCGGTCCTGATCCGGGCACACCACCGACGACGCCTTTCCCTCCGGGAGGCGGCGGAGGAGCCGGCGCCTGCGAAACGACCGGATTTGCCTCGCTCCGTTCGGCGTCTGCTTTCTCGCGTGCGCTGAATTTCCTGGTAGGCAGAGCCTCCCGGCGAACGGTCTCCGGCTTGCTCTCCGGCGGGCTTGCAGGTCGCGTTGCCGGCTGGGCAGGTGGAGGAACTCGGACTTCGGCGACCTGCTGTTCAGGTTGACCGGTCTCACGGACCGATCTGATACCGATGACGGTCAAAAGCACCGCCCCCGTTGCGACCAGTGCTTTTGCTTTGGGCCGCTCGAACCAGTCGCGAAACGCGCCGGCGACGGTGAATCGAGGCTCTTCCGTCGCCCGAAGGACTCGCGCCCGGACGCCGCTATCGTCGAGGAGTTCCTTCAACGCATGTTCGTCCGCGAGCGCGGCGAATAGCTGGTCATCGTGGAGGGCCGCGTCGAATAGCAGTTGCTTCTCTTCGCTGGAAAGCGTGCCCGTTGCGTATCCGCCTAATAGCTTGCGTACATCGTCGGTCATCCGTCCCACTTTCCGCCCATTAGATCGAGCAGGTTCTTGCGGCATCGAGCGTCCCACGTATACACCGTGTTTATCGACGCGGCGCCGAGTTCCTCCTGAATTTCCGCGAAGCTCCTTCCTAATAGTTTCAGACGAATCAGTTCCCGGCAGCGTTCTCCGAGTTTCTGAACAGCCGCTGTCAATCGCTCGACGGACTCCCTCCGCCGGGCCTGCTCCTCAGGCGTTGCAATGGATGAGGCCAGTTGGATGTCGTCAACGGGTATCTGGCCTGACTCTCCTCGCCTGAAGGACTTACGCCGTACTCCTGCCATTTTGAAACGGGTGATCTGAAGACCGAGAGGCAGGAGATCTGACAACTCGGTGACCTCGCTGTATTTCTGCTCGATGACGATCAACACCTCCTGCGCCAGATCCTCGGCGATGTCCCTCCCCATACGAGATGCCGCGAACGCCAGTATCCTTTCACGCAGGTGCGTGAGGATCTCATCCCGGTTCATCCGCGCGGTCCACCGCAATGTGCGTAGCTTCTGATCATCTCGCCTTATCAAATTAGACGAAAGGCCGCCGTGTTACCGGCGGCCTTCCGTTACTGCGATTCGATCTCCGTACTCAGAATGAGTAACGGAGGCTAAGTTGAATGGTGCGTTCGAAACTCTTGGACGTAACCTTGCCAAAACTTCCGCTCTCGGGATTCGTCTCGGCGTTGTCCCAGTTCGGATGGTTCGGAAAATTGTAGAACTCCGAACGGAACGTCACGCGATGCTGTTCGTTGATAGCGAATGTTTTAAACAGCGCGGCTGTCCAGTTCTGGATACCAGGCTGATACACCTGATTCCGGGTACCGGGACCGACGAACGTGCCGGCCGCAGGCTTCGCGAAGGCTTTCGGATTAAACCAGAAATTCTGGTCTGCCGCGCCTTCCGAAAACGCCTGGTTGCCCACTCCGGTGTCGCCCGTGATGTTCCATGGTGTTGACGGCACACCTTCAGTGGAGTTGCCGCTGCCCGGCCCGACTCCGGCATTATCGTCGTTTGTGCCTACCCAGAACGGCGTACCCGTTTGCAGTTGAGTGACCATGCTGACCTGCCATCCGCCCGCGATCTTGCCTACGAGCGACTTCTGTTCCCGCAGGAACGGCAGTTCATACACGAAGTTGAAAACCGCTACATGGCGGCGATCGTAGTTCGCGGGACCCCACATGTTGCTGGCGTCGTACGCGTTTGGAATGATCGTGCGCTGCGTTGATCCGTTGTCCTCGAGCTTGGACAACGTATAAGCCGCTCCAAACGTGAGACCACGCGAATACCGCCGGGTCAAATTGATCTGCAGGGCATTATATTTCGATGTCCCGTCGTTGTTCGTCGCACGGATGAAACTGAAACCCTTGTACGGTCGCAGATAATCCGTGTTCACACCTGGATTTGCCTGAACGGTTCCGGGAAGGAGTTGATTGAGGTTGCGCTCGCGCTGCTGGTTCAGACCGCGACGGCCGACATACCCAACTTCAATAGTGGTGTTGAAGCCGATTTCCCGCTGATACGTAGCATTCCACGTCCAGGCTTCCGGATTGTTGAAAATCGGATCCTGGGTCATGAACGGAAGCGGGAAGGCATTGCTCGACCCACCTGAAGGGTTATCGACGATGCCGTTCGTGACGGATTGAGTCGGCTGGAATGGCGGGTTGCCACCGAGGAACACCGAGTCACTAATGCCAAGGCGCGTTACGAACCGGCCCACGCCTGCTCGAATCACCGATTTGTCTGACGTTTGATACGCAACGCCAAATCGTGGCTGCCAAACGTTGTGGATCTGGGAGTATTCCTTCGAACCTTTGAACAGCCGGTCGAACTCGCCGGAATCGGCAACGGGCACGCGCCCCTTCGCTTCGTCCGTGAATCCCGAACCCGGGATGACTACGCCATTGTACCGATCACCCGACAAGACTTGTCCGGTGCTCCGATCAAGAACTGCGGCGCGAGATGGATCATAGGATGCCGGATCGAAAACAGACATATTACGCCAGAGGCTGTAATAGGGCTGAATGCGCGACCAGCGAACTCCATACTCCAGACGCAGCTTTTGAGTAGCCTTCCAGGAGTCCTGGGCGAACCACTCCCACATGTGGCCGCGGTAAGGGGTGTAGGAGCGGTTCCCAAGTTCAGCGTAGTTGTTGAACAGGCCGAGGGCTGCGTCGGCAATCGCTGTGCCGGAACCGCCCGGACGGCTATCACGGAACTCGAAGCGGCCGTTCTGGTTATTGGTACCACCCGGGACACCCTGAACGTTGATCTGGTCAAAGTCATTCTGACCCGCACGCTCGAACAGGAATCCAAACTTGAACGTGTGGTTGCCGTTAATCCAGCTCAGGTTGTCTGAGAGGTTGTAGATGGGGCCAGCAGAAGACGATGGATAGGGACCGCCATCGACTTCCTGGAACTGCTGGATGTTGATGGTCGGGATCTTGTCGAAGATCTCCTTCGCCTGGAACAGGTAAGGATAGTTAATCCCATACGTGCTGCGCTGATAACGGCCGCCTTGCGTCTGAACGGCGATGCGAACGCGATCAGCGCTGGCCGTGACCAACGCCTCATTGATGATCGTCGGCGTTACCGTCCAGATGTAGTTGAGCGACGCCGTATCGTTTGGACGATCGAGCGCGGAAGGAGCCAAGTCAAGGTTTCCGCGGAACGCATCCTCGTGATAGAGGTTGTAGTTCTGCCAGCGGAAACGGAAGTAATGGCGCTCGGCGGGAAGGAAATCGACGGACAACGTGTCCTTCCGTTGATTATCGAGTCGCGACCGCGCCTGAATATAGTTGTTGCTGCCGATAAGCGCATTCGGCGATGGGAAGGTGCGCAGCAGCGCGAGCCCTTGCGGGCTGAGGCGGTTTGCGGGGATCACGTTGTTCGCGAAGCAACCTGACCGGTTATCAGCCGTGCAGGGGTTCGACGAGAGAGGATCCTTTATGTACTTCGGGGTGTTGTAATAGATGCTCGGTTGGAGAAGTTCGCTGAAGTCTCCCCGCTTCATGGCTTCGCTGGGAACACGAACCCCGCCGGCTTGATTCAACTGCTCCTGACGGAAACGTACCCACTCCTGCCCCCATAACCAAAAGAGCTTATTCTTGTCCTTGTTGAACTTGCCAGGAATGAATATCGGACCGCTGGCAGCGTATCCGAACTGGTTGTAACGGAAAGGACCGGGGCGTCCGCTGATGTCCTCCCGTCCGATCGTACGATTCCGGCTCCACTCATTAGCATTCATCGCGGAGTTGCGGAAATATTCGTAGAAATCGCCGTGGAAGTCCTTTTGACCGCTCTTTGTTACGATGCGGATCTGGCCGCCTGCAGCGCGGCCATACTCCGCGTTGTAATTGGCGGTGAGAACCTGCATCTCCTGAACGGCGTCCACGTCGGCAACGCCGATGGACGTTCCGTTGGAACGAGTGCGTACGGCGACGGCTCCATCAAACGTGATGAGGTTGTCCTGGGTTCGCGACCCATTGATTGTGAGACCGCCCGTCGTCAAGTCGAAACTGAACGTGGCGAGAGCGTTGTTGGAGTTCACTCCCGGCTTCATCATGGCCAGAAAGAGCGGATTTCGCCCGTTCAGCGGAATGTTTTTGATTTCACTGGATGTCACCACGCGACCAAGCGTGGCCGATTCCGACTGGATGTTCACCGCCTCAGCGACGACGTTCACGACTTCGCTAGCGCTGCCCACCTGCAGGCTTGCATCGACCGTGGTGGCAATATTCGGATCGAGTTTGTTGCGGGTCTTCTCATATTTCTTAAAGCCGGTAGCTTCGACACTGACTGTGTAGAAGCCGGCCGGAAGACTCGAAATAATGTAATAACCGCTTTCGTTGGTTACGGCACGGCGTTCCGCGCCTGTTGCTTCGTTTGTGATCACAACGTTGGCGTTCGGAACGACCCCTCCAGAGGGATCACGGACGAAACCTGTGATCGAAGCAGTATCCGATTGTGCGAACAAGCTTGGACCCACGCACAACAGTCCAAGAAGCGCGAGGGCAAATAGCGCCCGCGAGCGTACATGGCTCATAGAAACTCCCCATTGCAAACTAAGGTTCCGGGGAACCTAATCTAATTTTATTGCAGGTATTGGCGCGGGGTTGGCTTCATTTCAGTTGGCACGGTTATTTGTGAGCGTCCGGAGATTGCCGGTAAGTTCTCCGAGATTAAATACGATGTTGTCCGCCGCTACACCGATCTCCAGTTGGCCATACTCGATGTTGCCCGTCGACAGCCGTGCTCTATGGAAATGGTTGAACCGATAAAAGGCCCGACGGGGGGTTTGATGGTGGGATCCAACCGTTGCGCGTACAGCCATTGGAATCCGTCCTGTTCCGATAGCATGAAACCGAGTTCCCGTCCGGGGACCAGCGCGGCTTATCGCTGCAGATATTTGGGGACTCATGCGAACCAGTGCTCTTCATCGGCAGCTGTTTTGTTCCGCACGGGAGCGATGAAGATGTCTCCGATCGAGTATTTCGTCCCCGCGAGAAATGTGACGCAGCGCTGGTCTGCGGAGAGCCTGCTCTGAAACAAACCGGGCTTGTCGTTTGCCAGAAACGGCGCCCTTGTAGCCGAGGGCCTGCTGGTCGGAAGCAGTCACCTGCGTCGGTGGAGTGCGCCACTCGCGACCGTCTCGAGAGAAATAACTGGTGACCCGTCGGCACCCGGCCATTCCGAAATCCTGTATCCAGACGGTTTCGTTGCCCGCCTCCGGACCGGTTGGAATAGTCAGCCGAGGTAGGAGGGGAGGTGTCCGACCACACGCCATCAGTCACACGCGAGTTCGCGCCGGTTACACGAATAGGATTCGCATCGATTGGCGGGTTCCGGTTCTTCGCGCTGGGTGAAACGGCCGCAAAACGATGTGGCCACTGATCGCCACCGACGGGCTTACTTCGAATCCGGATCCGAACGTTAACCGATGAGCCGGGCGAGACACTCGCCAGTTCCGTTGCGATGTCGACATCCGCCACAGATTAGTGCTGTCGTGAAATGTGCCCGAAAGAGGATTGAACCATCGTTCCATGCGGCCGGTTTCGGAATCGCATTCGGGATACGTGACGGAGAAGCCCTGCTTTTTCAATCCCGGCCGCCTGCCGAAGGGACCACCACCAGTGTCCTTCAGCACCCGGTGAACTCATCAATCGGCAGATAGAAGATGCTTGCCATCGGGCGAACAGATGGATTCCCAAGTTGGGTGCGACATAGATTCCGCCGCCATGCTGCTCGTTCATCAGCCTCGTTCAAAGGTGAGCGTCCTCCGGGAGTGAGTTGCTGGACCCAAACATCCAAACTCACAACAATCTCGATGGGATGCTAGGCAATGACCTTCCCATCCGGCGAAATCGCTGCATCTCTTGCGAGCCTCACGTCGGATGCGTCAACCGTTGACTGCTCTCGGGCTCAGGCGCGGAACATCCAGGCGAGCACCGCGGCGAGGAGCAATATCACGCCAATTACGACCAGGTGAAGCCGTGATCTGACCGGCTCAGCCACAGGCGGATCTCGAGCCGTCGTTTGCCCGGCGGCGCTTGCGGAAAACTCTTCGACTGGAGCTATAAAACGGTACCCCCGGCGAGAGATCGTTTCTACGAACCGGGGATTCTCGGCCGAATCTCCGAGCGACTGGCGCAACTTGGCAACGGCCGCGTTGAGACTATGCTCGAAGTCAACAAACGTTCCCTCTGGCCATAAGATCTGCCGCAATTGCTCGCGCGTGACGATCTCGCCGGGACGATCGAGCAGGAGCATCAGAATCTTTAACGGCTGCTCCTGCAACCTGATTCGCACGCCGCGTTTCCGCAGCTCGCCGGAGCCGCGGTCCACCTCAAAAACACCGAAGCGAACAAGGCTCCGGACCGGGTGCACGCCCATAGGCTTGACAGTCTACCACCGGTTATCGCCAACAGACCGCCCTGATCACACAGATGATCACCGTTAAGAAACCCTGTCGCTTCATGCATTTCGCTGATGACGTAGAAATCGCCGGAAGATGATGGCGCGGTCATGGCGGCAGAGGCGGGGTGTTGTCATCATGTTCGCTCCGAAACGCCCGTGAAGCGAGGTGCTCAATGAGGAGCATTCGACCTGTCCTGCTATTGTCCTTTATTTCTCTCTCATCATCACTTCACGTGGGGTGGGCAGAGGAAAGTCGCGTTGAAAATCAGACGACGCAACCAGTGGACTGGGACGAAGCTAAGAGACGAGCAAACGAACATTTCCGACAAGGGCGCATGACGGAGGCAGTTGCAAGCTTGGATACAGCAATCCGTGCCGCCCGGAATCGAGGTGAGCGCGGAGCAGAGATGGCCAAGTTTTTGAACGATCTCGGCAGCCTTTACCATGACTTGGATCGCATGCGCGATGCGGAGCATTGCTACAGAGAAGCGATATCAATCCTACAACGTTGCTCCTGTGGCGATAAAACGCTGGCGATCGCCTTCAACAACCTGGCCAGCCTTCGACTGCGCGAGCGAAGATATTCGGATGCCGAGAAGTTATTCCGGCAGGCTGAGCGGCTCACCGCTGCCGCATTCGGATCTGGCAGTCCCGAGATCGCAGCTGTCCATACAGGCTTGGCTGACACGTTGTCGATCACTGGTCAGTACCGCGAAGCGCGAGAGCACGGACAGCGCGCTGTGTCTCTTCTGGAGACGTCAGTTAAGAATCCTGAATTGGGGTTTGCGCTCTCGGTGCTAGGAAAAGTGGCTTGGCACGAACAGCAGTTCAACGAAGCCGAAAGTTGGTTGCGGCGCAGCATCGCTGCTTGGCTGGTCTCGGTTGGACCGAGGCACGAAAGTTATGGCTCAGGAATTGCCGCTCTCGCATCGTTACTATCCCTAACCAAGCCCGAAGAAGCCGACCAGTTGTTCCGGCAGGCACTTAACATTCTTGAGGCGAAGCTCGGCCCTAACCACGGATACACAGCATCCACAACGCTGCTTTACACCAAGCACCTGGAGTCGCACGGCCGAAAGGCTGAGGCAAAGGCGCTGAAACGACGAGCCGAGCTGACATTGGCCGAGCGCGCGCGAGAGAACCAGCTCGGGTTTACCATCGATGTGAAGTCGCTGACGCCTATGAGATAGAGCCCATTCCGGGCGCGTGAGCTAATACCGTCGGAGGAACTCGGCGACCCCGGCGGATTGCACCCGCATGCGCGCTTCGCACAGTTGAATCGACTCGAGCACGTTGGCGAGGTTACGCGGAGCGCCTGTTATCTTTTCTACACGCGGCTTAAAGAACGCCTCCGCTTGTGCCCGCTCACGCTCAGTGCAGCCGACCCGTGCGACATTCGGCAAGAAAGATGCCAGAGTGAAGATGCCTTCGGCCGGCAACTTTGCGATCAGTTCGTCGTAGCGCGACATGACGAACTCGAGAGGCGCGCGCGAAGTGGTCGGCTCGTCCATGGGGGCAAACAAAAGAGCGTAAGACTCGCGGGGATCGAACGTGCCGTCGATCAGATACGAAAAATTCCTCTGTATCAAAGCCGCATTTCGAAACCCCGCCAAGCCTTCAATCATGGTTCGTTTGTCTCGGGGATCTTTCTCGCGCTTGGCAGCCTCGAATAGCTGTTCATAGAGCTTCACATCGCCGCTGCGCGCCGCGCTCCTCAGAAGCGGTCCCGCCACATCGGATGTGACGGCGCTCCGGTCCGACACCCAGCGTTCTGCGAGTTCTTTTGCTGAAGCGATCAGGCTTTGATCATCTCCGTCAATCGCGACAAAACTGACGAAATTCGGGCGGAGGAGCCGCTCATCTTCGCTCTCGTTCGGTTTGGCGAGCCAACCGAGTTTCCGCGCTCTATCACCGAACATCTGCTGAACGAATCGCATTCGGTTGGAACGTAGCTCGGGAGGAAGCCGGTTTAGTGGAGTCAGGTTCTGTACGATCTTGACTGCGGCCGTTGCGATCTGCCGGTGAGGATCATCTTTGATCATGGGAACGATCGCTAGGGCATCTTGCGCCGGCAGATTGCCGGAATTCGCCAATGCGACAACATCGCCGAGGAGACCTACCTGCTCAGGAAGAGTTAGTTGCTGGCGGTTGTTCTTCAGCAGGCGGGTGAGAAGGTCCCCTTCGTATTTCACCCGGTAGTAGCCTGTCTCAGCCGCATTCGGCAAGACCCAATCCGGACATCCTGGCGCATCTTTCAGTTCGATGTCCTCCGAGGCAGCTCTCACGAAGCTGCACTGCCGCAGCCGTTTGCCACCGGCTCCGTACTCGACGCACACCGGAATACTCCAAGTCTGGTCCCGAGATCCGCCGGAGCCTATCGGCAAAGAGCGCTGCTGCTTCACCTGAAGCAATGGTTTCCGAGCTTCTTCGCACTTCAGGCCGACGCTGAGTTCAGGCACGCCGGCCTGGTTAAGAAAGGTTGCAAATGCCGGAGCGATGTCGGCGCCACCAGCTTTGCTGAGCGCTGCCAGGAAGTCCTCGGCGCGCGCATTCCGGAAGGTGTACTGCTTCAAGTAGGCTTGCACACCGCTGCGGAATTTCTGTTCGCCCATTGCGGATTCGAACATTCGGAGAACGGCTCCGCCTTTGTTATACGTGATCCCGTCGAAAGCATTGGCGATGTCGCTCTTCGTTTCCGCCGGCTGGTTGATTCGCCGCGCAGACACCAGGCTGTCCTGACCCATCGTGAACAAGCGCTGCTCCTGTTCGGCGACACGGGTTTGCCATTCCGGCTTCCACTCGGCGGTCAGCTTCTGCTCCATCCAAGTCGCGAAGGCCTCGTTCAACCATGTATCGTTCCACCACGCCATTGTTACGAGGTTGCCGAACCATTGGTGGGCAAGCTCATGAATGGCAATCTGCGCATACATTCGCTGTCGTTGCGGTGAATCCTGGCCGGGCTTGGCCAAGATGATGTCTTGATCGTACGTAACCAGCCCCGGATTCTCCATGGCGCCGCCGAAGGAGATGGGTATAGCGATACTGTCCGCCTTCTCATATGGGTACGGGATGCCGAAGTATTGCTCGAGGCGCGTGAGGATCTCGGCAGTGACGGAGGCGGCGTATTGCGCTTGATCGCGGGTACCCTTCGGAACGATGATTCGCACCGGCACGTTGTTCTTACCCGCCTTTCCGGCCGCAACGATTTCGAGAGGGCCAACGGCGAATGCGACCAGGTAGCTCGGCAGCGGCTTAGTTTCCGCGAACGTTACGACTCGTGTATCGCCTTCTTCTTTCTCTGAAAGTACCGGGGTGTTCGAGAATGCCTGGTCTTTCTTCGGGACTCTCAAGGTAAGTTGCCACGGGACCTTGAAGGAGGGCTCGTCAAAGCACGGGAACACGCGCCGCGCGTCGATAGGCTCGAACTGAGTGAAGAGGTAGGCTTCATCTGACGAGGAATTCCCAAAAAGGCCAGCGCTCGACTTGCGGTTCACCTTGCCGGAGTAGCTGAGCTTCAAGCGGGCGGCTCCGGCCGGGATAGGTTCATCGAATGAGAAGCCGACGAAGTCTTCTCCGCCGGCTACTATCTTCACGGACTTCGCCTGGCCTCCGGCGTCTAACTCGGCTTTGCCGAATCTGCAGATCCGCCGCATTGAGCCAGAATGTACTCACCGGTTCCGCTATTTGCAGAGCGATTGTCATCTCTCCGCGGAAATCGTCCTGCTTAGGGTTCACCGTCAGATCCGCGGTGTAGCGGATTGGATGCACCGTTGTTCCTAAACGGAGCTTGGGTGGCCCAGTCTGGGCCTGAATTGCGCTTACGAAAAACGAGCAGAGTAGCAGGGCAATATGACGCATCCAAACACCTTTCCAGGCCCGCGGGCCGATTGCTGCAGAGTAGAGTGTACTAGCTTTTGGCAGCCCGATGTTGGATCAATGTAGGTCTACGGATCGCCGAATTATTCGTGGACTGGGCGCAGGGCGTGCGCGGAATTCATTGCCTCTATGTTGCGGCCTAATCTACCTCGACGGGCTGAAGGCAGGTTTGCTAAAGAGCTAGAGAGTCTACACCCGTTTCAGAGAATCGGATTAGTACGAGTTAAACAAAAAGTCCATGGATTCTCGATAACTTCGCTGTTATATTTACTCAGCATTCCTAATACGTAGGAGATACAAACAGCGTGATTCGCTTATTTTTGAGCTGTACTGCGCTTTCATTTTCTTTATCCGGCCTGTTATTGGCCGCGGGTCCGGCTGTTCTCGGATTAGAGCCTGTTGCCGGCAATACCGGGAACGCTGACTTGATTTCGTCGCGGCGTGTTTATAACGCGAAGGGCTCAAAGAATGTAACAGTCTTCGCCGGAGATAATGTAATTCCGCAGGTCGTTGACGGAGCGGGTTGGAGAACTTCATTCGTTCTCACTAACCTTGACAGCAAGGCATTACGATTTACCGTGGCCTTTTTGGCGGACAACGGAGACGATATGGTACTGCCGATTGTCGGAGGCGGCAATTATCGCGGGGTAACCATCACCTTGCCGCCATCAGCGTCCACAACCGTCGAGACCAGCGGAACGACGCGTACTCTCACGCAGGGCTGGGCGATGATCTTGACCGATAGTGTCAAGGACAGAATCTCAGGCATGGCTGTCTTTCGCGCTCAGGTCGCCGGTCGCCCCGACCAGGAAGCCGTGGTTCCAATCGGCAGTATGTTCGATAGCCGCTTCGTGTTGCTGTATGACAACTCGGGCGGGTATGCCACATCCGTGGCAATCGTGAATCCGGATTTGGATCCCACAACAATAGACGTGACTGTCCGGAACAACGAGGGAGCGATCCTCAAGCAAGCGAAAATGACGGTGGAAAGTTTACGGCACCAGGCGTTTTCGACATCAACCACATGGCCCGAGACTGCCGGGCAAAAGGGTTCCATAGAATTTCGCGTCTCCGCGGACAGCTTTGGTGTAAGCGCGCTCGGCTTGCGGTTCCATCCAGGCGGTTCCTTCACGAGTTTCCATACGCTATCGAACGTCGATTGGCTCTTGTAGTCCAACACTCGCCCTTACCCACGGCGAAGAAGCACGGCCCGAGTCGGACACAATAGTACGCATGCTGGACATCGCGTTTGAGATGGCGTCTTCAAGTGTTCGATTCGGGCCGGGAGTAACTCGAGAGATTGGTTGGGACCTCGCGGAGTGGAACGTGAAGCGAGTGGCCGTTTTCACCGATCCAAACGTCGCGAAGTTGCTTCCTGTGGCTCGTGTGCAGGAATCGCTGGAGACCCACGGGATTCAGTACAGTTTGTTCGACCGCGTTCGCGTCGAACCGACGGATGCCTCCTTCCAGGAAGCGATCGCGTTCGCCGCCGCGGGCCAGTTCGATGCCTACGTAGCCGTCGGCGGCGGTTCCACGATCGACACGGCGAAGGCGGCAAATCTGTATGCAACCTACCCAGCGGAACTACTCGAGTATGTTAACCCTCCGATCGGACGCGGCCGGCCCGTGCCCGGACCTCTAAAGCCATTGATCGCAGTCCCGACTACGGCTGCGGGTACCGGGAGCGAGACGACGGGTGTGTCGATCTTCGATTACACGCCGCTTCACGCAAAGACCGGAATCGCGAACCGGCGATTAAAGCCCACACTCGGGATTCTCGATCCCGAAAATACACGAACCGCGCCGCCAGAGGTTGCAGCATCGAGCGGCCTCGATGTGTTGAGCCATGCGATCGAGTCGTACACGGCTTTGCCATTCAATCAGCGTCCGATGCCGGACCGGCCGCGCTTCGGCCCGCCTATCAGGGCTCCAATCCGGTCAGCGATGTATGGTCTTTGGAAGCGCTGCGGCTCGTCGCCGAGTATCTGCCGCGTGCTGTGGAAGATCCCTCCGACGACGTGGCACGTGGACAGATGATCCTTGCGGCGTCGTATGCAGGTATTGGATTCGGCAATGCGGGCGTCCACTTGCCGCACGGGATGTCGTATCCGGTATCGGGAATGATCCGCGACTACCGGCCGGCTGGATACGCTGTGGATCACGCGCTTGTACCGCATGGCGTATCGGTCATCCTGAACGCTCCCGCTGTCTTTCGGTTTACGGCAAGCGCCTGCCCGGAGAGGCATCTACATGCGGCGAAGGTGCTGGGGGCAGATATATCGCGAGCCTCTGATGCCGACGCAGGAAAGATTCTCGCGGATCGGATCACCACATTCATGCAGCGGCTGAAGGCGCCGAATGGACTGCGCGCTCTCGGCTACAGCAGCAGCGATATTCCTGCGCTGGTCAAAGGGACCTTGCCGCAGCATCGTGTGACGAAGCTTTCTCCTCGTCCGGCGACTGAGGAAGATCTGGCCAAACTATTCGAAGATGCGATGCTGGCTTATTGATGATCAATCGACGGGAATGGATGGCGTTGGCAAGCGCATCCGCAATGGCTCAGAGCGCGCCGCCTGCTTGGATGGATGATGTCATACGGCGGCACGACGCCTCCGTCGAAAGGGTATTGAAGACCCAGATTACCGATCCAAAGAGTCGATGGCGGGGTATTTACGCGGATGAATATGGTCTGCACAACCCCGGGACAGCCGCCGGTGTTATCGATACCCTACTGACGGCATTTCTGCAGCCTCGATCCCGCTACTACAATGACGACGCCGTACCTGAGCGGATTCGTCTCGCGGCTGAGCTTCTGAGCCGCGTGCAGACTCCGGATGGGAATATCAATCTACTGACAACGAACTTCAACTCTCCTCCGGATACGGGGTTCGTGGTCCGGGCGCTATGCCCGTCGGTGACTCTTGCCAAGCGAGCGGGCAAGGCCGAGTTGGTTCGCATGGTCGACCCATTCCTTCGGAAAGCGGGCGCAGGGCTGGTGAAAGGCGGGATTCATACTCCGAATCATCGCTGGGTGGTGTCGGCCGCGCTGTCGCAGTTGTACGACCTCTTCGGCGATGCAGCGTATGTGCAGCGCATCGATCAATGGCTGGCGGAAGGGATCGACATCGATGACGAGGGTCAGTTCAGCGAGCGCAGCACGTACGTGTATAACCCCATCACGGACAATGCGTTCGTAACGCTGGCAGCGAAGTTGAAGCGACCGCAGTTGCTCGAGTATCCGCAACGGAACCTCGACAGCATGTTGTATCTGCTTCATCCGGGCTATGAAGTGGTCACCGAGATCTCACGGCGGCAGGATCTGAATACTCGCGGTGATATGGGTCCGTATTGGTTCGCGCTGGCGTACTTGGCCCAGCACGCCCGCGAGGGACGATTCGCTGTTCTGGCCCAGCACTTTGCGGCCACCCGAGCGAGTCTGTCGGCTCTGATGGAGTATCCCGAACTTGCGACATCTTCCACCTCGCCGGTGGCGATTCCCGAGGACTACAGGCGGGCCTTTCCCCACAATGCTTTCGTACGCTTCCGACGTGGGGCTATGAGCGCGACGGTGCTCGGGGGAGGTCGAAGCCGCTTTTTCACGCTGCGACAAGGGGGCGCAGTGATCAATGCTGTGCGATTTGCCTCAGCGTTCTTCGGCAGGGGGCAATTTTCTTCGCCGACTTTGATCGACCACAACGGTGAGCTTCGACTCAATCAGGAGTTGCAGGCGCAGTATTATCAGCCACTCGACCCGGCTCGCAAGGTGAATGCGGACGAGTGGGCCGACACTCGTGCGGATCGAAAGCGGACGGAGGTTTGCCGGTTGGTTCAGTCAGCTACGGTGACCGAAACGCCGAAGGGATTCCGGCTGCGTGTCCGGTCGGAAGGAACAAACGACGTGCCGGTGGCGGTGGAGATCAATTTCCGGCCGGGTGGGAAGTTCGAAGGTGTTTCACTAGCGCCGAAAGTGGAGGATGCCTGGCTCGCATCATCGGGCAGGATGTCGTATCGCGTAGGGTCGGATGTGATCCGGTTTGGCCCAGGCGCCGCAGAGCATGCGTATACGCAGGTTCGTGGAGCCGAGGCGAAGTTGGCCGGGCCCAGTGTCTATCTGACGGGGTTCACTCCCTTCGATCGAACGATCGAGTTCGAATGTGAGCGCGGCTAAGTTTATGCCAGTAGTTTGGTGATGACTTCTCCGCTGACATCCGTGAGGCGGAAGTCACGGCCGAGATGGCGATAGGTCAGGCGCTTGTGGTCAAGTCCGAGGCAGTGCAGGATCGTGGCTTGCAGGTCGTGAACATGGACCCGGTCCTTGGTGATTTCCAGCCCGAGATCGTCCGTCTCGCCGATCACCTGGCCGCCTTTGATTCCACCGCCCGCCAGCCACAGGCTGTAGCCGTTGGGATGGTGGTCGCGGCCGATGCTAGTGGGATCATCGGGACGCCGGATTTCCGACATCGGTGTGCGGCCGAATTCACCGCCCCACACGACGAGCGTGTCGTCCAGCATGCCGCGCTGCTTCAGATCCTTCAGCAGGGCCGCCGTGGGCTGGTCCGTGGCGCCGCAGTTTTTCTTCAATCCGGCCGCAATTCCGCTGTGGTGATCCCAGCTTGCGTGCATCAACATGACGAAACGCACCCCGCGCTCGACCATGCGGCGCGCGAGCAGACAGTTCGTCGCGAAAGGCTTGGTGGCCTCCTGGTTCACGCCATACGCCTCGAGCGTGGCCGGTGATTCCTTTGAGAAATCGAGCAACTCGGGTCCGGCGGCCTGCATCCTGTATGCGAGTTCGTACGAGTGGATACGCGACGCGATCTCGGCGTCTCCCGTCGCAGCTCCTGATGCTCCTCGTTCATCTCCCGGATCATGTCGAGCCGCATCCGTTGAACGTCGTTCGATACTCCCTTCGGATTCGACAAGTAGAGGATCGGATCGCCCTGGCTACGGAACGCCGTTCCTGCGTATGTCGAGGGCAGAAAGCCGCTGGAGAAGTTGTCAGACCCTGCGCTGGTGCCGACGCCTGAGGTCAGGACCACGAACCCGGGCAGGTTCTGCGACTCGCTGCCGAGACCATAGGTTACCCACGCGCCCATTGTCGGGCGGCCGCCAATCATATGTCCCGTGAACAGGAACAACTGTCCGGGGTGATGGTTAAAGGCCTCGCTGTGCATCGAGCGGACCAGGCAGATATCATCCGCGCACGTACCGAGATGCGGTAGGAGTTCCGACAACTCCATGCCGCACTGCCCGCGTTTCTCGAATTTGAAAGGACTGCCGAGCACGCTTGCCGTCGGCTTAATGAACGCAAGTTTCAAGTCCTTGGTACGCGACTCGGGTAAGAGGCTTGCCATTCCATCGCTGCAGCTCGGGCTTCGGATCGAAGAGATCCATCTGGCTCGGCGCGCCTTCCATGAAGAGGAAGATGACGTTCTTGGCCTTGGGCGCGAAGTGCGGTGGCTTTGGCGCGAGCGGCGACACGGGCTCGGCGGCACGTCCTTCGCCAGCGAGCAACTGGGCGAGAGCGATGGTGCCGATACCTCCCGCGCAATCGCGGAAGAACTTCCTTCGGGACTGGATGACAGAGAAATCGATCGGCGACATCGCTACTCCTTCGTTATGAATTCGTCCAGGTTGAGCAGCACCGAGCCGAGATTGACCCAGGCGGCGATCTCCGAACGCGAGATACCCGGCAGTTCGGCTGGCGCGAGTTGCGCGGCGGACTCGGGATCCTTTTCATAGACCACCCGCATCTTCGCCAGCCCTTCCTCGAATCGCTTGAGTTCGGTAGCTGTGGTCGGGCGAGCTACGACATGCTCGAACATCGAGTTGATGCGCGACGGCGCATCGGGCGACTCGGCAATGGCTCTATATGCAAGCGCCGTTGCCGCTTCCAGAAAGACGGGGTCGTTTAAAAGATTGAGCGCCTGCAGAGGTGTATTGGAACGCTCCCGCTTGCATTGGGCTACGACCGATTTGGGGGCGTCGAAGTTCATCAGCAGCGGGTACGGCGTCGCACGCTGGAAGTGAATATAAAGTCCGCGGCGATAACGGTCGTCGCCTTTACTTTCCTGCCAGCTATCGTCGCCTTTGGCGCCGTACGCGAGGGAGGCCACACCGGCAGGCTGTGGAGGCTTCACGCTCCTTCCACCCACGTCTAACGTCAGCAGCCCGCCTGCATACAGGGCCGCATCACGGATCAGTTCGGCCGGAAGTCTCTGCCGGGAGTAGTGCGACAACAGCGCATTATCGGGGTCTTTCGACTGGATGTCCGGCCGGACATTCGAATTCTGCCGGTACGTGGAGGACGTGACGATCGTGCGGATCAGGCGCTTCGTACTCCAGCCGTCGTCGATGAAACGGTAGGCGAGCCAGTCGAGCAATTCCGGATGAGACGGCTTATCGCCGCGCGTGCCGAAATCATCGGCGGTCTTAACGAGTCCACGTCCGAAGATCTCTTGCCAGATCCAGTTGACGGTGACTCGTGAGGTGAGCGGATTTTCTTTCGACACGAGCCAGCTCGCGAGGTCGAGCCGCGTCGGCATGCCGAGTTCTTCACCGCGAGGGCAGGCAGCACGGACGGCGTATTGCGATTTACCTCGATGCCGTTGGTGCGGTAATCCCCGCGAACTCTCAAATGGTATTTCTTCGCGGCCGGCGCTTCGGCGACGGTCATGGCTTGTGAGATCTGCGGATAGGTCTGCTTCAGCTCCTTCGAACCTTCTTGTCGAGTTCGTCGAACTTCAGTTCTTTCTACCGATTCTGGCCAACGGCGAAATGGTAGTTGCGAATGAAGTGATCTGTGAGAATGTCGCGCTCGCGCTCCGTCCGCTGGTCGAGCGGGATTCGCATGATCTTTTCGCCGTCACCGCTTTCCGTGAGCTTCAGCAGACAATCCCAGGCGAGGTCCCAATCGGTGCGTTTCCCGGGATTCGCAGCCGCTTCGAGCATCTGCTTTTCCCAGTCGGCCTGCAATGCGGCTACGTTGTACTCCTCGAGCAGTGCGCGACGTTTCGAGCGATACTCGTCGCGGGACTCTCTACATACGGTCCGATCTCGCCGGGCAAAGGCGCGTCGATATCGGCTTCCTCGAGGTTCTCGAAGAACGCGAAGAGCTGGTAATAATCTTTCTGGCTGATCGGATCGTACTTGTGGTCGTGGCACTGCGCGCAGCCCATCGTGAGTCCCATCCAGGCTGGCTGCGACTGTGTTCGCGCGATCGAGGGCGGCCTCGAACCGGAACTGATTGTTGTCGATACCGCCCTCGCGATTCGTGAGGGTTTGCCGGTGGAAGCCAGTCGCGATGCGGTCGCTGTCGCTGGCGCTCGGGAAGGAGATCCCCCGCGACCTGCTCGATCGTGAACTTATCGAACGGCATGTCGCGGTTGAGCGCATCGATGACCCACTGGCGATAGCGCCATGCGAACGGCCGGGACCCAGTCCTTTTCGTACCCGTCGCTGTCCGCATACCGAGCGCGGTCCAGCCACGGACGAGCCCAGCGTCTCGCCGAAGTGCGGTGACGAGAGCAAACGATCCACGGCCCGTTCGTACGCGTCCTCTCGTTGATCGTTGATGAAATCCTTCAGTTCTTCCGGAGTGGGAGGCAAGCCGATCGAGATCGATGCTGACGCGGCGAAGCATGGTTCGCTTGTCCGCTTCCGGCGCCGGATGGATGTTCTCGCGCTCCAAGCGGCTTAGGACAAAGGCGTCGACAGGGTTGCGTATCCACTTCGCGTTGGCGGCTTGGGGCGCCTGCGGAAGTGTGATCGGTTGAAATGCCCAATGGGGGTGACGCGATTTCGCCTGCGCCTGTGCCGCGGATGGCACGGTCGGGCTCCAATTGGCGCCGGAGTCGATCCAAGCACGAAGTACGCCAATCTCTTCGGGGGTGAGTTTTGTACCCGAAGGCGGCATCACCATGACTCCGGGAGCGCCGCTAACTCGCTGAATGAGTTTGCTCTCAGCGCTTTTGCCAGGGACGATCACCGGACCCGAGTAGCCCCCGGCCATTGCGCCTTCGCGTTGATCGAGGCGGAATCCGCTGATCTGTTGCGCTGCGCCATGGCAGGCTTCACACCGCTTTTTCAGGATGGGTTGAACGTCGGAGGAGAAATCGACTTTGCGGGCTGTCTGGCCGAACGCGCTGACTGCAAGCAAAAAAGAAAAAACAACTCGGCCAAACCGCATGTCCCTTAATTTTATCGGTTTGCGGCGGGCCCCGCAATTTCGGCCTCTGCATCCGTAATCGTCAACTTCTTGAAATCGAGCGTGCGGCGGAGTTTGCCATGGCGCATCACGAGTCGCTCGGAATCAACATCCGCCTGAAGAAAGGGACCTCCGAAGAGGGGCCAACTCGCGTAGCCGATCTGCTTTCCATTTACCTTCGGCTCGAGGCCATACGTGAACTCGAGATCCCGTCCGCGCAGCGAACGGAAGCGGACGGTTGGCGTGCCCTCGACACTGAATTTCAGGGGCAGCGCCGTGATTGCCGCACGGAATGCGGCCAGGGTCGGAAATTCAGAAGCAGCGGCAACCTGAACGACAGTCCCGTTCTTTAGATATGGACTGAATAGCCTCCGACCACCGCCTTCGATCGGCTTCCAGGTGTAGGGCTGCAGCGGCCGGCATCCGATCCATGCGTCACCGCCACGCGCGAAGATCCACCCGGACGGATCTTCGGTGACCTCACGGAGATCCTTAGAGAAGAAGCCATTGATATGCGGAAATCGCGCGCCGGCGGGGATATCGTGCAGCGTGATGACCGTATCCTGATCCTGGAATATCTTCTCGTAGGGCGAGCCGCCCACGAACTTATCGGGCGAGTCGTAGGTCTTTTTCGAGCGCACGACCGCTTCGACCCCGAAGTCTGGACCGAAAACGAAATATGTCTGCAGTTCATGCAGCGACGAATGCGGCTGCAATGTGAAAAACGTGTTCTGTACGCCCCGAGCGTCGGGAACAGACCACGTGACATCCCATGAATGCTGCTGAATCGGCTGAAGGATCCCGCCTTGATCCGAGCCGACCGCGTATTCTTTCCGCACGTAGGTCGTCTTGTAAACGGGGCCGTGCAGTTCGTCGTTGAAACGCCACCGGTTGCGGGTGCGTTTGCGCTCGTAGTGAGTGTACGGCTGCGATCGATCGGTACCGATGCGTTTCAGGATCTCAGGAGGCTCGTAACCGCTGGCCATTGAGTAGAATGCCGCGTAGTTGCCGTTGATCGGGTGGCCGAGGCCAAACCAGAGCCAACCGAAGTCGCTCGATACCGTCTCCGCACGCGCGACGATCTCGCGGTCGTAGCTACGGGAATGCGCCCCCACAAAGAGGCCGTCGAGATTCTCGGCGGCGTAGTCGGCGATGAGGTACTCGAGCATCATCGTGGCGCGCTTCTTCATCGCGGGATCTTGCGCCCAGGCCGCCAGATAGGACATCGGCAAAACATAAACACCCATATAATGCGTGCTGTCATACTCGCCTTGTCCGCGGCGCGTGGTGAGGCGGACCCAAGACTCGATCCATTCTTTGGCCTCACGCAGATTTTCTTCGGAGGACTTCCCGGTGTACCAGGTATCACCGGACTCATCGGGATACAGTTGCGCCATCAGGTACAGGCTCGTGTAGTAGAGGAGGAAGTGGTTCTCGGTATCTCCACGATAAGGCGCGTAGGTCTTCCACGCGCTTCGCAGCGCTTTGCGTGCGGCCTCCGTTAACTGCCCGCGATCGAGATAGGCAATCGCGGTGACCGGGTACATCCAGAACATGTCACCGGAAGGCCCCGCCGCAAGAAGTCCCTGGAGCCGTCGTGAACACCACTCCGCATCCTGTTTGTTATAGAGTTTCGCGGCGATGGTTGCGTAGCCTGCGGAGTCGAGTACCTTCGGATTGGCCTGGAAGTCGATGGCCGATTGCCGACGTTGAGTGAACGACAACGACTGCGCGCTGGCTGCAGACGCGAGCAGTAGAATCGCGACAAGAGCGCGCCTCATTTCGGGGGCCCTTCGATGAACCTCAATCGGCTCACAGTCGAGCCTTCCAGTCCGTCTTTCTTCCAAGTGACACCGGCGTCCTCCGACACGTAGATCGCTTCTTCATGAACGCTGGCGAAGAGGCGTCCGGGCTTGGCGGGATCGAATGCGACGGCCCAGATCTCCGCGCTTGGTAAGCTGCGCCCTCGCGTCTGCCAGGTTTTGCCTCGATCCTCCGAGACGGTTACGCCGGTTCCCCAGATCGCGAGAGCGATGCGGTTCCTGTCACCCGGATCGAAGGCGATGTCATAAGTAGTATGGTCGACCCCGACTCTGCCAAGGTTTTCAAAGGTGCGTCCGCAGTCGGTCGAGGCAAATACGCCGCCGCCCTGCGTTCCGGCGAGCCAGAAGCAGGAATCTTGCGGTGACTGCTCGATTCTCATGATGCCGAACCCGGCGGCCCCGGCGCGCCGCCAGGAATTTCCCGTATTCTCGGTGCGCCAGATGCCGTCTTCGCCGCCTGCCAGCATCACGCCCGGCTTTGCGGGATCGACTCGGATTGCCTCGGTATATTTACGGCGCAGATTGCCGCTAATCTCGGTCCAACTCTTACCGCGATCCGCTGACATTCGAACGCCGGCGCTGTGCGCAAAGAAGATCCGGCCTTGGGCATCGATGCTCAGGTCGCGGAGTTCCGTCACGTCCTGGCCGGTCAGCATTTTCCAGGAATCGCCTTGACGCGGAACCCGTATGAGACCGTTACCAGCCGCCACATAAACACTCGATGGGTCGTGCGGATCGGCTTCGACGGCGAACATGAAGGGATGATTGTGAGCCAACTGCTGCCATTGCCCGGGAGCGATCCTGCGCGCCAGTCCGCTTGCAAGCAGCTTGGCTCCGACCACGTAGCCTTTCGTGGTCGCCATGCAGGTATATAAGGTCCACTCGGCCGTGAGAGGGAGCGCCAAGCAGGTCAAAAATACGATTGCACGCACACAATGACGTTAACATCCGTTCACTTGAACGTTAAAGTCTATGGACCCCTTTGCGGGATGTAGTGTATACTTCGGCTAATCGAAAGTGCATGCTTGAATGGGCAACTCCGCCCACAAGTACAGAAGGGTCTTAACAATATGATGAAGCCATTCCTGCTCTACGCAGTAGCGGCGTCGCTGCTCTCGTCCTTAGCATCAGCCCAAGTCGCGACTGGCTCAATTGCAGGCACGGTAGCAGATCCCAATGGTGCTTTGATTCCAGCGGCAAAAGTGTCGGCAACGAACACCACCAGCGGCGTCAAGGCAGAAACTCTAACTTCGGAAGCCGGTTTGTATGTGTTTCCGAGCTTGCCGGTCGGCAACTACGAAATTTCCGTAGAAAAGGCCGGATTCAAAAGACAAAATCTCACCAATATCGAGGTTCGCATCGCGACCCGACTCGACCTTAACGTGAAGATGGACGTGGGCGACGTTCAGCAGACCATTGACGTCACTGCGGAAGCGCCGCTCCTCGAGACGAGCTCGGCGCAGAAAGGACAAAGCCTTTCAACGCAGATGATGACGACGCTGCCCTTTTTCTCCGGCGGCGTGCGCAACCCAAGAACGTTCGTAAACTACCTCCCGGGGTCCAATCCATCTACTGAGTTATCGGTATCAGGTTCTGGTGGACGTGCGCAGGAAATTCTGATCGACGGCGCGTCGGCGACGATTCCTGAATCGGGTGGAACGTCTTTCAACTTCCCATCCGCGGAAATGTTCGGCGAATTCCGCATGTTGACATCAACCTTTGACGCAGAATACGGCCGGTTCGGCGGCGGTGTCGAGATTTACATCACTAAATCCGGCAGCAACGACCTGCATGGCACCGGGTTCCTCAATATGCGCCGGGATATCTGGAACTCCAATGCGTGGGCGAATAATGCTCGCGGAGTTGCGAGGCCGAAAGACCGGTTGAATGAGCTTGGCGGCGCGGTCGGCGGCCCGATTTTCATTCCCAAGGTCTACGACGGTCGCAACAAGTCGTTCTTCTTCTTCACGTATACGAAGGATAAGAGGCCCGTAACCCCCACACTCGTGGTGGGAACGGTCCCGACCGCCCGGATGAAGCAGGGTGATTTCAGCGAACTGCCGGCGTCTCAGGTGATCTACGATCCCGCGACCACGGCTGGCGGCACTCGCACTCCGTTCCCGGGCAACGTCATCCCGCAGAATCGCTTCAGCAGTATCTCACGGAACCTGCTGGCCGCGATCCCGAACCCGACGCGTCCGTCGTTGACGAACAACTTCGATTTTGTGAATGAGAGCGTTTACGACCGGTATATTTGGAACCTGAAGTTTGACCATCAGATCACTACAAACAACCGAGTCGCGTTTACGGTCACGAAAGAGAACGAGCTCAGTTCCTCGGTGGCGGCGTTTCCTGGCCCCCTCGGTCAAGGACTCGAGCAGTACCAGCGGCCCGACAACTGGCGTGTGAATCACGACTTGGTGATCAAGCCGAACGTTCTGCTGCACACCACATTCGGGTACACCCGCCAGCGGCAGATTTGGAACAACCCATACCAGGCCGGCGCCGCCTCCCGCTTCGGATTTCCGGGCCTGAGCGGCGATGCCGACGCGATGCCTCGTGTGCAATTCCTCGGCGGCGATGCTCTGACTGCATGGGGCGTCCAGGATGGCAAGGTCGGCAACGGCAGCCAAATCAACATTACGTATCATCTTTCGCAGGGTTTGACGTGGGTCCACAACGCTCATGAGTTTAAGATGGGCTGGGACTTCCGCCGCCTGCAGACAACCTCCGATCCGATCGATATCGCAGGCGCGAACGGCTTGTATCAGTTTGATCGCGCCCAAACCGCTCTCCCGACGAATCTGACGCAAACCGGTCACGCCTTCGCGAGCCTGTTGCTCGGATTACCAACTTCGGCGAACCGTACTGCGACACCGGTTTCTACCTTCAACATTCGCTACGGGTATCATGCGGTTTATTTCCAGGACAACTGGAAGGTGAATCCTCGCCTGACGCTGAACCTGGGCATGCGCTACGATATTCCGATCAACTGGCACGATAAGAACGGCGACTACTCGGCGGTTGACCTGACGATCCCCAATCCCACCGCTGGTGGACTTCCTGGCGCAATGGTGTTCTTCGGTAGCGGCGCGGGTAGAACGGGTGAGAAACGGCCATACCCGACGGACTTCTCCAACTTCGGTCCACGATTTGGGTTCAGCTTCCGCGCTGCGGACAAGACTGTCATCCGCGGTGGATGGGGTATTTTCTATCAGACCGTGGGCAACGGCGGTTGCGGCTGCCGGATTGGATTCGCGAATCCGATCCAATTGGTATCCGATGGTGTGAATGGCGCCCTGAACTGGGATAGCGGTATCGCCGCTCCTCCCGGGTTCCGTCCGCCGCCACTGCTCGAGCCGGGTGTCGGCAATTTCAACAATGTCGACGTGTTCTCCGAAAATTTTGGACGGGCCCCGCGCGTTCAGAGCTGGAGCATCGGCGTTCAGCACGAGATCAAGCAGTTCGTGCTTGACGTGTCCTATGTCGGCAATCGTGGCAAGGGGCTGAATTCGACTACCCTCTTGAACCAGTTGCCGACCAGCCGACTGGCTCTCGGATCGCTGCTGCAGAAGCGCATTGACGATCCTGAGGTCATCGCAGCCGGCTTCAGCAAGCCGTACGCGAGTTTCCCGAACACTGAGACGCTCGCGCAGGCTTTGCGCCCGTACCCGCAATACCGCGATATCTCCGAGCGCAACTCGGGAATCGGACGGAACTGGTATGACGCCCTGCAAACCAAGTTGGAGCGCCGGTTCGGTGAATGGCAGCTGATGGCCGCTTACACCTGGTCGAAGAGCTTGGGACTGGCGCACTATCGCCAGATCTTCTCGCAGAACTTCGCCACCTCCGGCCACAACATCGCAGCGCAGGACAACTACAACTACAATGACGACAAGAGCTTTATGCCTTTCGATCTGCCGCATGTGTTCAACCTGTTGAACACATATACGCTGCCGTTCGGACGGGGCAAGGCGTTCTTGAAGACGGACAACTTCCTGGTCAACCTGTTGGTGAGAGATTGGACCATCAGCTCGATCCAGCAGTACCGCTCGGGCGGTCTGATTCTGGTTCAGGCTCCGTCGAATACCTTGGGAACGGGCGTCCTGTTCACGCAATTCAAGAAAGCGAACGTCGGTTCCGGTCCGATCCGGACTGGCATCGATCGTACGTCTCTCGATCCAAACAATCCGGCGACGACCTGGTTCAATCCGGCTGCGTTCACTATTCCCGGCCAGTATCAGCTGGGCAATGCGGCGCACTACTACAATGACTTCCGGAATCCGCCGGTCTTCACGGAAAACCTGGCGATTCAGAAGCGCATGAAATTCCCGGTGGGTGGCGATCGCACGGTCGATGTTCTGTACCGCGCCGATGCGTTCAATCTCTTCAACCGGACAAATTTCGGCGGCATCAATGGCACGATCGGCAACGTCAACTTCGGTCGTCCTTCCGCACCACAAGTTGGCGCTCGACTGATCACCATGGGTGTTCGCGTCGAGTTCTAGCTAATTCTGATAGTCGTTCATGGCCGGCGTATCTTCGGAGCGCCGGCCTTCTTATTAGCCCGCCTTGTCAGAACAACCCCCGAACTTTCTAAGAATTTTCACCTAATTTTCCCCGACAAGTGAATATCAATAGACACTACCGGTCACCATGAGATATGCTCACCGAAACCGGAGTTAAAGGAGCACGTCTCGTGATCACGATTCTTGTCGTCGACGACGAACCCCTTGTGGTGTCACTTATCCAACGGGCTGCCTCCCAGAGGGGATATGAAGTAATCGGCACCGCTAATCCCTTCGAAGCATTGGAGATCCTACAGGATCCCTCAAGGCCGATCAGCGTGCTTTTGACCGATCTGATGATGCCGGGGTTGAATGGACGCGAGTTAGCCCGCTGGGCCGCGCAACTCCGCGAAGGCCTGCCTGTGATTTATATGTCAGGGTATGACGACATCGACCCGGGCGGCGATGAGAATCCAGAGAGTAAGTGCGCGGTCTTATCCAAGCCTTTCCGGGTGTCCGAGCTGCTGACATTGCTGGCGGGGGCGACGAATCTGGAATCGGTCCCTCGGTAGCCGGCCATAGAAAAAGGCCGCTGGTGGATACCAGCGGCCTGAATTTCGATTGAAACGGAAACTGAATTAGTCGCCGAAGCTGCCGACTTCTTCGCGGGATTCCTTCTTCGCCGGGGCGATCGAGCTGAGCGGCACGAAGCCTGCCTTCGGGCTCTTTCTCGCCGAGAACGTGCTTCGCGGTACAGCTTTTCCATTTCACGATCTTTGGCTTCCTGCTGCGCCTTCAACTTCTCGTCACGGGCACGAATCTTTTCTTCACGGGCGTTCTTCGCGATGCCCAGCTCATCGAGATCGTGCTGACGGCCGCGCTCCACGTCTGCTGTGTTGAGGACTGCAGCTTATGGTTCGGATCGTCGAGGGCGACCTTCTTGCCGCCCGCGATGATCTCGTGCGGCCCTTTTCGGCATACCATTTCGTGAGCGTGGCGGTCATGTGCATCTTCTCGATGATGTTGCGCCAGCCCACGCCGGTGTTGTAGGCGCAGAAGCTGATCTCGCCTTCCTGCGTCGCGTACGGAATGATGCACTGCTCGGTCCGGCGGAAATCGTAGTTGAACAGATCCTGGAACCACATGCCTGCGATGAACAGGAAGTTCCAACGATCGGCGCGGCGCTTCTCGATGTCTTCCATCGTGCGGTCGCCCGTCGACTTTGCCGTAGTTCCGGCCGGTTGCGCCGAAGCTCTTGTCGAACTTCTTCAACAGGTCCGACATCTTGAAGTGCGTCGGCGCCTGGAACGGATCGTAGTTCCGGATGCGTCGCCAGCGCCATGCCGACGACGCGACAGAACTTGCTGCGCGCGCCGTCATTGATCTTCGCGACGTCTTTCGCGAGTTGCTCGCCATTGAGGAACGCAGTCACCGGCACGGCTTCCTTGGTTTCCTTGTCGATCATCACCGCGAAGCCGATACCGCAGTTCGGATGGCAGCCGCAGGACAACTGGCCCCAGTCGCGCTTGCGGGCCGTGGATCAGATCCGCCCAATCGGAGAAGGTACCCATGAACGAGATCGGGAACCAGTCGCGCGTGGGCTCGCCCAGCCCGACCTGGTTCTTCACGTCATGCGCCAGGTGCGACAGCGTGTAGCGCTGGGCCGTGACGGCGTTCGTCGGTGATTGCTTCGTCGCGGCCGGTGAACGAGACCGGCTGGAAGCTGAGGAACGAGATGATCTTCGGATTGTCGAGCGCGAAGCGGATCACCGCTCCCACCTGCTCGTTGTTGATGCCGTTGATGATCGTGATGACCGGGACGATATCCACGCCCGCGTTGTGCAGGTTGTGGATCGCCTTCAGCTTCACGTCGAACAGATTGCCGACCAGCACGGTGCGAATTGGCTTCGTTGCCGATACCGTCGAACTGCAGATACGCGTAACGCAGACCGGCTTCGGCGGCCTGCTTGCAGAACTCGGGGCTCTTCGCGAACTCGATGCCGTTGGTCGCGGCCTGAACGCTGTTGTAGCCGACCTTCCGGCATAGCGAACCGCATCCAGGAAGTACGGGCGAAAGCGTCGGCTCACCGCCCGAGAACTGGACCGACATCTGGCGGCGCGGCTTGATCGTGATCGGCGTTGTCGAGCAGCGTCTTGATGTCTTCCCACGTCAGCTCATGGACGAAGCCGACCTGGTTGGCATCCATGAAGCACGGATCGCACATCATGTTGCAGCGGTTCGTGAGATCGATGGTCAGAACCGATCCGCGGCCGTGCTTAACGGTGCTGGAGCCGTGGTTGTGGAGCTTCTCGTCGTTGTGGGCGCGGATGTCGCGGCCGGGGAAGCACTCTTCCAGGTGCCGGAAGAACGCCGTATCGATCGCCATCACGTCTTCAAAATGGCCGTGCTTCGGGCAATCCTTCACCATCAGGATCTTGCCGTCGCGCTCGATGATCTGCGCCTTGATTTCGCCGACTTTCTCGTTCAGCAGGATTTCGTGAGGCAGCTTGCCGTCGATGATCTGCTGACGGATTTCAGGAACGCAGCGCGGGCAAAGGGAATCGGTCTCGCGCGGCCAGCCGAGTGGCGGCTTCGTTTTCTCCCAGGACTTCAGCAGCGGCTTATCGGACCACTTCGGCGTGAAAGACGGATTCGGGTTGACGGAGTTGGCTTTGTCAAAGACCTGCCAAGCCGCGTCCGCGACGTACGTTACGGCCTTTTCAACGTATTTGATAGGTTTGTGCATCGTCGCTAGCTATTCCTTTGTTTCTTTGGTTTAACGGCCGTCCTGGGTGAACCCGATGAAAGAAAACGATATCCGCCGCTATGAAGTGCAGTATAGCTACAGCGGAAGGATCAGGCTACAATTTGCCATTCAATCGCAGCGTAAGAGGGTTGTACGGAGAAAAATAGAGATAAACGGAAGCGCTAAACCAATTAAATCGTGAAGCCCCTTACGGTTATGGTTTTTCCACCTTCTTTTGCGAGAGCCGATACTCACGGCGAACCAGGGCGGCGTCGTATCGCCGCTTCTCATCCTCACTCTCGGGAATCACAGGAGCGACGGGTACCCGCTCGTTGTGGGGGCCAAGGGCCACGAAGGTCAGGTAGGCAGAGGAGGTGTGCCGGCGAATGCCCGTCCGAAGGTCTTCTACCCAAACCTTCACGCCCACTTCCATGGACGTTCGGAATACCCGGTTCACGGCCGACTTCAGGATCAGAAGCTGCCCAATATGAACGGGATGCAGAAAGGTCATAGAGTCCACGGAAGCCGTGACCACCGGGCATCTCGAGTGCCTGGACGCCGCGAGTGCCCCTGCGATATCGACAAGGTGCATCACCCTACCTCCCAGCAGGTTACCGAGCGGGTTCGCATCGTTCGGTAGGGCGACCTCCATGTACTCGGATGCCGATTCTCGCACCGGACGGGGCGTCAAAGGAGGGGCGCTTAGGGCTTCAGCCATTCCTGGAATACCTCGGCTTGCCGTCTCAACGAGCCGCTCAGGACACCTGTATCGCCATGGCGGATTGGCCGGTGGTCCTTTTCGAGGATAAAGATCAATTTCCCGGCAATGGCCGCAAAGCGGACGGCGTCAGCCTCTGCGTCGGGAGGAAAGGCATCACATTCGCCCCGCGCGTATCCGAAGTTGCAGATCTCCCGGTCAGCGGAGCCGTCCACCTCGCATTTTCCACGATAAAGGACGCCGAGGGGTGAGCGGGCGGGTTGCCTATCGACTTCGGCCTTCACAAGCGGATAGAAGTACGGGCAGGCCATCGGGCGTATATTACCATGTGACCTGAGAATGGCCTCCAATCGGTTGGAAACGTTAAAGAACATGGTCGCGCAGGACCCGGCGAGCGCGTTCGCGCGGTATGGTCTCGCGATGGAATATGTGAATCTCGGGCGATTCGACGAGGCGATGGATGAGTTTCACTCGTTGCTGGGATCGAATCCGGATTACGCTGCGGGGTATTTCCATGCGGGCCGGACACTGGAGCGGATCGGCAACATCGATGAAGCTCGGACCATCTACGAAAAGGGGATCGAGGTTACAACCCGGACGGGCGATGCTCACACTCGAAGCGAGTTGCAGGCTGCGCTCGACATGCTCTAGTCGGCGACTACCAATCCACTCCTCGTAGTTTAAGTTCGCGTTCGATCTGCGCCTGACTCTCGAACTGCACGGCATCGATGCCAACCTGCCGCGCGCCTTCAACGTACGCAGCGATATCGTCGGTGAAAAAGCACTCGGACGGATCGCATTCGGCATGCTTGATCGCCTCGGCATAGATGACCGGAGACGGTTTGAGCGCGCCCACCTTGTAGCTGACAACGTGATGGTGGAACCTCTCGAGAAGTGGATACGTTCGACGCACCATCTCAAAGTGGATCGCATTGGTGTTCGACAGGAGCAGTAAACGGTAGCGTTCGCGCAAGGCAACGAGCAAGTCTTCCTGAATGAGCGTATCCGGCAGGAAGATGCTGCTCCAGATACTGCAGAAGTCTTCATAACTCGCATCCAATTCAAGAATGGCGCTGAGTTCGCGTACGAACGCATCCGGCTCGATCTTCCCCTCTTCGAAGCGCGTCACCAGATCACATCCGCGGAGACGCTCCGGAATCTCGGCCGGGGAGTAACGGCATAGCGGCGCCATCCGGTCGTAGCCGCGCTGGAAATCGAACGGCACGATAACCTTGCCGAGATCGAAGATGATGGTTTTGATCATGTGCTTACCTGCCACGCCCGGCCGCTCGGGTACTCATGCTGGTCAAGCGAATCGCGCTTCATCGTAATGCTGTAGCCGGACTTCTCAGGGGGCATGTAACGGCCATTCTTCATGCGAACAGGATCTTCGAAGTGCTCGTGGAGATGATCTACGAACTCGAGCAGTCGGTTCTCGAGTGAACCGCTGACGCACACATAATCGAAGATTGACAAGTGCTGTACGTATTCGCACAGGCCGACTCCACCTGCATGCGGACAGACCGGCACGCCGAACTTCTTCGCCATTAGGAGCACCGCGAGAATCTCATTGATACCGCCGAGCCGGCAGCTATCGATCTGGCAGAAGCGGATGGCGTTGGCCTGCAGCAGCTGCTTGAAGACGACACGATTCTGGCAATGCTCGCCGGTGGCTACTCCAATCGGAGCGATCGCCTTTGCGATGGCCGCGTGCCCGAGGACGTCGTCCGGACTCGTGGGCTCCTCGATCCACCAGGGATCGAAGCGCGCAAGTTTCCGCATGATATCGATCGCTTCATCGACGTCCCAACGCTGATTCGCGTCCATCATGAGCTTCCGGTCGCCGATCTCCTCGCGGATGATCGTGCAGCGGCGGATGTCGTCCTCGAGGTCAGCGCCCACCTTGATCTTGAAGTGCGTCCATCCCTCTGCCAGCGCATCGCGGCAAAGCTTCCGCAACTGCTGATCCGTGTAGCCGAGCCAACCGGCAGACGTCGTGTAGGCCGGATACCCGTCGCGCTGCATCTCTGCGATGCGTTCGGATCGCGTAGAAACGTTCTCTCGCAGTATCGCGAGTGCCTCTTCGCGCGTCAGGGCATCAGTGATGTACCGGAAGTCGATGCAGCGGACGATCTCCTCCGGAGACATGTCGGAAAGCAGGCGCCACACCGGCTTGTCTTCCGCTTTGGCCCAAAGATCCCATACAGCGTTCACGACGGCGGCAGTCGCTAAATGAATCACTCCTTTCTCCGGCCCGACCCATCGCAACTGACTGTCGCCGGTAATCATCCGCCAGAACGCGCCCATGTCACTAGTGAATGATTCGAGCGTTTTCCCCATGATCAAAGGCCTCAGCGCCTCTACGGCGGCGACGCAGAGTTCATTGCCGCGGCCGATCGTAAACGTCAGTCCATGTCCTTCCAGGGCCGAATCGGGAGTCTTCAAGACGACGTACGCCGCAGAGTAATCGGGATCGAGATTCATCGCGTCCGACCCGATTCGTTCTCTCGAGGTGGGAAAACGGATGTCGCGCGCGACGACATCGGTGATAGTGATGGGCATGGGGTAAAGCCTAAGTTTATCGCTAACGCGCAAAAGGGCTGGTCCGAATCGGACCAGCCCTTTCGTACTCTGCTTTAAGTGTCTGCCTAGAAGGTCACGCGGATGCTGACCTGCGCACGACGAGCATTCGTTCCATCCGGGAATCCCTGGCTTTGGTTGCCTTGGCCAAGACCGGAAGAAGGTGTCAAGACGCCGCCGGTGACGCGATAGGCTTCGGTATTCACGAACGTGTCGTACTGCGTATTGAAGACATTGAACGCTTCCAGATTCAGGTAAACGTTGAAACGCTCCGTGAATGGCAGAACCTTCGTTAGACGAGCGTCAACACGGTACACCTGATCGATATCGAGGCTGTTGAAGGGCAGGAATGGCACTCGATTCGAACCACCGAAACCATTCAGACTTGTATTGAATGCCGCGCCAGAGAAAGGCGCGCCGGAGATGAAGATGGTCGCCGTGGCCGGTTGGGCGGAGGCGAGCGTCGTGATCTGCGAAAGCTGCCAACCTTTGACGAGCCAGCGCATCATCCCTGAATCTCTGTCTGTAAGCGTGGGCGCCCAGACGGAGCTGATTACCAACCGGTGACGTTGATCCAATTGCGAGGACGCCTTGTCTGCCGAGTAATCGCCATTGAAGGTCGACCGGATCTGGTCATAGAAGAGCGCGTTCGTCCCGCCGCCCATATTCGCCGTGTCGATTGCATGCGACCACGTATAGGCAACCGAGCCTTCCAGGCCGTGCGACATACGCTTGCGAAGTTGTACGACCAAGCCGCTGTACCAGCTTTGGCCGCCATTCTCGACCTGGATCAGACGCCGGAAACGGGGATCGACGCGGTTGGCAAGGCGGTAGGTCGGCGTTGTGTACGTTCCAACCTGGTTGCCGCTGAAATCATTGACCCGGTATGTGACATCGGGCCCCAGAGCACCGACGTTCAGATCGCGTGACGTGAACAATCCGAGTCCCCGGCTCCACAGGTACGACACAGTCAGACCCATGTTCTCTGTCAGTTGCCGCTCAATCGCGATGTCGGCCTGCTGCGTATACGGTTGTCGGAAATCCGCCGACGTGAACTGCGCGTCGACCGCCCCAAGATTGCGGCCGCTCGGTAGTCCCGGCAGAATGTTCGGGAAAGTGGGTCCGATCGCCAAGTCACCCGCTACACTCCCATTCAATGACAACTGAGGCTGGTAGGAGCCATTGTTGAGATAGAGGTTCTGCAGCAGCGCTCCCGGAATTCGGGCATAGAAGATGCCATATCCTCCGCGCAGTACCGTCTTCTGGTCCGGCAGAGCGTACGCCAACCCGAATCGCGGGGCAAAGTTCTTACGCGGCTCTCGAATCATTCCGGTTTGCGGGACCAATGGGTTTGGTTCACTCGGCTGCTGAATGTCCGTGAATTCGTATCGCAACCCGTAGTTCAGTGTCAGGGCCTGTGTGACACGAAATTGGTCCTGAATGAAGAACGCATAATCCTTGGTCGTAAAATCGATCACTGCGTTGCCAAAGGTTTGACTGAAGCTCTGCCAAAGCTTTCCGCCCCCGGTGGCTCCGTAATCCAATGCGAACGAGTTCCAATCGTTGTACGTGTAGGAGCCGTTCTGATTTCGGCGGATGTTCACATAATCCTGGGTGCTGATGATATCCACGCCGAATTTGAGCCCGTGGCGGCCAACGTTCCAGTTCATCGTATCCACGAATTGGAAGCGCTGTTCGCTGGGGTTGAGACGTGGATAATCGATGGCGGTTCCGAGGTTTGCCTGGTTCGCAACGGTCAACCCGAGGCGGCCCGTCACGGGGGGAATCAATTCGGGATTTACCTCATCGAACAAGCGGTCTTTGAACCAGCCGAACCGCGCTTCATTCACGGCGTTGGACGAAACTACGCGTGTCCATTGCGCGCGGCCATAACGCGTCCGCACTGTTGAATTCGCATTGTTGCCGATCCCGTTCCCGTTCGTCAGAACAGCCTGGGTCTGGATGCCGTTCGGTGAAAGCCATCGCAGATAATTCATGCTGAAGCTGAACGAATCGGAGTCCGTTGGACGCCAATCGATCTTCGCAAATCCAAGTTCCGAGTTTGCCGAACGATCGAGTGTCTGAAACTGGCGGTCGAGGATGCCGAAGGCCGCTGAGCACTCTGCCGCGCTCGCAGGCCGAGGTACCGCGCTAGGATCACCGCAGAGAAGGCGGCCGGCGTTGTCACGCTCACGGATACTTCCGTCGGAATTGAAGAGGTTAGGATTGACGAGACGGTTTACCAGCGGGAAATCGCGGCGAACGATCTCCACGTTCCCGAAGTAAAACAGCTTGTCCTTCAAAATTGGACCGCTAATACTGCCACCTGCCTGGTGCCGGGTTTCTTCCGGCCGCAATGGCTGACTGGGATCACGGGGATCCGGAGGGGTATACCGGTCCAGCGCGTTGAAATCCTGGTTGCGGAAAAACCAGTAGCCGGTTCCGTGGACGTCATTGCCGCCGCTTCGGGTCACTGTATTGATGACTCCGCCAGAAGCGCGGCCGAACTCTGCCGAGTAGCCGTTCGTCAAAACCTGGAACTCCTGAACGGCATCTTGCGAGATCTGGGTAGAGATGCGCGTGCGACCGGCATTCTCGTTATAAAACGTGTTGGTCGTGTCGTTCCCGTCCGTCAGGTACGAGTTGCCGCCGGCGATACCGCGGAAGCTAACAAGTCCGAAGGTTCCGTCGTTTGTAACACCCGGCGTAAGAAGTACGAATGAATCGACTCGACGCCCGTTGATCGGCAGGTTGTCAATCTGCGCCGTGGTCACTACCTGTGAAACGCCTGTTTTGGTTGTTTCCACAATCGGAGCACCGCTGGTCACTTCAACTGTCTGCGCTGCGCCGGACACGGCCAAAGGAATCTGAAGGTTTAATTGCTGACCGACGAGCAGAACAATGTCCTTACGCTCATAAATACCAAATCCCTGCGCTTCAACTTTTACACTGTACCCGCCTGACGGGACCAGGGATGGCGCACTGAAGATACCGTCCTGATTGGTTTCCAGATTTCTCGCAATGCCTCTGGACTCGTTGGCTACGACCACCTTCGCGCCGGGAATCACCGCTCCGGAAGCATCCTGCACGACACCGGTAATGCTGCCCAATCCCGCCTGCTGCCCGTAGGCAATCACAGAAGTCAGGAAGCACACCAAAACGATAAACACTTGGCGTTTGTTCATAGAAGACCCTTGAGTTAAGCTTAGCAACTGTCAGTTGCAATTCACTTACAGACCCGCTACAAGGTGGGAACAGCGCGCGGCTCCGAGGAGCGGAGCGAAACTGCCACAATAAGAATACATGATTGAGATTGTTTCCAAGGGCGCCCACGCCGGCGCCGCTCGTGTGGTCCTATTTGATTTCGATGGCACCCTGTCCCTCATCCGGGCGGGCTGGATGGACGTCATGGTTCCCATGATGGTGGATCTGCTGCAGCAAACCGGCTCAGGAGAGACACCGAACACATTGCGCGAGATCGTCCTCGACTACGTCGGGCGAACAACCGGCAAAGAAACGATTTACCAGATGATGGAACTCGCGGGACATATCCAACGGCGAGGCGGCACTCCGGAGGAACCGATTGTCTATAAAAGAATGTACCTGGACCGGCTCTGGGGCCACATTGAAAACCGCATCGAAGAGCTGAAGTCGGGAGACGCCTCTCCCGAAAAGTACCTCGTCCCCGGATCGAAGGCCTTGCTGGATGCCCTGAAGGAGCGGGGTTTCACCATGTATCTGGCAAGTGGCACTGATCACGCGGATGTCGTCGCGGAGGCCAGACTCCTCGGCATTCACGATTACTTCGCGGGCGTATACGGCGCACAAGATGATCTGAAAAGCTTCTCCAAGGGCCTCGTCATCAAACGGATCATCGATTCCGCCGAGTTCCGCGGCCACGAATTCCTCGGCTTCGGCGATGGATATGTCGAGATCGAGGAAGTAAAGAGGGTCGGGGGGACCGCGGTCGGCGTAGCGACTCTCGAGCCGGAATGTCTCGAAGTTGACGATTGGAAACGCGGGCGGCTGGTCGGAGTCGGAGCGGATTTCATCATCCCGAATTACCTCGCACTGCAGCCGCTGATGGATACGTTGTTCCAGGAATCAGCCGTTCAACAGTCCTAGCAGAATGCCCTCAAAGTATAGAATCTTCGACCGTTCGCGGCTAAAAGTGTTGCCGCTCCAGGAGCGGGTCCACGATCTGCAGTTGCAGAATTGGCTCGGTCTCGAGGACACCACGCCGGATTTCGATCACCCGGACCTGGCCGGTGTCGCACATCGCGTAGTCAAATCGAAAACGCGCATCCTCATTATGGGGGCGCATGTTCTGCGCGCGGGAGTGAATCGCCACATTATCGATCTGATCGAGCGCGGCTATATCGATCACATCGCCACGAACGGCGCTTGCGCGATTCATGACTACGAACTCGCGCGGATCGGGGCTACCACCGAGAGCGTCGCGCGATATATCAACGAGGGCCAGTTTGGTCTGTGGCAGGAAACCGGTGAATTGAACGATTGGATCGCTCAGGCTGCTGACCAGCAGGTCGGATTGGGTGAGAATGTCGGCCGGCGCATCCAGGCCAGCCATTATCCATATAAGGACCTGAGTGTGTTTGCCGCAGCGTATCGGCATAACGTTCCCGTTACCGTACATGTCGGGATCGGCTATGACATCCTGCATGAACATCCGAATTGTGACGGCGCGGCGTTGGGCTGGGCGAGCTATCGTGATTTTCTGATTTTCGCCGATACGGTGGAGCGTCTCGGGCACGGAGCGGTCTTGAGCTTCGGGTCGGCCATCATGGCGCCTGAGATATTCCTGAAAGCCCTCGCGATGTCGCGGAATGTTACAAACGTTCGGGGATTCACTACGGCGGTGTTCGATTTGGTACCCATCCAGGGGGATTATCGCCATGAGTTGCCTAAGACTGATCCTGGATACTACTTTCGTCCGCACAAGACCATGCTGGTCCGTACTGTCGCCGAAGGAGGCGAGAGCTTTTACTTCTGCGGCTCGCATCGGGCCACTTTTCCTGCGCTCAGGCGAGCCATCCTGACTGAAGCCGACACCCAATGAACGCCGAACGAATTCTCCGCGACATCCAACGACTTCGGGTTCTGGTCATTGGCGACGTGTGCCTGGACCGCTGGTGCTACTACGATCCTGATCTAACGGAGCCCTCGCGCGAAACGGGTATACCGCGTCTTGCTGTGGTTCGTACGGAGGTAACTCCGGGCGCGGCGGGCACGATCGCTAACAATCTGGTGTCCTTGGGGGTGCGGAATGTCAGCATTCTCGGAGCGATTGGAGATGACGGCTTCGCGTGGGAACTGCTTCGCGCGATACGATCACGCGAAATTGCGCCGGATTTGCTCGTGCAATCTCACTCGGTGTCGACGTTCACGTATACCAAACTCATCAATGCGCATACGGGAATCGAGGACCAGCCACGGGTAGATTTCGTTTCTCCGGTTGATTTGCCGTCCGATGTTGAGCTGGACATAACGTCGCGCCTGGGAAGTTGTTTCGACAAATTCGATGTCATCATCATCTCGGATCAGGCGGAAACGGAGCGCGGTGGAGTCGTAACGAAACGCGTACGAGACCTGGTGATCGAACTCTCGGCCGCATCGCCTGAGCGTGTCGTCTGGGTCGATTCCCGCGTCCGGATTGAGCATTTTCGAAATGTTATCGCGAAGCCGAACGCAATGGAGGCCGAGCAGGCATGTCTGCGGATGTTCCAGACGGTCGACTTTCCCCGCCTGCGGAAAACCTGCGGATTCAAGCTGCTTCTCGTGACTGAAGGGGAGAACGGCGTGCGGATTCTCGGGCCCGAAGATCAGGACCGCCGCGTCCCCGTGCGTAGGGTGAAGCCTGTCGACATCTGCGGCGCCGGCGACTCGTTTTCGGCCGGAGCAGCGTGCACGCTTGCAGCCGGCGGCGACGCGGTGGAAGCTGCCTGGTTCGGCAATCTGGTGGCGTCCATCACCGTGCAGAAGACGGGTACAGGGACTGCGTCACCGGAAGAAGTGATCGCTGCAGCGTTGGAATCTCGATGACGACGCTCAGCATCGACATTGGCGGGACGAAGTTCTCAATGGCCGTTTTTGAGGGCTCGCAGATGGTGGCTCGCGAATCGCGCGCTACCGATCGGGAGGGCGGCCGCGAGTGGATGTTGGCTCAGATTCTGGAGATCGGCCATTCCTGGAAGCGGGCGCATCGCCTGGAGCACTGTGGCATCGGTTTTGGCGGTCCTGTCGATTTTGAGAAGCAGCATGTCGTTCTATCCACACACGTCGGAGGCTGGAAGGATTTCGATCTCTGCGGGGTGCTGGCATCAGAACTCGGAGTGCCAACCATCATGGACAACGACGCAAATGTAGGCGCTCTCGGCGAGTATCGTTTCGGCGCGGGACAATCTTGTGACCCGATGTTCTACATGACCCTATCCACAGGCATCGGCGGAGGCATCATTGCCGGCGGCAGTGTGGTTCGCGGCGCCGACTCCTACGCCGGCGAGATCGGACATCTCACGATCCACCCGGATGGACCGGAGTGCCTATGCGGCGCGCGCGGCTGCTTCGAGCGAATGTGCTGCGGTCTGTGGCTGGAACGGGATCACGGCAAGCCTGCGGCGGCGCTGCTTCAAGATCCCGCGTTTGTGAGACGGTATGTAGTGGATCTTGCGCTGGGCCTGAAATCGGCGATTATGCTGCTTAATCCGGCGCGTCTTGTAATTGGAGGAGGAATAGCGAAAGCCGGCGACGCGCTGTTTCTTCCATTGCGTGAAGAACTCGGACGGCAGATCACGAGTTGGTCGCGCGCCAGGATCGATGTGGTGCCGGCCTCTCTGGGCGACGACAGCGTGCTGTACGGAGCCGCTGCACTGAATTAGGAATTCACTTATGAGCTTTGTTGAAGAATACAAATCAGACCTTATCAACGCGATCGATGCGATTGACCTTGCAAAAGTAAATCAGATCATCGATATTTTCAAGCGGGCCCGGACCGAGGGACGTCATATTTTCACCTGCGGAAATGGAGGCAGCGCGTCGAGCGCCTCGCATTTCGTATGTGACATCGTGAAAGGCGCCAGCTACAAGCGTGATCAAAAGTTCAAGATCATGTCGCTGGTCGACAACACGGCTACTGTTCTCGCGTATGCGAATGATGTGAACTATGACTGCGTGTTCACGGAGCAGTTGAAGAACTTCGCGTCAGCCGGAGATGTCGTACTGGCGATCAGCGGGTCGGGCAACTCGCCCAATGTCGTGAATGCGCTTGAATACGCGAACGGGATCGGTTGCGAAACCATCGCTCTCACGGGCCGTGACGGCGGAAAACTCGGCGCCGTGGCGAAACTCAATCTGAATGTAGGCGTGCCGCACATGGGCCGTATCGAAGACGCGCACATGATCGTGTGTCATATGATCGCTTACTACTTCATGGATACCGAAAGGTAGTTTCGATGTTGCGGGTTGCCATTCTGTCACTTCTTTCGGTGACGGCATTTGCGCAGAATCCTGTGCGTGTTCTGCTGGTCACCGGCGGGCATGATCACGAGCCGACGTTCTACTCAGTGTTCACTGGACAGAAGGACTTCATTACGAATGTCAACCCGCACCCGGTGGCGTATAAGGGTTCCCTGTCGAAGTACGACGTGATCGTGCTGTACGACATGGTGCAGGAGCTTCCGGCGGCGCAAAAGGACAACCTGAAAGCGTTCGCGGAATCGGGGAAGGGCTTGGTCGTGCTGCACCATGCCTTGGTCAGTTTCAACGATTGGCCCTGGTATCGCGAACTGGCCGGCGGCCAGTATTCGGAGAAGAAATCAACCTACAAACACGATGTCGATCTCGACGTAGAAGCCGTCCGGGACCATCCGGTCACACGAGGTCTCCGCAAGTTTCGGATCAATGACGAGACGTACAAGGGCATGTGGATTTCGGACAAGAACACGGTCCTGCTGCGCACGAACGACCCGACGAGCGATGGTCCTGTCGCGTGGGTGAGCCCTTACACGAAGTCGCGCGTAGTCGCGATCCAACTGGGACACGGCCCACTGGCGCATAAAAGCCCGGAGTGGCAGGCGCTCGTGCAGAATGCTATTCTCTGGACGGCCGGACGGCTGAAGTAGGTCTAGTCAAACCGTTAGACTCTACGCATCGCACCGGCGGTTCGCTTCGGACCTGGGTCGCCCCAGTTTTCGTCCAGAGCCGGGTAAGTTGGCGTCGTAATCCGTACTGAGGCCGCCGGCGCTGAATGAACCGATCCATGCAAACTCGTCGATCGCGTTCAGGCCGGTGAACAACGACTCTGATCTGCCATCGATCATCCCGCAATCACCCACGAATTCCGATCGGTCCCGACCCGATACCCTTTCTCCACCTGCGGAATCACTTCCGCCAGTAGCGCATCGCGGAACTTACGTGCTTGCTGAAACAGCTTGTGGTCGCGTGGTCCAAACCGGTCGCGGTTCAGAATCTCCGGCGCGTCATAACCCAGAGGTATCACGATCAGCATTGGCCTCGCGTTGCCTTGGGCGATCGCGTCATCACCGATAATGCATCCATCCCAAAACGTATAGGAATAAAAGGCGGGCTAAAGCGCGTTCGTTGTGAGGTTCCAAACGCCGTCTTCACTTTTTTCTGCATCGCCAATTTGCCGCCTGAGATCCCGTTCACAACGACTTCTTTCGCGATTTTTGGGGCACGGATACGGAGCGTAACTCTTCCGTCCGAATGCATCTCGGGAGATCGTAACGCGTCGGGTTGCTGCTGCTGTGCAAGGACGGGCCGCAAGGCGGCGGCAAGTAGGAGAGTGATTCTCGTTATGGTACCTACATTTTGCGTCAAGACCGGACCACTTCTGTCAAAACCGGACCACGCGGGAGGACATGTGTTCCTGCGGGTAACTATGGCCACTGTTATCCTGATAGTGATCCGCTCTCCGAGGAGACTTGACCCGAATGAACGATATTTCCCGCCGGGAGATCCTGAAGAAAAGCGCTGCTGCGGCCATGGTGGCCGCGCCTGGTGTATTGCCCGCCTTTGGCCAAAACAACCGCCTGCGCGTTGGTTGGATCGCGACCGGTGCTCGCGGCCAGCACGTGATGAAGCAGATGTACCTTTCAAGCAAGGACCTGGTCAACGTGGTTGCAGTGTGCGACACATACCAGGGCAACCTCGCCAAGGGGAAGGATATCGTCCAAACGGAAGAAAAGAATACCCCGAAAACCTACGTCGACTATCGGGATGTGCTCGCGGATCCCAATGTCGACGTTGTCTTCATCGCTTCGCCGGAACACCTGCACTATCCGATGGCGATAGCCGCCCTCAAAGCCAACAAGCACATCTACCTTGAAAAACCCATTGGTCACACCATCGAAGAAGGAGCCGAGATCGTAAAGCTTTCCGAAAAGACGAATCGCGTTGTCCAGGTCGGAACGCAGAACCGATCGAACAAGCTATACATCCAGGCCAAGAAAATGGTGGAGGATGGCCTGATCGGTGAGTGCCATTATGTGCGCGCCTTCTGGTACCGCAACTTCGATCCGAATCAGGATCCCGCAACCGGTGTTCCTGCCGCTTGGCGCTATATCATTCCACCGGACGCCAGCCCTGAAAATACGGACTGGAAGCGATTTCTCGAAGCCGCGGACCATAAAAACATTCCGTTCGACAAGAACCGGTACTTCCAGTGGCGCAACTACTGGGATTATTCGGGTGGAATCTCGACCGACCTGCTTGTCCATCAAACCGACATCAGTAATTTCGTCGTCAATAAGACCGTGCCGAACTCCTGTGTCGCCTCGGGTGGGGTCTATCAATGGACGAAGGCCGGCTTCCAGGACGATCGCGAAGTACCCGATACGCTCAGCGCGCTGTATGAGTACCCGGACCGGTTCCACCTGAACTACTCCTGCTTCTTCGGCAACGATCAGTACGGCTACGGCGAGCAGTTCATGGGACAGAAGGGCACCATCGAAGTGATGGACCGCCAGAACCTCCACTTCTATTCGCAGCCGAAATTCATCCGGGGCGCAAAACCGTTCTCCAAGCAGACCGGTGAGATTCATCTCAACAACATCAAGGATTTCCAGCAGCCGGATTCGACGGCCGATCACGTTCGCAACTTCCTGGACGCGGTGTTGGGCAAAGGAAAGGCAATCGCGCCCGCCCGTGCAGGCCAGATTGCCGCGATTCCCGGTCACATGGCGACACTGTCTTATAAACAGGGCAAACGGATCCTGTGGGATGAAAAGACTGAGAAATACCGCTTCGTCTAATGGATATCTTCGACGAAATCGTCAGACTGCGGCGTGTCGGCCAGAAATGCGCACTCGCGACCATCGTGCAGGTTCGCGGGTCCATCCCGAGCTTTGAAAGCGCCAAACTGCTGGTCCGTGAAGACGGATCCATGCTCGGGACGATCGGCGGCGGATGCGTTGAAGCCGAGGTGTGGAACGCCGCGCGTGATGTGATTGAGACCGAGAAGCCGCGTCATATGCATTTCAGTCTTGGCCAGGACGCCGCTTACGATAACGGTCTGATCTGCGGAGGACAGTTGGACGTGTTTGTCGAGCCTGTTGTGCCTCAGCCGGCCGCATTCATCTTCGGCGCCGGGCATATCTCGAAGAGCTTATCCAAAGTTGCAAACATGGCGGGCTTCCGCACGGTCGTAATCGACGACCGGGAGATGTTTGCCAACCACGAACGATTCCCGGAAGCCGATGAGGTATACGCCGATGAATACGAGTCGATCTTTCCGAAGCTACCCATCAACGAGTCGTCGTACATCGTGATCGTCACCCGCGGGCACCGCGATGACATGCGGGTGCTGAAGTGGGCGGCCAGTACTAACGCTCGTTATATCGCGATGATCGGCAGTAAGCGCAAAGTGATCGGCGTGGTGAAGGAACTCGAAAAAGAAGGAGTGCCGGTCGGAGCGTTCGAGCGCATTTTTGCGCCCATGGGTTTCGATATCGGCGCCGTCACACCCGAAGAGATTGCCGTCTCGGTAGTTGCAGAGATGATCGCCATGCGCCGCAATCCCGACACCGATTGGAAGCAGCTATCCAAATCCGTTTATCTGAACGAGCGGCTCCGGGCCCACCTGACGTGAAAACCGCGGCGATAATTCTCGCTGGCGGCGCATCCAGGCGGATGGGATCGCCCAAGGCGCTCCTGTCTTATAAGGGCAGGAACTTTATCGACACTCTCATTGATGTCTTCGCGCCGTGCGATGAAACCGTTGTCGTGCTGGGGTATGACGCCGATCGAGTGTGCGCGGGTATCACGAGTCCCGCGACGATCGTCGTCAATCCGCATCCTGAGCGAGGGCAGTTGAGTTCCCTCCAGTGCGGCGTTGCGGCGGTTCGTCAAGCCGATGCTGTGCTGTTTACTCCTGTCGACTACCCGGCGATCTCGTCAGGTACGGTTGTGCAGTTACTGCCGTATGCAGGCGCGTTCGCAATGCCGAGGTACGAAGGCCGGCGTGGTCATCCGGTTCTTATCAATCGTCAACTCGTCGAAGAAATCATTGGTTGCAATACCAGCGCACGAGACGTGATTCGAGCGCATGAGCCGGTGTACGTGGAAGTGGACGATCCCGGTATTCTGGAGGATGTAGATGATCCGGCAGCCTACGCGCGGCTGATGCAGGAGGTGATGGCTCGATGATGAAGCGTGGCCTGATCGCTGCCTTTCTGCTTTTGATCGCGCTTGGAATCGCGGCGCCGTTCATTCAGGCTGACCGGTATGGCCAGCAGATCCGCGAGGCTTTGCAGCGCGAACTCAATCGCAAGGTCGAGATCGGGCAGGTTCACTTCAACCTGTTTACCGGTCCGGGATTCACGGTCGAGAACGTCGTTATTTACGATGATCCTTCCGCCGGCATCGAACCATTTGCGCACATGCTCGAACTCGAAGCGCGTGTCGGGCTCAGTTCCCTGTTCACCGGCAGACTGGAGTTCTCTGTCATCCGGTTCGTTTCTCCGAGCGTCAATATCGTAAAGCCGGATGTTGGCGCATGGAACGTTGTTCAACTCCTGAAAGGCGCCAAGTCCACGCGTTCGTTGCCTGAGATTCAGGTCAGCGACGGCCGAATCTATCTGAAGAACGGCCACACGAAAGCCGCATTCTACATCTCGGCAGCGGACATTACGGTCACGCCCAGGAGCGATTCTTTGTATGTCCGATTCTCGGGAGAGCCCGCACGCACAGACCGGGCGTCTCGGGCGTCCGGGCTGTTTACTGCCAGCGGAACCATCTCCGAAAGCAAGGTCGACATCGATCTTGAACTCGAGAAGAGCCCGGTGAATGAACTCGGCGGCTTGTTTCGTGGGCAGCGTCTGGAATACCACGGTACAATCGCCTCGCGCGCCAAGCTGAGCGGCCCGCTGGCGAATCTCTCCGTCGTGGGTTCGTTCAACCTTTCGGACGTCCATCGATGGGACCGGATGACTGAACACGATCGATCATGGACAGTCAATTACAAAGGTGGCGTTGATTTCGCGAGCCAGCGAATCCATCTCGCAACATCAAACAGCCCGAATAATCTGCGGCTCGCTGTATCCGATTTAATGAGAAACCCGCAATGGTCCGTTGACATGTCCGTCAATGAGCTTGCCGCGACGACTCTTGTCGGGGTAGCGCGCGACCTCGGCGCACCGGTGCCTGCGGGGGTTTCTGTAGATGGCCGTGTCGTGGGAACAGTCGGGTTCAGCTCTCAATCCGGGCTGCAGGGACAACTGCTTGTCAACGATGGGTCGGTCCAGTTGCAGGATGGTCCTGAACTCAAGCTTCGTGAGGCTTCGCTGTTGATCCACGGCGACTCGATCAAGCTTGCGCCGGCCGCGCTTGTCGGAGAGGAGGGGCAAGGCGCGCAACTCGAAGGCGAATACAATCCGGCGACTCGCACTCTCGATGCGACCATCTCCGGTCAGGGCCTTCGTCTGCTGAGTCGCACAGCCGTTCCTTTGGTGAATCGGTTCCAGGGCGGCCGCTGGTCAGCGGCGCTGCGGTATCGCCAGGTGGATGCGCTGCCCGGGGTTTGGACTGGCAGCTTCGACGTTCGCGACACCGCAACAAGAGTGCCCGGAGTGGCGAAACCGGTACGCATCGCGACCGCGAGGATTGATATCGACGGCGATGCGTTGAGAGTACGTCAGATGCGCGCGACAACCGGAGATGTCGAATTTTATGGAAGCTATTCGTACGATCCGGCCAAAGTCCGTCCACATCATTTCGATTTCTCGGCCCCGCAGGCGGCGATCTCCGACGTGGAGAGCTTGCTGGCGCCTGCGATGCGGCGTGACGAGGGCTTTTTCGCCCGAACGCTTCGACTCAGGCGCGTCGCAACGCCCGACTGGCTGGAGAATCGGAAGGCCGAAGGACAGATCCGGATCGGGACGCTGACCGCCGGGGACACCGTTGCGAGAGGAGTCCGCTCGCGCCTGGTCTGGGATGGTGGGATCGTTCAACTGACTAACCTCGAAGGCCGTCTCGAAGAGGGTTCGTTCAAAGGCACAGGGGTGATCGACATCACCAAAAGCGAGCCTCAGTATAAGCTTCGCGGCCGCGTGCAAAACGTTGCCTGGAAGAACGGGAAAGTCGATCTCGAAGGTTCTCTCCAAACACTTGGAGCCGGACTGGATCTGCTGGTCAATCTGAGCGGCGAAGGTACGTTCCACGCGCGTCAGATCGTGCTCTCGCCCGAGCAGACGGTCCGTACGGCTACTGGAGATTTCGCGCTGTCCGTCACGCGGTCCGGACCGCAGTATCGGCTGTCTGACGTCCAGGCGTCTCTCGGGACGGAGCGTTTCACGGGTGACGGGATTACGCTGGCGGATGGCCGGCTGCAGATGGAACTCGCATCGGCCAACCGTACCGTGCGTGTAAATCTCGACACTGCGCGCTAGAATGTCGTTTCCACGCATGGATGAGAATCAGACCGCCTCGGAACTGAAAGCAGCGATCGCGGAAGCGCAGGCGCTCGCCCGCGAACAGGTCGCGGCAGCCTGGCAGTTGCAGGTCGATCGCATTCGAGAGGAACTGGAATCCGGCTGGCGCGACCGGCTCGATCAGATCTTCGAGGAGCGGTTTGCCGACGTTGAGAATCGCCTTCACGACAGCTTGACGGCATCGGTTGACAATCGGGTGCGCCGGTCGCGCAGCGAGGTTACCGACGCTCTGAACCAGACCGCCCGGCGGCTCCGGGGCGCGGAGTCCCGCGAGGAGTGGATTCGGACCGTATTGGAGGCGGCGTCGCCTTACTGCGCGAAAGCAGCCATCTTCGGGGTGACGCCGAAGGGTCTCACCCTAGGTGATCATCCGCCTGTGCCGCTTACCGCGGCTCCCGCCATTGGCAGCGCGGTCGAATCCAAGGACACTGTGGTCGCGGTCGGAACTCCCCGCGAACTCTCGCAGACGATCTCCGCGATTCTTGGGGATGCTTCCGAGAAGAAGGTTTATCTTTTCCCCGTTGTCGCGCGTCAGAGTGTATTGGCAGTGCTATACGCCGAGCCGGGGGATAAACCGGTTGAGGTCAGCGCGATGGAACTGCTGGCGAGTCTGGCCGCCGCCTCGATTGAAACGACGACGGAAACCGTGGTGGTGAAGTCATCGCCTGCCGATCTGGTTCGTATCACCGGGGCGCCGGCTCCGCCGGCCGGAGCTTCGACATGGACAGATCTAACCAAGCCTGAGCAGGAGCAGCACCTTCGGGCTCAGCGGTTCGCGCGAACCCGCGTGGCGGAGATTTTGCTGCACAAAGCCCGGCAGGTTCGGAATGGGCGTGGGTCCAACAACGTTTACGGCGTGTTGAAAGAGGAGATCGAAGCGGGACGTGAAGCTTTTCGGAGAGAGTTCATCGAAACCTGCCCTTCGATGGTGGACTACTTCCACCTTGAGCTGCAGAAGACGCTGGCGCGAGATAACCCTATCGCTCTCGGTCCTGAGTATCCTGGGCCTCTGCCTGTCGGCGCAGTCGACGGGCGATAAGCTCTCGGACAAGGTCGCAGATTACCGGGCGCTGCTGGCTGCGGAGGACTATGCCGCGGCCGGGGATCATAAGCAGGTCATCGACGCGCTTCGACCCATCTGGAATTTCCAGCCTGTTTCCCCGCTGATCGGTCGGGCCGCTATTCTCGCTGCCCGGTCCTATGAGGAACTCGGGCAGTACGCCGATGCACTCCAACTTCTGCGCGACCACGCCGAGCGTCTGCCCCGACCCGAAGGATTGCTTCTGCTGGCTCGCAATGCGGAAGCGGCCAGTGATACCGCGGGCGCGGCGGCGTACTTCCAACGCGTTTTCTATGAGTACCCGGTCTCGAAAGAGGCCGAAGAAGCCGAGATTGCTCTTGAACGCCTGAAAGGCATTCTCACCGACAACTTCCCACCGGCGATGCCGCAGGTTCGTCTCGAGCGGGCTGCCCGCCTGGTCCGCGACGGACAAGCCGCTCGTGCCCGGCGCGAGTATGCCGAAATGGCGCTCGAATTTGGCGGAGCTGACCGTGATCTCGCGCGCGTCCGAGCCATCGGCGATACCTATGAGGCGCTTACGTCACTGAAGGTGAGTCATCCGGAAGCTAACGCCGAGCGGCTTTACCTCGTCCATATCGCCGCGCGCAGAGCCAAGCTGTATGACGCAGGGAGAGCGGCCGTCGATGAGTTGGCGGAGCGCTATCCGAAGTCAGCGTGGCGGCTCAAAGCTCTTGTAAATCAAGCAAATGCGCACTTAATACGAAACGAAGCCACCGAGTACGAACCGCTGTATCGCACCTGTTACCGGGAGTTTCCAAACGAACCCGAGGCGGCGTTCTGCCACTGGAAGGTAGCCTGGTTGGCGCACATGCGCCGGCAAAAATCCAACCTGTTCGAGGAGCATCTCCGGTTGTTCCCGCAATCGGAAAAGGCCAGCGCAGCCCTCTATTTCCTCGGCCGTTATGCTGAGCTGGCGGAGCGCTATCCGCTCTCCTATTACACGACTCTCGTGCGAAACAAACCCAAACGGACGGTGGCGGTCGACTTCCAGGCGGCGCCGTCGATGAAAATCCGGCTCGAACGCGCCCAATTGCTTGAAGCCGCTAAACTTTCCGAATGGGCCGAGGTCGAATTGCAGTGGGCTGCGCAAAACGAAGCCAATCCGTACCCTGCCGCGATGGCTCTCGCCGAGATTGCTTCCCGCCGAGGAGCATATGACGTGTCGCTCCGGTACGTGAAGAGGTTTGCGACCGGATACCTGACGTTTCCGATGGAGGCTGCACCCGAGAAGTTCTGGAAACTCGCGTTTCCGCTCCCGTACCGGACGGCGCTCGAGTCGAATAGCCGCGCGCGAGGACTGGATCCGTACATCGTTGCCGCCCTGATTCGTCAGGAGTCCGAGTTCAATCCGAAAGCGATATCCCGGGCGAAAGCCTACGGGCTGACCCAAGTACTTCCCTCGACGGGACGACAACTGAGCCGGCGCGTTGGGATGCCCCGATTCTCCCCGGCGATGCTGTTCGAGCCGGACATCAACCTGAAGCTCGGCACTTACTACCTGAAATCTCTTCTGGATAAGCATGAGGGCAAGTGGGAGGAAACGCTCGCTGCCTACAATGCTGGAAAAAGCCGGTCGGATGAGTGGGCCACTTGGGCTTCCTACCGTGAACCGGCCGAATTCATCGAAACCGTCCCGTTTACCGAGACTCGCAATTACATCCAGATCGTTCTACGAAACGCGCACGTTTACCGGCGGCTCTACGGAACTACTGCACAGTAAGGCCGTACTCACGGAGTAACTCATTTCCCGAGTAGAGCCGAACCCAATACGTTCCTGTTTTCAGACCGTCCGCATGCGCCGTTGCTTGTTCACCTTTTCGGTCGACGCTCGCTTTGCGAACGATGTTTCCTACGGAATCAGCGATTTCGACTCGGAGCGAACCCTGTGATTCCACGCCTGTGAGTGACAAGTTCATCGTTAAGGACGCGTTCGGCGGGGCGACGGCGGCAGCCTCGGCTCCGCGCATGGCTCGAAGATCGACCACGGCATTCGGTTTCTCGCGTGGAATCAGCACGAAAAACGCGAGCATCGCGCAAGCAGCCGCGGCAATCATTGGGGTCGGGATCGCGAACAGTCTGCGCCACCAGGCTTCGGCTTTCGGTTCCGGCCGGAGTTGAACCTGAGGCTGTGCCTCAGGTTCATTTTCGAGTTCACGCGCAGCCACGCGAATGGCCTTGACGAACTCTTCCGTCTCCTCGAGAAGGTCCTGGCACTGATGGCAGACAAGGAGGTGTTCCTCGACTACTTCGGCCTCCGGTTCAGAAAGGCGGCCCATGACATACAACTCAAGAGCATCCTCTGCGATATGTGGCAATTGTGTTTTGCTCATCATCAACTTCCCTGGAACCCTAAGGTGTTTCGTACTACCAATCGGGTTTCAGCCCTATTAGTGCTGAAGCCGCGGCGAAGTTCTCACTGAATTGTTGTTGTCCAGTTTCTTTTTTCCAAGCTCGGCGAAGCGGGCCTTGGCGCGGGACTTCAGAAGCCGGAACTGGGTGGGTGTCAGGTCCATCTCGCGGCTGATGGTTTCCTGAGACTCCTCATAGAGGTAGAAGCGCGTCAGGATGTCACGATCCCTTCCGGACATATCGCGCAGGACTTCAAACATGATGTCGACTTTTTCACGGCCAAGAACATCTTGTTCGGGTGTTGCGGCGTCATCAGAGATTGCGATTCCGGACTCAACCGGCACATTGTCGCGACGGCGATGCACCATCTGATCGATGTGCCCGGCCACCAGCCGTCGCGCGATTGTCCGGACAAAACCCATTAAACGGTCCGGCTCACGGAGTTCGCCGTTCTTAATTGCCTGAACGACGATTAGAAATGTATCGTGGACTTTATCGTCAACATCCTGTAATCCCAGTTGGCGGCACAAATAGAGTCGAATCCCGCGCGCAAATACCTGGTAGAGCTTCTCCATGGCATTTGCGTCACCGGCACGAATATTTTGTACGAGTTCAGCCCAGTCGTTCGCCTGTTGCGTAGTTTCTTCAAGGTCCGGCTCAGTTTCTGGCTTTGTGCGCTCTTCCATGATGCCGACTTCTAACGTTCCGATACTATCGCACTGTTCTGTATAAGACACGATCTGTCCTTTCGGGCAAAATATTCAGTTCACTCTTAAGAATTCGGAGGAGCCTCCGAAATCCCGGCAAGCGACTGCGGCTGTTCTGTAAGTCTATTAGTAGGTAATCTGATCAGGTACTCTCTTTTTTCTTATGAGATTATTGGCGGGGTTATCCTACCGCCAAGTGGGGGGCTTGCGCGGAACTTTGCGTGACATGCAAAGGCCTTTCGAAATTCTCAAAAGTCGTTACACTAGGTGTAGAGACCAGCGAATGGCCCGCCTCTTCGTTTCAAGTTCGAGTGACACACTGCCCGTTGCGAGGAAGCTTGCAAGCGAACTCGAGTCCCGGGGTTTCGAGATGATGCTGCTGAGCGGTGAGTCTCCAGCGGAGACCATTGCGAGCTGTGATGCTTTTCTCGTACTGATCGGCCCGAACTCCGAACGGTCCACTGCGCAGGAGCGGGAATGGGTGGCGATTCTCGATGAAGCCTCGGGTTTCCAGAAGCATAAGAAGCTGATCCCCCTCGTTGTCGATTCCGCTGAGCTGCCGAATTTCCTCAAGAACTGGCAGTCGCTTACCGTTCCGGGCGACGAGCAGCACTGGCCGAAATTCATCGATACTATCGTCCGTGCGCTGCGATCGGTCCGGAAGCCGAGAATTGTGCCGATTTCGAAAGCCGATCTCAAGGAGCGCAAACTCCGGCTCGATTCAATCGCGACTGTCGCGAAGGAACTAAAGGGCTTAGGCCTATAAGCGAGTGCCGCGGAAATCGGTACGCGACAGCTCTAAAGTTCAGCGGCCCGATCCGTGGGACCCCAATACCTCAGTCTTCATCAACTGTCCGTACGACGATAAGTTCCAGGAACTATTCGATTCGATTCTGTTCGCGACCGTGGCTTGCGGATTTACGCCCAGGAGCGCCACCGATACGGGGACAGTTTCCGACTCGCGGATTGACCGCATTCGCAAGGCGATGTTCGGTTCGCGCTACTCCATCCACGACCTGTCCCGGTGCCGGGGCGAGGGAAGCGAAAGCCTCGCGCGATTCAACATGCCGCTCGAGCTTGGATTCGCGATGTCGCGGCGTTTCCTGAACGAGGACTCGCACGACTGGCTGGTACTTGTGCCCGAGGAACACGAGTACCTGAAGTACATATCCGACTTGGGCGCCTTTGATCCGAAGAAGCACAAGCGTACAAAGGAGTCCATTGTTCCACCTGTTGTCAACTGGCTGAAGACACGGCCCGACGCTCCGGTAAGTCCGTTTCCGGATGAAGTGGTTGCACACCTGGATCCTTATCTGGCCAGGATTACCGAGCTACGAAGCCGTTCCGGCGGAGAATTGCCGTGGTCAGAAACGATACTGACGGCACAGAAGTACGCGAAACGACGACCCCGCCGGGTGAGTCTGCTATGACCGATTAGCGATATACTTGCCCCATGCGGTACCTGAGTCTGCTCGGCTGTGTTTTCACGGTCTTCCCTTTGTTTTCCGCGGAGGTTCGCGAGTCAGCCGCGCCGGCGGGCTGGACGACTGAAGCCTTACGCGAGGAAATCCGGCCTAAGTTCCTTTACAACGCAAAAGGCGGCCGATCCGGCGCCGGTTCCTTCGTCATCGAGACCGACGCCCGGGATGGACTGGACGGGTTCTGGCGCCGAAGTTTCCCGGTGGAAGGCGAGAAGTTCTACAAGTTTGACGCATACCGGAAAGTCACCGGAGTTCAATTTCCGCAGCAGTGCGCAGTCGTTACGGTGCAGTGGTATGACGCTGCCGGGGAACGCGTGATTGACGATCGCAAACTGGTTGATCGATACCTTACGAAATATAGGGGGACGACTCCGCTCGAGTATCCGGTGGATGCGGCTCCTGGACCGGATGGCTGGACTCCTATTTCAGGAACGTGGCAGGCGCCTTCGGACGCCAAGCAGGCCGTCGTTGAACTGCATGGCCGATGGGCCGCGCAGGGGCGCATGGAATGGAGCGATGTACAGCTAAAGCAGACAGAGGCTCCTGTGCCTCGAATCGTGCGTTTGGCTACGGTACATTACCAGCCCAGGGCCGGCAAGACTCCGGAGGAGAAACGAACCCAATTCGGGCAGTACATCGCGGAGGCGGCAAGCCGGAAAGCTGACCTTGTGGTGCTTCCGGAGACTTTGACGTATTACGGAACCGGCGCTGCACCGGTGGAGGTCGCGGAGCCCGTTCCTGGCCCCTCTACCGAGTACTTCGGCGAACTGGCGAAGAAGCACAACCTTTACATTGTTGCCGGGCTGTTTGAGAAAAGCGCTCACAAGGTTTACAACGTTTCGGTGCTGCTGACTCCTGAGGGGAAGATCGGCGGTGTGTATCGCAAGGTGACGCTGCCGGATGGAGAGGCGTCGGCTGGAGTTGTGCCAGGGAACGAGTATCCGATTTTCAAGACGCGGTTCGGGAATCTCGGGATGATGATCTGCTACGACGGGTTTTTCCCCGAGGTTGCTCGTGAGTTGACGAAGCGGGGAGCTGAGGTGATCGCCTGGCCGGTATGGGGATGTAATCCTGAGTTAGCTCGTGCCCGGGCGGCCGAGAACCATGTTTATCTGGTCAGCAGCACGTATGAGGATGTTTCGAGCAACTGGATGTTATCGGCAGTGTGGGACCACACGGGGCAGCCGATTGCCGCAGCCAAGGATTGGGGCACGGTGGTGATGGCGGAGGTGGATCTGAACGCTACTACGCGTTGGCGGAGTTTAGGGGATTTCCGGTCGAAGCTACAGAGCCATGTGCCGATGACGCCGGCGTCGACGATGTGGGAGACTTTGCCTCACGGGAAGTAGCTAAATTAGCCACCGAGAACACCGATTGAGCTCGGATAGAGCTTGAGATTAGTGGAAATCGTGGGATGGGACGGGGATTGCGTTCACGTCTATGGCTTCTACTTTGCCGGCTTTTACGGAGATGGCTCCCTGCTGGTTTTGTAGGGTTCCGTGGATTAGCAAAAAGGGGTTCGTGACGAGAGCTTCTTTGTTTCGCTCGAAGGTTTTGGGTTCGACGATGATGTTGGCTACTCCTGTTTCATCTTCCAGGCTCAGGAATACGAAACCGTGTGCCGTGCCCGGGCGTTGGCGAACGATTACGGCTCCTGCTACCTTTACTAGTTGACCGTCGCGCAACGAGTGAAGTTCGATTGCCTTGCGGACTCCTTTCCTTTCCATCTCCTGCCGGTAGTATGCCATCGGGTGTCTTCCGACCGTCAGGCCTGTTCCTGTGAAATCCGCATGGAGCCGCTCTTTTAACGTCATTTGCTGGAGAGGCGATGACTTTTCGATCTGTTGGACAGCATCGAGGAGCGGTCCGGCGGGGCGGCGTGCGCGCTCGGCATCCCATAGTGCGTCACGGCGACGAATATCGTTGATGAAATTCAGAGCTCCGGTTTCGGCTAATGTGCGGAGTTCATCCTTTCTCAATGCTGGGACCCGGCTTACGAGATCGTCAATGCTCTTGAAGGGCGATGCTTTGCGGGCGGTTTCGATGGCCCGGCCGGCCTCTTCACGCAGACCACGGATGTAGCGAAGGCCCATCCGCAGACTCTTGGCGGGATCAACGGTGCAGTCCCAGTCGGATTGGGTGACATCGATGGGCCGTACCCGGAGGCCGTGCCTTTGCGCATCCTTCACCAGAGTTGCCGGATGATAGAAGCCCATGGGCTGGTTGTTCAGCATCGCAGCCAGGAACGCTGCGAGATAGTGGCACTTCAGATAGGCGCTCGCATAGGCAAGCAGGGCGAAGCTTGCGGCGTGTGACTCAGGAAAGCCATAGAGCGCGAATGACGTGATTGAGTGAACGATGGCATCCTGCTGCGCGCCTACAATGCCGTTGCGCGTCATTCCGGCGCGCATCTTGGCCTCGACTTCCCGCATGCGCTTCTCAGATCGCTTGGAGCCCATGGCGCGGCGGAGTTCTTCCGCTTGACCTCCGCTGAATCCCGCGACCGTCATTGCCATCTTCAAGAGCTGCTCCTGGAATAGTGGAACGCCGAGAGTGCGCTTTAGAATCGGTTCCAGCGAGGTGTCGGATTTGCGTGGGACGTCAATGGCGACGGCAAGACTTCACTTCGCGCCTCGGCCGGAACGTTCTACGACTATCCCAGCACATTCCTTATTCAGGGACTGACAACGGCGGGACCGTTCGCTCCGACGATCCGCGTCAACAACGTGAACTTTGACAATCCGTGGGCTACGACTCCGGGTGGCGATCCATTCCCGCGCGCTGCCGGACCGCACGTTGACAAGAGCACGCCATGGCCGAACTTCAACAACATTGTTGATATCGATCCGGACACGGCGAACGTTCAGGTTCACCAGTGGAATCTGAGCATGCAGAGGCAGGTCGGTAAGGATTGGCTTGTGTCGGCGAGCTATATCGGAAGCAACACGATTCACCTGTGGACCATTCAGCAGATCAACCTTCCTGTGTTTCTCGGACTTGGCTCGTGCACGATCAATGGAGTGGCCTACAATCCTTGCTCCACAACGGCGAACGCAGATCAACGCCGCCGGCTGAATCTTTTGTATGGTTCCAACCCATCCGTCAAAGACAAGTACGCGAATATCGGAAAGATCTACAACGGCGGCACAGCCAACTATAACGGATTGCTCCTTTCCGTTCAGCGCCAGGCGGCCAGAGGCATCACGGTCTCTGCCAACTACACCTGGTCGCATTGCATCAGCGATCTGTGGACGGAGAGCTTGAGCGATGCACGCCGCGGCCAGGGTCTGACCGATCCGAACAACCGCGCCTACGACCGCGGTAATTGCTCCGTTACCGGCGATGACCGCAGGCACTTGTTCAACGTGTCGTCGGTGCTGGAAACGCCGCAGTTCTCGAATTCGAATGTACGCATGCTCGCGTCGGGATGGCGGATTGCTCCGCTGGTCCGGATCCTGAGCGGCAACTTCATGACAATCACAACTGCACAGGATCGCAGTTTGAACGGCTCCGGAAACCAGCGCGTGGATCAGGTTCTTGGCGATCCATACGGCGATAAGAGTGTACGCAATTACCTGAACTCTGCCGCGTTCGCGCTTCCCACGCTGGGAACGTTCGGTACCGTGGGACGGGCCAACATTCTCGGTACCGGAACATGGCAGTTCGACATGGCTCTTTCGAGAACGTTCCAGCTCAAAGAACGTCAGAAGATCGAGGTCCGTGCCGAAGCTTTTAATGTGACCAACAGCTTCCACCCGAACAATCCGACGAGTGACTTCGACAGCAACACGTTCGGACAGGTGACCACGGCGAAGGATCCGAGGATCATGCAGTTCGCGTTGAAATATATTTTCTAGTCAAGACCACAATGCGCCGGCCCTCACAAGAGGGCCGGCTTTTTTGTGTGTGCCGAGCATGTTCGACAGCTTGGGGGTGAAAGTCCTCTACTCAACCTGATGGAGGTGAAGAGTTAGCGAAGCGCAAGGGCGTCGTCGCGAGGCGGGGTCTGAAGGAAGCGTGGAGCAAAGTCGCGAGCCGATGAACAAGAACCGGATACGAGGCATACGGCGTCGGACGAGCCGGCAACTGACAGCGAAGTCCATATCCATCAAAGACGCTGGTTGTAAATCCGGCGGGTGTGCGCCGAAGGCGGTCGAGCTTACCTCGGGAGATCTGTTCGCGTGTCCGTGGAATCAGCGACTGAGATGCCGCGAGGCAGTCTGAGCGCGAAGCAGAAGTCAGCAGAGGGCATAGTAGTGCATCGCCGATGTAGTCAGAGCCGAAGGCCCGAACGGTTCCCGTCGCGAGGACGGGTAAATGGAGAGGGCAAGTAGGACAGCGCAACTCATGGGCGACAAGCGGCAGAAGAACCAGCTGGAGCTGGCCTTCCCGGAGATGAGTAGGAGTGAAGCCCCGAGGGCTCCGAGGAAGGGATCGAACCGCCCGAGGCGAAGCGCGAACCCGAAAGCCCGACGAGAAGTGAACGTCTGATGGAAGAAGTCTGCGAGCGAGAGAATCTGTGGCAGGCACTGGAACGAGTCAAGACGCAACAAGGGTAGCTGCCGGCATCGACGGCATGACCGTCGAGCAAGTTGCCGAGGTACCTGAAGCAGCACTGGCCAACCATTCGGGAACAACTGCTCGCGGGACCTACCAGCCGCAGCCGGTGAAGCGGGTCGAGATTCCCAAAGCCGGACGGAGGCATGCGACAACTCGGCATCCCGACGGTGCTGGATCGCTTCATCCAGCAGGCGGTGCTGCAGGTTCTGCAAGCGCAGTTGGGACCAGACGTTCTCAGAGCACAGCTACGGCTTCCGGCCCGGACGGCAGCGCCATCAAGCCGTGGCCCAAGCCCAGGCAGTACATCGCCGCAGGGCTACGGCTGGGTCGTGGACATCGATCTGGAGAAGTTCTTCGATCGGGTGAACCACGACATGCTGATGGGCGAGGCTGGCACAGCGGGTCAGCGACAAGCGGCTGCTCAAACTCATCCGGGCGTTCCTCAACGCCGGGGTGATGGAGAACGGGTTGGTGAGTCCGTCGGACGAAGGGACGCCGCAAGGCGGCCCGCTGTCGCCGCTGCTGTCGAACCTGGTGCTGGACGACCTGGACCGGGAACTGGAGCGACGCGGGCATCGCTTCGTGCGGTATGCGGACGACTGCAACATCTACGTCCGCAGCCAGCGAGCGGGCGAGCGAGTGATGGAGAGCATCACGCGGTTCATCACGACAGAAGCTCAAGCTCAAGGTCAACGAGTCGAAAAGCGCGGTGGCTCGACCAGCGGAAGCGAAAGTTCCTGGGCTTCAGCTTCACGTCGGCAGCGCGAGCCGAAACGGCGCATTGCGCCGAAATCGATTGCGCGGTTCAAGCAGCGGATTCGGGAACTGACGCGGCGGACGCAGTGGCGTTAGGCTGGAAACGATGGTCGCACAGCTGGCCGCTATCTGCGTGGCTGGCGCGGCTACTTTGGCTTCTGCCAAACGCCCTCGGTGTTGACGGATCTTGGAGGAGTGGACTCAGACGGCGACTGCGGTCGGTCATTTGGAAGCAGTGGAAACGGGACGAGTCGGTTTGCGGAATTGACTCAAACGGGGCGTGGGCAAAGACCTGGCCGCACAAACGGCGGGCAGTGCTCACGGCCCGTGGCGGCTCAGCGAACTCGCCCGCCTGTCCATCGCACTGCCCAATGCCTACTTCGCCTCGCTTGGACTTACGCCGTTAGTTGCTCGACTAGCAGTTTAACCAGCCGAACCGCCGTATACGGACCCGTATGCACGGTGGTGTGACAGGGAAAGCCAGCGACGGCCTACCTATGTTTATTTCGCCCTCCGCTCGGAAATGGAATCAAAATTGTCGACTGGACTCTAGCCTTCAAGGTCTGCCTATACTGAATTCTGACTTTTCACAAACGGGAGGAATGTATGGCTACGTTTGAAGAACTCAAGTCGAAGTATCAATCCGTGCTGCAGGTAATTCAACAGCAGCAGGTCAGTGTGAAGAATCTGCATTTGCAGGATGGAAAACTTTTCATCAAAGGTGCTGCACCGTCGATGGAAGCGGCAAACAAGGTATGGG
>CAWGVL010000070.1:0-13529 GCA_963825845.1 Bryobacteraceae bacterium | reverse complement strand
TTCAATTTCGAGGTGATTCGCATCACGCCCGGCTACTATTCCGGACCGTCAGACTCGACGGTGGTGATGGAACTTCGAATCCCCCGCAGCTAGCGAGAATTACGCCTGATACGCGTGATGCTCCCATCGGTATCGCGGGTGATCGGCTCGCGGCGTGAGTGCCGGGATCGGTGTTGTAAGTGGACTCACGCGTGCTCCCGGCAAGATGATTCCCGTGAGATTGAGCGGATCCGCGCTCGGCACTTCGATTGCGTCGATAGCATCTCCCGCACGCCGCACGGCGCGCATTAGATCGAGCGCTTCCGGCCGGGCAAACTGCTCGCCCGTAAAGCCTGCCACGAAACGGCCGCCGCGAATCTGCCCCCGCGCTTCCATTCGCCGCAAAACCGGCAGAAGATCTCTCCACGCGGGAGCGCCGGCCTCGCGGGCGAGGAGATCTCGAAGCAGTACGCCCCATCGGGTCAACAACTGGTCCGCCCATTTTTCTGCTCGTTCGGCATTGGGAACAGTATCCCGAGGTGTCAGCGCCCAGCGTCCGGCTGAGTGACGCGGCCGCGTGTGACGACCGCGACCTTCTCCACGTCTCCGCTTAGGGTCGATCAGTGCTCGGAGGTTTTCAAACCCGTCCGCCGTTACCAGGCCTGCGGCAACCAACTCCCACAACGCATCTTCCGTTTCACTCGGCAGCCGTTTGGCTGCGCGCGCAAGATCGGCGAAGAACACCGCGCGTTCCCTTTCGAGCGCTGCCAGCACGTCGCAAGCAGCGTGGGACAGCGAATCGAAAGCTTCCTTAACTTCCTTCTCGGCTACCAGCCACGGCGCATCCTCACGAAGCAGCAATGCGATCGGCGCAACTCGTGTCGCGCGTATTCGCTTGCCCTCGCCATCCTCTAACGCTGGATGTGGTGAAACTCGCGCCCACACGACCTCACCGGAAAGGCAGAGTTCATCGAGCAGCTTCGGCTCATACTTGGCGATGCGTTGCGTCAGAATTTGCGCTTCCCACGCTGCAGCGGGAATCTCGTAGCCCTGCAGTTGCCGGACGATCTCCAGGACTCCATCGGCGCCATGAAGCTGCGATCCCGGCACGACATGTTGCCATCGCGCGAGAAAGTTGTGGAATTGCAGTGCTGTGACAGGCTCGATCTCTCGCCGCAAGCGCCCCAATGTCGTTCGATGAATTCGAGCCAGTACGCGCCGGTTGCACCACTCAACTTCCGCATCGGCCGATGCCTGAGTGAACCGGCCGCGCAGCACCTGGCCTTCCGCTTCGAGCTGCCCAAGCGCGATCTCGATCTCGTCGCGATTGAAACTGAGGTTGTCCGACAGGCCCGATACGGTACACGGTCCAGAGGATTCCAACCAGCCGCGGAGCACTGCGACGGTATCCTCCGCAAGGTCACGCTTCTCGGTGGCCGACCAGAATTCCCGCTCCTGCCGCAGGAGTACCGACGCCCGACCCGCGGATTGAAGCTGCAAGAAATACGTCGACCATTCCGGTACCGGCGGCAGCAGGATTAAAGTGAGTAGCGCATCATGCAATTCGTCGGGATTGCGGACCTCGGGCCAACTCTCGGCCGCGACCTGCTCGATTGCAGCGGGATCCAGAATTCCCGTCCCGTCCGCCGCATCCGCGGGTAGTGTGCGCCGAAGCATTACCGCTCGCGCACGGCGTTCCTCGAGAGGAGCATCGTCGAGGTACGCGTATGGATTCGCGTTCAGAATTTCATGGCTGAATACGGAAGGCTCGGGTGTGTCTAGCGTAAGCGTACGGATCGCGCCGGACTCGATTCCGCGCAGGACCACTTCGAGTCCTTCAAGATCCATCGCCTCATCGAGGCAGTTCGCGATGGTTTCGTTTACGAGCGGATGATCGGGAATCCGAATCGGCCCGGCCAGGTTTTCAGCACACGCAACCTGATCTGGGAAGACGGCGGCCAACAGATCGTCGGAGCGCATCCTTTGGATCTGGGCCGGAACCTTCGTCCCTCCCCGGAAACGCAAGATCGCGAGTGAACGAGTCGCATTCCACCGCCAGCGGGTTCCGAACATCGGCGCATCGAGCAGCGCCTGCGTCAGGACATCACGCACGGTCGCCGCCTTCAGGAACTCGAATACAAGCTCGAGCGGAAAGGCGTGACGGTCGCTCAACGAAATCACGATTCCGTTGTCTGTCGCTGCGGCCTGTAGTTCGAAGTTAAAGGTGCGGCAGAAGCGCTTGCGCAGCGCAAGGCCCCACGCGCGATTCACACGTGAGCCGAAGGGTGCATGAAGCACGAGCTGCATTCCGCCGGCCTCATCGAAGAAGCGCTCAGCAATCACCGTGTCGCATGAGGGCAACGCGCCAAGTCCAGCGGCGCCTGCGCGAACGTACGCGATCGCTTGGCTCGCGCCCGCCTCGTCGAGCCCGCATTCTTCTTTTAGCCAGTCAAATCCAGGGCTGGCAAGCATGCAGCTTCGCAATCGTGAAAGTGACGTAGATAGCTCTGCCGATCTCCCCGGAGCTTCGCCCAACCAGAACGGGATTGAAGGGGCCGCCCCGTGCGCGTCCTCGACATAAACACGGCCCTGCATAACGTGCCGAATGCGCCAGGAATGCGTGCCGAGCAGGAACACATCACCCGTCAGACTCTCCATTGCGAAGTCCTCGTCGAGCGTGCCTACCGTTTTGCCTTCTGGCTCCGCGACGACGGTATAGGCCGCATTCTCCGGAATGGCGCCGCCGGAGGTGATCGCGGCGAGTCGCGCTCCGCGCCTGCCTCGAACTCGACCGTTCACCTGATCCCGGTGCAGCATGGCCCCGCTACGCCCGCGCGACGTCGCGATCCCTTCCGACAACATTTCGATCGCTGAGTCGAAGGCGCCGCGGTCCAGATTCCGATACGGGTATGCGCTTCGCGCCAGTGCGTATAGATCCTCTTCGCGCCAGTCTTCCGCCGCGGTTTCCGCAACAATATGCTGCGCGAGAATATCGATGGCGTTTTCAGGAATGGCAATGCGCTCCAGGTCACCCACGCGAATCGCGTGAATAAGGGCGGCGCACTCGATCAATTCATCTCGCGTGGTCGGTACCAACAGACCCTTGGGTTTGGCTCCCACCCAATGCCCCGACCGGCCCACACGTTGCAACGCGACCGCAATCGACCTTGTGGACCCAACCTGAATCACAAGGTCCACACTTCCGATATCGATACCGAGTTCGAGAGAAGCCGTCGCGACCACGGCACGGAGTTCGCCTCCCTTCAGGCGCGCTTCGGCGTCGAGGCGGAGCGTTCGCGAAAGACTACCGTGATGCGGCAGTACAACATTGTCGCCGAGCCTCTCTGCCAGCGCGTGTGCGATACGCTCTGACATTCGGCGTGTGTTGACGAACACCAGCGTCGTTCGATGGCTTGAAATGTGGCGGGCGATGCGATCGTAGATCTCCGCCCACATTTCACTTGTTGCGACTGCGCCAAGTTCGTCGTTCGGAACTTCGATCGAGAGATCCATATCGCGGCGGTGGCCGACATCAACCACCGAGGCGCCGGTAGACAGATAATCCGCAACCACCTCGATTGGCCGCACGGTTGCCGAGAGTCCGACGCGTTGGGGCTTAGTGCCGCCCGACACCTTTGTGAGCGCGTCCAGCCGCGCCAGGGTTAACGACAGGTGCGCTCCGCGCTTGTCGTCGGCTATCGCGTGGATTTCGTCGACAATGACGGTTCGCGTTGTACGCAGCATCGCTCGCGATTTTTCCGCCGTCATCAGGATGAATAAGGACTCGGGGGTTGTCACCAAAATGTGAGGAGCCTGCCTGATCATCTGCTGTCGCTCCCAGGCCGGTGTGTCGCCCGTTCGTACGGACGCTCGGATCGGAGCTAGTGGAATCCCTTTCTGGCTCGCCAGCGCCGCAATCTCCGCAAGGGGTACTTCAAGGTTCCGTTGCACGTCGTTTGAAAGGGCTTTAAGAGGCGAGACATAGACGACGGATATCTCATCGCGCAGAACGCCGGAGCGGGCCTCTCGTACTAGCTGATCGAGGCAGATAAGAAACGCGGCGAGAGTCTTACCGGAACCGGTCGGTGCCGAGATCAGCACATCGCGGCCAGCCGCGATCTCTGGCCAGCCTTGAAGCTGAGGTTCCGTTGCTCGTCCGAATCGCGCTGCAAACCATTCCGCGACGAGCGGATCGAATTCACTTGGAAACATGCTGGTGTTACCCGACGGTATTAGGTGGTCCTCTCCATTATCCCTCCGAGCCGTGTTGCTGCCGTCGAACGCAGTTGTGAACGAGCGCTAACGCGCCGACAACCACGTCCGCCAGATTGTATCGACGGCTGCGTGTACAAGCGATGAGGCCATCAAACTGCCGCCTTTGCGAAAGGCCGAGCCGTAAAACCATCCTGCTACTGAGGCGAGCGCTACATAGCGCCAGTTTGGAAACGGCGCGTGCAGAATGTGGAAGAAGCCAAACAGGATCGACACGAGCGCCTGAGCAGCGACCCACGATCGCAGAGTGGTCGAGAGCAGGCTTTGAAGAAAGCCCCGAAAAAAGAGCTCTTCGAGTAGCGCTATGAAGAAGAAGATTTCTAGGTAATTCAGAAGGAACGGCGCGACGCCAGGCCAGCGAGGATTCCATCGGGTGAAGTGCATGGCCAGACTTGACGGTACGGCGATCACGGCAAAAATAGAGAAATTGACGGCCGCTTGTTTCACCACTTCACGTGAAAGACGGAAAGAGTACCCGAGTTCCGGCACCACTCGGACAAAGGTCCAACACCAGGATGCGACCATGACGAGAAAAAGACGGCTCATGAAGTCGAGGTTCAACGGCACATTCCAGATGCCTTTGAGCTGACCTGAAAGGACGAAGCCGACCAACACCACCGCAACGCATGCGTCCTGCCAGGAAAACGCGTCTGGCTTGCAAGGTGGGAATCGGCTGTAGATGACTACAGGAGCCGCCGCAATCGCGAGAAGTTTAAGGAGCGCCGTCCAACGGAAGTCGCCGGTACCGGCGGCATAGACGAAGTACGGAAGGCACCAGATCGCGACAAAAAAGACGTGGCCCCGTGAAGTCGACAGCGACTTGACCTGTCGAGTGCCTTTCGATGCGGGCGCCACGCTGAGGACGAGGAGCAGAATGAATGCGAGGTAAATGCCAATCACAGCCGGTGCAGAAACGGGGTAGCGATGCAAATAGGAAATACCAGCGGCTGCAAAGATGACTATTAGTAAAACCGTACCAGCCAGAAACGATCGCGAAGGCTTGAGCGACAGCCCATCCAATAACCTGTTCATATCAGAGACCGCATTCTTACGCCGATGCCTTTCATCAATGTAAACACGTTACCCGCGATGTGTCTTCCGGAAAACGCGAGAAGGTTTTCTGAGTGTACGAGGATAGGAGGTGCATGTTTTCCATGGAGCCGATAGGATATGTACGAAGTCTTTACACTGATACTAAGGACATTCCGAAGGGACTCGGCGCCAGGCACGACGCCGAAGGAGATCTCGAGATACGACCGGAGTTCGAGGCCGGCCTCACGGATATAGAAGGCTTTTCTCACCTGATTGTCATCTGGACATTCCATCGCTCCGAAGGATTCAATCTGACGGTCACGCCTCCGACCGACGATCGGCCGCACGGTGTGTTCGCCACCCGATCACCGAGGCGTCCAAATCCGATTGGGTTAACGATTGTGGAGATACTGCGGCGGAGCGGTCCGGTCCTTCGCGTCCGCGGGATCGACATGCTCGAAGGCACTCCGATCTTGGACATCAAACCTTACCTATCGAACATACCCGAGGAACGACTGCGACGCGGATGGCTCGCCGAAGCCGAAGAACGAACCCGAGCGAAATCGTAGGTCTGTCGTCAGAGTCCCGCATTTCGAGCTGCGATTCGCGCGAAACCAGACCAGTCATGGTCGGCTTGGCCTGCTGCCATAGCAGAGAGAAGGTGATCGCGAATCAAGCTGGCTAGGGGCATGGGAGCTTGGCATTCCTGCGCTGTTTCCAGCATCAATCGGACGTCCTTCAGCCCCAGCCTGAGCGCGAAGCCGGCCGGCTCGAATTGTTCGTCGGCAATGATGCGCCCATAGTTTGCGTACACAGCTGACGCGAACAGTGCGTTCATAACCTCGAGAAAAAGATGCGGGTCTACGTCGGCTTTCCGTAACGTAGCATTGGCTTCTCCGAAGCTTTCTATCATGCTAGCGATCATAAAATTGCCGCAGAGTTTCACGGCGTTCGCCTGCCAGGGCTCCTGACCGGCAACAAAGGTCTGACGGCCGATCGAATCGAAGACCTCTTGGCAGCGATCGATCAAATCCTTCGGTCCGGCGGCCACTACGAGCAGTTTCTTTGCCTCGGCAGCTTCTGGCCGTCCGAACACCGGAGCGCTCAGGTATGACTGGCCGCGCTCGTTGTGTTCCAGCGCAAGCCTCCGCGCGAGGTTCGTGCTGATGGTACTGCAGGAGATGTGAATAGCGCCCGCCGGCAATCCCGATCCTATGCCGGCGTTCCCAAAGACGGTGTCCTCCACGGCGTGGTCGTCGGACAGCATTGTTATGACCGCCTGACAGCCGCTTACTGCGTCAGCCGGCGAGTCCGCCACCTTAGCGCCTTCCAGGACTAATACATCTGCCTTGCTCCGTGTGCGGTTATGAACCGTCAGCGTGTGGCCCGCACGAAGCAAGTTTCGCGCCATGTTGGCCCCCATCCTACCCAAACCGACAAATGCAAGTCTCATGACCAAAGCATATCTTTAGACCACGACAGCAAATCGCAGCGCACGATGCAGCCTCTTTTTACCGATCACGTCAAAGCAGGCTGTATTCGACCGACGCGTTTCTTGAATGAAAGTCGAACCAACCTTCTTCAAGTCGACAACCAACGGCTGTTGGAACGATCACGGGTTTCCAAGTTCCATCCACGAGGCTCATTATGCTGTGCTCTACAGGACGCACGATCTCCTCTACGACGCAACAGATCCGGGCTCGCTTGCCGGTTATGGAGGCATCAGGGCAGCCGAACGTATCGGCGGTAAATATGGGTACCTTGATGCCGGACAACGCGATGGAGCATGGCGACTGGCATCAACAACATCGGCAAGGCCGTAGTATGGTCGGACACGGATACGGTACTCCCGTCTGGTTCAAGCAACGGCGGGCATTCATATACGACATTCCCCTCTCGCAGGATGACGGATCTCGGACTCAAGCACAGCGAAGCAAACGGAATCAATGATTAGAATTAGATCGTCGGCGCTTACCAACCCGAGGAGTACCACGAATATGCGTGTACTGGGATAAGAATGGAGCGGCGTGGGACATACACGACCGGGTCACGGCTGGCGGCGGCTCGAGCAAAGCCACAGCGATCAATGATTGCGGACAAATCGTAGGCTCTGCTCTGGAACGTGGAAACACGCGCTCTCGAAAATCTCAGTAACCGCCTCTCTCCCGAGCAACAATGGCCTCAGGCCGAGTGTCCCCACAAGGAGTCGGGCTGGCTGCTCTGGAAAGCCTGGGGGCATCAATTAAAGGGGTCAGATCGCCGGTCAAGGCAATCATTCAAAAGAGGGTGATTACCCGGAACCATCGTTCCGCCTGACTCCGGAGAGCTGAGTTCGACATTAAGAAGCCGGTGACGTCCCGTGTGGAACAGAACGAGATCGCGAGAACGTGTCGCCGGCGATGATTTGTGGTCTACAATCTAGATTCCGTTTGATCGTGTCTGCAACGTCCCGCGCCGGCACGCGCATATCGTGACGAAGGATTATGGACAACATTTCTCTGATTTTTGACGCCCATCTCGACCTTTCCATGAACGCAATGGAGTGGAACCGCGACATACGGCTCCCGCTCGTTGAGATTCGCCGCCGCGAACTCGGCCTCACGGATCTTCCGGACCGTACGCGCGGGACGGTCAGCCTTCCCGAAATGCGACGCGGTCGAATCGGAATCTGTGTCGCAACCCAGATTGCGCGTTACTCCGCTCGATTCAGCAAACTGCCTGGCTGGAAGAGTCCGGAACAGGCTTGGGCGCAGACGCAGGGCCAACTCGCCTGGTATCGGGCAATGGAGGAATGCGGCGAGATCGTGCAGTTGCGCACGTGGCCCGAGGTCGAGGCGCACGCTACGCTCTGGCGCAACGCAAAACCCGAAGACACAGCAAAGCTTCCCATCGGCTATCTACTGAGTCTTGAAGGGGGCGACTGATCCTCTCCTGGCGGCATCTCGAAAAGTCGCGCGCCGATGGATTGATCGCTCTTGGTCCTGTCCACTATGGCCCGGGAATTTACGGGCACGGGACTGACGATGAGGGTCCGCTCACACCGAAAGGCCGCGAGTTGCTGAAAGAGATGGAACGGCTAGGCATCATCCTTGATGCAACGCATCTTTGTGATGAAAGCTTCTGGGATGCGCTGGCTCACTACTCCGGACCTGTTTGGGCGAGCCACCACAATTGCCGCGCTCTGGCGAATTGGAATCGCCAGTTCAATGACGATCAGATCCGGGCTTTGATCGAGCGAGGCGCGGTCATTGGCATGGCCTTTGACGCGATCATGATGGTTCACGGATGGACGCATCATCGCTCCAAGCCGCAGGACTTCAACCTGAAGATGGCGAAGATCTGCGAACACATCGACCATATCTGCCAGATCGCCGGAAACGCCAGACACGTGGGGATCGGCACCGATCTTGACGGAGGTTATGGAACGGAGCAAACGCCCATGGATCTCGACAGCATCGCCGATCTGGTTACGCTGACAAAACCTCTCGCAGACCGGGGTTACAGTGCGGAGGAGATCGATGGCATCTTCTCCGGCAACTTCCTGCGGTTCCTGCGCGAGCATTTGCGGTGATCGCCGGCATCGGCGCGCCTACCCGTGTTCGCTACGCGGTGCTCAGCATCGCTACAGCCAACGCCTTTATTCTCTACCTCGACCGTATCTGTATGGGTGCGGTCGTCCAGTCCACAAGCTTCCAACAAGAGCTTGGGTTGGGGAAGGACCGCGTTGGCGATGTGCTCGCCTCGTTCTTTTTCGCTTACGCCCTCGGGCAACTTCCAGCCGGGTGGCTCGCGGATCGCTTCGGCCCTCGAAGGATGTTAGTCACGTACATACTCCTGTGGTCGATGTTCACGGGATTAACGGGATTTGTCGGCGGCCTGATCGGCTTGATTATCGTCCGCTCTGCATGTGGCTTATCGGAAGCGGGCGCTTACCCGGCGAGCGCACTGCTGATCACGCGCTGGTTTCCATTTACACAGCGGGCTCGCGCCAACAGCATTGTGTCGTTGGGTGGACGGATGGGGAACTCGCTCGCTCTCTGGCTGACCGCCGGCGCGATTGCGTTCCTGGGTTCGTGGCGCCCGGTGCTGTGGATTTATGGAGCGATCGGTCTCAGCCTCGCGCTCGCCACGTACATCATCTTCCGTGACAGTCCGTCACGGCACCCATGGACGAATGAGTCCGAGAGAGAACTGATCCAAGCGGGTGCTCCCCCCGTTCAGCCATTGCGTCGGAAATCACCTTGGATTGCACTGCTCCGGCATCGCGGTCTGTGGTTTCTCAACCTGGGAACCATCGGCATGAATATCGGCTGGGCTTTTCTGATTACATGGCTGCCGACGTATCTTCACGAGGTGCGTGGCCTGGATCAGGTGACGGCGAGCGGGTATGTATCGATCGCGCTCGCCTGTAGTCTGGGCGGAATGGTCTTTGGCGGGTGGTGGTGCGATTTACTGACGCGGCGTCTTGGCCAGCGCCTGGGGCGCAGAGTCCCATTCCTGTTCGGTGGCGGTCTTGCCGCCGGAGCGTATTTGCTGTGCCCGCATCTCGACAGCCCGGTGGCGGTGACGGTCGCCTGTGGAGTCGTTGCCTTTGCGACGGACAGTGTCATTCCCGCAGTTTGGGCGCTGGCCCAGGACATTGGCAGCACTCACGTCGCTTCCACTCTCGCCTGGAGCAATATGTGGGGGAACTTCGGAGCGTCCGCCGTTTCGAAACTCATTCCTATGATCATCGGCAGTAGTCTTCACCGCGCAGACTGGCGTGAGGTCTTCTGGATGTGTGCGGCAGGTTTCATCGTACTCGCAGTCTCATCACTCTTCATAGACAGTACGCGCACACTCGCCGATACGGGACGCTAGTTCCCTTCGCGGAGCGAGACGGGGCGAGGTGACATATCGTAAATACAATGCCGAACATGACTCGAAGAACTGCGCTGACGATCGCGGCGGGTTTCGCCGTGTCCGCCGCGGGCAAGACTCCGGTGATTAATGCTGCCGAGCATGCTTGGGTGATCCACGACCGCCGCTTCGCGCCTGATGCAGAAGTCGCCACGTGCCCCACGAGCCTCCCAAATTACGAGTACTCCGGCGAGTTCCTTGTCTCTGAGATGAAGACGTACAGCGTCGACGGAGTGGTCATCTCGCACGTGTGCTATCTACGGCCGCGACAACTCCTATACGAGCCACTGCATCAAGCGGTATCCCGGGAAGTTTGCCGGCATCGGACTCCTGGTCGGCTATCGCCTCCACTCTCCCGACGACAAGGAGAATCCCGGGCGTCTTGAACGACTCGTCCGCGAGGACGGTCTCATCGGTCTGCGGCTCAGTCCGATATATGACCGGAAGGTGGTATGGCTAAATGATCGAGTCTGCTACCCGCTCTGGAAGAAAGCGGAAGAACTCGGAGCCGTGTTCAATATCTTCCTCGCTCCTCATCAGGTAAGTCAAGTCGCGGACATGGCAGAACGTTTTCCCGGAGTGAACATCGTCATCGATCACCTGGCGATGATCGACATCGAGGCGCCTGACAGTGACGGCTTCGGTCCGCTGCTGAAACTCGCGCGGTTTCCCAATGTCTACGTCCGTACCTCTCTGCACAATCCGTCCAAGACCAAGCAGATGCCGTACCGCGATGTATGGCCGTTCCTTCGCCGCGTCTACGACGCCTTCGGTCCGCGCCGCCTCGTTTGGGGGAACTTCTTCGAGTACGGAATCATGAAGGACATGATCCCGTTCTTTACGACAGAGGATAAGGAATGGATCATGGGCAGGACAGCGCACCGACTATATAAATTTCGAGGTTGACTCGAGACCCTCCGCCGCCAAATGGGCGGGAGTCAACACCTCAGACCCTTATAATGGATCCGGCTTACTTGGGAACATGCGCCGTATGACAAAGATGGATTTCTATCGTTCTCCGGTCTACCAAGTCTTAGTCAGTGCCACGAGTTGATCGAGCGCCGCTCCCCACCCCTGGTAGAAGCCCATCTCTTCGTGTTTCTTCGAAGATGCCTCATCCCCATGAATTGCGATCGCAGTGTATCTGGTCCGGCTACCCTGAGCTTCGAGCGTGATTACAGCCGTGAAGTATAGCTCTTCGCATGACCCCGTATGGGTGGCTCTGATAATTGGCCGATAGCCGGGGCCGAGGGCCGAGGTGAACACAAGCTTCTCATTGGGTACGATCTCGAGATAACAGCCCGCGTTTGGAAACTCCTGGCCCTCCGGCGAACGCATGACCGTCCGGAAAATGCCGCCGGGGCGAAGATCGATTTCACAATCAACGGTCGTCCACGGCGCAGGTGTGAACCATTTCTTGATGTGCTCCGGCTCTGTCCAGGCGGCCCAGACGAGTTCCCTTGGAACGTCGACAACGCGCTCCAGCACCAGGTCAAGTTTCGAATCTGTCTGAACGGTTGCAGTGCTCATGAGTTCTTCTCCTTAAGATCGGCGAGGTAAGTATCCAGTTGATCGAGCCGGCGAGTCCAGAGGGCACGTCGCTTTTCGAGCCAGCCTTCTGCAAGTTTCAACGGCTGCGGCGTGAGATGGTAGGTTCGCACTCGCCCTGCCTTCCGTGATTTCACCAGCCCGCAATCCTCGAGTACATCGAGATGTTGCAGAAACGACGGCAGCGACATGCTGAACGGCTCTGCCAGCTCGCTCACAGCAGCAGGCCCGCTGCTAAGCCGTTCGAGCACCGCTCGTCGCGTAGGGTCGGCGAGACCGTGGAACACGCGATTCAATTGGGATGCCTGTTGGTTAGGCACACGCCTTACTATACCGTGATTGAATACTTAGGTCAATACTTAACTGTTCAGACATTGGGCAAGTGCCAAGCTCTCGTCCGCCGAAAATCCCAAATGCAATCGTGTTTATATGGTTCGCACAGGATTCTTATATTTTGACGACAGTCATTCGCGGCTGCGATGCCGCCGTCTGTAATAACTCGTGACGGCAACTATGGTTTCAAAAGGCATATCCCGGCGCGAACTGATCGCAGCCGCTGCCGGGATTGTGAATGCGCGCCCTCTTGCCTCGCAGACCGAGCGCTCAACGATCACCGCGGGTGAAGTGATCGCGAGAATTAAAGGCAATGTTGGCATACAGTGGCGTGAACAAACGGTGGACAACATCATCGCGAGAACGGGCGATACGCCCGTGTGGGGGATAGCCACCACGATGATCGCCACGCTTGACGTGATGAAGCGCGCAGCGGCCGCCGGAAGATACATGGTTATCACCCACGAATCGACGTTTTATTCCCAGGACAACATCGACCAACTCAACGACGATCCGGTGTACCGGTTCAAGACCGAATTCATTCGCGAACACTACAAAAGGGTGTCGTTTCATTTTTACGATCACTGGCATCGCCGCAGCCCTGACGGCGTCGCACACGGCGATGGCGCGGGAACCAGATGGGCTGAGAAGTGCGCAGATTCGCGATCCCGCAAATTCCGTTGGCGCGGCTCACAAAGGACATCCAGTGCGAAACTTGAAGCCGCGGACGATGCGTAATTCTGGCAACCCGCAACTTTCGTTCAAGCGCGTGATCGCCAGTTGGAGATACATTAGTCAGTTTCCAGGAATCACGCTGGCGGCGCGGGCCAACACCGATTTGTTTGTCTATGGAGAGACGCGTGAGCGGGAGGTCGATCGAATATTTTCTGGACATGATCGCTTCCGGAAGAAGGAAGGCGCTGAGACGTATTGGCCACGTAGTCTCGGAGCAGTCCGGATGAAATACTGCGCAGATGGCTCAAACGTCATCCCCGAGGATTGCTATTTATTTGGTTCCTGGTCCAACCGTTCTGGACTCCGGATGCTTCGTCTGAACACTGCTAATTCCGTAAACTACTTGTCGTGGTTGGGACCGAGACGGATGCCCCTCGCCGTGGTCGTCGATTTCCTGACGGTATCGCTGGAAAGCGCATGCAATTTATGCGTAACGATCCGCCGTTCTTCTGTTGTGTTTAGCGGGTTTGTCATGACGGTTAAACCCTACGCCATTTTCTTGGGCGGGTGGAATGGTCTGCGCGGGCGGTGGCTGTTCTTCAACTCGGTTCCTGGTCTCAGCCCGTGCCTGCTATCCTTTGATGATCTGCGCGCTTCGTAGGCAAAATTATTCGCGCTTCACGTTTCCCGTACATTGAAGCTCCAGTTGCGGACAGCTTGGGCGGCGAGCCATAACGCCATTTTGGCTCGTGTTTGCAATCGACCTTTAGTGGCACTGTGTTCTATCGCTT
>CAWGVL010000069.1:0-256561 GCA_963825845.1 Bryobacteraceae bacterium | reverse complement strand
CCCATTCCCGGGCAACATGATTCCGCGCAGCCGCTTCGATCCTCAGGCTGTGAAAGCAATTGAAGCCTACGCGTCCGGGCCGGGTGGCCGCCTCGTACCGAACGTGAACGCAGCTCCCGGAACTGTCGGCTACGTTCAGAACAACTACCAGATCGTTGCCGGAAGCGTGCAGCAGCCCCAAACGAAGTGGAGTCTCAAAGGCGACCAGTACATCAGGGAATCCGACCGCCTCACCCTTTACTTGGATGGAACGCAAGCCTCGAAACGCCAGGGCCAACGGGCCTGCCGCGTCTCCCCGGCAATTACAGCGACTACAACGATCTCGATCGCCGCAGCAAGGTGTACCGGATGACTTGGGACGCCAACTTCAGCCCCACGTTCCTCAACCAGTTCCGCGGCGGCGGTAACGACTGGAAAGAAAACCACAATTCCGTCCAGGAACTGATGGGCAACTGGAAGGATAAGTTCTGCATGGGCAATGCGCCTGATTGCGACTACAACCTGGGTCGAATCCGCTTCGATGACGCCTATACCAGTTGGGGTGCCGACTCGAACAACGGTTCGGAGAATCTGATCTACTCCTTCTCCGACGACGCAACGCTGATCCGTGGGAAGCATACCTTCAAGTTCGGCGGAATGTACCAGAAGGGCTCGTACAACGGTTTCGGCCGTCAGTGCCTCGCCGGATGCGCCAACTTCGGTTTCCTCGGCACAGGCTTGGCGGGCGTGGATAACTTCAACCAGGCCGGAGGAAATGCTTTCGCATCGTTCCTCCTCGGTTGGGCCACCAACGGCCAGATCGATACGGTTCGCTACATCGGCCAGCAGTGGCCGTACTTTGCCGGTACTTCCAGGATGATTGGAAGCTCAGCCCGAAGCTGACGGTTAACCTCGGGTTGCGTTGGGAAACCACGCTGCCTCCGATGGAAGAACTGGATCGCTGGAGCGACTTCTCACCCACCACCCCGAATCCTGGCGCCGACAATCGTCCCGGCGCGTTGCTTTACGCAGGTACCGGCGAAGGGCGGCAAGGCACCCGTACGCTGGCCGATCCCTGGTTTGGCGGATTCGGTCCACGCCTCGGCTTCGCCTACAGCGTGAATGACAAGACGGTCATTCGCATGAACTATGCGCGGTCGTTCTCGCAGGTCACCACAACAACCGGTTCAACACACCAGAAGGGATTCACGCAAACCACGTCGTTCCCGAATACTTCCAGCGGTGTGTCGCCTTCGTTCCTCTTGAAGGACGGCTTGCCGTCCTATCCCGTACCTCCTTTCATCTCTCCAAGCTTCCAAAACGGTTTCGACATGCCGTGGTGGCAGGGTCGGGAAATCTCAAGGCTCCCCGAGCAGAACTCATGGAACCTGTCGATCCAGCGCCAACTCACCGGCTCGCTCGTGCTCGACCTGTCGTACAACGGTGTATCTGGGTCGCATCTCCAGTCCGGTGTCTTGAATTACAACCAGGTTCCGTTTGCGTATTCGCAGCAGTTCACGAACGCGCAGCTTGGTCTCCGGTTCAACGATCCGGCTCAGGCGGCGCAGATCTCGGCGCTCGGTGTACAGTTGCCGTACGCCAACTTCGTGCGCGATTTCGGGAGCGCGTGCCACGTTACCCAGGCTCTTCGTACCTATCCGCAGTACACGGACATCGATACCTGGAAGCGGCAATGGCGATGACAGCGGCCACTTTCGTATCACGCGGGCGTGATCAGCTGGAGAAGCGGTACGCTGCCGGCTTTTCGTTCACGACATCGTACGTGTTCTCGAAGGTCTTGATGGAGCTGATAGCTACTGGATCACGGATAATCCTCGCGCGGCCGACCAGGGGAATCGCCGGCTAGAAAGCGATCGGTTCCTACGACGTGACTCACAACTTCAAGTTGGGTCTCACCTACCAGTTGCCGTTCGGACACGGCAAGAAATGGCTGAGCAGTGGCTTCGCTTCACAAATCCTGGGCGGATGGCGCATCTCGTCCATCAACCTCTACTCGAGCGGCCGACCGGTCGCCATTTCCGGCGGTTCGGGCCTCGGCATTTTCAATGGCCGCAGTCCGGCGTTCATTACCTCCTACGACGGGCTGCAGCCTCAATGGACGAATGGCGACTTCGATCCGGCCGTGGATCGCTTCCAGGATGTATCCAAATTCCCGAGCCAGACGGCAATTCGCGGAATTGGCAACTCCACCCGCTACAATCCGAAGCTCCGGGAATTCCCAAATCTTAACGAGAACATCTCGGTGGCGAAACTCTTCCACTTCTTCGGTGAACGGGCTCGCGCGGAAATCCGCGGTGAGTTCTTCAACATCTTCAACCGGACTCCGCTTCGGCGTAGGCGGGGAACGAACGTGAGTGATGCGCCGAACTTCGGCCGGGGTCACCAGCGTTTTGAACGATCCTCGCCGCGTGCAGATCGGCGCGAAGATTCTCTTCTGAAACAGGAGCTGGAGAAATTCTCGAATCCATATGGGGCGCTCTGAAAGGGCTACCCTTTTTCTCGTTACGGCGGCTGATTGCGATCGGTCTTCTTACAACGGCGCCGATGTGGGCCTGGGGACGTGAGGGACATCGAATTACGGCTCAATAGCCGAGCAACGTCTGGCCGCGACGAATCCGGAAGCCCTGAAGGCGATCCGAAAGCTAATTGGTCCGCATCGAAGTCTTGCTGATCTGAGCGCCTGCGCGGACGATATTCGAGACTACGCGCGCCGGCGAACATCGAGCCTCAGTTCCGATTGCCTGATAGACGAACGGGACATCGCTCGCTATTCAAACACCGAATCATGGCACTTCATTAACCTTCCTACAGTTTCGAGAGGAAGTATCACATCACGAATCGACTTCTTTACGGAGCAACTCGGCAGCAATAGAGTGACCAACCGAACCCGAGCCGTGGCATTGATGTTCCTCACGCACTTGGTCGGCGATGTTCACCAGCCGTTGCACGCCATCTCGCGAAATGGCGACAAAGGCGGAAATTCGGTATTCGTCCGGATCGGCAGAAGAGTGATGACGCTGCACTCGGCCTGGGACACCTTTCTGGTGGATGGCCCTGTACTTCGTCCGTCGTCGATGCTGATCGGCGGACACCCGAGTCCTGGGCGTGGGAGTCCTTCGAAGTTGCGCGCAGTATCGCGTACCGGGGCGTACCGGACCGGTCCAGCAGCCCGTCCAACCCGATTGTCTTGCCGTGGAGTATCGCCCCCGAGCGGAGGCGTGCATTCAGCGGCGCTTGTACGCGGCCGGAATCCGGCTCGCCGACCTCATCTCTAACGCTGTGCGAGCCTTTCCCGCAACTGACGAGTGACCTCACGATGGCAGAGAAGGCAAAGCGTCCGGATATTCGACAAGTCGCATGCTCCGCCGCCCTCCACGACCGGCACAATATGATCGGCGTCCCACAACGTGCGGCGATTGATGGTCTTCAGTCCCCACTGCTGAAGCATCCGCACGCGGCCGGGTCCTCGGCTGCGCTTCAGGGCGAGGTATGCTGCGACTGTATCCGTTCCGCACGAGGCGCAGACTCCCTTGTCCCGGGCGAAAGTCTGCTCGCGCAGAAAGCCGGGATCCGTCCGTAAGCGCCACTCGTGAACGCAGAAATCGGAGCAGAACGTGAGCCGGCCTTTCGGGACCTCCAACTCGCACCAACGGCAGAGGTTTCGTCCCCCTGGGCCTTTTGGAAGATCCTGTCCGCGGACATAGCCGCCCTTGAGTGTACGAGGCTCCAATCCGACAGTTTACTTCGCTCGCTTGCGCTTGGCGGCCGGTGACTTTCCGAAGCCGCCGGCTTGCGGGCGAGGGCGAGACTTCGCTCCAGCGCGGCCAAAATGTCACCGGCCGGCTTGGCTGCGGCTTCGGTTCCTCGATGGGTTCCTTGCCCTCGATCTTGGCGGCGATGAGCGCGTCGAGCTTCTCCTTATAGGTGTCGTGGTATCTGGCGGGCTCAAACGGAGCGGCCAGATTTTGGACCAGCAGTAGCGCCAACTCTAGCTCCCGCTCGGCCACATTGGAGGTATCAGTCCGGTATTCGTCGTCGCGGCGAATCTCCGTCTCGTAGAACATCGTGTGCAAAACGATGCCCGTCCGGCCGGGCCGGATCACGACGATGTGCTCACGGTTATGCATCGCAAACTGTGCGAGGGCGACATAGCCACTGCGCCTCAATGCTTCGAACAGCAGCGCATACGCACGCTCGCCGGCACGCTCCGGCGTGACGTAGTAGGACGTTTCGAAGTAGATAGGATCGACCTCCGCCAGCTTCACGAACTCGAGAATCTGCATCTCGCGGGCAGTCTCGGGCGTAATTTTTTCCAGGTCTTCCTTGGAGATGGTGACGTACTGTCCCTTGGAATACTCATAGCCTTTTACGAGTTCCGACCTTTGTACAATGGGCGGCGGGGGAGGAGGTTCGGGAACGGAAACAGGAGCGCGAACCGGAGCAGTCATCTCGCCCTACCGCGAATGGGACCGGACTGTGGACGGGACCGCCTGATCCGGAACGGGCGCCGGCTCCTCTGCAATGTCATCCTCTTCCGCGATATATACCTGTTTCACCCGTGACGTTCCCGACGGAACGAGTTGACGAAAACTGACTTTTTCCGCCCGAGCCGCCCTGTGAAGCTTCACCGGGATCGAAATTAGTCCAAAAGTAAGATGTCCTTTCCAGACCGTTGACGCCATACTAAGTGGATACCCGCATTCGGGGGGCCAAACAGTATACTAGGAGGACTACAGTGTCAGGCGAAATACTCCAGCACTATGCCGAACTCGAGAAGCTGGGGAAGGTGGCATGGGAGTTGTGTTCAAGGCCCGCGACACCCGTCTGAATCGAACTGTAGTCATAAAGGCGCTCCACCCGGACAAGGCCTGCGATGCCGATCCCCGGCGCAGGTTTTTCCAGGAAGCGCAGGCGGCGTCAGCGCTGAACCATCCCAATATCGTCACCGTATACGACATCGGCTCGGAGAACGGAATCGACTTCATCGTCATGGAGTACGTGAAAGGTTCGCCTCTGGACACCGTGCTCCTCGGCGGGCCGCTGAAGCCCGAGCTGGCCGTGAAGTACGGTACACAAATTGCCGACGCGCTTCTCGCAGCGCATGAGTCAGGCATCATCCACCGCGATCTGAAGCCCGGCAATGTCGTCATTACATCCCATGGCGCGGTGAAACTTCTCGATTTCGGACTGGCCAAAGTGACGGACAAGGCAACCGCGATCAGTTCAACCTCGAAGCTGCGTCGGCCGTCACCGCCGAAGGGTGTATCGTGGGCACGGCCGCGTACATGGCGCCGGAGCAGGCGCTTGGGAAACCCGTCGATCCACGTACCGATCTGTTTAGTCTCGGAGCCGTGCTGTATGAGATGCTTACGAGCCGCCGCGCGTTTGAAGGCGACTCCGCGATTTCGACACTCACCGCTGTTCTTCGGGACGAACCTACGGATATTTGCATCCTGAATCGCGAGGCGCCGCAGGCACTGGCTGATGTCGTGTACCGCTGCCTCAAAAAGCAGCCCGAAGATCGATACCCCTCCGCCGCCGACCTGAAAGCCGACCTCGAGAACGCTCTGAATAAGCCGGTCGTCGTCCGTACGACAGATGTTCCCACAGTTGCTGTCACCCCGTTCCAGAACTTCACGACCGAAGCGAACGACTTCTTCGCTGCAGGGTCTGATGCAGGAACTCGCGGCAGCCTTTGCTTCGACGGCGGGTCTGAAGGTCACCTCGAAGAGTGCACGGAACGCGACGGCTGTGCTCGAAGGCAGTGTGCGGACATCGGGCCCGCGCGTCCGAGTTATGGCGCAACTCGTCGATCCGGCAACGACACAACCCATTTGGACGGAGCGCTTCGACCGCGAATTGATCGATCTCTTCCGAACGCAGGAGGAGCTTGCGAAGTCGATTGTGGCTTCGGTTCGTAAAAAGCTGGCGGTTGTGTCTCCGGTATTTCAGGATGGATTGACCCAGTTGAACCGTTTAAGCCGGATTCCCTGAGCCTGGCTCGAGATTGCTTCGAACGCGCCATCCGGGAAGACCGCGACAATGCGGCCATCTACGTCGCAATGGCGGACTACTACGCCGCCGCAGCCGTGCTTGCGATCCGGGAGCCCAAGCAACTCCTCCCGAAGGCCGAGTGGGCTGCCCGGCGAGCCCTGGAACTGGAACCGTCTGAAATGGGCGCGCATGCGTCGCTTGCTGTCGTGCAGGCGATTCACTATCGCCGCTGGGATCTGGCGGCGACTCATTTCCGTTACCTCCTCGAAAACGAGTCTGACTTCGAGCCCTATCTTTTTGTGCTGGCTCCGGGCTTGCGTGAGGCGCCGACGGGATCCACGACAACGGCTCTTGTATATCGCGGGATGGCTCAATACCTGGGTGGCAACTCTGAAGGTGCGTACCGGTCAGCAGAGTCGGCGTTGCGTATCGACCGGGTTCATGGCCCGCCGTGCTCATCCAATGTCTCGCCGACGGGTTGAGTCAACCACCTCTCGGAATCATCTGGTCGCATGGAGTGATTGCGCGGCGCAGTCCGGAGGATGCTGAGGATACGGTGGGAGTGCTCGTTTCAGAGCGCCAGAGCCGGTATGTCCCGTCGAGCTTATTCGGAACCGCGTTCCTCACGCTCGGCGACCTTGGGAAAGCGTTCACCTCTTTCGAACGCGCGGCCGCTGAACGTGATCCGTTCCTGCCGCTGATCCTGATGGATCCGGCGTTGGAGCCCTTGCGAGCAGAACCGACGCTTGCGGGAATCCTACAGACCGCCGGGCTGTCCGCCGGCCGGCAATCCGTCGGCGCCTGAATGAAGCCCGGCTGCGTCTTTCTCTTTAAACAGGTGCAAAGATGAAAAACTTCCTTACGGTTTGTGTATTAGCCGTGTCTGCTTTCGCTCAGGATGTCGTATTTCGCGGCACACCGAAAGTGCGCGTTTATGCGACCCCCGAGAAAGACGAGCGTCAGCAATTAGACCAGGCGACAGCGTACAAGAATGAATGCGTCATAGTTCAGCGCGGGAAAAAATATTATTGGGCATCCCGCGACAACGCCGAACTGATGCGTGTTGACGCGCCGCAATTCACGTATTTCGTACACACCGGGGGCGGCGGTTACGTGAAGGTGCTCACGGGCAGCCGCAAAGAAACAAACGCTCCTGCCGATTACATCGAAAACATCACCAGCGGATTCGACGTGATTACCTATTGGGGCAACGTCGAATCGAGGGGCGCTGGCAAGTCTCGCTAGTCGCCGGTCGCCACTGCTTCTTGCTGCTGAGCTCGGATGCCCCGGTTCGATTTGAATACAGCCGCCACTAGCAGGAAGATGACGAACGCGCCGGCAGCCGAAGTCATCCAGAAGCCATACCAGTTGCGCGTCACGTTCTCGCCAGACCCGGTCGTAAAGAGATCTACGGTCACGCCAGACAGCACTGAGCCAAGAAACATTCCGACACCGTACGTGAGGAACTGGATGAATCCCTGGGCGGTTCCCCGCAGATGCGGTGGCGCTTCCTGATCGGTGTACAACTGTCCGGTCATGAAGAAGAAGTCGTAACACACCCCGTGCAAAAGAATGGCCGCATAAAAAAGAAAGGACAACTCGTTGGCGTTGCCGATCGCTAAGAACAGATATCGGACGGACCATGCGAGCAAGCCCATCAGCAGGATCGCCTTCAGATTGACGCGCTTATAGATTAGCGGCATCAGCAGCATCATTCCTATTTCCGAGAACTGTCCGAGCGTCATCTTCCCGGCCGCATTCGCAACGCCGACATCATTCAGGTAAGCGTTCGTGAACGAGAAGTAGAACGTCAGGGGGATACATGCCAACACGGAGGCAATTACGAAGACCAGGAACGAACGCTCTTTCAGCATCACGAGCGCGTCAAGACCCAGAATGGTCCGCACCGAAGTGGGTTGTCCCTTAGCGGCAGGTGGAGTGTGTGGGAGTGTCAGACTGAAAAGGCCCATAACGACCGAGCATCCGGCCGCCAGCAGAAATGGTGTCGCCGTCTTTTCCACCGCCATGAACCCGACAACGAGACCAATCACGATCCAGCCGATCGTTCCAAAAACGCGAATGAGCGGAAACTGTCCGGCCACATCCGTGATGTTCCGCAGCGTGAGTGAGTTCGTCAGCGCTATCGTTGGGAAGTAGCACAAACAGTACGCGAGCAATAATCCGTAGACTGCGCCGAACGTGGTGGCCTGTGCCGTAAGGTATAACAGCACAGCGCCGATCAGATGCAAGCCGGCGAGTACGCGTTCGGCCGCGAACAGTCGATCGGCGATAAGGCCCACAAAGAACGGCGAGATCATACACGCCAGCGCAGTCGTTCCGAAGACTGCCCCAGCCTGAGTCCCCGTGAAGTTCAGAGTCTGTGTCAGATACGTGTTCAGCGTGACGTACCATGCGCCCCAAACAACGTAGTTCAGGAACATCATGATGCTCAGGCGTACGGTTACCGAAGATGGCATACGTTTTGACTCTAGTGTACGTCTTGCTACTTGCGGATCGTGTGCGCGTAAACTTCGTTCATGCTGGTGTCGACGAAGCGAACCTTGAACTCATCCCGATTTGCTTCCAGTACCGAGAAACCATGGATTGGCTGCCCGAAGAGTGTCCGCGGATCGGTCTTCAACGGCCGCAACCCAGCTCCCGCTCCTCCCGCGATGAAGAAGTGCACTCCTGCCTCGGACTTCAGATGCTGCATGTCATGGTCGTGACCGGCCAAGTACACATCGACACGATTCCGCAGTAAGGGGAGGAGTTGGTTCTATCAATTTCGCGTTATCCTGATGCGCACCCGCTGAGTAGACCGGATGGTGTCCATATACGAGCTTCCATCGCGCCGTGCTCTTGCCGATCTCGCTGTCGAGCCAGGCCAATTGCGCGCGTGACATCTCATTCGTATCGAGCGCGAAGAACTGAACTGGACCTGCCGTGAAGGTGTAGTAAGTCGATGGCATCTTCCAGGATGAGCTGTGATACGTGTATATCACTTCAGCGGCAGGACTGTCCGCATAGCCCCAGTCGTGATTGCCCAAAGTTGCATACAGAGGGATTCCCAGGCGGTCATACATGTCGTGCCACCACTCTTTCCAGTGGGGATCACGCGTGCTTAACATTCCTTTGCTGTAGAAGTTGTCTCCGAGTGTTACGCCGAAATCGAACGCCTTCTTATCATGGAACTTCTTCATGGCAACCGCGACCTCACGCTGGTTCTTCGAACCATTGCCATAATCACCAAATGCGAGCACGCGGACGGTATCGCCTTTGATTTTGATCGAGAATGTTGGCTGCGGCTCCTGTAAGAAGGATGGGAGCATGGTCCCGCGGATGAGTGAGATCCAGCGTTCATCTTCTTTCGCCAGCATGGCGCGACCGGCTTCATCGTCTAATTTGGCCGACAAAGCAATCCTCTGATTAAGGATTTGCCGGATTTCTAGCATCCTTTCATACCTGTACCGGTCGAGAGCAAAGATCGCGATCTCCGGATCGGGGTCGGACGCTGCGTGGCGGGCGAGCGCCTGCATCACTTCCGGGTTCGAAACTCGTACGAGGCGATCCAGGATCGCACGACGAACCACGGAGGATTTCTCCGCTTCGAGAATGCTCAGCAGGAAGTCGCGAGTTCCCGTGGGATTGACCTTACCCATCGTGTCCGCAAGTAAGGCCCGCTGTTTATCACTTTTTTCGTTGAGCAACAACTTACCTTGCGCGCGAAGGTCATCGGAGAGTTTTGCAAGCGCTCCCGAGTTGCGGTCCAGCGATTGCGCGTTGGCGTGCAAGGCGGCGCACACAACTGCGATCACGAAAAGCCGCGACATCCATATAGGTTTCATTCGGTTCTCACATTATCGTTCTTTCATAAACCCGCGTTGTCAGGAGCCCTACGTAACAGTAATTGAAGGGCAGGCGTCAAACATGCGGAAGGAGACAAATAATCCTATGAAACAGATGATCTATGTAGCAACTACGTCTCTTCTGCTCTCGGGCGCCACAGCGCTCTTCGGGCAAGCAACAACGCCTCCTGCAGACGCGCACAAAACTGAGACCAGGGCGCAGACGGACGCGAAAAAGATGGATGCGGACGTTACTTACGGACGCATCAAAGAGTTCACCGCTGGCCAGAAGGTTGTGGTCGACGTAGATAACGCTGTAGACAAGTCGTTCGATTTGACTGCCAAGGATGTGACAGTCAAGATGGGCAAAGGATTAAAGGTCGGCGACCCCGTCAAGGTAGTGGAACATGAGGTTGCCGGTAAGACCAAATCCGTGGCAATCACCAAACACTCGGGTGGCGGTGTCGCTCACGGGGATAAGGATCCTGCGGCCAAGAAGCCTTAATCGAGTAGTCAGGTAGAGGGATGATCGCCTGCACGCAAGCGAGCAGGCGATCCCGCCTTCTAAGCAATCACATCACGAATAACATTTCCCGCGACATCCGTGAGTCGCATGTGCCGACCATTGTGGAAGTACGTCAACTTCTCGTGATTCAACCCAAGCAAATGCAGAATTGTCGCGTGAACATCGTTGATTGATTTCTTATCCTCAACCGCGGCATAACCGAACTCATCCGTTGCGCCTACGGTCGTTCCGCCTTTAATACCGCCGCCCGCCAGCCACATCGAAAAACCGTACGGATTATGATCGCGCCCAGTCATCTTCTGAGAGATCGGCATTCGTCCAAACTCGCCGTGCCAGATCACGAGGGTGGAATCCAGCATTCCGCGGCTCTTCAAATCCGTCAGCAGTCCGGCGATCGGCTTATCCGTCTCCCTGCAGTGCATCTCATGGTTTTCCTTAGGTCCCAGTGAGCGTCCCAGCTCTCGCCGAAGTTGCCACCGCCCGAGAAGATCTGTACGAACCGAACGCCGCGTTCCACCAGACGCCTCGCCATGAGACATTGGCGTCCGACATACTCCGTTTCCTTCTCATCGACGCCATACAGCGCACGGGTGGCTGTAGATTCCTTGTTCAAATCGACCGCGCCCACTGCATGCGATTGCATTCGAAACGCGAGTTCGTAGGACTGAATGCGCGCCGATAGCTCCGTATCTTCGGGATTGGCGGCCAAGTGCTGCTCGTTCAGGTTCCGCAGTAGATCCAGCCAGCGCCGCTGACGCTCGGGCGTAATGTCCTTCGGCGGTTTCAAGTCGACAATGGGATCTCCGGTGGATCGGAACGGAGTGCCCTGGTAAGCCGCGGGCATAAACCCGTTGCCCCAGTTCGGTGCTCCACCGATCGGACCGCCACGCCAATCGGAGAACACGACAAAGGCCGGTAGACTCTGGTTCTCGGTGCCGAGCCCGTACGTGACCCAGCTACCCAGGCTCGGATAGCCCGCCTGAATAAAGCCGGTATTCATCTGGAACAATGCCGGACCGTGATCGTTGCTGATCGAAAACATCGATCGGATCAGCGCGATCTCATCCACCTTCTTGGCGACATTCGGGAACAGTTCCGAGACGTCCATCCCGCTTTGACCGTACTTCTTGAATGACCACAGGGACGGCATCAGTCCGCCGGGATGCCCTTGAGATACGACTACCTCACCCTTGCCAGTGAGCGCTTCGCCTTGGCGTTCCTTCAGCAGAGGCTTTGGATCGAACGTGTCAACATGGCTGACGCCGCCGTAACAAAAAATCGAGATGACCGCCTTCGCCTTACCGGGAAAATGCGGCGGACGCGAGGCGAGCGGCGCCGTCGGATCAATGTTCGCGGCCGATGCCAGGTGACTGAAAGCCAGCGAGGCGATTCCCCCACCGGTAGCCTGCAGCATCTGTCGACGGGAAAGGAATCGTGTGCTCATTGGATAAAGGCGAACTCGTTCAGGTTGATGATGGCTTGGCAAAAATCCGGCAGAACTTCCGTGCCGGCGCGCAGAAACTGTACCGATTGCTCGCGCTCCGAGGAGGAAGGCTTGCGGCCGAGCGCAAGCTGGAACGCCAAGTCCACTTGCTCGGTTGGATCGGCCCCAGCCTCCTTGCGTAGACGATCCGCGAAGAGCTTCGCCTCCATCAGAACGAATGAGTTGTTCATCAGGATCAGAGCCTGGGGCGCGATAGTGCTACGGTTTCGGCGTGCGCAGGATCCGACGCTGTCGGGCTTATCGAAGACTTCCAACATCGGCAGCGGAATGGAACGTTTGGAGAATACATAAACGCTACGCCGCCAAGTGGAAGGATCGGAGTCCGGCTTGCCAACCCACGTCCGTTTCGAACTCGACTGGAAGAGCGCAGGATCGATGTACGGGTGGACTGCCGGACCGCCCACTGTTCGATCCAGATTGCCCGCCACAGCCATGATTGAGTCGCGAAGAGCCTCGCCCTCCAAACGCCGCCGAGGCATGCGCCACAGGAACTTGTTCTCGCGATCGATGGCGACATTGGCCGCGATGTCGGTCGATGCCATTTGATACGTTTCTGAGTTCAGAATCAAACGATGGATCGCTTTCACGCTCCAGCCCTTCTGCGACGAACTCAGTCGCGAGCCAGTCCAGCAGTTCGGGATGCGTCGGACGCTCGCCCATCTTGCCGAAGTTGTTCGGTGTCCGCACGATGCCTTCGCCGAAGTGATGCTGCCAGATGCGATTGACCATCACGCGCGCGGTCAGTGGGTTCTCGGTCGAGGCAAGCCACTCTGCGAACCCTCGTCGGCGCCAACTGGTAGTCGCGTCGGCCGGCGGCTCCGGAAGAGACAAATCAGAGCGGCTCGCGACAGCAAGGACACCGGGCTTCATCGCGCTCCCCTTCTGCCCCGGACTGCCGCGATGCAGAAAGTATGACGGCGTGGCATCGCGCCCGGGTTCCGTGACTGACATCGCCGACGGGTACGGCTCCGGCCGCTCGCGTTCCAGTTCTTTTACCTTTGCGGTCAACTCGTCGTGGCGGGTCTTGTCTTCCTGCGAAAACGCGGCATACAATTCCTTCGCCTCGATGCTCAGCGTCTTGTCCACTTGGTTCGCGTTGAGCTTCTGACCCTCGGTCCGTTTCGAGGGCGGAGTGCGAAGCGCAAGCTGGATATAGTCGGGTAGCTTCGCCTTCTTCTCGGCCATCAGGCGATCGCGATACGGCTGCTCGAGTTGTTTAATCTTATCCTTCCAAGGCGCCTGCAAGCCGTCGATACGTTTTTGTTCCTCTTTAAACTTAGCCACGTCTTCCGCCGAGACCAGCGGGTATTCGAGCGGCTTGGCGGGAAAGAAAACCGCCTGGATGCGGTAGTAATCCTTCTGCGGAATGGGGTCGAACTTGTGGTTGTGGCAGCGGGCGCAACCTACGGTGACGGCGAGGAACGCGTTCGATGTTGTCGTGACCAAGTCGTCCAACTCATCCAGCCGGGTCTGCTCGTTTTTCAGGTTGTTCTCGAGCCCGAGCCGTAAATATCCGACGCCCGTACGAGCATCCGCAGAGTCCGGCCAAATCTCATCACCGGCGATCTGCTCTTTGACAAACCTGTCATACGGCTTGTCCTGATTGAATGACCGGATCACGTAATCGCGATATTGCCAAGCTGTCGGACGGTCACGATCGTACTCGAAACCGCCGGAGTCGGCATAACGAACCACATCGAGCCAGTGCCTGCCCCAGCGCTCGCCATAGTGCGGTGAAGCAAGAAGATCCTCGACTACCTTGGAGAACGCCTTAGGCGACGAATCGTTTACAAACGCGTTGACCTGGTCGATCGTAGGAGGTAATCCGGTCATGTCGAGATAAGCGCGCCGAATGAGGGTCCGCTTATCGGTGGGCGGGGAAGGCTTCACACGCTTCGACTGCATTGCCTGCCGCAGAAAGGCATCGATCGGATTGGCAGCTACGACGGTGGGCACAACTGGACGGACGGGAGCGCGAAAGGCCCAATACTGACGCTCCTCGGCGCTGATCGGCCGATCCTCCATTTTCGCGAGTGCTGCTTTCGCCTCCTCATCTTCCTTGGAAGCGGAAACTTTGGCAACAGGCATCGGAGCGCCATCTTCGATCCAGGCCCGCAAAGCTGCGATCTGCTCGTCTGGCAGTTTCTTACCCGGCGGCATGGACGGATTCTCCAGGCCCGCGACGAAGCGGTACAGGCGGCTTTTCTCGGGATTGAAAGGCTCGACTACCGGACCGTGCTCACCACCAGCAAGGATCGACTCGCGCGAGCGAAGATCCAGCTTCGACATCTGCATCGCGGCGCCATGGCAAGCGAGGCAATTCTGGCGCAGAATGTTGGCGGCCTTCTCCGCGGGAGTTTCGGCAACAATCGTCGCGCAGCAGGCCAAAGCCAGCAACCAGCTTCTCGTCATCAGCAGTCCTGGTCAGTATTTTATCGCTTACGGAAGCACGGCCACACTCGCGACCGTGCGTGGACCGGTGCGCAGTTCGTGAATAACCTTCCCTGCTTTGTCGACCTCTACGATGCGGCGTCCCGTGTAGTCCGAGATCAGCAATCCACCATCAGGTAAGATTGCGAAGCCCGAAGCCCAACCGAACTGGACATCCATATTCGTTCCCGCGATCGATCGCACAATCTTGCCGTTCCGATCGACCTCAACGATCTCGCCTGGGTCGGACAGGCTGACCAGCGTGTTTCCGTTGGGAAGACGTCGCGCCTGGTACGATCGGCGGTTCGCCCCATTGGGGGCTTGCCATTCCCACACCGTTTTCCCGGCTGTGTCGACTTCAAGAATGCGGCTCTCTGCCTCTACTGCGATCAAGGTGGTTCCGGCATCCGTCCGATGACTATTCCGCATGCGCATGTTCGCGATGTTTGGATGCTCGTATTTCCATACAATCTTCTTGTCCGGAGTGACCTCGATCACTCGTCCGAGCTTTGCGTCACCGATGAGCGTGTTCCCGTTCGGCAGGCGCTGGGCGGCTAGCGGATGCTCCAGCCCCTCGCTGTAGGTCCACACAGGTTGATGGTTCGCATCCAGTTCGATAACGCTCTTTTTCGGACCCATGGTGAAGAGGACATGCCCGTTCGGCAGCGGCTGAACGTCATGGCCCCGTTCATTCGGCTTCGTCCAAAGCTCTTTGCCCGACGGCCATTCCATCGCGACAATCTCGCCTTTGGGCCCGTGGTCAGAAATCAGGATCTTTCGCTGCGGCGGCGTGTTCTTCAGATGTTTGTCGAAGTAGGCGAAAGCGCGCTGGTCGGCCCGTTCGGCGTCGGCTCCTTTGAAACCATGGCCGGCGCCCGAGATGGTTTCCAACTCTGCGGGAACTCCGGCGGCGATCAAACGCTCTGTCAGCCAAACCGATTGTTCGTAGGCTACGTATGCGTCCTCTGTCCCGTGGATCGACAGAGTCGGGGCGGCTTGCGGCGTAACCCAATTCAGGGGACTGGATCGCTGGTGCGCTGCACGATTGCTCTTCAGGTCGCCGCCGAGGAACAAGGGTAGTACTTGCGCTGCATCAACGCTCTTCGCGTACGACTGCGTGAAATCCGAAGGCCCATAGTAATTGACAACGCAGGAGACGCGACTGGAATACTGCCGGTTCGGACCTGTTCCTTCAAACTCCGCCACGTTCGGCGTTAATCCAAGAAACAGGACGAGGTGGCCGCCTGCGCTCCCTCCCATCGCGCCGATGCGGTCGGGGTCAATGCCGAATCTGTCTGCATTGGCTCGGAGGTAGCGCACGGCTGCTTTGACGTCTTCTACCGCCGCCGGAAACTGATGGCGCGGCGCGAGCCGATAGCTGACGGTAGCCGCAACGTATCCCCGCTCCGCCAGCTTGATCGCCACCGGCAGGTAACTCTGCCGTGCGCCTCCGCGGAAACCTCCACCGTGGACGAGGACGACAGCGGGCCGCTTCTCCGATGCGGCTCGAGGACGAACGACATCCATCGCAACACGCTGGCCGACGTTCGAGTATTCCAGATCCGCCTCGTGAACGACTGTCGCAGGCATCGGGGGAGGAACTTGGGCGAAAACGGACCACGCGCAGCATAAAAAAGGGACGAACAACCGGAATGACATGGTGACGGTGTTGAATCTATCATACGGTCTGGCTTTAGACTGGCTTTGTGGGTAAAGCAACTCTAGGGCTCCTCGCCGCATGTGGGCTATATGCCGCCGACGCCGATTTGATCCTGCATAACGGCAAAATCTTAACCGTTGATTCGAAGTTTTCGATCGCGCAGGCGATCGCGATGAAGGACGGAAAAATCACGGCTGTTGGCCCGAATGCGGCCGTGCTGAAGGAGCGTGGAGCCGGAACCAAAGTCGTCGATCTCGGCGGAAAAACTGTACTGCCTGGCCTGATCGATGCGCACGTTCACGCCGTTGGAGCGGCCTTGAGCGAATTTCGGAAGCCGCTTCCGCCTCTCGACAGCATCACGGACATTCAGAACTACGTACGCGAAAAGTCGAAAGTCACGCCGAAAGGCGAGTGGATCGTCGTGCCTCGAACTCTACCTCCGCGGCTGAAAGAAATGCGCATGCCGACGAAGGCGGATCTCGATGTGACGACGGATCACCCGGTCGCTTTCGATGGCAGTTATGTCTGGGCCGCGAATACGCGAGCTCTTCAGATAAGCGGGATCACGCGGAATACGCCAAATCCACCCGGCGGCGAGGTCGTGAAGGATGAAAAGGGTGAGCCGAACGGAATTTTGAGAAACGCCGCGCAGTTGTTGAAGGGTGCTCACCGGGCCGAGACCTTCACCGAACAGGAGAAACTGACGGCGCTACAGCAGATGCTCCAGCGATATGCCGAGGCAGGTCTGACGAGCGTGGAGGATCGCGCCGTTGGCCCGTCTGACGTCGCGCTGTATGAGCGTCTGCACGCCGATAAGCGTTTGCCCGTGCGCGTAGGGATGACTTGGCGCATCGACTCATCCCGTCCTATCGAGCAGATCGAACGGGAGATCGCGACGTCGAAGTGGACCACCGGTCTGGGCGACGATTGGCTTCGTTTCGCAACCTTCAAGGTGACACTCGATGGTGGACAGTCGGTCGGCACAGCGTATCAGCGGATGCCGTATGGGCCGTTTGGACGCCAGCTTTACGGGCAAACGAACCCGGATGCTCGGGGGACGTTGTTCGTCGATCCCGACAAGTTGTATCGGATCTTCAAGGCTGCGCGGGCGAAAGGCTGGCAACTCACGGCGCATGCGCAGGGCGGCAGCGCGATCGATACCCTACTTGATGTATTCGAGAGGTTGGACAAGGATAAGCCGATCCGCGGCGAGAGACATCATGTCATGCACGGCAGCTACATGAGCGAGCAGGCAATCGCAAAGATGAAACGGCTCAGTGTGAGTCTGGATGCCCAGCCCGGATGGCTGTATCTGGATGTGCCGGCGCTGCAGAAGGTGTTCGGAGCGCAGAACATGCGATGGTTCTTCCCGTTGAAGTCATTCCTCCAGCAGGGAATCCCGGTAGCGGGCGGTACCGACCACATGATCGGACATGGCAAGGATAACGCGGTGAATCCGTACAACCCCTTCCTGAACATCTGGTCGTGCGTTACGCGGAAGACCCGCGCGGGCGAGACCTTCTACCCGGAGGAGAAGATCAGCCGAGAAGATGCCTTGCGGATGTACACTACCGGCGCCGCCTGGATTCAGTGGGCGGAGAAAAACCGAGGGTCGCTCGAGATCGGCAAGTACGCCGATCTCGTTGTGATCGACCGCGATTTCATGAAGGTCCCAGAGGCTGAGCTGAAAGACATTCAGCCGCTGCAGACCATCGTGAACGGGAAGGTTGTTTACGAAAAGCGCTGATTCACGCGATAGTGAGGGTGGCGCGCAATCGAACGAACAACTCTTGTGATGGAAACGGTATTCGATGCTCTCGGTCTCTCCGGGGAAGATCGTGGAGACCTCGAGCACACGATCCTGGCGTAGCTCTGAAACGCTTACCGACTCCTGGACAAGCGTATCCCGATGTGGATAGTGGCGAGCGGGAATGCTTTATTTCCGGCGCGAATCTCAGTCGAAATAGTAATCAGGTCGCCGATGTTCAGGCGGAACCCGAATCCGCCGAGCGCCAATCCGTTTCGCGATGAATACGAAATTCGTTTCTCGCGGGTATCCACGAGACCGACTCCTCCGATGACGTAAGGAACAACGCGTTTCCCGCGATCTTCCATGAGATCGTACGTCATATTCCCGAGGAAGAATTGATGCGCATACGTGCTGTCGCTAGAGATAAGATACTCTGGCCGGACGGACAGCCGGCTCGCGAGAGGAATGCGCACCCCTCCACCCGCCGCGACTTCTCCCGGCTCATCCAGGTAGGCCTTCAGGTACCCGACGCTCCCAAACGCTTCGGGCGCATCGGCCGCCCGACCTGCAGCCGCAAACGCCAACACAGCTACGACTCCGAGGGCCCGGCAACTCATCCACTCCAGGGTAGCGAACCCAAGGCGATCTCTGGCATGACAAAATGCTTATGAATGAAAAGTTTGGTTGGACCCGTTCTGTTGCTTGTGTGTGCGACCGGTGTGAGTCGCGCACAGGATGCTATTCCGCAGTACCGCGACTTGTTTAACGGCAAGGATCTGACCGGTTGGGTAAACGTCAACACCGATCCTGACACATGGACCGTCAAAGACGGCGTCCTCATCTGCAAGGGAAAGCCTATCGGCGTGATGCGCACGGACAGGCAGTATGAGAACTTTGTCCTGCATATCGAGTGGAAGCACATGGAGGCTGGGGGGAATTCGGGCGTATTCGCATGGAGCGATGCCAATCCGAACCCGAAAACCAGATTGCCGAACGGCGTGGAAATCCAGATGCTGGAACTGGATTACGTGAAACTGCACAAGGCCCAGGACGGATCGCCACTCGCCGAGGCGTACGTCACGGGGGACCTGTTCGGCGTGGCTGGCGTGCAAATCACTCCCGACACTCCGCGCGGTCCCAGGAGCAGCGCGCTCGAGAGTCGATGTAAACCTCGCGGTGAGTGGAATACGTATGACGTCGTCGCCGTAGACGGTGTCATTAAGCTGGCGGTTAATGGGAAATTTGTGAATGGAATCAGCAGGTCCACGCAAAAGAAAGGGTATCTTTGCCTGGAGTCTGAAGGCGCCGAGATCCATTTCCGGAACATCAAAATCATGGAGTTGCCTCCCGGCGTAACCACCCCCGAGCAGATCGCGCCTGTTCTGAAGTAGGCCGCCCCACACGGGTTCTCGAATGATTACAATCAATTAGCCGGGAATGCCACATCGCTATTCGTTCATTGGTATGTCGCTGGTTGCCGCGCTTTCGCTGCAGGCGCAGGGAACTGTGTCATTTTCTCGCGACATTCAGCCAATCCTCGAATCGTCCTGCTGGAAGTGCCATGGCGCCGCGGTGCAGTTATCGAAGCTCGATCTGCGTTCTCGTGAGGGCGCGCTGAAAGGCGGCGCGCACGGGCCGTCCATCGTGCCCGGCAAGCCGGACGCCAGCAAGTTGTTCCGTATGGTTGCGGGACTCGACAAGCCTTCCATGCCGATGGACGGTAAACTGCAACCAGAGCAGGTCCAGACCTTTCGGAAATGGATCGAAGATGGCGCGGAATGGGACGCGGCCACATCAGTCGCTACGACGAAGGCTCCCGCTGCCGATCTTGAGGGCGGTAGTCTTCCGCCCGATGCGCGGAAATACTGGGCGTTTCAAGTGCCGGTCCGCCGGCCTGTCCCCATCACGTCAAACGAACGCATGAGCCGGCATCCTGTGGATGCTTTCGTCATGCAGAAACTGCAGGAGCGCGGTCTTACGCCTGCTCCTCGCGCTGACGCTATCACGCTTGTCCGCCGAGCTTATCTCGATTTGATCGGACTGCCTCCAACTCCGGCAGAAGTCGCCGAGTTCGTAAACGACAAATCGGTCGACGCATGGGAGAAGCTTATCGACCGTTTGCTCGCATCGCCTCATTACGGCGAACGGTGGGGCCGGCACTGGCTCGATGTCGCTCGCTATGCCGATTCGAACGGCTATGAGCACGACTTCGATCGTCCAAACGCTTGGCGGTACCGCGACTACGTGATCCGATCTTTCAATCGCGATACTCCGTTCAACGTGTTCCTGCGCGAGCAGATCGCCGGAGATGAATTGGATTGGGTCACCAAAGATAGCCTCATCGCTACAGGTTTTCTTCGCAATTACGCAAAAGTCGGTTTTCGCGAGAAAGACAACCCGGAGTTCCGGTACGAATACCTCGATGACATGATCGCGACGATTGGACGCGGCATCCTCGGGATGACGATCCAGTGCGCGCGATGCCACAACCACAAATTCGACCCTATTTTGCAGAAAGACTATTACAGGTTGCAATCCACGCTGTTCCCTTACGTCGAGGTCGATCATCCGCTGACGACATCTCAAGAAGCGGCCGCTTACGAATCGAAGATGGCCGAGGTCACGACTCGGCTGAACAGGTACGGATGAAGATCCGCACCTTGGAAGAGCCGTATCGAGCAGTGGTTCTCGCCGGGAAATACAAGAAGTTCCCCGCCAATGTCCAGGCGGCCATTGCGACGCCGGAAGCCGAACGGACTCCCGGACAAGTGCTGCTCGCGAATCAGGTGATTCGGACCGTGTCCGCCGGCGGCGCCAGATATCGACCGGCTGATGAAGCCGGAGGATCTGGAGCAGAAGAAGAAACTCACGGCGGAGTTGGCACGGATCGAGAAGGAAAAGCCCGCGCCTATTCCGATGGCGATGGGCATCACCGATGGCGATTACCGTTTTACTCCCGACGGTCCTGGCGATGAGCCCGCTCCTGGCAAAGGCATTAAACAGGAGGCGACGGAGGGAAGCTTTCTGCACAAAGGCCCCGGAAAGTATAAGGCTCCGCCTTCCCATTTCCTGATCCGTGGCGATGTGAATAGCCGTGGATCGGAGACCAAGCCCGGGTTCCTTCTGGTCGCGACCAAGGGCGATGAACCTACTGAGCTGCCGCCCTCGAACGGACACACGTCGGGCCGGCGGCGCGCTCTCGCTGAATGGCTCGTTTCAAAGGACAACCCGCTGACGGCGCGCGTGATGGTGAATCGCATCTGGCATCATCACTTCGGGCGCGGGATTGTCGCATCCATTGATAACTTCGGCAAGATGGGGGAATCGCCGACACATCCGGAACTTCTCGACTGGTTGGCAGTGGAGTTTCAGATCGCGGGTGGAGCGTCAAGCAGATGCACCGTCTCCTGATGACCTCTGAGACATATAAGATGTCATCGCAGTTCAATGATTCTTCGAACGCCTCGAAGGACCCCGAGAACAAGCTCATGTGGCGCTATCGCATGCGCCGGCTGGAAGCGGAAACGATTCGCGATTCCATCCTCGCGGTCAGCGGAGGATTGAATCGGGAGATCGGTGGGCCGGCCGGTGTTCCCGCACCTTACATCCGGAAGTATTGCACAGATGAACAAGGGATCTGGAACAACGAGGAAGACGGTTCCAAGGTGTGGCGTCGGAGCGTATACATTTATCGCAAGCGGGGATTGCCGTTCCCGATGCTCGAATCGTTCGATTTGCCGGACCAGAATATTTCCTGCGGCGCGCGGGTCGTGTCTACGGTCCCCACTCAGGCGCTGATGCTATGAATGACGATTTCGTCGTGAAGCAGGCAGATTTGTTTGCCGGACGAGTGCGTGAGTCTGCTGCCGACAAGCCCGGTCACAGGTGGAGCTTGCTTAAAAACTGGTTGCTCGGCCGTCGCCCGACCAGAAGGAACGCGAACAGCGCTCGAGTATCTGCGAGATGCATATCTGGCTGGGTTGGCTCACGTGCTGCTCAACCTGAATGAATTTGCATATTTGAGGTAAACGTGCGGCGATTCGTATCCAGAAGGCGATTTCTTGTTCGAGATCGTGCGGCGGCATCAGCGGCCTCGGGCTTGCGTGGCTGCTGAATGCGGACAATTTGCTCGCGAGTCACGTGCAGTACCGGCCAAAATGGCGCGATGCCGAGCCAAAAAGCCGCACATCCCTGCGCGGGCGAAGAGTGTCATTTCGCTGTTCATGAGTGGCGGCGTAAGCCACGTGGATACCTTTGATCCCAAGCCTGCCTTGAACCGCTTGGCCGGTCAGCCATTGACGGGCAAAGGCGATGTCATCGTTCGACAGGGCCATCCCGGGCCGCTGATGCCGAGCCCGTTTCAATTCAAAGTACGGCCAGTGCGGGATGGACGTGTCCGAAATCTTCCCTCAGATCGGGTCGCACGCGGACGAGCTGGCGGTTCTACGTTCCCGTTCAGTAAGTCAAACGATCACTGCAGGCGCATTACGCGCTCGCCTCAGGCATGATCCGCATGGGATTCCCGAGCATCGGCTCATGGGTGACATACGGCCTCGGGTCGGAGACGCAGGATCTACCGGCATTCGTGGTGATCTTTGATAGCCGGGGTGGTCCCTTTGGCGGTCCGGCGAACTGGACGGCCGGCTTTATGCCGGCGATGTATCAGGGTACCGTTTTCCGCCCGGCCGGACTCCGATCGTCGATCTTCAACCACCCAAGACGTCGACGTCCGAAGAGCAGAGAAGCAGGCTCGACCTGCTTGAAAAACTCAACCGAATGGATCTCGAGAAGAATCCCGGCAACTCCGAACTTGCGGCGCGGATCGAGTCGTATGAACTCGCCTATCGCATGCAGGGCTGCGCTCCCGAAGTCGTCGATCTGAACTCCGAGTCGGCTGAGACTAAGAAGCTTTACGGGTTGGACAACGGTGTCACGGAACCGTTTGGACGTCAATGCCTGATGGCGAGACGACTTGTCGAGCGGGGTGTACGATTCGTCCAGCTCTATCATGGCGGCCTTGGAAATCAGAACACAGACACGTGGGATGCCCACGAGGATGTCCAAAGCAACCACACAAAGCACGCTGCGGAGGTGGATCTTCCGATCTCCGGCCTGCTCACTGACCTGCGTGCGCGGGGATTGCTGGATTCAACGCTGATAGTGTGGCAGGGTGAGTTGGCCGCATGCCGATTTCGCAGCGAGGCGTGGGGCGCGATCACAATCCAGGCGCGATGAGTATTTGGATGGCCGGCGCGAAGATCAAAGGTGGCCAGATCATCGGCTCGACCGACGAGTTCGGGTACAAAGCGGAAGAGCAGCCGATCTCGGTGCACGACCTCCACGCGACCATCCTGCACTTGCTTGGGCTCGATCACACGACGCTGACTTACCGGTTCAATGGGCGCGACATGCGCCTGACCGATGTATACGGCGAGGTCATTCCTCAGATCGCGAAAACCTAGACCGATCGTCCATACGCCCGATTTAGGTTCGATTCGAAAATTCAGGGGCAGGAACTTCGTGATGATAGCGGTGTTCGCCACGACCCGCTGGTACGCCGCATTACCGAACTCCATGGCCAACGCAGAATGTGTCCGCCGCCCTCTCCGAAGCTTCAGTCGATCTCAACAGTATGCTGGAGGATTACCATCGCCCATGACAAATGCCGCCTGGAGTTCCGCCCTTCTCTGCTCGTCCTCGTTTCTTGCAGGCGCAGTAAACGCCATTGCGGGTGGGGGGACGCTTCTGACGTTCCCTAGCTTGCTGTCGCTGATCAGTCCTGTGGCGGCAAACGCCACGAGTACGATGGCCTTGCTGCCCCGGGTCGCTTGCCGCGGGCCTGGGCTATCGCAAAGAGCTGTCTGAGTGCCGAAAAAGCCTGGTGCTGTTGTGGCCGCCTAGCCTTATTGGTGGGATCATCGGGTCAATCCTTCTGATCAAGATACCCGAGAAGGTCTTCGCGGATCTTGTACCGTGGCTATTGATTACCGCATCCGTGCTGCTCATGGTGCAGCGGCCGTTATTGCGGTATCTCGGGGCTCATCCCCATGCGAAGCCGAGCAAGGGACAATCGCCGCAGTGTTCTTCTTTCAGTTGCTGGTCGGTATTTACGGCGGCTATTTCGGGCAGGCATCGGCATTCTGATGCTGAGTTCCCTCGCGTTTGTCGGCATCCCTGATATTCATCAGATGAATGCAGTGAAGAGTATACTCGCCGCGACAATGAACGGTGTATCCGCGATTATCCTGGCGCCGCTGGAGCCGTGCGATGGGATTACGCGGCGATCATGGCGGTGGCGGCGGTAGCGGGCGGCTATGCAGGAGCCCGCGTTGGCCGACGCATGCGTCCCGACTACGTGCGGGCGATCGTAGTCTTGATCGGGTTCACTGTTGCGATCTATTCGTGGGCGTCGAAGAAGTAGTCCAATCCTCGCTGGCAAGCCCATTGGCATCCCAAACGATCTCGCCGTCGCGTATGGTTAGTTCACACACCAGCTTCTGACGGGCGGGATAACGATTCATCGCGCCGTCAAGCAACCCGAAGTCGCCTTGCGCCAGTCGCAATACGGTCACATCCGCCCCTGCGCCAACGCTCAGATGACCGAACTCCGGCCGCTTGATCTCCAGCGCGGGATTAATGGTCGACATTCGGACGACGTTTTCCAGAGGAATCCCGAGCACCAACATCTTCGACATGGTCGTCGGCATGTTCATGCTTCGCTGCAAGCTGCGAATGTGAGCGTCAGTTGAAATCGAGTCCGGCAATAAAGCCCTGCTTCACCGCGCGTTCCGCTTGCTTCCATGCAAAACTTGCATTGCCATGACCCAAATCGAACTTCACTCCGCGTTTGCGGGCTGCTTCGAGATACGGCAGCAACTTGCCGGATTCGTCCATCAACGGCGCCGCGCGCACGTACATGTGGGTGCTAATATCTCCTGGCCGCAAATGCTTCAGGACAAGATCCTGATAGGGACGAGCCGGGCTGAATTGGCCGAAATCGACCATCACCGGGATACCGGCGGCTTTGCCGGCTTCCACGGCGCGATCCACCGCGATCCAATCGGGAGCCATATAGTGCGCCGTCTTTATACCAACGATGATTTGTGGATACTTCTTCGCCATTGCTGCTGTCGCCTCCGCATCCATGTCATTCGTGTTCTGCTCGACTTTGCCTCCACCCATCCCGCTGCCTACGATGTTTAACATCGACAGCACCGAGTCTTGGAACGGTCGATGATGCGCTGTTTGAAATCTTCGAAATTTCGCCAACCGGAACTGCCTGCGTCAACAACTGTGGTCACTCCGGCGCGAAGCATGTGCGCATCGGGGTAGACGCTGCTGTCACCAGCGAAGGAATCGGCAACCCCGGTTCCCGCGTACACGTGAACGTGAATGTCGACGAGACCGGGTGTTATATAGAGTCCTTTGGCATCGATGATTTTCTTGCCGTCAGCGGCTGGAATGTCCTTCGCGACCTTCGCAATCTTCTTCACTGCGATCGCTACATCCATGATCCCGTTGATGTTGTTCCGCGGATCGATGACATGCCCGTTCTTCAGAATGAGATCGTATTGCTGGCTGAAAAGAATGGCCGGAGCGGCAAGCGCCCACAGCAGGGAAGTGCAATGCATGTCGGGGTTCAGTTTATCATTCCCATCTCCGTTGTAAGCTAGACCACAGTAGTATGTCTTTTCGATCTCTTCTCTGTCACGCGCTCAGCCGCCGCGATCTTTTCCGAAGCAGCGCCATCGCGGCCGGCGCAACATTAAGCTCAACTCAGATCAGTTCCGGTCTTGACGTAGGCGCCAACATGTACGAGTCGATTGGCGTACGCCCGGTGATCAATTGCCGTGGGACGCTGACTATCATCGGTGGTTCTCAGACGCTTCCCGAGGTGAAGAAGGCGATGGACGAAGCGTCGCGGCACTACGTTCACATCGATGAGTTAATGGAGGCTGTCGGGCGGAAACTGGCTGAAATCACAGGCGCCGACTGGGGGATCGTCACGTCCGGGTGCGCTGCCGCTCTGGCTCACGTTACAGCTGCATGCATTGCCGGCGCAAACCCGGAGAGGATCCAACGTTTGCCGGACACCTCCGGTCTGAAGAACGAAGTCATTGCGCCGAGATACTCACGCAATGTCTACGACCATGCGGTACGAATGGTCGGCGCGAAATTCGTAACGGTTGACTCGAACGACAAGTTCGCGGCCGCGTTTACGGATCGTACCGCCATGGTGATGGTGCTCGCCGGTCCTGAAGATAGCGGCGAGTTCGGCCTCCCATTTATTACCGGCGTCGCGAAACAGCGGGGCGTGCCTGTCGTGGTCGACGCGGCGGCTGAAGATCTTACGATTCCGAACGTTCACCTCAAGCGAGGCGCAGATGTGGTCTGCTACAGCGGAGGCAAAGTCCTGCGCGGTCCGCAGTGCGCCGGTGTCGCCCTAGGTCGCAAGGACCTCCTGGAAGCTGCGTGGGTCAATAGCGCTCCACACCATACGTTCGGGCGCCCGATGAAGGTCGGCCGTGAGGAGATCATGGGTATGCTCGCAGCCGTGGATGCCTGGAAGCGTCGTGACATCAAAGCGGAGTACGCAACGAAGCGCGGGTATCTACAGGCCATCACCGACCGTGTCCAGAAGGTCAGCACTGTTCGCACAGAAATCATCGATTCGAATGAGCTTTCAAACCACGCACCTCGCATGCGTGTATCGTGGGATCCTGCGAAAGTCGGCCTGACCGGCACGGATGTTGCCATGCTGCTATTCGAAGGAACGCCGCGGATCGACGTCGGGCCATCCAATCGTAATCTCGAATTTCCAGCGGACTCGATCGGTATCGGCGCGCACATGATGATGCCTGGAGATGAGAACATCGTGGCAGACCGGCTGTTCGCGCTGCTCTCCAACCCTCCGAAGAAGTCAGAGGTCTCCGTTCTTCGTGAACCCTCCTCGAACGTCAACGGGCGATGGGATGTGCGCATCGATTTCATCCAGGGATCTGCTGGTCACGTCATCACGCTCGAGCAAAAGGGCAATCAACTCTACGGGACATATTTCGGGGAACATGTGCGCGGCGATCTCGCAGGGTCGATGAGCGGCTCGACGGTGAAGTTCAGAAGCCGGCAACGGTATGAGGGGACCGTCCTTGATTACCGCTTCGAGGGCGAGTTGACCCAGAACCGCATCGAAGGAACGGTGAATTTGGGTGAGTACGGGAAAGCTCGCTGGACGGCCACGAAGCACGAGTATGGCGCGCCTGGTCCCGCCCAGCGACCCATAAAGCCGGCGTAGCCCTTACGTATAAGCGATCACATCGATTTCAACGAGCGAGTTGCCAGGAATGCCTCCGGCCGCAGCAATTGTCGTCCGAACCGGAGGCTCGGGACCAAGCGCCCAGGAAGACCTCGTTCATGTCCTTGTAATCCTTGAGGTCGTTCAAATAGACGTTGCACTTCAGGACCTTCTCCATGGAAGAGCCGGCTTCCTTCAGACGCGATTCAATTTGATCCAGCACATGCTTGGTGTGCTCTTTGATGCCGCCCTCGAAGTGGGCGCCGATACCCGCGATGAAAACAAGATTGCCAAAGGTGACGATCCCGTTGAACAGGGGCGTCTTCTCGGGCTTCTTGCCGTCGCGGTAGATGACCTTCTTGGTCGGCTTGTCCTGTGCTTTGGAAGGGACGGCCGCAGCAGCTGCTACCGCGGCGCCCGTAATGAATTTACGTCGTCCTGTGTTGGCCATATCAGAAGTTAGTATTTCAAACTGAACCGGGCATTGCGAGGCCTGCCCGTTTTAGCGAGCGCCGCAAGCTGCTTTCGGATAAGGGTGTACCCTTGCATCATGGTCCGGTTTGCGCTGCTATTGCTCCTGTACGCGTCCATCTGCCTTTCTGCGCCATGGGAACTGCAGGCGGAGAAGATCGGAACCGGATCGAAGGCGCCGAAGGTCCCGTATGGGCTAAGGACGGCTATCTCTTGTTCAGTGATACCCAGGCCGAGAAGATCCACAAGATCGTGCCGGGCCAACCCGCGACTGTCTTTCGTGAAGCATCGAACGGCGCGAATGGCAATACGTTCGACCGGCAGGGCCGGCTGTACAGTTGCGAGTACAAATCACGCCTTGTCACCCGAACCCTGAAGGATGGAAAGATCGAGACGCTTGTCGGCTCGTTTGAAGGAAAGCGCTTGAATGCACCCAATGACATCGTGGTCAGGCGCGATGGACATGTGTATTTCACTGATCCACTATTTACCCCGTTGGATCGCCGTGACCTTGATTTTTATGGGGTCTACCATCTCACGCCGCAGGGCCGACTGGAAGTCATCGCAAAGCCCAAGGGCCGCCCGAACGGGATTGCGTTAACTCCGAACGGCCGAGTACTCTACGTCGCGAATACGGATGAAAAGAATATACGCGCATACGACGTCGATAAAGAAGGCAAGGTGTCCAACGAGCGGGTCGTCATTCCCAATCTGCCGAGCGGGCCTGACGGCATCAAAGTGGATTCGGCAGGAAACATTTATGTGACGGGTCGCGAACTGACGGTTTATTCTCCCGCCGGCCAGCTTGTCGGTAAGATCGTCACCCCTGAGGCGACAAGAAACTGCGCGTTTGGAGATGCCGATCTGAAAACGCTCTATATTACAGGCTTGAAATCGATCTGGAAGGTGCGGATCCCAGTGAAGGGCGCCATCCAGTCACCGGCCCCATTTCACGAGTTCGAGCGTTCCGAATTTCTCGGGTATGTGGAACGTTTTACCATCGGTAGCCTGCCAGGACATCAGGATGCGGTTCAGCAGTACGCCTTCCATTTGAAACAGGCCGATGCGCAGCTTGTTGCCCGCGGCCGGCTTTTGCGTGTCGATCGCGGTAAACGGAATTTTCATTTCGCCACACCATATCTTTTTGCCAGCGTCGACACGGGCTGTCACCTGGTAGCCCAATTCCAAGCCGCACCGACTTGCTTAGCCTGATTGCCGCGATCGATGTCAAGGTCGATCCACTCGCCTTGCGGTGAGACCTGGAATTCCTTGTAACGGTTGATATTCGAGAAGTCGATCCGATGAACGCTTCGGACACGTCCCAGTTCCATAATTGTGGTGTGTCTGCGTCCGTGACGGGGTTGGGCTTCAGGTTCAAACTTTGATAGTAGTTGACGAATAGCAGATACAGATGGTCGTCTGTCCACCGTGAACGTACTTCCATTCGGTGACCCGGTGTCGGTTTACCGTTGTAGTCGGATTCGATGACCACCGGCGAAATCGGTGTTTCACTGCGATGCGTTTGCGTCCGCTGTTGAGCGGAATGTCTTTCGCAGAATAATGGCTGCGCAGGGTAGGCTCAGCGGCATGCGACAGTACCGGGAGGTATTAACGCTGTGATTGTGGCGCCGAGGCGCGCGTAAGGATTCGTCATCGTGAGGATCGCCTTTGACCTTTGACCATATCGACAACTGCGAAGCGCTGAAAATCGGACATCGTAAACTCAGTGCCGCCCTCCCGCATCAGCGCATCCTTCACCACAGCGTTCGGACGTCCTGGCACGTGCGCCTTCGAGACGCTGTAGTTCCCTTTGATGCGAACCTGCAGGCTGGTAACAGGACGCCGCAGGTAGTTCAAAAGGAACAGACGGGCGTTACCATCATTGCCGGTAAGATACCCGATCACGACAGAGCTGCCGTAGATCCGGAGTAGCCGTTTTTCATCCTGAAGCTTCTCGCGAACCCGAGCCGCAAAATCGCTAGGATTCCTTGCCGCCTCGACCGGGAATTGTTCCGACCCGACCTTCACGTTCAGATCGAGAGACCAGTCCGGGCTTTGGAACGACTCGGTACAGCAGATTCCGGCGCGAGAGCAGATTCATCACTTCTCCCAATAATGGGCTGCCGTCGTCCAACACACCTAGATTCGCCATCGCGGGCATAGGTTCACCCTGGACGTTACCAAGAAATGCCACCATCTCGAGAAGATCATCCAGATCTTTGGCTGACGGCTGAAGCACGGGTCGACGTCGTACGCGAATGATTCCGCCGCGGCCATAACGGCTGACCCTTGAGGCAGATTCTTGTAGAACGCGCGTTTCAAGCCGCGCTGGTACCGCCAGCCATTCGCGTTGATGCATGGAATGCGAGTCGCTGACGCAGCCGTGGCTTCCATTCTCACCGTCGGAGCAGGAACGTACTGTGAACTGTGCAAGAGCTGTGCTGTCCAATGTGTCAATGCCCGCGGCCTTCCACGCGCCGACGTGCGCTGCGGGCGAGTAGACTCGCGTAATCCCGGCTCGCTTGATAGCATCTACCTTCTCCGGCACCTGTTCCCGGTACAGGCCCGGAATCAGCACTGCAAGGACGAAACAGATCATGACACCTGCGCCTCGCGAAGATCGATCTTGCTCTTATCATAGACGCCCAGACCGAGCGTAGACGCGAACTCGATATGTCCGGGCTCACGAATAAACCTGTTCACGTTCGGATCGCCGGCCCATTTCGCGAGTCCTCGCTGCAATACTTCTCCGATCGCTCCCACACCGAGATGGCTCCATGCCGCTTTCCGCTCATCATCCATGATGTCGATCAGCAGACGATCCATAGCGACCGGATCGGTTCCGAACATGATCTGGCCCGGATAGAATCGGAACTTTTTTAGCGGCGAAAATGGCCCGGCATGCCAGACACCTTTCAGTCCGTCCATGATGTTGAGCACAAACCTTGGACCGTAGCGGTTCCACCGTAAACAGAGCGTGCCGATGAAGCGTTCGCGTGTGAGTGTCGCTGCGGGTAGTGAGATCGGGCAACATTGTTGAATTCGCCGTAGGCGACATTCTTCAGGCATCCGGTAACGCCTGAGGCGCCGTGATCCTTCATGTTCGGGACATTGATGATCTTGGTGAAATGCTCGGACACCATCCGCACCAGGTTGGAGCGCGTATCGTCCTCGCCGAAGAAGGTCGTCTCCACATAGACGTTCGGATCGAATCCCATGTATGTATTCGCGCCTTCGATACGAACGCTGGGCGGCAGGAAATCGGGATAGTGAATCGTATCCATCTGGTTCGTACCACGCTCATGGACGACGATATTCGATGGTTTCACTCCGATTCGAATCAGGTTTGCGACTATATCCGTTACGACGACAGGGTGTGACATGATACCCGGAGCGCCGGATGAGTTGACTTTGATGCCCACGATATCGGATTTGTCGAAGAAGCGTGCCCAGCTATCCCGTGGATCTTTGTCGCCTGTCAGTTGGGTCATACCTCGACGCATCATTTCCTGAACCACCGGAATACTCACCGTCTCAGTTGAAACATCAATGCTTGCTTTGGATCGAACACTAGACACACGTCCGGGATACAGACCGGGTAAGCCTTTTCCGGTAGGCTGATAGCTGGTTACAATCTTGTACTTCGGCGGTGTAGGCGCGTCTTTACCAAACGCAGCGGGCGCTGCGGCGGCAACATGGAGAAAGAATCTCCGATCCATGCGGGGATGTTAACACGACGGCATGAACACGGTACTCCAACGCCTTCTCTCGAATGATCTGGCCGATCTTCGAGGCGCTTCCATCAGAGCGACGATTCCTATACCGGAGACCTTCCTTAACGAAGCAGCAAACGAACAGGTACGCGCGCGTCGTGGCCGTATAAAGCAATTCGATATACAGGTGGGCACGGATAACTACCTTCAGATTGGAGTGCAAGTATCGGTGGGTCCGTTCACGAAATGGTTCCGCCCCGAGGTAATCGTAAGCGCCGAGCCGCCAGTGATTCTCGTCACCGTAGCCTCCTCCGAGTACGGAGGCCTTATGTGGCTCGCTGAGCTGTTTGCCAAGGAGCTCCTGCCACAGGGGGTCCGCATTAGCGGTCGTCAAGTGATCCTCGATCTTCGAGAGACACCGAACTTGGCTCCGTACCGGAATTTACTTGGATATGTAAAAGCGTTACGCATTTCGACAAGGCGAGGGACGGTCGTCATCGTTCTTGAGGGGCGAATCGACTGAGTTCTAGAGGAGTGCAGATGAAAGAGTGGATGCAAAAGCAGATTGACAGCGGGTTCAGCGACCTGAAAGGACTATCGATTTCGGCCCATGTTCCTCTCAAGGACCAGTTGCTGAATGAGGTTCTGTCGCAGGTCCTGCGCGGCGCGGCGACTCCGCCTGCCCCAAGGTCCGGCCAGGCGCCGGACCTGCGCCCGCTTGTACAGTTCGTCAGAAAAGCTGAGGTTCATGCAACGGAGGGCGCCCTGGTCGTAGACGTCGAGATCAGCGTGTGAAGTTAGCAAGCCGTGCCGAGTTCGTACTTGCGTGCCGCTCTTCGCCGCAGTTCTTTTTCGCGGCGCATCAACAACGCGTGGTTGCGTGTAGCTTCATCGAGCACGATCACTTGGGCCGGACCCCTCGGCTCCCGTCTCGACTCACGAATCCAGTTTGTCAATTCTGGATACTCAATAGGCGTGAGCCCAGCAAGAATTTCATGTACGGATTGCATATGATCGCTTAAATTCCTGATATCGGGTCGGGATTCACCCGAGCCGAACCATCGTCTTGCACGTGCCATGCCACTCCGATGTCTCTTCCGGGTCGACCGAGGGGTATAAGATGATCAACCAAAGAGGAGGTATATGACTAAACCAAAAACGTTGCTGTTTTCGATCGCGCTTGCCGCGTCCGCTATTCCGATGTTCGCGCAAACCACTCCGGACAAAATGACATTCTTTATCACGAGTTCAGGGTCCGGGAATGGCGCCGCTCTAGGTGGGCTTGCGGGAGCCGATCAGCATTGCCAGATGCTAGCCAAAGCCGCAGGCGCCGGCAAACGGACGTGGCACGCGTACCTGAGCGCGAGCGCATCCGACGGTAAGGCCGCGGTCAATGCGCGGGACCGAATCGGAAAGGGACCGTGGTACAACGCGAAGGGAGTCGAAGTGGCCAAGAACGTTGACGATCTTCACAGCGCGAACAACAAGCTGTCCAAGGAGAACTCAATCAGTGAGAAAGGCCAAGTCCTGAATGGCCGAGGCGATACTCCGAATGAGCACGACATCCTGACTGGGTCTCAATTGGATGGCACGGCCTTCCCCGGAGACGCGGATAAGACCTGCAAGAACTGGACGAGCAGCAGTGAAGGAAGTGCGCAGGTCGGACATCATGACCGGCAAGGCGGCGGAGATAATCCCACGTCCTGGAATTCAGCGCATGGATCGAAGGGCTGCAGTCAGCCGAATCTGGTTGCGACTGGCGGCGCAGGCCGTTTCTACTGCTTCGCTACGAATTGAGTACCAACATCGCTCCCTCGGTTGCATTGACCGAGGGAGCGATCGTCTATGCCAATGAGATGCGACGGACGTCGATCTTCTTGTCGTCGTAATTTCCCAGGCCCAGAGCGCCGGCGATCTCGATGTGCTCGACCTGCATATTCAGGAACGTGCTGTCCTTATCGGGCTTCGCCGTAGCGATCGGCAGCATGCCCACCTCAACGCGTTTCGCGTCGATCACCTTCAGCCCTGTCTTGTCGAGCGCAACAGGATCCGTTGCAAAGTACATCGTGTTGTGATTCCACATATAGTTTCCGACTTTGCCGCCGGGCCCGCCGTGGTATGCGGCAAGAACTCCATCCAGGATATTCAGCACCACTTTCTGCCGGATAATCGGGTGGTCGACGATATTCGGAATGAATGTCCCGCACGTATTCAGAGTTGAACTCGAGTGGCTGCGGCTGACGTTATTTACCAGTCCGTGCGACATGTTCTTCAACGCGATTGTTACACCCGCCGACTGATGGTGCTTCAACAGGCAAAGGTTAATCATTTTATTGACGTCCTTGCTGATGAAGTTCGACAGGTACGATCGGCGGTGATGCGGGTTCTTGGGGTCGCCTTCGGGCAGCACCAGCGGCATCTCGACATACTGATTCTTGTCGTACCCTTCCATGTCCAGCTGCAGCGGATGAGAGTTAAACGCCGGGCTGGCGGATGTCCAGCGGACTCCCTCCGGCAGCCACTTGTCGAATCCCGCCTGAAGAAATTGATCGTGGTAGCGATCATAGGCGACGATGTTCTTCATCGGTACGCCCGCCATCTTCAAGCCCTCGACAATCTCTAGGAAAACCTCAGGCGCCGATATCACGTACGGCTGGCCGACAGGGTTCAGCTTTACGCCAACCACGTCCCCTGGCTGGAAGAACTTTCGCCAGGCTTCTTGCGGCGATGGAGCTCCGGTGAGTTCCATCATGCCTTTCTGCATCATGTTCTTGACCGCGTCGCGCTGGTACTTGCGGTCCACGACCGCTCCAGGCCGGTTCACCGCTACCACGCGTCCAGGATAAGGACCGGGAATCCCGGGCGCCGTCTGAGCTTTGCCGGTCACGGAGTAAACCGCGGCACACGCGCCGGTGGCAAGGGTTCGAAGAATAAAGTCGCGTCGGGCTTCTGTGGCCATGCAGATAGTTTAATAAGGATCGGAGCGTCTGTGCGATCGAAGGCAAGACCCGATGCTGCGTTCTTACCAGATAGGGTGAACTTCGGGCAGGTCGGGGGCAATGCCCATGTCCCGGATGCGCTTCACAACGGCGCGCTCGAACCCGTAGCCATACGAGATCCCCTGCAGATCCGGACTAACAGCGCGGGCTACGCGGAACGGACCGGTCGCAACGTCACGGGACGTCACATCCACGATCGCGATTCGTAAGTCCGATGACTGGCGGGGAAGCGGAAGCCGTTCCTTGCCTCGCAAGCAATCGAAAGCGCGAGCGCGCCCGGCAGGGAAGTAGTATGCGGCATGGTCGAGCATGGTTTTCACGTCGCTAGGGCAGGCGGGTACCGCGACCGCGTTGGATTGCATCAAGCGCCGAAGATATGGACCGGTCTGACCCAGCTCGACACCGCCTGCCGTATCGCGATCTTCGGATCCAAGTCAGAGCCGAGACCCAACGTCACGCCGGGATACGCCTGCCCGTCACCCAGAGCGAAGCACAGCGCAGTCGTACCAAACGAGCTCGTGTCGAGGAGGTAGATCTCCACGGCTCCGCCGAGCGCCTCAACGCCTGCAATGACTTCGCGGAGCTCGGGTTCGTTTTGCAGATTCACCCGACGTCCGGGACGGCCGGTCAGCCACGCCGCGAGGAAGGCATCGCGCTCAACAAGTTCCATCGTCGCGCGCATCGCCGCATCAGCCAGATTGGACCCCGCGGCAAGTCCGTTCGACGTGCCCTGACAGACGAGGTGCTCCCTATGCACCGTTAGCGAAAGGAACCCAAATACTGCATGAACCCAGACCGGACGATCGCTTTGAAACCAGTGTCCGCGAATCCAGGGATGCCGGGCGCTCGCGTCAAAGCGGACATATGGGAAACCCTCACGGTCATACTGGCGGTCATCGTATAGCGAGAATTCGCGCGGGTCGAGGACATCACCGTCCAGTTCGTCGAAACGAACCCAATTGATCCGCGACAGATCGGGCAGGGAAGCCGAGTAGCGCTCAATTGCCTCTCCGACGGCAGACAGGATAGCGCCAGATAAGGTCAGCCCTTTCCCCCACCCGACAGGCAGCTGACGCGGCGAGCCGTCTCCGTTGAACATATACGGTGGCGCCGCAGTGACCACAATTGGGGACTGATTCTCCACGTTGATGCGCGCAATAATTCCAGTGCGCGGGTCCAGGAAGCCCGCAAGCGCGTCGAGCACGTGCTCCGGCGAGTCTTCCGCCGAGAGATGTTCAGGTTGCGATTGCGCGGTGGCCCCGCCGCACACGGGACACTCGGGCAAGGGAACAAATCTATGGAAAGTCCGGCCGATCAGTACGTGATCGAGTAGCGGCGATCCGTCGATGCCCGTATCGATCGATTCTTCGGATCTCACGCGCAAGCGATTGTCTATTGAATTTGGACCGCGGTCCGGGAGGGTTAACGATTGCAGCGGCCCGCATCCGCTGGCAGGCGCAATAACCGCATCCGGGCCGGCCGGGGATGGCTAAAGGTCCGATCGCGTCTTCGAATGTATAAATAGTGGGGCCGGAAAGAAAGAACGGGTTGATGCCGGACGTGGTGTGGACAGGGGCGACGCGGATGGAGTCGCCTTGAACGGCTTGCTTCCCCATCCGAATCCATTCGCTATCGAATCAGGCGCCAGCCGCCTTGGCAACCTTCACGGCGCCAATTTCCTTCGACGCTCTCTCGAGACCTTTCAAACCTACCTGGAGTTGCGCGATGGAATTCTGCATCACGTCGAGGTGTTGATCGACGAGCCGCAACTCAGCCGGAGTGGTAATCCCTTTCAGGATTTCCCAAAAGCGCAGCTGATCATTGTCATTTCCGCCGAGTAGTTTCAGCAGACCCGCAGTATCTCGCTGCAGTGCGCCAACCTTGGCTTTGAGTCTTCTTGGATCAGGCATCTATATCGCCTCCGTTGTGTGGAACTATTTTAGTGCTCGTACTGGTACACAAGTATGCAGCGCGTTATAAAAGCTGTCAAGAATTAAACGCAATCGAACGATTCGATTTCAATATGTTTCAAGCAATCAACACGTTGCTCGTGCAAAGAAATTAGAGCATCCCGTCGTAGGCTGCGATTACTTTTTTGAGATCGTCGATGTCCTGCGGCCGTGTATTCGTCAGAGGAGGACGTACGGGACCTGCAGACTTTCCGAGCAACTCCATCGCAGTTTTCATAGCGGAAACTTCATAGCCCTTCGACCGTTCACGAAAAGCGTAGAGCGGATGAACGTATTTCTTCATCAATCCATCCAGTGTGTTGAAGTCGCGGCGCATTCCAGCATCGGCGAGCGCAAGCGAGACCTTCGGCGAGATATTCGAGATGCTCGATGTGTACGCCTGCACGCCGGCCGCGAAATAGGTCGGCACACAGTCGTCGCCGAGACCGCCGTACCATGCGAGCCGATCGCCGTTGTACTGTATGATCCGCTGATACGTACGTCCGTTGCCCTGACCATCTTTCCACGCCTTCAGAGTCGGTACCTTGTCGCACAATCGAGCAACTTGCTCGGGTGAGAATACCGCCCAGTCACGGCTGTAGACCATCAACGGAAGTGGTGTTGCCCGGCCAATCGACGCATAGAACTCGAAGAGCCCCGCTTCGGGTGCGCCGGAGTAGTATGGCGGCAGAACCAAAATGATGTCCGCTCCAACCTTTTCCACGCGTCTGGCGATGTCGGCTCCGATGGCGACGTTGTAGCCGGTACCTGCTACGACCGGCATGCGCCCTTGCGTCGCTTCGACCGTGACTCGCACGACGTCTTCAATCTCTTGCGGCGTCATCGAGTACAGTTCGCCGGTACCGCCGGCCGCGACGATCGCGCAGAAAGGATGTTTCGTCATCTCATCAACGTTGCGAGCCAGAGCATCCAGATCCAGACTCAAGTCGGGGCGATAGGGGGTGACGGGGAACCCGAACACGCCTTTCAGGTCTTTAGCGTCCATGAATCCCTACAGAGTATCGCGTTCACGAATCCAGGCTTCAGTTTCATCCCAGGACAGGACGCCCTGCGCCGCGCCAAGTTTCTGCACATTCATCGCTCCCACCGCGTTAGCCACACGAGCGGCCTCGCGATAGGACAGCCCTCGGTAGAGCGCAGCAAGAAATCCGCCGACGAAACAATCACCCGCGCCCGTCGTATCCATTGCCGTGACCTTGAAGCCGGGTATCTCGTACTCTTTAGCGCCTGCGAAAACAATGCAGCCGCGGGGACCAATCTTCACAACCACATCATTCGCGCCCCTATCGCGGAAGACGTCTTTCGCCATGCGCGGATCATCGCTCCCGGTCAGCATGCGGGCCTCGCTGTCGTTGACGAACAGTAGATCGGTATATGGAAGACAGGGGCCGATGTCCTCCATCCACCTGCCCTTTGCGTCCCATGCCGTATCGAGTGATGTAGAGAGCCCCGCAGCCTTAGCTCGGGACATCACATGTCCGCAGTGATCGCGCATGATGGGAAGTGAAAACGGGTTCGCAAGATGGAAATGTGAAAATCCGGGGACCTCGAAGCGGAGCATCTCTGGGGTTACATCGCGGCTGGCTCCAGGTCTGTGTAGAAAAGCGCGATCACTGCTCGAATGAACCAGCACCACGGTCGACGTGGTTGGCTGATCACTCCGATGGATGTCGAGTTGAACTCCTGCGCGCTGCAGCACGTCGACGACAGCATCGCCTTGAACATCCCGGCCAACTTTTCCAGTGAGCCGCACAGGAGCTCCCAGAGTTGCCATCGAGTAGGACGTGTTCGCGCCGTTGCCGCCGACGCTGAACGTGATCTCGTCAACCCAGATGCTCCTGCCCCAGGCGACGGTATCCACTGGACACACTGGGATGTCGTAGGAGATATTGCCAATACAAAGGACACCTTGGATGCGAGGGATCACCTGACCTTCTCCAGCCAGGCGAATGCGTCGCGTTGGGCAGCGGCGGTGAAGCGGTTGAAATCCACCGGGTCCTGCAACTCAATTGTTGCGCCTGACTTTCGGGCGCTTTGGACCGCCGCTACGACCTGAGAGTGCACGGCGTAGCGATCGAGCATCGGGGCTCGTATCAAGACCGGGGCCGTGATAGCCGCGAGAATTTCGTCGTAATCGACAGGGATCGTTTTCTCTTTGCCCACGTAATCGCCCAGCCTGGGAAGCAGCGCGTGCAGGTGCGAGTACTGCCGAACACCTTCAGTGCCATCGGCGGAGTTGGATGAACGCAGCGGAGTGAATGCGCTCGCGGCAATCACACCTGCGACACGGCTATCCATAGCTGCCGTAATCAGAGCGATGTTTCCACCTAGAGAGTAGCCGGCCAGATAAACACGCTTGCCGTCGACCTCTTGTAATGCTTGCAGCGCGTTGATGGCCGCCCGGGTATCGGCAACCATCTTGCCCAGCAGGGACCAATTCGGATAGCGGTCATAGAACCGCACGGCTTGATGAAGCCTGCTCCCGAATCCGATCTGGTCGAATGCGAATACCGCGTAACCTCTGGAGGTGAGGTCAGCAATCGTCTCTTTGGCGTATCGCGAGTAACCGGTCGGATAGGCGAAGCCGTGGAGCCAAATCACGACCGGCATCTTGCCCGTCATGTTGGCGGGCATGTAGAAATCTCCGGCCAAGTCATCCCCAAAGCCGATGGAGTGACTTCGAACGCCATCGACTTTCAGCGGGCGCTGGAAGAGAAGGGCGAGCCATCCTGCATCGGTCCTGGGACGCTTCCCGACGCTTTCACTCGCGGGAAACGGAACGGCCGGCGGCTCATCCCCTAATAGCCAGCGAATGCGATCGCGGACCTTTCCCTGAGGCGGAGAAGGGATCGAGGCCTGCTTGCGCCACTCGTCCCATCGAAATGGATGGAGGTTTGTCCGGGGCGGCGGCCGCTTCGATCGCCCAAAGGCGGAATCGAAGAAGTCTACATATAGTTCAATGTCTTCGGCGGTCGTGGGGTGCTCTCCCGCGCGCAGGGAAAGTCCGAGTTTCTCGGGCGCATTCAGGAACCAGTACACCTTCTCCACAGAGCGATATGCCTGCTCCATCCCGAACGAGTTTCCCTGTGCCTCAGAAAACGCGGAACTCATCAGAAGAGCACGCGGAGCAACCAGGGCCATCAACATGTTCTGATCGACGGGTAACTTATGTTCCCGGCCGGCAAAGAATCGAAGACGCGGATGGAACCATCCCGGAAAGCGCCCGGTGATCTGTTCGATGGTCTCGTTCGCAAACGGATCGGTAGTGTAGCGCCAGGGATCGCATTCGCCCGTGTTGCCGCTGGATGCGATCACGGCGGTGATGCGGTCATCGAGCGCTGCCGCGATCAGCGCCATCTTCCCGTTTCGGGAGTGCCCGGCGATTCCAATATGAGCCTTATCGACTTCGGGCAAGGTGTACAGATAATCCACCGTCCGCATGCCGGCCCAAGCCCACCGCGCTATTCCGGAGAAATCGTACTCAGGGTACAGTTCGATGAAAGCATCCGCATCGTCGGGGCTGCCGTAAATCGGGTCGGCGGCACTGAAGATGACACCGATGTACCCGCGCCGTACCGCTGGGGCGATCCAAGGTCGATTGCGCGGATGATTCGTCAGGAAAACTGGAAACGGACCTTCGCCGGTTCCCGGCATGACTATCTGCACGTGCAGGATGCCTTTGTGATCGGGTCCGAACTCCAGTCGTACATCCCGTACTTCGATGCCGTCCTCTTTCCGGGTGCTTGTGACAATTCCACGAAGGTTGTTGGGAGCCGGCGGCATCCTACCGATGATCCAGTGTTCGTATTGGTCGCGAATCCACTTCCGGCGAGCTTGCCAGTCCGCCTTTGACTTCACGCCTTCCAGCGGATCGGGAAGGAACGGGTTCGACGGCATGGTTTCGAAATCGGGAGGAAGTTCTCCGGTCCGCTCCTGCCAGTCCTCGAACGTCTTGTCCGTGGCGCTGAGTCGAGTTGTGTCATTCCGATAAGAAGGCGCAAGTATCCGGCGCAGGTCATTCAAGTACTGTTGACGGCGGGCGGTGGGGTCGTCGGCGGCACACACGGCAGCCAGAAGTAGATAGAGGCATGCTTGACGCACGCACCCATTATGGCCAAGGAGAGCGCAGGATCTGCCGATCGGCGGCAATCCATGCCCGTTCACGGCAAGGGATGCGACGATTCAAGAAGGAGCGTACCGATGTTGCTGCGGGTTTGGCGGTTTCTCACCCTAATGTTTACAGCCCTCAGCATGGCAATGGCATTCAGCCATCTTCTGCAAATGAGGCCTCGGATGTCGTACGATGCCGTGCTTTGAAGGAGTACCCAAAGCATGTACCAGCCCTACGGCCTCCGATCGGCGCGATTATCGAAACCGGAGCCTGGATTTCGGCGCTCGTCCTGTTGTATCTCGTCCGTAAGCGCAGACCTGCATCTCGATGGACGTTGTTGGGAACTGCCTGCTTTTTGCTTGCGCAGATCGCCTGGTGGATCTATGTCTTCCCTGTGAACAAGGTGATGGTGGACTGGACTGCGGAGTCCATGCCCCCGAATTGGACAGAGTTCGCCGCTGAATGGGAGCGCACGCATGCTGTCCGGGCGATTCTACAGATTGCCGGTTTTGCCGCGCTTAGCCGTTCCCGCCCGCAGAGGTGGTGCAGTTCTTCCGCAACTACTTCGGTCCGATGCGCGTCCTTTTTCCCAGTTGAACCCGCAGAAGCAGAACGAGTACGCGGCGGAGTTGGAAACGCTCTGGCGCGCGCAAAATCAAGCGACCGGAGATCGAACGTCAGTACACGCGGAGTATCTCGAAGTGCTGGCGAGGCGAGCGTGATCTCGAACTGTGCCATGAAAGCGTGACACCAGGCTGCCGCACACCTGCGGCCTATAATGAACGTGTCCCATGTCCCAGTCCGTCGATGCGTTCGTCAGTGGAAGTCAGGACCGTCTGCTCGAGGAATTGAAGACGTTTCTTCGGATTCCGAGCATTAGTACATTGCCCGAGCACAAAGGCGATGTGGAGCGAGCCGCAGCCTTCGTTGCCGACGCCCTGCGAAGCGCGAAACTCGAAAACATCGAGGTGATTCCGACCGCCAATCACCCGCTGGTGTATGCCGATTGGCTTCACGCGCCGGGAAAGCCGACAGTGCTGCTGTACGGACACTACGACGTTCAGCCGCCGGACCCCGTTGAACTCTGGGAAACGCCGCCCTTCGAGCCGACGATTCGCGATGGCAGTCTCTACGCGCGAGGCGCTGCCGACGACAAAGGGCAATTCTACATGCATATCAAGGCCATCGAGGCTTTGCATGCTGTTAACGGCAAATTGCCCGTAAATGTGAAATTCCTGATCGAAGGCGAAGAAGAAATCGGCGGAGCCTCGATCGCGAAATACGTCGCCGAGAACCCGGAGAAACTGAAAGCCGATGTCGCCCTGGTGAGCGACACGGCCCTTTACGCCGAAGGGATTCCGACATTGTGCATCGGCCTTCGCGGACTCGTCTACACGGAGGTCGAAGCGGCGGGTCCGATGCGCGATCTACACTCCGGTCTCTATGGAGGATCGGCGCCCAACGCAGTATATGGGTTAATTGAATTGCTCGCCAAGGCGAAGTCGCTTGACGGGCGACTACAGATTCCCGGCATATATGACGAAGTGAAAGACCCGGCGCCCGCGGAACTGGAAAGCTGGAAGACACTGCCGTTCAACGAGCGCGAGTTTCTCGCCAAAGAAGTGGGATCGCCGGCATTGACGGGAGAGCCCGGTCGCACTGTCCTGGAGCGTGTTTGGTCGCGGCCCACACTCGAGGTCCACGGGATCGCGGGCGGATTCACGGGCGCGGGCGCCAAAACAGTCATTCCGGCAAAGGCCACGGCGAAAGTGAGCTTCCGTCTGGTTCCCGACCAGGACCCTGAGAAAGTGATCGAAGGCTTTCGCAAGTTCGTCGCCGACAACACTCCTCGAGGAATAAAGGCCGAAGTGCGAGTTCTCAGCAGTTCGCCTGCGGTGATGGTGAACCCGGATCATCCCGCAATCGAGACGGCCGCGCGCGCGTTCAGCGACGTATTGGGCCGAACGACTGTATTTATCCGCTCGGGCGGGTCAATTCCGATCGTCGGCGACTTTGCTCGTCATCTGCACATTCCGACCGTCCTGATGGGGTTCGGACTCCCGGACGATGGCCTCCACTCTCCTAACGAGAAATACAAAGTAGAAAATTACTACACTGGTATCAGAACCGTAGCTCATTTTCTCGAGTTGTATGGCCAGAGCTAAGGAATCAATTGCAAACGCAGTCTGAAGATAAACGGTCCCAATCGGAGAATGTCGTACGCTCGGCTGGGATTGTTTCAATTGCGGTTTTTACGAGCCGGATTAGCGGGCTGGTTCGGGAAATCGTGCTTGCGGCAATGTTCGGCGCGAGCGCTGTGTTCGATGCATTCCGTATCGGCTTTACTGTTCCGAACCTGACGCGTGATCTCTTCGCGGAAGGAGCCCTTTCGGCTGCTTTTGTTCCAATTTTTACCCAGTATCTTGCAACGAAGCCCCGCGAGGAGGCTCGCCTGCTCGCCAATCTGGTCGCATCGGCTTTGATTGTGATTGTGGGGAGCGTTTGCGTACTCGGGATTATTTTCAGTCCATATATTCTGGAACTGATTGCCCCGGGATTTAAGAGCACGCCAGGCAAGTTTGAACTGGCGGTCTCGATGACCCGCATCATGTTCCCGTTCCTGCTGCTGGTTGCCCTGTCAGCGGAAGTGATGGGAATCCTCAATGCGTGCAATCAGTTCGGTGTGCCCGCGCTGGCATCTACCTTCTTCAATATCGGCTCCGTCGTGGCGGGCTTGATTTTGGGAAAAGTGATTGGACCTGCCGTGGGGATTTCTCCAATTCACGGTATGGCCTACGGCGTTGTATTCGGCGGAGCGATGCAACTGCTGTGGCAGATGCCGAGCCTGCATCGTGCGGGCTTTCGGTTCCGGCTGCAGTTTGACTGGTCGCATCCCGGCTTGCGTCATATCTTCCGGTTGATGGGACCGGCGATTCTGGGAAACGCGGCCGTGCAGATCAACGTGACCATCAACAACAATTTCGCGTCTCGCCTGCCGGATCCCGATGGTCCTGTAAGTTGGTTGGGGTACGCCTTCCGGTTCATGCAGTTGCCGTTAGGTATCTTCGGTGTCGCCATTGCTTCAGCGACCTTGCCGTCCATCTCGCGGAGCGCAGCGGCAAACAACGTAGACGAGTTTCGCAGTACGTTGTCGCGATCCATCGGGCTCGTCTTTGTCCTCACGATCCCATCCGCTGTGGGACTTGCGATTCTCGGCGATTCTATTGTGGCAGCGGTGTATCAGTTTGGCGCGTTCACGGCGTTCGATACGCAGCAGACCGGCCGGGCGCTGGCCTGCTATGCCATTGGTCTTGTAGGCTATTCGGCTGCGAAGGTTCTCAACCCCGCTTTCTACGCTCTGCACGATGCGCGTACTCCAATGATCATCAGCTTCTGCTCCATCGCGGTGAACTTCGTTACGGTGATGACAATGACCAGAGTGGCGGGGTTCGGGCACGCAGGGCTAGCGCTTTCGACGTCGGCTGTGGCGATGTTCAGTTGTGTCGCTCTGTTTCTCGTAATGAGAAAACGCATCGGGGGTATCTACGGACGAAATCTGTGGCGGACGTTTTGTCTTGTCTCTGTTGCCTCGGCTCTGATGGGACTCGCCATCTGGACGACAAATTACCTGGTGACCGTGCAACTGGGAACGTCCAAACTTGCGCGGTTGATAGACTTGGCGATCTCTATACCCGTCGGGATACTGGTGCTCTACGGGGCCTGCCGGATGCTGGGAGTGACGGAACTAGACACGGCCTTGAATGGAGTTCTCGGGCCCGTATATCGGAGACTCCCGTGGCTCCGTGCTAGAATTTCGAAGCAATGACGCCGGAATTACAGGCCGTCCTGAAACTACAATCGCTCGATGCACGCGCGGCGGCGCTGCAGAAGGAGATCGAGTCGTTACCGAAGCAGATCGCCGAGATCGAAAAGAAGCTCGATGCGCACACTCGCAAGCTGGATGTCGATCGGAATGTCATGGCCGGTAACCAGAAAGAGCGAAAGCATCTCGAAGACGATATCAAGGTTCACGAGCAAAAGATCTCTAAGTTGCGGGATCAGATGCTGCAGGCGAAGACCAACGATCAATACCGAGCCTTCCAAAACGAGATCGGATACTGCGAAACCGAGATTCGGAAATCGGAAGATCGCATCCTGGACCTCATGGGAGAGGCCGAGCCTTTGGAGAACAATGCCAAGACCGCTGAAGCCGCTCTGAAAGAAGAGAAAGCCAAGGTTGAGGCGGAGAAACAGCGAGCGGAAAAGCGAACGACCGAGGACAAGGAATTTCTGCGGCAAGCGTTAGAGGAACGCAAAGTTGTGGCGGCCGCCATTTCGCCGCAGCTTCTGAGCCATTACGAACGGATTCGCAAGCGCTGGCATGGAGTAGTCATCGCCGATGCGACCGACGGACGATGCACCGCGTGCCAGATGAAGCTGCGACCACAGTATTTCCAGGAGCTTCGAAAGGCCGACAAGTTATATTTTTGCGAGAGTTGCGGCCGCATTCTGTATTACAACCCTCCTGTAAACCTTGAGCACGAGATCCACTCGAAGGCCTGAGGCTTTGCAGTGTTGCTGCCGCCAGTAAACGCTCGGACCTCGGAATACGTCATTATGTTGTTATGAGAGAATTGCGCCGCCACGGTCGCCGTGGCTTTTCGTTGATCGAGCTCCTGATCGTTGTCGCCATTATCCTGATTCTGGCTGCGATCGCGGCCCCCAAGCTGAATCAGAACCGGATGCATGCGCAGGAAACGGCGGCGATCCGGCAAGTTGGAACGATCCACACGGCGCAGACGCAGTACTACTCGCAGTTCGGCCGTTACGCTGCTACGCTTGCGGAACTCGGACCTCCACCCAGCGGCCAGGCGACTGCTGCGGCATCCGACTTGATCCCCGAAGACTTGGCAAAGGGCAAGAAGACAGGGTATACCTTCAACGTTCAGGGCGGACCCAACGGATATCAAGTCACGGCGGTACCGGACGTGTTCGGAAATACAGGGCGGCGAACGTTCTTCTCTGACCAGACTCTCGTAATCCGTGAGAACTGGGGCGCCGAACCCGCGACAGTGACGAGCAAAGAAATCAAATAGTTCAGAAGGATACGCTGAACGAACCGAACACCGTGATCCACCGGTCCGTCGTTTCGCCGGGTGGAGCGGCTCCTAACGGGTCGCCGGAAGTGTAGCCGCGGTACACACGCGTTCCTACGCCGAGACGAAAGCGACGCAAGTCATCCAACGCCGTAGTTACGCCGAATAGCCCGTAGTAGCCGAATCCATCGCGACTGGCGCAGATATCGCAAGGAATCCTGAAGTTAACGTTTTGGAAAGGCTGCCGGATGCGCTCGCCATAGCGAATATAGGCTCCTCCCAATCCGCCGTACACCTCGATTTTGTCTCTATAGAGGGGTAGAATTGCGCGGCCGCCAAACGGGACGAAGGTCTGGAAGTCGCGGATTCTGAGATTGCCGAACGCCGTGGGCAGCCAATCTCGTACCCCGGCGGCTCCGAAGACACCATCAAAACCGGCGTCGAGTTGGAAGTTGGGGTGGAAGCGGTATCCGTACTGAACACCGACGAGGAAGCTATCCGAGAAAAGCGGTCGAAGATCCCCTCGCGGCAGGGCTGCTCCCATGCCAACGGAGATGTGATGCCGAAAATATTCCTGTCCCGACGCTACCTCCAGAGTAAGTACCGCGAGCAACACGGTTCGCATACGCCCCACGGACGTACCGGTCGCCGGGTCAGTTACAGCGAGAGGGGCAGCCCACCCTGCTAAACTAAAGACTTACATTCCTCTTTTCCCCGATGGCATCATCTGTAACGAACCTCCGAGACGTCAGTAGAACGTCCCTGCCGAACGGCATCAGAATCATCACCGAAACCGTTCCGCACGTCCGATCCGTAAGTATCGGCGTGTGGATCGGCACCGGTGCTCGCAGGGAAACGGTGCCACAAAACGGCATCTCCCATTTTATTGAGCACATGCTGTTCAAGGGCACGGGAAAGCGTTCAGCCGAAGAAATCGCCCGCGAGGCCGACTCGACCGGCGGAAATCTCGATGCCTACACTGCGAAGGAGTTGGTCAGCTATAACATCAAGGTGCTGGATGAGCACCTGCCAGCGGCGTTCGACCTTCTTGCCGACCTGGTGCTGAATCCTCGCTTCGATGCGGAGGACATCGCGAAAGAAAAGGGCGTCATTTTGGAAGAACTGAAGATGGAAGTGGATAACCCGGAGTATCTGGTCCACGAGACATTCTTCAGTAGGTTTTGGAAGAGTCATTCGCTCGGACGCTCGATATTAGGCACGAAAGCGTCTATCGAAAGCTTCAATCAGGAGACGATTCGCGGGTATTATGACGAGGTTTATACATCCGCGAATATCGTAATCACAGCCGCCGGGCATCTGGCGCACAGCCGAATTGTGGAACTTGCGTTGCAATACTTCGGCCATCTGCCTTCGACCGCCGCGATGCAGGCGGAGAAGTCGCCCTCGCCGCAAGCTCCTCTGATTCTCAAAAATAAGCGATCACTCGAGCAGGCGCACTTGTGCATGGGTGTGCCGGCTTACCCGATCGCGGACGAGCGCCGTTATGGGACATACGTGCTGAGCACGATTCTCGGTGGGGGCATGAGTTCCCGGCTGTTCCAGAACGTGCGCGAGAAGCACGGCCTCGCCTACTCGGTGTTCTCTGAGTTGAATCTGTACCGCGACTCGGGATGCCTCGCCGTGTATGCCGGTACATCCCCCGAGAACCTGAAGAAGGTCATTCTTATGGTGGTGGACGAGTTCCGCCAGATGTGCACGGAAGAGGTTCCGGCGGAGGAACTGCGGCGTGCGAAGGATCACCTGAAAGGGAGCCTCGCGCTGAGCATCGAATCGACTTCGGCAAGAATGTCGAATCTTGCACGGCAGGAACTGTTCTTTGGAAGGTTCCAGAGTGTCGACGAGATGATGGAAGGCATCGAACGCGTTGACGCTGCGCAAGTGCAGATGATCGCGAATGATTTCTTCTCTGGTAAGCAGGTGGGTGTCACCGGACTGGGACGCGTTTCCGGGATTGAACTCGCGCCGGCAGAGTTGGTGGTATAAGCCGAAGGTCGCGTCCTGAGCGTCGCGATTCTTAGTCGGTTGCGGAGGGTTTGGCGTGCGGCGTCGTGGCGCCTTCGGTCATACCTAACACCCACTTAACGGCTTCGATGTACATCTTCTTGATCTCGGGCATGTCGTATACTTCTTCGCGGTGCCCAAGCGTCGAGTAGAACACTCGTCCCTTGCCGTAGTTCTTCACCCATGTGACGGCGAAGTCCCCGTCCGTGCGGTGGACGTTCTTGTTCTTCAGGTCCAGTTTCTTCTCATCGAGCCGCATTAGAACTCGGACCTTGTCGCGCGAGTAGTTCTTGAACTGGTAGATCTCGTCAAGAATAACCATTTCTTTCGGCAGATGCGCCGTCGTAGGGTGGCCTTTGTCTTCGACAATGATCGGCGCGAGGAACGTATTCCAGGGGTGCTGGTCAAACCAGCCGCCGATCATGTCGCCATACTCCGGCCATTTATACAGAGTGTCGGCCGCCGAGTGGACGCCGATGAAGCCCTTGCCTTCTGTCCGGACGAACGACAGCAGAGATGCTTTCTGCTCGTCATCCAGCGGCAGTTCGCCGGTAGTGTAAAAGATCACTGCGTCGAAATAGTCCAGGTTCTTGGCGTTCCCCTCCAGCTTTTTCTTGGTAATCAGCTGTGTATCGGTGCGGATATACGTGTCCCAGAGGTCGGTCTCTTTGCCCCAGCGTTCGAAAGACGCGAGCGCGTGTGAGACGGAATCGTGTTGATATCCCTTGACTTCTCCGATCGCCAGGATCTTCTTGCGTTTGACTTGAGCGCCCGCCGGCAGGGCGAGGAAAATCGCTGCCAGGAGGAATGCGGTATGCCGTAGTGCTCTCATGCTGGAAATCCGCTTCAATCATATAACGAGGGCGCAGGCGGGCGGCAGGCTAAGATGATTTCGTGCGCTTCTATAACACTCTGACACAACAAGTGGAAGAGTTTATCCCTATGGACGGCAACACGATCCGCATGTATACGTGCGGACCTACCGTCTATAATTATGTCCATATCGGCAACCTTCGAACCTTCACTTTCCAGGATGTAATGCGAAGGTGGTTGAAGGCTCGTGGCTTCGTTCTGAACCACGTGATGAACATCACGGATGTCGAGGACAAAATCATCCGCAGCGCCATGCAGGAACGGAAGACACTCCGGGAGTACACGGCGAAGTACGAAGACGCGTTCCTGGAGGATTGCGCCAAGTTGCGGCTGGAACGGCCGGAGCGGCTGGTGCGTGCCACCGAACATATCCCGGAGATGGTGGAAGCCGTAGAGAAGCTGAGTGAAAAGGGCTTCACGTACTCGAGCGATGGTTCAGTGTATTACCGCATCTCGAAGTTTCCCGAATACGGAAAGCTATCGAAACTTGACGTCAGCGGGATGCGCGCGGGCGCCAGGGTCGATGTAGACGAGTATGACAAGGCCGACGCTCGCGATTTCGTGCTGTGGAAGGCGAAGAAGGACGATGAGCCGAGCTGGGAAGCACCCATGGGAGACGGTCGTCCCGGTTGGCACATCGAGTGCTCCGTCATGGCGATGAAGTACCTGGGGGAGACGCTCGATATTCATGCGGGCGGGATCGATCTCACGTTTCCTCATCATGAGAATGAAATCGCACAGTCGGAGGCGTTGACGGGAAAGCAGTTCGCCCGCTTCTGGCTGCATTCAGAGCACCTCATTGTCGAAGGGCAGAAGATGTCGAAGTCATTGGGAAACTTCTTCACGCTTCGCGATCTGCTGGACAAGGGATACAAACCGGAAGCGATTCGGTATCTGCTCGCATCGGTACCGTACCGCAATAAGCTGAACTTCACGTTCGATGGATTGAAGGCGTCGGCGACGTCGATCGATCGCCTGCGCTCGTTCAATCTTCGGCTGGAGACGGATAAGTTTGCGGCTGGCGAGAACGAAGCGATCGACGCAAGATCGAAGGCCGCCTTGGAGAGATTCGAAGCGAGCCTGGATGAGGACCTTAATACAGCGGAAGCGCTTGCGGCGATCTTCGAGTACACTCGCGAAACGAACTCCTCGATGGATGCGGGTGAGTTCAAGGCGGCGAACCTTGCAGGAGCGCGCACACTGTTCCACAGGTTCGATTCGATTTTCGATGTTCTCCGACCGTCCGTCGAAGAAGGGAGCATTGCGGAATCGGAGATCGACGAACTGATCGCCGAGCGAAACCAGGCTCGGAAGGCGAAAGACTTCAAACGGTCCGACGAGATCCGGGCGGAACTGCTGAACCGGGGTGTCGTCATCGAGGACACTAAGGAAGGGGTGCGCTGGAAGCGGAAATGAAGATCGAATCCAAAGCTGTGCACGTCGGCGACCGCAAGAAGCCGGGCGAGAGTGTCCCGTCATCCACGCCGATCTATACGGCCACAACGTTCTTCTACGACACAACGGATCAGTTGGACAAGGTCTTCGGGGAGGAAATCGAAGGTCAGTCGTACTCGCGATATGGCAACCCGACGAACGACGCTCTTGAAGAACTCCTGACATCGCTCGAGAGTGGCGCCGGAACGCTGGCCTGCTCTTCGGGCATGACGGCCCTGCATGTGGCAGTGACGACCGCGCTGATGGACCGGCGGAAGTCTGTGCTGGCGGCCAATGCGATTTACGGCGCCACGGTGAAGCTGTTGACGCAGGTACTCGAGCCGTTCGGGGTTGAAACGAACTTCGTGGATATCTGCGATGTTGACGCGGTGCAAGCTGCGATCGAAGAGCAGAAGCCGGGATGTATCGTGATGGAAACGATCTCGAATCCGCTGCTTCGTGTCGGACAGATCGATAAGATTGCGGAAATGGCCCGGCGGGTCGGGGCGGCGTTCATTGTCGACAATACATTCGCTACGCCGCTGCTCCTTCGGCCATTGGAGCTAGGCGCTCACATGACGGTGCATAGCTTGACGAAGTATCTGTCAGGTCACGGCGATGTGCTCGGCGGCTCCATCACCGCTGATGAGGATCACATCCAGATGATCCGCGGGATGGGCAGGATCTATGGTCCGGTGCTTGGTCCGTTCGAATCGTATATGACCATGCGCGGGATTAAGACATTCCCGCTTCGTATGGAACGTCAATGCCGCAACGCTTGCCGTCTCGCGAACTGGCTTGCGTCTCATCCGAAAGTATCCCGCGTGCATTATCCGGGTGATCCGAAGCATGCCGATGCGGAGACGGTTTCACGTCTGCTTCCGAAGGACCTCTATGGAGCGATGGTCAGCTTCGACCTGAAAGATGCCGGGAAGACGGAAGTGTTCGCGTGCATGGATCGCATGAAGATGATCGTTCGGGGCACGTCTTTGGGTGACGTTCATACCCTGGCGTTATACCCGGCCATCAGTTCCCATCGCGACATCACGCCGAAGCAGCGTGAACGGCTCGGTATCCGGGATAGCCTGATTCGCATTTCGGTAGGGATCGAATCGATTGACGACATCATCGCCGATCTGGAGCAGGCGATTGGCTAACGGCCAAGGAACGAATCGATTTTATCGATCTCGCGTTCCGCGGTTTGCAAGGCCTTCTTAGCGCGTTCGGGATCACCGGCACGCAACGCTGCCTCGGCGTCATCCATGTAGTTCTCCATCCGCTGCTCGGCCGTCAGGATATCGCCTCGCATGCCGAGTCCCTGCCGCGCCTGCTCTGCCTTCATGCGGGTCAATGTGGCTCGCGCGGAGTTTGCGCGGCTCCCCAGCATCATCATGTGTTCGCGGAGTTCCCGAAGCGCATTCACTTTCGCCGGATCGACCTCGGGTGTTTGCGGTGTTGCCGTCTGCGCCTGCTGGGGTGGCGGATTTTGTTGTGTCGGGCGTCGACTGAACCGGTTGGGCCTGCGCCGGTGGCGCCTGCGGGGTCGGGATATTCTGAGCTACGGTACGCGGCATCCGTTCGGTTCCCTTTGCATCGGGTGACGCAGTGACCGGCGGAGGGGTAGAGGTTACGGCCGGTGTCGTTTGCTCGGGGGGCGCCTGCTGCTGAGGCTGCGTCTGCAAGGGCTGAGTTTCAATTGTCTGAGCCTGTTGTTGCTGCTGGGGTGGCGGCGTCACACTTGCGGCCTCGCTGCCACGGAACCACTTGGGGCCCTGCAAAGCCGCGACGGCCAGCACGCCGACTGTCACGAGAGAACCGATCGCCATATAGAGCCCGCGGCGACTACTCTTCTCGGCGGGAACGGGCTGAGCCGCAGCTGGTGGTGGGGGTGTCGCCGGCTTTAGCGGAGCAGTGGTACCGGAAGGCATCGGGCCGTCGATCACCTTTGTGATACTGCCCGCGCTCCGGAACTGAGTCTCAACGCTCTCCAGCGCCTTTCGAAATGCGTCTGCCGTCTGAAAACGATGATCCGCGTCCTTCGCGATCGCCATCAGGATGATGTCGCTCAACACTGAAGGCAGAGTGGGATCAACCTGGATCGGCGGCACCGGCTGAGAATTCAGATGCGCCGCCATGATCGAGTAATCGCTGTCGCCCTGGAACGGCCGCGTGCGCGTCACCATCTCGTACAAAGACACACCGAGAGAATAAAGGTCTGCACGTGGACCGAGGTCGACGGCGCCCTGGATCTGCTCGGGCGACATATAGTACAGCGACCCGACCGTCCGGCCCGTCTGTGTGAGCCGGCGATCTTCACTGAGTTTGGCGATGCCGAAATCCATGAGCTTCACGACCCCGGACGGCGTCAGCATCATATTGGCGGGTTTGATGTCCCGGTGAACTACGCCGTGCGAATGCGCGTACTGCAGGGCAAGCAGCACCTGCTTGATGTAATCGACCGCTTTTGGCACGGGAATGGGCCCTTGGCGCAGCACGGATTCGATCGTTGATCCTTCGACAAACTCAATCAGCATCAGAAGCTGATTGTTCAAGCGCAGAGCCGTATGGAGAGCCGCAATGTTCTGGTGCTGGAGACTGGCCTGCACCTTGATTTCGCGCATGAAGCGGTCAGCCAGATCCGGGTCTGTCGCCAGGTTGGGCAACAGCACCTTCATGGCCTCAAAGCGTTCAGAGATGATGTTTCGAACCTTGTAGACCTTCCCCATGCCGCCGGCGCCGAGAACGTCAATGATTTCGTAATCGCCGACCCGGTCGCCGATGTTGTAGGCCACGATGAGGCTCCTTAACCTGAACTCCGTTCCTGGGTGGACATCAATTCCTAACGCTGTCGCCGACTTTCACGGCTCCCGTGCCGGAGTAAGTACCGACGGCGGAGGATTCATCCACTTCGGTGATGGTGATTTCTCCGAGACGGTCTTCGACGCGGCGGATGATCTTGCCGGTCGCAGGATCGCGGATTTCGCGCCCGACACGCGACACGGACAGCTTGTCACCGACTTTCACGCCGGACTTGCTTCCGATATTCAGTACCAAGCTGTTACCCGATACATCGGCAACTAAGCCGTTGAGGCTTATGGTTGTGGTCGGCAGGCGGGAAGCATTCGCGTTGAGTTCGGAGGTCAACTTATCGGTTGCCGCATTCACAGCTTCGCCCAAGACGGTATCCGCGAAGTTGGTGCTCGTCATGTCCACCAGGCCTGCGGCGGCTGCCCCTGGTCCGCCGCCGGAGCCGATCAGACTCGTGCCCGAGCGGGTGGATTCGCCCATACCGCTGGCCACGGCTAGGATTTCTCCGGTATTTACACTGACGAGACGGGCGCTCAGACCGACAACCGCCTTCGCTTTGCTTGCGCCGACACCGCCGAGGCCATAGCGGCTCAAACGGCTTCCGACAACAGATCCACCCACATTGGTTTTCTTATCATCCCGGCCGAATTGAGTGATCGAGCCCATTACGATTGCGTCGGCTCCGATGAGCCGTCCAATCTTTGCTGCCGTAGTCGAATCCGCACGGTCGCTGTTGGAGAAGTTCTGCTCGGCAAGAATCTTATCGATTGCCTTACGCTCAATTACACGGTACTGACCGGATTTGACGAGCTTTTCGACGAGCAGATCGGCGATGCCTTTTCCGACATCCTGATTGGTTCCAAAGATTGCCGCGACACCACTTTGGACGGTGGAATAATCGAAATTGAGGATAGCGACCGACTTCTTTTGATCGGCGGCAAAAAGGGCCGTCGAAGCAGCAAAAATAGAAAAAGTAGTGAGCAGCGTACGCATCTGGTTTACCTCTCGGCGGATTGCAACCGATCTATTATAACGGCAGTAGCATTCTTCAACTACAAACCTTGTCATCTGTAGTACGCGTAGTGTGGGAACCCGTGCGGCTCATCCCGTGACGTTTGTGGGTGATTGGCGTCCTATAATGAACTAATCCCTTGTCCCCTTAGGAGCACTCCATGGATCCGCGGCTGGTTCGCGCGGAACTCGACCGAATTCTACATAGCGCCGGCTTTGCACACTCCGAGCGCATGGCTCGATTCCTCCGTTGTGTAGTAGAGCGCGCCGTGGACGGCCGCGGTGAAGAAGTCAAGGAATACCTGCTGGGTGTCGAAGTTTTCGACAGAAGGTCCGATTACGATCCTCGTGTCGATCCCATCGTGCGCGTCGAGGCCCGCCGGCTGCGGGCGAAACTCGAGGAGTTTTACGCAGCCAATGGGAAAGAATCGCAGATTCTTATAGAACTTCCGAAGGGGTCCTATGTTCCCTCCTTCCGATATCCAGGAAGTCAGGCTTCGGCCGAGCAGGACTCGCGCGAGCGAACGCGAAGTGTCGCGGTGCTGCCGATTCTGAACAACAGCAGAGACAGCGAGCACGACTATCTGTGTGAGGGAATCACGCAGGAGATCATCCATGCTCTGACCAAGGCCACCGGTCTCCGTGTCGTCGCCTGGCAGTCCGCCGCACGATTCACCTCCAATGACCATGACGTGTATGCCATTGGGCGACAACTCGGAGTTTCCTACGTGCTTCGGGGCACGCTCCGCACGGCCAACGGCCGGGTGCGATTGTTAGCGCAGTTAATCGACACGGCCAGCGGCGAATATATCTGGTCGGAGAGCTACGATCGCCAGATCGCTGACGTCCTGGATATTGAGCAAGACATCTCCCTGGCCATAGTCCGAGCCCTACAGACACACATTGGGGTTTGCAGGAGACCTACAGCAAATCCGGAGGTTTATAACCTGTATCTCCGCGGGCGCTATCACTGGAACAAGCGCACCGTGGATGGTCTTCGCAGGGCAGAGGAACATTTCAAGGCTGCTTTGGCGTTGGAGCCCGACTTCGCGTTGGGCTATGCGGGACTGGCCGACTCCTATATCCAGCTGGCCGAATATTCCGCTGACTGTCCATCCAGCGTCATAGGGTGTGCTCGAACGGCTGCACGGCGCGCGCTTGCCATTGATCCGAGTCTCGGCGAGGCCGAGGCTTCGCTTGCATTGCTGACCTCGATCCACGATTGGGATTGGGCTGCAGCGGGGGAGCATTACCGGCGGTCGATGGAATTGAACCCGAGCTACGCCACGGTTTACCACTGGTATTCGCTTGACTACTGCGCGCTGCTTGGCCGATTTGCTGAAGCCCACCGCGCCGCGGAGACGGCGATTGAACTCGATCCGCTGTCATCGGTTCTGCGTGAATCCATCGGCTATGTATATCTGCTCGAACGCGACTACGAACGCGCGGAGAAAGCCTATCGCGATCTCATCGACTTCGACCCCCATTTCTACAAAGGCTGGAGCGCGCTTGGAAGGTCCCTCTTCTTCCAGGAGCGTTTTGAGGATGCGCTGGCGTGCCTGCTGAAGGCTCGATCTTTGTGTGGAGATCAGCCGAACGTCCTCGGGGCGCTTGGCCAGACCTATGCGATGGCGGGGCGTCCGGATCAGGCCCGAAAGCTCCTGGCCGAAATGGAGGCGCTCGGTGAGCAGCGATTCATTCCCTTCTGCTCGATGGCCGTGATCCATGTTGGGTTGGGAGAGGACGAAGCTGCGCTTGAACTTCTCGAAAAGGCGTGTGGCCAGCGGGAACCTCCGCTGGCCTCCATCGGTGTACACGCACTCTGGGATCCGCTCCGTAAATACCCGTCCTTCACGGTGCTGCTTGAAAAGCTTGGACTTGGCGGTCTTGTTTAGCGCGCTTGGCGGCGTGAGCCGCCTCGGTATTGCGTCCCATTGCTCTATATAGCGCGGCAATCTTAGTTTCGGTTGCGGCCCTCTCCGGAGCAGCATCTCCGATGGATGTGCGAGTGATCTGCTCACACCGTTTGTACAAGGCGAGCGCAGCGGCTGTGCGTCCCCGGTCGCTGTAGAAATCGGCAAGGTTCGACAGCGGCTTTACGGCGTCCGGTGACTTGAGATTCTCCAGGATATCGATGGAACGGCGATATAACGGCTCAGCCTCGGCGTATCGCTGTTGAAACCGATAGACCTGCGCCAGATTGTTGAGAGCCACAGCAGTGTTCGGATGTCGAGGTCCGAGTTTCGCCTGGGAGATCTTCAACGCGCGATTTGCAAGCGGTTCAGCTTGGTTATACCGACCTTCCTCGAGGTACAAGGAGACCAGTGAGGCTGACGTCGAGGCAATATTGGGGTGATCGGATTCGTATGAAGATTCCTGAATCTTCAGGGCTCGCTCCAAGAGCGGTGTCGCTTCTGCAGTCCGGCCCTTACCGTGCAATGCGAGCGCGTACGCCTGCAAACAAAGGCTAACGCGAACGTCTTTGTTCGGGAAGATCTTTTCCGATAACGCGAGAGCCTTGGCTGCGCTGGACTCCGCCTCATTCATGCGATCTGAGGCTCGATAAGCCTCCGTCAGGTTTATCAGGTAGCTCACCATTTCAGGGCTTTGTTCCCCGAACGCCTCGCGAATTGGATATTCGGCTTCAGCGAACGTCTCGATCGCCAGCTTGTAGCGTCCCGTCTTGCGGTACAGCGTCGCAAGGTTACTGTAAGTGATCCCGAGTTGACCTGTTTGGCCGAGTCCGCGCCACTGTTCGATTGCCTCGAGATACATCGGTTCAGCTTCACTATATTTGCCGGCCTCGAAATAATGTGCGGCCAGATTGTTCAGCGCCTGTGCGCGCCGTTGACTGTTGCCATGATCGCCGCCGGTCTCCGCGACCGCCCTAAGGTAGAGTTCGCGCGCTTCCAAATAACGCCCCTGTTGCTGGAGCCGGTTCGCGAGACTCATACGCTCAGTCCAGGCATCCTGTCCCACGGCCATCAATGCTGTTACGAATGTGAGGAAAGCCTGCTTGTTCATAACGGCAGAATGCCGCTTTTCCGCTGATAGCTGGCAGTAGGACGACGTAATCTTACCGTCCGAGTCTTACGGTAAGACCTCCTTTGGAAGCGATCGGAGTGAGGTAGCATGAGCTTTGTCACAACTTCCACGTTGGGAGCACGACACTCTCCCTGATCCACCACCACGAACGCGCTCGCGCTGGGTTTCCTTGATCGGGCCGGGACTCGTCATGGTCGGCGCGAACATCGGCGGCGGCGAATGGTTGTTCGGGCCCCTGGTCACCGCGCAATATGGCGGCAAAGTGTTATGGCTGGCGACACTGGCTGTAATCGTTCAGGTAGCGTACAACCTCTCGGTGATGCGATACACGCTATATACCGGTGAAACGATCTTCGTGGGTTTCTTCCGGCTTCCGCCGGGCATCCCCTTCTGGCCGATGTTCTACATGCTATTTGAGATCGGTGGTGTTTGGCCATATCTTTCGGCAAATGCCGCGGTACCGTTAGCGTCCGTACTCCTGGGCCGTCTACCGGACGTCGGCGATGCAGGCCTCGTGAAAGGGCTTAGCTATGGGATCTTCCTTTGCGCGTTCCTGCCTCTGATTTTTGGGGGCAAGGTTTACAATTCGCTGGAACGCGTAATGACAGCGAAGCTTGTGCTGGTGCTTGGATATCTCTGTTTCGTTACGTTCTTCTTCGCAAGCTGGGACACCTGGGGTGAGATCCTCTCGGGCTTCTTCAAGTTCGGCCTCATTCCGGAAGGTGACGTCAACTGGGCGCGACTTGCGGCGTTTACAGCGATCGCCGGCGCAGGCGGTCTGACGAATAGCACCTTCTCCGGGTATGCGCGAGACAAAGGTTGGGGCATGGGAGCGAGAACGGGCGCAATACCGAGCGCGATCGGCGGCCGCACCATAAAGCTGTCGCACACAGGGAAGGTTTTTGAAATCAATGACGAGAACCTCTCGCGATGGCGCCAGTGGCTCCGGATCATCTCGCGCGATCAGTTTCTGCTGTGGATGCCGGGCTGTCTCCTCGGGATGGCTTTGCCCGCCATGTTCTCGTATGAATATCTTCGCGGGGGTGTGGGGAACGTCGACGGCAATGCCGTTGCCGCCATGACGGCGGACGCAATCGCTCAGCGGCACGGTCCGGTCTTCTGGTTTCTTACCTTGCTTTGCGGGTTCCTGATCATGGCTCCGACACAGGTGAGTCAGCTTGACCAGATAGCGCGCCGCTGGACAGACGTTCTTTGGATCGCGTCCCGACGGCTTCACAAGGTGGATGCCCACAGGGTAAAGATTGTCTACTACTCGTTACTGGCCGTGTATTGCGTGTGGGGACTCATTGCGCTGCGCGTGTCACCGAATCCGCTCGTGCTCGCCATCGCGACGGGTGTGATGTGGAACTTCGCCTTCGCGTTCACATCGCTGCATCTCCTTTGGGTGATGCTGAGGCTGATGCCGAAGCCGCTGCGACCCGGGTGGCTGCAATGCGCTGGCTTGGTCGGCGGAGCGGTTCTGTACGCGGGCATCTCCGGGGTCGCGCTCGCGCAGCAGTGGCCAGCGATCAAAGCGTGGCTCGGATTCTAGGAGAACTCGGCTGGGATCGGAAACAGGGTCTCTCGTCCCAGAAGCCATTGAGGATCGAAGCGACGTTTGACGTTCATCATGGCCTGAATATATTCGGGCTCGTATTGTAGTGCGAGCAAATGGGCTTTGCGTTTTCCGAGCCCGTGCTCGGCTGAGACCGTCCCGCCGAGTTGCACGGCGTGAGCGGCGAATTCCTTCAGAAGCGCAGATGCGACCTCCGCCTCGTGCTCGGAGGAAGGCAGCATATTCACGTGCGTATGCGCGTCGCCGATATGTCCATAGATTACATAGCGGCGAGCCAGCTCCGCTTCCAGGCGGCGCCTATAGTAGCGCAGCATCTCGCGATTGCGAGCTACCGGTACTGCGTAATCTGTGCCCATCTTCATGAAGCCGTGCCGAAGTACGGTGGCATTCACCATTTCAGGAAGGGAATGACGCAGTTTCCGGAACCGTTCACGATCGTTAGCGCTTACTGCGAACCATGATTCTTCCGTCAACGCGCGAGCCATAGAAAGGCGGTCCGACCACTCATCGTGATTGACCTGACCTTCTGCCTCGATGAGCAGCGCAGCCTCCGCGTGCGAGGGTATCTCGGGATAACGGCTGTAGATCAGGTCCAACGAGTTGCGATCGACATACTCGAGCATGCGGAGCCCGCCAATGGGCCGCCACGCATCCACTGCATCGAGGGCGTCATCGTCGCTGCCAAAGAAAATGACCGCGGAGAACAGGTTCTGCGGGATCGGCAGAAGTGTCAACTCGGCTTCGAGTACAACTCCCAGTGTTCCTTCCGAGCCGCAGAAAAGGTCGATATAGTCCATCCCGGGAGCGAGCGGGTACCCGGCTGTGCATTTCCTGATGTCTGGCCAGGGAATCTGAGGCACATCGAAATCGATCTTGTCACCGCGCCGGAATTCCCGGATTGATCCGTCCATTAGCGCGACGCGTATCGCCGACACGTGGCGGCGGGTACTTCCGTAGAGAAAACTCCGCGACCCGCTGGCGTTTGTCGCAATGGTGCCACCGACCGAAGCCGTTATCTCGGTAGGATCCGGCGCATAGAACTGCCGCGTCGGCACTGCCGCGTCACGAAGCTCCAAGAGAGTTACGGCGGCCCCTACACGTGCACGAGCGCGGGCAATCTGTATGTGGCGAAAGGCGTCAAGTGAGATGACCCATCCGCCACGGGCTATGCCGCCGCCGGTAAGACCTGACCGGGCGCCGATGACGGTGACCGGTATGCGCTCCGAACCGGCTCGCCGCAGGATGTCAATGACCGCAGTTTCGTCGGGCGGAAGAAATACGGTCTCCGCCCAGCCTTTGAAACCCGAGGCATCTACTACGTAGTCATCACGGTCGGCCGCGGTCGGGATGGAAGCAACACTCTCAGCCACTCGAACCAGAATACGCTTCAATGGCTCACGCTTACGCTGACCTCGTTGCCCACACCGTCATCAACCACCTCGCGTGTGATGTCGCGTGGCTCGAACCATCGATAAAGAATGGGAACAATGATCAACGTGAGCGCCGTAGACGTCACGAGGCCACCGATGACCACGATCGCAAGTGGGCGCTGCACCTCAGATCCCGGACCGGTTGCAAACAGGAACGGTACCAGGCCGAGAGCTGCCACGGTAGCCGTCATCATCACCGGACGGAAGCGCACCTTGGCCCCTTGCGCGATCGCCTCATGCTGCCCGAGGCCTGCCTCCCGCAGACTTCGGATGTAGGAAACCAACACCACGCCATTGAGCACGGCGATGCCCCATAGCGCGATGAATCCTACGGACGCCGGTACGGACAGGTACTCGCCGGTAAAGAATAGCGCCGCTATTCCTCCGATGGAAGCGAACGGAAGCACCAAAATGATCAGCGCGGCAAAACGCAGCGACCGGAATAGCAGGAACAGCAGAAAGAAAATTGCTCCGATGGTGATCGGGACGATGATCATCAGGTGCCGGCGCGCGCGCTCCATGTTCTGGAACTGGCCGCCCCACTCGTAGTAATATCCCGCAGGAAGCGTAACCTGCTTTTCGACCTTCTGCTGCAACTCGGCGACATACCCGCCGAGATCGCGATCCCGCACGTTGATGCCGATGACGATTCGTCTTTTTGCCATCTCGCGCTTGATCTGCGAAGGGCCCTCGACCAGGGTTATGTTTGCCAGACTCTCCAGCGGGATTTGCTCGCCGTCACGAGCGGTCAATAGGATCTTGCGAATCTCAGGGATGCTGTTGCGGAGGTGCTCGGGAAAGCGTACGACGGCCTGGAATCGACGTTCGCCTTCATAGATTTCCGTAGCGGCCTTTCCACCGACGGCGGCCTCGATCACGTCATGGACGTCCGACGCGTTCAAACCATGTCGAGCAATCGCCTGGCGATCGATTGTCACAGTCAGATTCTGCTGGCCGATCACGCGGTCGATTTTGATATCGCCGGTGCCCTGGATGGTTTGAGCTACCTTCGCGACCTCGTTAGCCGTACTGATCAACGATTCGAGATCGTCTCCGAACACTTTGACCGCAATGTCTGCTCGGACACCAGTTACCATCTCGTCAACACGGTCGGAGATCGGCTGAGCCATCACCATATTTACGCCCGGCATCGTTGTCAGGCGTTGCCGGACCTGCTCGGCGATTTCATCCTGCGTCAGTCCCTCCCGTTCCTCGGCCGGCTTCAGGTGGATCATCATGTCGCTCTCGTTGTATCCAGCGGGATCGACCGGCGATTCACCGCGGCCGAGCCGAGAAACGATGTGCTTTACGCCGGGCAATTGCTTCAACCGGCGAATCGCTTCCATCTCCATGCCGATCGATTCATCGAGCGAAATGTTCGGAACGCGATCCATGTTTGGGGAGATCGTACCCTCTTTCAACTCGGGGATGAACGACGTGCCGAGGAAAGGAAAGAGCGATATCGATGCTGAGAAGACGACCAGCGCTATCACGATCGAGGTCTTCTCATGACGCATGGCCCAACCCAACACACCGGAATAAGGCTTCTTCAGCATGCGCAGAAACAGGGTGTCGTGCTCGTGTCCACCTTTCAGCAGATAGGACGACAGCACGGGTGACAGCGTCAGAGAAAGCACAAGCGAGATACCAAGCGCGATCGCAATCGTATACGCGAGCGGCGCGAACATCTTGCCTTCCATACCCTCCAACGTCATCAGCGGCAGGAAGACCAAAATGATGATGCAAATACCGAAGATAACGGGCGTGCCGACTTCCATAACCGCCTGGTAGATGACCCGGATTCGTTCGGGACCGCGGGCATTTCCGAGCTTCGCGAATACGTTCTCGACGACCACCACGGATCCGTCGACCATGAGGCCGATCGCAATCGCGAGGCCGCCCAGTGACATCAGATTCGCCGACATTCCAAACTGGTTCATTACAAGGAACGTCAGCGCCGGCGTGAGGATCAGCGTCGCAATCACGATAACGCTGGAACGGAGGTCACCCAGGAAGAGGAAAAGGATGACGACTACGAGGACGATACCCTCGATGAGGACTTTGCTGACCGTGTGGAGCGCAGCGTCTACCAATTCCGATCGATCGTAATAAGCAACCACACGGAGACCATCCGGCAGCATGCCTTTCGAGTTGATCTCCTCCACGCGATCCTTCACTCGCTGGACGATTTCTTTTGCATTGCCACTGGCGACCATCATCACGATACCGCCGACCGCTTCGGTATAGCCGCCCTTGATCATCGCGCCGTACCGAACCTCTTCACCGAATCGGACATCCGCCACGTCACGGATATATACCGGCGTGGCTCCGACTTCCTTCAGGACAATGGAGCGGATATCGTTTAGGTCTTTGATGAGGCCAACGCCGCGCACGAGATAAAACTCAGGGCCTCGCGGCAGAATACCGCCGCTCGAATTCGCGTTATTGCGAGCCAGCGCAGTGTAAACGTCGCTGATCGTTACGCCGTAGTAGCGCATCCGGAATGGATCCACCAGGACCTGATACTGCTTGACGTACCCGCCGGTCGAGTTAATCTCCGCTACGCCCGGAATCGAGCGAAGGAGCGGCCGCGCCACCCAGTCCTGAACAATGCGCCTCTGGACTAATTCATCCTTGGTCAGGGCTCGTTCGCGGTCGCTAGGACTCTCCAGTGTGTATTGGTATACCTCGCTCAGCGCTGTTGACACCGGCCCCATAACGGGAACGATGCCCTCCGGCAAACGGCTTCGCACGTCACTGAGCCGTTCCGAGACGATCTGCCGCGCAAAATAGAGAGGTGTGTCGTCGTTGAAGACGAGTGTGACGATCGACAGTCCAGGCTCATTCTGCGAACGCATCTCGGTCATCCCGGGGAGACCGGTCATACCGATCTCGACGGGAACTGTCACCATGCGCTCTACTTCATCGGGGGAACGTCCGGGAACCTCGGTCGCGACCTGTACCTGAATATTGGTAACGTCGGGAAACGCGTCCACAGAGAGCTTGCGTGTCGCGTCGATTCCGAAAGCTAAAGCAATGCATGCGAGGACGATGACGATGATCCGTTGGTGAAGCGCTGTGCGAACCAGAGAACTCAGCATCCTCAGGAACCCTCCTCACCACCGAGGGCCTGTCGCTTGCGCTCATTGTTCATGTGGAACGCGCCTTCAACAACGATCTGATCTTTGTCATGCAGCCCGTCCAATAGCACCCGCTTCTCGCCAACATCCTCGCCCACCGTAACTTTCCGAAGCAGGAACGTATTCGGCGCAGTCTGGACGAACACTCCATCCATGTTGCCTTCGCGAACCACGGCGACTGCAGGGACGACAAGCCTCCGCTCGGCGCCATCGATCAGCGTCATGGTAGTCAGCATCGCCGGCTTATAGAGCCGCTGCGGATTTGCCAGATTCATACGCACGCCGACGGTCCGGGTTTCCGGATTCACCATGGCGCTGACAAACGAGAGAGTGCCCCTGATCTTGTGGCCGGGTAGTGCGGGGATCTCGGCTTCAACGGCTTTCCCGATTTTGATGTGCCCGGCGCTCTGTTCAGGCACGTCCGCCATCAACCAAACATGAGACAAGTCCGCGATGGTGAACACCGGTTCCACAGCCTGCACCATCTGGCCGATTGTGGCTTTGCGCTCGAGTACGATACCATCGATACTCGACAGGATGTCCGTCACTGAACTGAGGCTGCGGGTTTTCTGCAGGTTTGCGATGGTCTCATCATGTTGACCGAGTACGCGCAATCGCTCACGTCCGGCGGCCACATCCGCGCCGGCCTGTTGCAGTTCCGCTTCCCGCCGCTGCAACTCAGCCGATCCGATTACGCCGGCGTCCAGCAACTGCTTCGCGCGTGCGACGGCCCGCTCGGCAACTTGCCTCTGTGAGTGAGCTTTGAGATAGTCCGATTGCGCGCTGGACAACTCGGTGCTGTAAATGGTTGCGAGCACATCGCCCTTTGAGACGTGCTGGCCCTCGATTACCTTCAGTTCGAGGATGCGGCCGGTGACCGGCGCGCTGACGCGCGCCATCCGAGTGGCATCCGCCTCCACTCGACCGGCAACGCGGAGAGTCGTGCTGACTGATTCGATTTGCGGTACACCAACCTTGATCTGTTTTTTCAGGTCCTCCGATGGTGATATCTCCATCGGATTCTGGACAGCGCTGGCCTGCGCCTGTGGTGTTGTTTTCGTGCCGCAGCCGGCAAGTAGTACGGCGACGAGCGCGGTCAAAGCGAGTCGCGTTGCAAGAACGGTTGATTTCGTCACGGTACTTGTCCCCCAAGATCGATTGCGCGCAGTTGTTCCAACTCGATCAGTGCTTGCTGCCGGTCAAACTGCGCATTCAGATAGTCGAGTCTTGCTGAGCGCAAGACTCGTTGTGCATCCAGAACCTCGAGGATGCCTCGCTCGCCAAACTTGAAAGCTGCCTGTGCTGCCTCCACCGCCGCCTCCGCTTGCCGGACGGTACCGGTCTCAGCGATCTGAACCTGCTGGTCCGCGACCTGATACATGCTGTAGGCTCGCTCCAACGCCGCAAGCAGTTGCACACGGCGGCTCTGCGCGATAGCAGCCGCCTGTCGCTGTGAGGCTTCGGCTTCGGCGATCGGCCCTTCCCGCCTGTTCCAGACAGGGAGCGTTACGGTTACGCCAAAGCGGAGCTGTGACGCCTCCGGTTGTTGAAACCAGTCTGTCCAGAAACTCGGTGAAGGCAAACGCTGAGCCTTTTCACTGGCGACTGTCGCTTCGGTGTACTTGATCTCCGATTCCGCTACAGCGAGGGTCGGATGTTTGGCGAGCATCTCCTGCTGCAACTCCTCTAACGTCGGCAGAATTTGAGGTCTCTGCAAATCGCCATCCGGCTCCACTTTCCCGAGCGGCGAGCCGACGGCAGCGTACAAAGCAGATAGCGCAGCCGCCTGTCGCAACTCTGCGCTGCGCACGGCGATGCGCGCGCTCGCGACTTCCGCCTCCGCGCGCGTGAGTTCCAGCCTCGCAGCCTCACCGACATCCACTTGAACCTGGATGCGACGCCTTAAATCCTCCAGCAATTCCACGTTGCCTTGCGCCAATTGCATCTCACGCCGCCGGCGCAGAGCGTCAAAGAAGGCCTGCTTCACGGCTCCTCGTACTGCCAGGCGTGTTTCCGACAACGCGTGCTGATTGGTCTCCCGGCGAATGGTCGCGGCCCGGATCCGGCTGGATCGAACGACGGGCAGATCGATAGGTTGACTGAAATTCAGACCATGCAAATTGCCGGGATAGGCAGCCGCCGGCATCAACGCGAGCTGGCGTCCGAGGCTTCCGAAAGTGATCGTCGGATTCTGATACGCGCTGGCCGTGGTGATCCCGGCTTGCGCAGCCTCGATGCCTGCCGAAGCGGCTCGCAACTGTGGATTGTGCCGCTCGGCCAACGACAGCGCCTCCTCGAGCGTTACTGCCCTGCCTGGGGGTGTCACTGGCTGCTGAACGGGTTGTTGCCCCGGGGGACTACTAGCGGACACGGTGATGCACGCCGTCACCGCTACTACAGAAAGAAGTCGGGTCACGATAAGGTTATATGCAACCGAGTGGCCGCTCCGAACACCCTAAAAACACACTGATTCAACGGGGATATTGAACGTATTGCAGCAAATCGCGGGAGTATGGTGTACCATTTGGTACACCGATCAGCGGTGCGCCCTCTTCTTACGGTGCGAACAGTACGCGCCAGACGCTATCAGAAATCGGGCGCTGAATTGCATATTCGGAGTGATGCTCCCCGCTCGAGCCGTCACGCCACGCACGATAACCAGCGAAATCTGTGACGCGTGCAACAATGAGTGGTTTCAGGGTCATGGAGCAGATTTGTTGCGGAATTCCAGAGTTCAGAAGCTGTTGATCTTTGGGGTGATTCTCCTTCTCTCCCTTAGTCACTGGTTCATTGGCGGCCCAAACAAACGAGTAAACAACGTTCTCTACAACCTGAACTTTGTTCCTATCCTCGTCGGCGCGATGTTGTTCGGGTGGCGAAACGCTGTGCTGACGACCGCCCTCACGCTGGTCTCCGAGGTTCCCCACCTTTGGTCCGTCTTCTCTTCGGATGAGACCTATCGTACCGATCAGGTCGTGGAGACGCTGGCCTCGGGAGTTGCCGGCGTTGTTGTCGGTCTGCTCGCCAGTGCGGAACGATCACACCGCGCGCGGTTGGAAGAAACAACGAGGGAGTTGGCTCAGGTAAATCAGGAACTGCGCGACAACTTGGAGCGTCTGGCTAAAGCGGAGCGGATGTACGCTGTGGCGCAACTCTCGGCCAGTCTGGCGCACGAGATTCGCAATCCCTTGGCGAGCATCTCTGGAGCCGCCGGGATTTTAAAGCGAGGCAACGCAAGTACTCAAAACGTACAGGAGTGTCTCGAAGTCATCGACAAGGAGTCGACGAGGCTCAACAAGCTTCTCGAGAACTTCCTGAATTTTGCGCGGCCGCGCGCGCCAAGATTTCAACCGACTGATCTGGCCGCGGTGATCGATTCCACAGTGGCTTTGGCTCGTCATTCCGGTGAGGCAAGCCAGATCGAGTTTCGTCGCACGATTGACGGGAAATTGCCCGAAGTGCAATGCGATTCCGAACAACTGAAGCAAGTGCTTCTCAATCTGCTCCTGAACGCCGCTCATGCGACTCGAGAAGGAGCGGTTGATCTGCAGGCATACGCTCGCGATGGATCGGCATTCATTACGGTTCGGGACGAAGGCGCCGGCATCCCGAAGAGCCAGGAAGATCGGATCTTCGAGCCGTTCTTCACGACGAAATCCAACGGCACCGGACTTGGCCTTGCAATTGCCAGTAAGATCGTGGAACAACATGGGGGGCGTCTGACCGCGCAGAACGCGCCCGGAAAAGGACTCACAATGGTCGTTCAGCTTCCGATCAATCGTGATTCAGAATGAATCGCAACCTCATTGTCGTCGTAGATGACGATTCAAGCGTCCGCCGCGTCCTGAAGATGCAGTTAGAAGAAGCCGGCTACGAGGTCGCGCTAGCTGCGGATGGCGAGGAGGCGCAAACACTTATAGACGAGACGCATCCCAAACTGGTCATCACTGACTTGCGGATGCCGTGCGCCGATGGCTTGGACCTGCTCCGGCATATTAGAGAAGGACTCCAGGAGACGACCGTAATTATCATCACCGCTTTCGCTTCCGTGGATACTGCCGTTGATGCGATGAAGGCCGGCGCTTACGACTACATCTCGAAGCCCATCGATTACGAGGCCCTCGTGTTGGCTGTCCATCGGGCCATGGAGCGGCAGAACCTGATCGAAGAGGTCCGGAATCTTCGAGCGGCCCTCGATGGACGCTACGGCTTCGAAAACATCGTTGGACGGTCGAAGCCGCTTTTGCGAGTTTTGGAGCAGGCGTCACGCGTTGCGCAGCACGACTCCACGGTGCTCATTCAGGGTGAGACGGGAACAGGGAAAGAGTTGCTCGCTCGCGCGATCCATCACAACAGCCGGCGCGTATCGCAGCCGTTCATCACAATCAATTGCGGCGCGATTCCGAAGGACCTGATTGAATCGGAGCTGTTCGGGTACACGCGAGGGGCATTCAGCGGCGCCGTTACAGCAAAGCCCGGCAGGATTGAGATGGCCGACGGCGGCACCCTGTTCCTCGACGAAGTGGGCGAACTCTCCCTGGATACACAGGTGAAGCTCCTGCGATTGCTGCAGCACGGCGAGGTGGACAAGTTGGGATCCACTGTAACGAAAAATGTCGACGTACGCGTCATTGCCGCGACGAACAGAAACCTTCTGGCAATGATCGACGACGGAGCTTTCCGCGACGATCTGTATTACCGGCTGGCTGTCGTTCCGCTCGTATTGCCCCCGCTTCGCGAGCGGCGGGATGATATCGCGGAACTCGTGCAACATCTGTTTCGAAAGCACAAAGACAGGCACGGATTACCCGGATTGCGCTTGTCCCCATCCGTGGTGTCGAACCTGTCTCGCTACCGTTGGCCCGGCAACATTCGACAACTCGAGAATGCAGTTGAGCGCCTCGTGGTGTTGGCCGTGGGTGACGACATCACGGAATCCGATCTGCCGGACGAGTTCCGCACCAGCCCGCAACAGCGCGATTCATTTCTGCTCGAACTGCCGGAAGAGGGGATCAGTCTCGAAGCGGTAGAGCGCGAACTACTCGTGCGAGCCCTCGAGAAGTTCAACTGGAACCAGACCCAGGCTGCCAGGTATCTGGATATCAGTAGACGCACGTTGATCTACCGAATGGAGAAACACCGCCTGATCCGCGAAGGAGTGTTCAACTAAGCTGCTCACGTACGACTTCAACTCCGAATCGCTTCGAGACAACGGCCATCAGTAAAACCGCGCAGACGACAGCTACGATCATCATCCACATCATCATCACAGGAAAGCCGATCGTGTTCTTCCAGATGCCTGCCATATAGATCATCACGGAAGACGATAGTCCGCCGACCATATTCAGCACGCCGCCACCCATGCCGCGATTCCTTGAGCGAACGACATCGTAAGCCGCGGCGAACGCATTCGTCGCAAGACTGCCGCCGAAGAATCCGAACGCGGCCGAGAACCACCGAACCAGATCGATCGAATCGGCCTGGAACGTCAGATACGCAAATGGCGCGGAGCACAACACGCCAGCTGCCGCGACATAAAAGCGGCTGCCCTTCCAGCGGCGAGATAGGCGGTCGGCCAGGACACCCCCAAAAAGTATCCCTACGATCGTGCTTCCTTGGACAAATACGGTGGCATTCCAGCCGCTATCCGTCATCGAAAGGTGATACCGATCGTAAAGGAACGAAGGCAACCAGGCGAAGAAAATCCACTGCATCGCACAGTACGCGGCAAATGCAAGACAGAGTGCGATGAAGCACCACGACTGCATCAGTTCACCGACGCGACCGGGCTTTGTTGTTACATCTTCGGCGGCGGGTTGTTCCAACTTCCGGAATACGAGCCAGAGCACGACACTGTAGACGAGCCCAAAAGCTCCGGCCCATGCGAACGCCGTGCGCCAGCCTATATGATCGGCCGACCATCCGCCATACCATCCGCCGATGACAACACCCACGAACTGCGCCGACTGGTGGATCCCCAGAGCTCGAGATCGGCTCTGTGCGGAGTAGTGACTCGCAATCAAGGCCAGCGCCGCCGGGAAATACAACGACTCGGTAATCCCCATCGCTGCACGCCACCCGAGCATCGATGCTTGCGAGGTAGCCGAGCCGCAACCGAAAGTGGCGGCGCTCCACAGAACAACACTCGCCAGTACCATCCATTCGCGCTTGGCCGTGTCTGCGAGCCGCCCTGCGATGGGCATTCCAAGCAGGTAGACCCACAGGAAAACGCTACCTATCAGCCCTAGGCGATCTTCCGTGAAGCCAAGATCCGCGCGCAGGGCAGGGAACATTGAGTAGACCATTTGCCGGTCCACGTAGTTCAAAGCGAACGCGACCCAGAGAAACGCAACGAGGTAGATTGCGGATCGTGATCGCTTCATTCGATCACGCCTGCAGGCCGGACAACTCAACCCTCGAGAATTCTTTCAATGCCGCCAAGTTGATCTGTATTCCCAAACCCGGCTTGGTCGGAATAGCAAGCATCCCGTCGCCATCCAACTTCCATCCACCGGCGCACACATCATCGATGAACGGCGATCCAGTCAGATACTCGACCAAATGGGTATCGGGGAACGCGGAAGCCAAATGAAGGTCAGCCGCCAGGCCGACGGTTGTATTCCAGCCATGTGGGATGAATCGTACTCCGTTTTCCTGCGCCATCCATCCGATGCGGCGTTCCTCACTGATGCCGCCCACTTTGGTCACATCAGGCTGGACAATGTCGAACGCTCCTGCCTGCAGCCAAGGGACGAACGATTGACGACGCGTCAGGACTTCGCCGCCTGCGATAGGCACACGTGATGCTCGACGGAGCGCCGCGTAATCATTCAACGCATCGGGCCGCAGAGGTTCTTCAAACCAGGCCACATCGTATTCAGCCAGCATCTCGGCCGTGCGCAGCGCCCACTTGAAGTCACCAGGCCAGAACGCGTCACTTCCGCCTGCGTCTACCATTAACGACGACTCGGGACCCACTGCCTCTCTCGCCGATCGTACGATCGCTTCATCGGTAGCAACATCGCGGCGTCCGAACGGACCCCACCCGATTTTGAACGCACGGAAACCTTGAGACTTCACAGGCAGGAGTTCGTCCGCCATTTGGTCCGGCTCCCGCATGAGCAGAGAAGCATAGGGACGCACCCGCTCCCGATATCGACCACCGAGCAATCTTCCTACCGGTTGGCCCGTCGCCTTGCCGAGCAAATCCCAGAGCGCAATATCAATCCCGCTAATGGTGTGCGTAATCGCGCCTCCACGACCTTGCCAGAATGTGTTCTGGTGCAGAATCTCACTGACTCGCTCGGGTTCCAGGGCGTTCTCGCCTTTGAAAAGCGGCTCCAGCACGCTCAACGATCCACGAACCAGATCTTCGCTGGTGAAGACGCTCCCCCAGCCGGTGAGGCCTTCATCGGTATTCACGGCGATGAGTGTGTGGACACAATCCTCGGGCCGGAGTTCATTGGACCAGCCGCCTTCCGGTGTCCGGCCGCGCAGGCCTATGGCTCTTATTTCTCGAATTTTCATGATTATTGTTCTGAACGTACCTGAGCAAGCTCAGACGCATACAGCTTATAAGCTTCTCGCGTGGAAGTCGCGCGATCGAACGCGGCTCGAAGTTCAGGATTCTCGAGGCCCACGCCCTGGTTGCGCATAAGATCGAGTGCGTGAAGGCTCACGGAACTGTCGTAATGCGAGAGAACTTCGACGAACCGCGGCAAATCGCTTGCGCTCTCTTTCACGATCCGCTCGGCATATTGCCGCGGCGCGGACCGGCTTCCATCGCCATCACCATCAAACCAGACGGCGCTGCTAACGCCGATCACTCTTGGCTCCCACTCGTCAGAGGTAGGCTGATACGGCTTGCGTACCTCCCAAAAGGGCAGAAGAACTCCGGGTCCGGTGGCTACTGCGACCAGGGCTGCATCGTGAGGGGGTAAATTAAGGCTCAGGCGGCGTCCGTACTTCACATCCGGCCGATCACTCGGACTGATCGAGTCCTCCCATATGATTCGACCATTGCTGTATATCGCCACACGGTCGGCGGAACTCCATGATGGCCCGTGTACCGTGAGGTCAACTGGTACGGTGGTTTGCTTGCCTTTTTCGACAGGACCCGCGAGACGTAGTTCCGCTGCAAGTCCGTAGCTGACGAGATTGCGGCCGTCCGCTAGCGCCGCAAACAAAGGTTTGTTCTCCTTCCGCCAGTTGGTTGCTAGTCCCTTCGCGTCGATGTACGTCCTCGCCTGGCCGATCGGAACGAAATCCACGGTGTGGGTATCGCTGGCTCCGACCGCGGCGATGGCGAGCCCTCGCGTGAGCAGTCCCATCCAGTCCCGAACCAACTGCAATGGGTCGGACGACATCGCTCCTGAATTGACAACTTCCATCGCATTGGCAAGCACTGGCCGGTTGCGTAGGTTTACGCCCGAGCTCGACAGGTGATGCGACGGATCAAACGGTCGATAGTTCGAGTGCAGGTCGCGAGGGTGGTTTTGCACGACGACTTGTACGCCTTCGGTTTCTTTGAGAGTCCGCATCAATTTCGCCCAGTCCTTCTCGAATGGATCAGGCTGTGGTACGCCGGGACGCGCGGGAAAAATATTGAAGTGACCCATCGGGGTCGTCACTTCGTTTCCAGGGATGGTGACGGTCCAGCGATCAAGGTTCTTCCTGGTTACGGCGGGTGTGTAATCGTCGACTCTGTTATGCTCCGTCGCAATGATGACATCGAGGCCCTCGCCTGCTGCCGTCAGCACACGTTCATCGACGGTTGCATCGCCGTGCCGTGATAGTTCGAATGTATGGACATGCGTGTCGGCGCTGACGTAACCAGGTAACTGCACTTCCCGGCGAATGCCCAGTCTTGTGGTATGTTTGCTGCCGTTCTTGAGCCGTAAAGTTTCCGACGGTGCGCTGTATTCGAATCCGCGCGAAGCGTAGATTCGATACTCCCCGGCTGCAAGCCCAATATTGGCTCTTCCGTCAGGGGTGTATAGCACGCCGGTTCGTAAAGCTTCGTATGCGCCCGAGCGAAGGGAAGCGAAAGGCACGAGAGAGCCTGCGGTGTCCACGATTGTCACCTTGACGGGCATAGGGCCGTTCTCACCAATGACAGTGACGTCGAGGGTTGCCTCCGTGAGTAGTTGAGTCACCGGCCTCGATTCCAGGCGGATATCCGTAATTTCTATATCGTCTGAGACGCCGCCCGCCTGCCCAGTGATTTGAAGCGTATTCGGTCCGGTTCGAAGCAGATTTACGGGAACACGCAAAACCCGGATCATGCTCCGTTCGTCGTCCTGCAGCACGCCAAGATTTTGTCCGTTCAGGCTGACCATCCATGTCCTGTTCTTCACATCTCGCTGTCGCAAGATCAACGAATACTCCGTTGGGTTCGGCTGAGACTTAAACTGGATTGTGGTCGTTCTACCCATCGAAGTTGCGGGAAATGCGCGCCACTCTCGGGTTTCGCCGGATCGCAGGTGCAATTTGCCGGCGGTCAGTTGCAGAGATTCGCAAACAGCCGGGGAGGACAGGAGTGCTGCCACAACTAACGTGTAGAAAATCTTCATGAGTCGTCAGGATCTACCACCAGCATCCCCCGCATGGGTTGAAACTGCAAGCCAGCAGGAGTTCGGCCAGCATTACACGCACGGTAGAATGAGTTTTCCATGCGCCGCGATGTGCATTACTATTTTCAACAGGCATGCCGCCGTCAGTTGCAGCCTTTGAGCGAGCCAATGCGCATTGTTTCCGACGAGGACGTGCAAGCCGGTTTTGCGATCCGGTTCGGGGCGGCGAAGCGAATCGACATCGTCGACTATCGCTGCACCACGTGTGTCACCCTGGTCGCTCTTTGTGAGCACCTCGCGGAAGAGTTGAGGGATTCAAGCCTTGAGTTCGCGCGGTCGTTAACAGCCGGTCAAATGCTTGCGCTGCACCCCGAAATCCCTTCGAGCCGCGGCTCGCGCGCGCAACTTGCGGTAGCCGCCGTGCACGCTGCCCTGGAGAACATCTCATCATGAAAGTCGCATACATATTTGCAACTCAGGGCCATACGGTTTCTTACAAACTTGGCCGGATGATCTTGCCGCAACTCGAAGAAGGACGGCATGGGTTGATGTCGTCGGAATGTTCTTCTTCGAAGACAACTGCTACGCTCTGATGAAAGGCAACCCTATAGGTGAAAGGCTCGCTGCCGTGGCAAAGAAAAATCGGCATGCTGCTGATGGGATGTGATCAGTGCTGCTACGAGCGCGATATCGCCGACAAACTCATCGACGGTGTGCCCATCGGCTGCTTCCCCGATCTTTACAAGGCTTTGTCGGGCAACATGCCCGATCAGGTAATCACTCTCTAATGACTCCGAAACTTCGAATCGCTGCTATCACGGACGAGTTCTCTCCCGATCCTGCAATCGCGCTCGACGCGATGGAGAAGATCGGCATGACAGGAGCCGAGCTTCGTGTGCTGTGGGGCAAGAACATCATGGACCTTACGCCCGACGAGCTGAATCGTGCGAAGGATCTGTTGCAAAGCAAGAAGATCGAGGTGATCTCGATTGCTTCTCCCTTGCTGAAATGCGTCCTGCCGAACGCTCCGGAAGTCGATACGCGTTTCCAACAGGACATTTTCGCGTCGAAGCACACCTACGAAGATCAACCTCGCCTGACGGATCACGCTTTCGAGATCGCGAAGCACTTCGGGGCAAATATTATCCGTGTGTTCTCCTATTGGCGGACGGTGGAGCCTGAAAAATGCTTCGACCAGATCGCGCGCGCCGAGTCGGATCTCGCGAATAAGGCCGCGAAAGAAGATCTGATTATCGGTCTCGAGAACGAGCATGCCTGCAATCTTGGAACCGCCGCCGAGACGGTGCCCGTTCTTAAAGCCGTGAATCATCCGAATCTGAAGCTCGTATGGGATCCGGCAAATGCGCTGGTATCGGGCGAAGATCCATTCCCGGACGGCTACAACCTTATTCCGAAAGGGCGTATTGTACACGTCCATGTCAAGGACTGCCACATGGAAGGACACAAGCCAATATGGGGGCCTGTAGGTACGAGGCACGTCGACTGGAAAGGCCAGATTGCGGCCTTGCGGGCTGATGGATATGACGGCTGGCTGAGCCTGGAAACGCATTGGGCCGGCCCCGGCGGCAATGACAAGATGGCCGCCAGCACGATCTGTGGCTGGAATATGCGCGGTTTGCTCAGCGTAGGCTGTTCAGCCTGCCTGCCGCCTCGTGACAATGTCGTCCAGGATGTCTACTATCTCGAACACGGCTCGGTTGTCGATCGCCGCAACCGCAGTTGAAACTCGCGGAACCGGGCCGGTTCGAGTAAGTCCGTGACGGCCTTACGAATCGAAGAAAAATCCCTGACAACTATGCCGACGTTTTTTTCCCGGACCCAATCCGTGTTGTATCTTTCCTGCGGCAGGTCCACGCGTTGCGCTGAACGATGACCGGCAGCTTCATCGCGACGGCTTCACTGATACTGCCAGGTCCGGGCTTGCCGATGAAGAAATCGCTCAAGCTCATGTAGTACGGGATCTCAGCTCGTGAACCCCACGATGTGTGCGGGTAAGCGCGCGGAACAGGGCGATCATCGCTTTCGCTAGTTTGTCGATTCCGCCCGCAGATCACAATCATCTGCAATCGGGCGGTGCTTCCTGTAACTCGCGCACGATCGTGCGCATTCACTTGAACCTTGCCGCCGAAAAGAACAATCGCGGTCGGCTTGTCGGGATCTAATCCCAGTCTTACGACGCTCTGCCGCGCGATCATGACATGGGTTGCTTGTAAAAGCCGGGTCGCAGAATCATTCCCGAAACCAGAAATGTTTTCTCCGGCCGATTTCCCGGAGTCAATCGCCTGCTCGATACGCGCGCTCCGTCCCACAGATCACATAATGGTCCTGCCGCTCCAACCAAAAGTGCGGAGGGAAATCGGCGAAATCTGTCAATATCGTTACAAATGGAACGGTTGGGTCCGCGTTTCGTGCACGCTCTGAAACAGAGCGCGATTGAAGTTCGGAACAACAGATACCACCATGTCGGGCTCTGTCACGCTGCCAGATATCTGTCAGCATCTTCACCTGGCCGGATGAAACAGCGCGAATGATGCCATGCATCGGCGGCAGGAGATATTCCGACCCTAGCGTCCATCCTTTTGCGAGCATCCGGTTGTAGATGTCTTGAATCGCATCCGAAAAATTTTCTTAAAGATGTCGAGGGACTCGAGTTCCTCCTTGCATGTTGAATAGCCGTATGGACCAGGCGACGACCCTGTTGCTCGGCGACTGCCTTCAAGGCGGTCGCTGCGCTCCTGTGGCCGCCGCCTGCCTCGAAGAAGATAAACTCGACTCTTTTCATGCCCGCTTCAGCTACTATGCCATGGCCATCGGCGCGAACAGTTCGCGTCACAAATGTTTTTTGTGGGTGTCACGCCTTGTAACCACAATGACGTAACATTAGTACGAGAGGCGGGACATTATGTCGAATCTAACGATTTCAGCCTGTTTGTCGTACATGTCCACGAATGAGATGAGCGGTACTGTGGAGAGCACGGCCACGCAGATGTGCAGCCCTGTAAACTGTAAGTGGAAGGCGGTGTCGATCGCGGAAGGAGAACTTCCGTGACGGTCTTCCCTCAAACGATGCTCGAGTATATCAGCACTCGCGACCATCGCGTTATGCGCCGCCTCAACAACTGGCGTGCGCCGCGCTGGGTACGCTTATGGATGCTTTTCGCGACTCGCGCCGGTGATGGATGGCTCTGGTACGCACTTTCGCTTTGCAGTGTTTCTGTTTGGAGGTCCCGAACGCGGCGCTGCCCTGATCACGGCCGGAACGGCGGCGGCAACGGGAGCTGTTGTATTCCTGGTCATGAAACGTCAGGCAAAGCGGAAGCGGCCGTGCGCTATAGCCGAGCATTGTTGGGCAACACTGCTGCCGCCGGATCAGTTCTCTTTCCCGTCGGGCCACTCCATCACGCCTTCTCCTTTGCCGTCTCTTTCAGTTTGTTCTACCCTGGCATGTGACCGTGTCTGTTATTCTGCGCTTTCAGTGTTGCAGTCTCACGTGTGGTCCTTGGTATGCATTTCCTGAGCGATGTTGTAGTGGGCCCTCCTCGGAACGATTTGGCCTCACGTACATGGGATTTATCGCTTGTCAGTTAGACTGGCGTCGACGCGACGGATGCGGCATATAATATCGAGCAAGCCACGCGGATAGTCCATCCAGGCCTGGAAACAGCATCCGCTCGGTGATGCCCGCCTGATCGAGTTTATCCCGAACTTCCCATTTCATCCCGGCAGGAATAATCACCCGGCGCGACACGTCGCTGTGCGCCTCGAACCAACTGTACCCATAGGCTCAGTATGCATCGACATCAAAGAAAACAGCGCAAATTGAGTCACAATGCGGTCGTCCAGGGACGGCGGTTCGAGGAACACGATGAATGATCTCGTCCGATAACGCTTCCAGTTCCTGCAGGCCGCGCGACCTGCATTGAGGATGTCGACACTGAACACATTGGAGCCTTCCTCGTCGAGTACTTTGCGAACTGCTTGGGCAGCCGGCGGTTCGTTTCGCCGTGATTCGACACACCAGACAACGGCATCTCTGCTGATACTGCGATAAGTCAGCCGTCGCGAAGTGCAGTGCGACGAACGGCGAGTAGGTCCAGTCGAGAAGTCTCGTGGGAAGCCCGTGGTGCGCGGCCAGCGCTAACCAGTTCCAGATCGAGCTTCCCGCAGCCGAGTCGGCCCGTGCGTACTTCCTGAAATTACGAAGCAGGTGCCCCTCGAGTCGCGCGACGTCGGTTCCTCCCGCCAACCGGATCAAGCTGGTGCGCAGCTCATTGTTCGCGTTCCCCATCCCGCGATAAACGAACGGAGACCTATGCCGTCGAATTTCCTCGTCCCATGACTCACGATATAGCTCATCGAGCAATTCAGTCCACGAGGATACGATTTTGACTGGGACCGCAAGCTGTTTTGCCATGGATCATTTGCGGGCTTTGTCAGCCGGCGCCTGATCTCCAATATAGCTATCTCGTTGATCGTACTCGCGCGTCTCTTCATTGCCGAAAGCGCCGGGCACTGGCGCCTTGTGTTTGCTTGAATGCGAGTCAGGCCCGGTGTTCGAGGGTTTCCTCGCGGATGAACGCAAGCCGGCCTTGTTCGATGTCTGGGCGCCCGGTGAATCCGCCAGCGGCGCGTCGTCGTGTTGAAGGAGATTGTCTCGATTCTCGCTCATGTAAGGAGGACACCCGGCGGCCCGGATTGTGTGTAGGGTAACTGTTATTGCCAAATTGTGCTCCGCCTTAGCGCCTTCGGGAGAGGTCTATATGACAAGCCCTATGATGAAACAACCCGCTGAAAACCCCAACGCGACGCCTCTTGAGGAACGGAAGAGCGCCGAACGAGTCCACCCGGTACGAGATCCAGCCGAGGAACATCACGAGATTGAAGCTGAGGCGAATCGACTGTGCGCTTTACGCGGATCTGACACTTACACGAATGACGAGTGGACACGAGCCAGCGACATCGTGCGAAACCGGCGGACCTCGCTGAGCAAGGCGTGATTCGGAAACGGTTCCGCTCCGGGGGCATCCTACATTCGGTAGGCGCTCCTTAGTTGGGCGGCCTAAACCAGTGGAAGGAGCGTACACATGGAAGATAGCGTGACGAGGAATTACAACACAGGCTTGGAAAGCACGGGTCCCGCAACCGGGAATCTTGCGGATAGAGCAAAAGAGATGGGCAGCCGCGCCAGTGGAATGGTGAATGATGCTGTCCATCGCGCCAAAGACGTAGCGGGTCAGTACATGGACTCCGAGCCGAAGGCGCATCCGCGTCAGGAGCATCGCGAAGGACCCATCGCTCGGGCAATCGAGCAGCAGACTGCGAGGATTCCGTCGGACGCTTTCCTGTGGGCTGCGGTCGGATCGATGGGCTTGTCACTTGCCCTTGAAGTCATGGGCGAAGAGAAGAAGGCGAACTTCGTTGGACACTGGGCTCCGACGCTATTGATCTTCGGTCTATATAACAAGCTGGTCAAATTGCAAGGCTCCGACGGAGTGTAGACGCCGGTAGCTATATCCAACAAGAACAGCCGGAGGAGCCGCACTGGGCGGTTCGTCCGGCTGTAGTGTTTGCGGGTTGGTCCGAATCCTAACGACAGGTTGCGACAGTTTTCCCGGCGTCGCGCCCACCGAGTTGCTCAGAGTGATGTTGTTCGGCTGAAGTGTTCCTTCGCCTTGAATCGTCAGCGGCACGGTTATCGTAAATGCCCCGCCATTGCGAACTGACTCATCGGAAGCAAAGTACTCGCCGGCAGATGCCGACACATTGATGCTGGTCGAGCGCTGCTGGCCTGCGGCTGTATAGCTGAATTCAGCGCTATCCAGTTGCCGGGTTGTCGTGTAGCCCGTGATGCGAAGCTCTGGACTGGAAGTCTGTGCGGTTAGGCACGCGTCTGTGATTACCGGGATGCCACGATTTACTCGGAACTGCCCGGGGAGCCGGCGCGGTCGGAATGGAAACTCCGCCTGCGCTGAAGCTTATGGCCCGCACAGTTACGAGGCTCGCCACAGTCCCTGTGGACACGATCGGCGCCGTAGCTTGTGTCGTTCCCGCCGGGATCGTGAATCGGAGGCGCCGTTCGCCGTTCGCGAAACGAACCCGAGGATCAGGCTGGTTAATCACAGGTTCAAAGGAACCTGTATCGGCCTCGGCGGACAGCACAAACTCGCCTTGCATGGGCAGCGAGTAGGCATGGCTAAGTTCAAGCCGGACCGTTGGGCCATTTGCTGCCGCTGCCAGCGTTGCCGGGATCGCATCGATTCGGAACGTCGGGAACTCGGGCAGACTGGCACGGAGGCTACACCGCTTCGGCACCGAGCGGCCACTCGCATCGATGGCTTCGATTTCAAACTCACTGTCAGAAGCTGCGACCGGCATTCCGCGCACAATCCCGTCCGATGCAAGCTCCAATCCGCTTGGCAGCGTTCCATCCAACCGGAAACGATACGGCGCATTTCCGCCGGTCGCGCTGAATCGCTGCACGTAGGGTGTTCCGACTCTGGCGTCCGGCAGTGGGCAGGAACCGGTGATCGTGAGTGGTGAAGGGCTGACCAGGAGTCCACACGCCTGGGTGGCCGTGCGACCGGTGGAATCCATCACGCGAACCGTTACCGTTGATTTGCCTGCTTCGCGCGGACGGCCGGCCATCAGTCCGGTCGAGTTCAGGGTCAGACCTGCCGGAAGCCCATTCACTGCGCTAAAGATGTACGGTGCTGTTCCGCCGTCGACATTGAGCAACTGCTGGTAGTCGGCTCCCACCGCCCCATTTGGAAGTGGGCACGACGTCAGGCTGAAGTTCGATCGCAGCACGACGAGGTTGCACGCCGCCACCGCCGAGTTGCCGTTCGAGTCGGTTACGAGGAATCTGAATGTAATTGGACCGGCAGCGCCCGGGTTTCCGCTGAGCACGCCATCACCGCTGACTGACATTCCTGCGGGCATTGCGCCTAGCAGCGACCAGCTATATGGGGCTGTGCCGCCGGAGGCGCTCATTCGATACGAATACGGTTGACCCGTAGTTCCTGCCGGAAGCGGACAAGCCGTGGTGCTGTTGATTACCGGCGCATGTACCGGCAAGGTGCAGGTCTGATCGTTCACCGTTCCTCTTGAATCCTGTACGCGCAACGTGAACGTTCCGTTATTCGAACCAGGAGAGCCTGAAAGAACACCATCGCGGCTCAACACGAGTCCCGCCGGAAGTGGGCTCGTCGCGGTCCAGCTGTAGGGGGCGAAACCACCATCGACGGCGAGCGTTTGTGAGTACGGAACTCCATCGGTTGCCGGAGGCAGGACACAGCCGGACGTGAGTTGCATCACCGTCGGATTCACGGTAATGGAGCAGCTCTTCGTCGCTGCTTGCGCGCCGTCATCCGGATTGCTATTGGCGCGGAGAGTCACAACGGTCGTACCCGCCTCGCGCGGTACTCCGGTGATCATGCCGGTCGAACTCAGCGACAGTCCTGTGGGCAATGAACTCGAGTTATCGGCGAGCGACCAAGTGTACGGACCACGGCCGCCAGTAGCCTGGAGCGATCTCGAATAGCTCTGTCCAACCGATCCGATCGGCAATGGACAGGACGATGTGATCGTAACCGTCGGTGGTCGGACGCTCAGACTGCAGCGCTTCGAGATTACCTGTTCGCCGTCTTCGGTTCTCGCTGTCAGTTGGATCGTAAATTCGGACGTTCCTGTAGCTGCCGGGTTGCCGGAGTACGCGCCATCTTGCGTGAGCGTGAGGCCAGCAGGTAATGAAGCGCCAGGATCGGCAATGAGCGCCCATCGGTACGAGAGCGCGCCGACTGCGCTGAAGCGCTGAACGTACGGCGCTCCGACAAAGGCTGGAGGAAGCGGGCACCCGGTAACCACTGACAATGGGGGCAGTACCTGGCCATCGCGGGCACGGAAAATGAAGCGGCCCGTGACCGGACTATTCAAGCGATTCCTGGTTAGTGCGCGACGCGATCCATCCAGGAAAGCGCCTTGTTGGAGCGATCCGTCCAATTCGAACGACGTACCCGGCGCACCGGACCCATTCGACCATCCGACAGCGGCCGGCGTTCCGCCAAACCCGTTTACTCCGCCGCTGGCATCGCCGGTTTCCCAGTTGATGCGCTGATAGTTGAATTCGATATCGAAGTTCCCCTCACCGGTATCAGAGCGATCGATGAGGATGAGTTGAAAGCTGTTCAGCTTGTCGGCATGAGCGTTGAAGTAACCGACGTTAATGTAGTTGACGCCGAATGCCCGTTTGCCATCGATCGTGTCCTGGCCATAGGTCACGAGTTGTGACGTAAGGGCGCGAGTGTCCACATCGGCAAAAAATGCGGCGATGATCTCGCGCTGCGTTCCAACCAAACCGAAAGGCGTGAACGTGGCCAGCGCTGCATCGAAGGTGATGTTGCCATTGTTATTGACGTAGGCATGCGTCCGGGTCCGGCCGAAGAAGTTCACGTTGAACCCGATGGGCACAAGGGATGACGACCCGTCATCGTTGCGAGCGACCGAACTGGCTCGGAAACCGTCGTTGTTTCGGATGGCTTGCGCCTGGAGAGTTGCAGTTACGAGCAGTGCGGCTGCGAGGACGCTTCTCATTGGCGGCCTCCTTCAGTGGGGATGTAGACGATCCGAGGCTCATCGGAGTCGCCGTCGTAGATCGCGATCGAATGGGTGTCCGGATCAATGAGCCGGAAAACATCGCGCCCTGCCAATCGGTCGATGCTTTTGGCGGTGCAATCGCAACCGATAACACGAGAACCGTTGCTGCCGATGATCGCTATGGCCTTCTCGCCCGCGATCAGGACATTGTTGCCGCCGAACGCCATGGCTGAAGGATTGGTGACATCGATCTCGGCCGTATCCGCGTTAGAGCGCACCAACTGCGAATCGATGACAGCAGCCCACTCGGCCGTACCCGGTTTGAACGCTGCGGCTGTGACGTGCCCGGAAAGAACCTGTCGGGTTCGTTCGGCATCCACGAAGCGTAAGCCCCCGTCATTCCAAAACGAAGCCAATTCGCCGCCATCCGCGACAGCTATGCCCGCCGCAGATTCGACCGCACTACTGAACTTGAGTGCCGGGGAATCAGGAAAACCGGTCCAAACTTGCAGGGCCCCTGATCGCGTCCAGAGTGCGAACGAGCGGCTGTCCGAACTCCAGGATCCCAGCGCAATGTCTAACGGAGCCCCGTCGAGTTCGAGCGAAGCGTTGGTGGTCAGGTCGATGAGGACAACCCCGTCGAGCGTGCCCGCCAGAAGGTGCCGCCGATTCTGCGAAACGAACCCAATTTCGAGTTTGGTGGCGCTCGGCAACGGGCCTTCGACCGACGCCGCCCCCGGCACGCCGGCGATGGGCCGGACCGACTTGGACGAAGCATCGAAAATGTATCCGAGCACTGGCGTCGACAATCTCGGTGACGACGGCTCGGCTGCGATCGCCGCGGAGGCGATCAGGATGAGGAAGCTCTTTCGCATCAAGTTACCTCGGCCCTCCTGTGACAGGACTTCCTGGAGTGACGGTGAGTCCGCGGGAAGGAGTGGAACCACCGGATCCATCGAGTGTTGCAACCAGGATTCCGGCGGTAACGCCTGCGCCCGCGATTGCCATCATCAGGATGTGTTTGCGGGAGAAGAGCCCTTTCGGTTCCGCGAATGGCGCAGATGAGACCTTCTGCCGAGCTTGTGCTGCCCCGGTCGATTCACCCTTTCGCGCTTTGATCTGTGTTGTGAAATCGCCGGTGAGTTGCCGAAGTCCTATGCCGGTGAATTCGACGTTCCCGTCGGAGTCGGTTTCCTTTGTCGCGATGGTGGATCCGCCGCGGAAATGCCCGCCGACGCCGAGGGCGGGAAGGATGGCGGAAACGAGCGCACCCTCAACGGGTTTGCTCGCGCGATCCGTCACGCGCACGCGAATATTGGCCGCACGACCCGAAGCCGCCGGAACGACCACGTTATCGCCGCTAAGAACGTTGATCTGCAGCGCGTCATTCGGCGCGGCATACAGACCGTTCGAGCAGAGGCAGCATACTACTACGATGTGGAGTAACCTCATAGTCCTGTCCGTGACAGCTATCGACAGTTCAGAGGCGAGGGCGAATAGGGGAATGACCCTACGACACGGGCGCCTTCGACGTAGGCATTGCGGCGTGAATGTTCAGAAAGAATTCGGGCTTATTCCCGGTGATTGGAAACGACAACGATACCCGAGTCGGTCACGAAGTGCCCGTTCCGGCGATCTTCGTCGTGGTCAAACCCAATGACGGAGGATTCGGGCACTTGAACGCTCTCGTCGATGATCGCCCGCCGGATGCGGCTGTAGCGGCCTATTTTGGCGTTGGTCAACAGGATTGAGCCTTCCAGTTCGCAGTAGCTGTGTACTCGCACGCCCGGGGAAAGCACGCTTCGTATGACGCGACCGCCTGAAACGATACATCCAGGTGACACGATGGAGTCAATCGCGACACCCATGCGGCGTCCTTCCTGCGCGAACACGAACTTCGCCGGCGGCTGCTGGACCGGACGCGTGCGGATCGGCCATCCTTCGTCATAAAGGTTAAACTCTGGCGTAACCGAAACGAGGTCCATGTTGGCCTCATAATACGCGTCCAGGGTTCCCACATCTCGCCAATACCGCGCCGTTTTCCCGTTCAAGTCCCGAAAATCGTATGCGATAACGCGATGGCGGCCGATACAACGAGGAAGGACGTCTTTTCCGAAGTCATGTGCAGAATCAGGATCGGCCGCATCTTCAATCAGGGCATCGGTAAGGACTTTCCGTTCGAAGATGTAGATTCCCATCGATGCGCTGACCATGTCGGGGTTGAAAACGGACCGGACGGGATTGCCATGCTGAGGCTTCTCTTCGAAGCCGCGAATCGAATAGTCCTGGTCGATCTCTGTGATGCCGAAGCGAACCGCTTCGGCTGGCGGGATCTGCAACGTGGCGATAGTGACATCCGCGTTGTAGCGCTTGTGCCACTCCACCATTTCCAGGTAATTCATCTTATAGATGTGATCGCCGGAAAGAATTAGAACGTGCCGCGGATTTTCTACTTCAACGCTTTCCAGGTTCTGGTAGACGGCGTCAGCAGTGCCGAGATACCAATCTTCATGCACCCGTTTCATCGGAGGGATGACTTCGATGAATTCACTCATCTCCCCGGGAAGAAAACTCCATGCGCTCCGCAGATGCCGGATTAGCTCGAGCGCTTTATACTGCGTCAGGATAAACATCCTGCGCACATCCGAATTAATGCAATTGGATAGTGTGAAATCGATGATCCGATAGGTGCCTCCGAAGCTGACCGCTGGTTTCGCGGTGTCGCGAGTCAGCGGGAAAAGGCGTTCACCGGCGCCTCCTGCAAGCAGGATGGCCAAAACGTTCTGCATCAGCCTCAGCTTAGCGCGCTTGCACTGAGTCGCATCGTACAACTAACGGTGAGCTAGAAAGAAGCACAGGGGCAAATAATGTGCTCTAGTGTACAATTGCAGAGGTCCGCGAACGCGGGCCTAGCGTACACTTCCTTTTGGTGCCGCGTGGCGTGGTTGCATTGAGACCTGCGATGTGGCCTCGTCCGCGGCCTCGCGTAACAACGGTTTGTCCCCGTTGGCGTCGCCGGCCAGCAGGACCGGTGCGGTGCCAAAATTCGCATCTTCATGGCGTCAACCTCGCGCATGCCCTTCTAGCGTTTCGAGCCCTAGGTCATCCACGTTGGGGCGCCGGCCTACCGCCGCGACGACCTTATCGACGATGACGCTCCCGCCATTCCAACGCACCTCGACGCCCTTACCCGCTTCGGCGAGTTCAACCTGCGTATCGAAGTGTATGGCAAATTCTTTACGAAATTATCCTGCGCTACATCGGCCATCTTCTCGTCCGAAACCCTGCGATCTGTTTTCGGGCATCGAAGCCGTGGACATCGATGCCGGGCCGCGTTAATGGCTACGCGATCTCCACCCCGAGCGGACCAAGGCCGGTCACCCCAATCCGGAGCGGTAGATCCTGCTCTTCGAAGAGCGTATCGGAAGTCAGAATGCGATCGCCGAGGGCACGCCAAGGCTTCGGCACAATTGGACTCGAACCGGGTGCCAGCACGATCTGACCTGCCGGGATAGCACGCTCAGCGACGATCAACCGTGTTGGGCGTCGAGCCGCGCGTGCCCTGCAATGTTGCGCGCCCCGAGGTTCTCAGCGGCCTTCAGCACCCCGAAATGAAGCGGTCCCGTAACGAACGGACGCGGCGAAGTACCGCCGGGATGTCGGCACGAAGTCCACTCCCTCCGCGGATGCCGAACTCATCGCACTTCGTCCGGGCGTGGAACCCATTGGCCGCCGCGATCAGCGCTTTGGACGGCATGCACCCGACGCGGGCGCAGGTCTTACCGTAGGAGCCCGCATTGATCATCACGAAATTATCGGTCCGGTCGCGAACCTCGCGCACGCGTAAGCCCGGCCGTGCCGGCGCCAACGATAGCCACGTCCACCTGTTTGACGTTACTGATGTCCAGAGCCTCCCCATCTGTGTTGGCGGCCATCATCAGTCGTTGCCCCCATTGACGTAGCCGTGCACCGAACCCTCAAGATCGGGTGTGCCGCTCTCGAAGGCGGCGCAATACACGAGCACTGACGCCGGAAGGGTCTAAGCCTTCAGGCGCAAGCTTTCGACCAAGTGTTCGTAACTTCAAGGCGTGAGCACTACCTAGTCTTCCTGAAGAGGTCGAGCTCGACCTCGTAGCTTGGGTCGGGGCGCTTGAACAGGTATTCGCCATTGCGGATCGAAGCCAGCACGTCGGCGCGCTGGCGCACGGCCTCGAACGGCGTATCGGCGTCCAGCACCAGGAAGTTCGCCGGCTTGCCCTCTTCGATGCCGTACTGGTCTTCCACGTTCAATGTCTTCGCGCCGTTGTAGGTGATCAGGTCCAGGCACCTGTCGAGCTCGTCGAACGACATGGTGTGTGCCAGGTGAATGCCGTTGTCGAGGATGTTCATCATGTTGCCGTTGCCCACCGGATACCACGGGTCGTTGATGGAGTCCTGACCGAAGCAGACATTGATGCCGCTGTGCCACATCTCCCTCACCCGGGTTAGGCCGCGGCGCTTGGGATAGGTGTCCTGTCGGCCCTGCAGATAGGCGTTCTCGGTGGGATTAGCGATGAAGTTCAGCCTCGACTTCTGGAACAGACCCATCATGCGGAAGGCGTAGGCATTATCCGCCGAGCCGAAGGAGCAGGTGTGGCTGGCGGTCGAGCGGGCGCCGATGCCGTCGATCATCACCAAGGCGTTGAGCAGCTCGACGAAGCGGCTCATCGGGTCGTCGGTTTCGTCGCAGTGCACGTCGATCAGCTTGCCGTACTTACCGGCCAGCTCGACGGTGCGGTGGACGGACTTCTCGCCGAACTCGCGTGCCCACTCGAAGTGCGGGATGCCGCCGACACAATCCGCACCCATCTTCAGCGCCTCCTCGATCATCTCGTCGCCGCCCTTGTAGGCGTACATGCCCTCCTGCGGAAAGGCGACGATCTGGATCGTGACGTTGTCCTTGAGCTGTTCGCGGACCTCCAGCATCGCCTTCAAGCCGGTCAGCTTGGGATCGTCCACGTCGATGTGGGTGCGGATGAACTGGACACCTCTGGAAACCTCTTCCCGAATGCCCTTCAGTGCACGCTCCCTGGCGTCCTCCAGCGTCTGGGTTTTCTTAACATCGTGCCAGCGCTCGATGCCTTCGAACAGCGTGCCCGACGAATTCGCGGCGCCCTCGCTGCGGGCGGTGTACACATAATCCAAGTGCAGGTGGGGGTCCACGTAAGGCGGGACCACCAGATCGGCCGCCCACGTTGATTTCTTCGTCTGCCTTGGGCAGATTCTTACCGATCTGCCTGATGACGCCCTTGTCGACCAGAATCTCGCTGACTTCATCGTGCTGCCGGTAGATTCGAGCGTTAGTGAACTTCTTCATGGGTTTTCTCCTTCAAGGTTTGACAACGACACTCAGGAAGATCGCAGCGTTTGTTTGGCCAGAAAAGCGAAGATGGTTGCCAGGATAAAGCAGACCAGTGACATGTATACAATGCCCTTGGCGCCGGATTCCGGCAGACCAGTCAACAGTAGGCCGCCAACCCAGGTGGCGATCATGATTGAGAAGTTGAAGACGCTGGATTGCACTGAAGTGGCCACGTCCTTGGCTTCTTCCACCTGTTTGCTGACGGCGGTCTGATACATCGTCACCAGCGGACCAAAGGCGAGTCCCCAGAGGAAAAACGCCGCATGCGAGATGCCAATAGCTCCTTTGAAGATAAGGAACATTGCCATTGAAATACCCCCAAGACCCAGCATGACGACGATCAGGGGGCGCAGATAAGCATCGATATATTTGGCCGAAACAAAGACGGAGATGACCGAGCCGATTCCGAAGATCAGCAGCGCCACGCCAATGCCGGCTGCGAAGCGGATCGTCTCCACCAGCAAAGTGATGTAGGTGTAGATGCCGTAGTGGGCCGCGACTGACAGGAACGTCAATAACAGGACGATCAGTATCGAAGGCATTTTTATCACCGCTAGGGGCGAATTGCTCTTGCTGAGTTCTTCACCTTCTACTGAGGGTAGGTAGAAATATGACAGCACGGCAATGGCTATGACAATCAGCCCCAGGACCGTGAATTCGATCCGCCATCCGAATGTGACGCCGATCGTCGTCATCAGGGGCATGCCGATGCTGACTCCCAAGGTGTTGCCCGACATGATGACCGTGATCGCCTTGCCGTGTATGTTTTCGGGCACCAGGCGCGTGCCATAGGCCGCGATCATGGGCCACATCACACCCGCGCAAAGGCCGCCGAGAACGCGGCAGGCCACGATGAACGCATAGGACGAGGAGATGGCAACGACGATATTGGAAACCGCGAATCCGATCAGTAGCGCTATCAGCAGCTTCTTGCGGTTCACTGCCAGGGTGGCGCTAACCAGTGGGATCGCGAACACGGCAGAAGCCAGCGCATAGACGCCGACCAGGAAGCCGACTTGGGATTCGGAGACTCCCAGGCTCTCGGTCATCTGCGGCAAAACGCCCGAGGGTACCAGCTCCGACAGAATGCCGACAAAGGTAACGCTGGCCATCAGGCCGAAGATAAACCACGATAGACGCTGCCTTTCACCGGGTTGGGCAATTGCGGACATGTTTATCTCCTATGTATGTTTGTCAACTGCCATCTGGTCTTCGTCTTGGGTAAGACGAAGAAACTGCTTCGCATCTGATTCCCGGTGGTGAGTCCCAGAGCCTTTTCATGTGGCCTCCGCCAGCACGAAGTTCGGAAAATCTTGAAAGACCCACTTGTTCTTCAACGTTCGATAGACAATGCCGAGAAACTTCCGCGCCAGCGCAATGATTGCTTTGCCCGCGCCTCGTCTGGCCTCCACCCTTTCATAGAAACTCTTCAGATAGCGACTGTGGTTCGCGGCAATCAACGCCGACTGCACTAATGCCGTCCGACCCAGCTTGGTTCCCCGCTTGTGGATTCGTCCGAAATGTTCTGTCCAATTCGAGTTCGAACCACGCGGCACGATTCCGAAGCAGCTGGCCATCCGGCTCTCATCGGGTAAGTCGTTCACATCACCAATAACGCTGAGCAGGATCGCGCTGGTGACCTTGCCGATGCCCTTGATGCTGGTGAGGCTCTTGTGTCCTTCCAGCTTCGAGCCTTCATCAGCGATTGTTTTCTCCAGTTCCGCGATGCTCTTGTTCAGGCTTCGGATCTGGTCAACGATGACGCGTAGTTCGATGCGCACGATCTCGTCAAATGGCAGGTCGACAACCTCCTGAAGTCTCTTCTCGGCCGTTAGCGCTTCTTTGGGCAGATTGATGCCGCGTGCCGACAGGATGTTGTTCACCTTGTTCTTGAGCGCAGTGCGCAGCTTCACCAAAGTGTCCCGGGTCTGCGTCAGACTGGCCAATTGGCCGAGCTCTTTATCCTTCATTCGCACTTCCGGCAGCAGATCCTTGCTCAGATACCATGAAAGCAGCCGGGCATCGTGAGGGTCGGTTTTCTTCACCGATTGACTGATGACTCGGAACTGGTTCGTATCGACGACCACGACCCGGGCCACATGCCGGCGCCACCGCATCGTAGAACAGTCGTGTATTGCCGGTGATCTCGACTGCCACTTCGTCCGCCGGCCGCAGCTTCTTCACGAACTTGCGCCAGATCCTCCAGCTCCCACTCGCGTCACGTACGTCCGCTCGTTCTCCAACCGCATGCAGCAGGTGAACCGGTTGCGGTGCAGGTCGATCCCTATAAATCGCTTTCCCATGTCTCTCTCCTGGTTGTCTGAACTGCCAGGTGGAGTAGACCCACTTTGCGGCGGTCACCATTCTCCTATCCGAGGTCGCTGTGCGCCTCATGATGACGTCCAGCCACAGGTCTGACCAATCTGCTTAACGGGGTCGAAACGCCCCAACAACACGATCCAGCCTGTGACCTGTCTACTCCGGAAGTTCTTTTCCGGAGCTTACCGCCGATCGTCGCACGACAAGACATTCATCTCATCTCCTTCTCAGTCTTGCCCCCGGGTTGTTGCGTGCAGCCGAAGCCTCGCCCTTCTCGACCGATTGGGGCGCGTGTCCGGCACGGGGTCGGGTGGGCGAGGCATCTGGATATCAAAGCGCAGTCGACGGTGATGAGGCGGGAGTCGTGGGCGTTGAGCAGTTCCAAAACCAGCTCAACAGGACTAGGACATGGTTGCGGAAGCCGATGACAGAGGAGGCTGGAACAGCTGCTCGTGGTGGCGGTCAATCGAACTGACATCGATCGGCGCGGGATCGCCGCGCCGCTAATGAACACCTCGCGTGCTGTGGACCTGATGGCCGCACGTCCTCCGGATACGCGAGCCATACGGTGGCCCACATACGGGTACGATCCAGCCGAGCTTCTCGTGAGCCGGGCCGCGCCAGGTTGGTCAGACCTCCAACCGGCAAGAGGCTCAAAACGGAGTACGCGGACGAGCTCGAGGATACCGTAACCGCGGCGAACACGTACGGCTGGGCCGTACAACCCAAGAGGCTGTAGCCGGAAGGAGAGCCGCATCGAACTGACCGCCTCTGACGCCGGACACCCAACGAAGCGACAGCGCTCGCGTGTATGACGCTTCTGAGTGTGGAGCGTTACTGACTGCAGCGTCGCCGGACGCCGGCACCGCTCAAGCTGAGGGCAAACCCGGGTATTACAAGGTCCCGTCGCTGCCCGGGCTCTGGTATCGCGGACCCTTCGAACACAGCGGTTCAGTGGCCCCACTGGAGGACTGGTTTGATCCCAAGCGGCTACGAGATGATTAGTTCCCACCGGGTTTATTGGATACAAGGTTACGCATCGCGCCGTCCGCGGACACCAATTCGGTCTGAGGTTGTCCAGCGAGGATAAGGGAGCTCTGATTGCAGTTCTGAAAGTAAGCGTCCGGTGAAGGCCGCGCGAGGTAGTGCAGGTGCGCAGCTATTGATGACAGGTTCGGAAGCTTTCGTGACGCTGACATTCCACGCCAGCAGATCGGCGAGTCGATTGACCGGATGATCGGCGATGCGGGTGAGCACGTTGCGCAGAGACGCCTCCGGGTCGAGTCCGTTCAGTTTGGCTGAAGCGATTAAGCTGTACATGCAGTTGCGCGTTGGCCGCCGGAATCTGCTCCGGCAAACAGATAATTCTTCCGCTCGAGAGCGACGGCCCGCAATGCGCATTCTGCCGCATTATTGTCGATCTCAAGGCGGCCGTCTCCGCAGAAGCGCAGGAGTGCGGTCCAACGTCCAAGCGCATAGTTGATCGCCGACGTGACCGGCGAGTTCTTCGGCAACTTTGTTAAAGTTGCTCGCAACCAGTCGTGCGTCGACTGGAGCCGCGGTTGCGTCTCGGCTTGCCGAATCTGTTTTCGCTTATCCGGCGGTCGGCCTCGAATTTCCTTCTCGATGCCGTACATCTGGCCGATGCGGGACAACGCCTCGGAGGCTATGGGCGATGCGTGGGCTTGCTCCAAGTCGAAGAACTTACGCCGCACATGCGCCGAGCACGCCGCTTCCCGAATCGCACCGCCTTCATACAGGCGGTTGAATCCGGCATATCCGTCGGCCTGCAGCGTCCCTCGAAAATCACGTAAATGGGCTTCCGGATGCTCTCCCTTGCGATCCGGCGAGTAAGCGAGCCACACGGCCGGCGCCGCCTTGCTTGCTGCCGGCCCGATCGTCACGAACGTAAGTCCACATATCGACGCCCCTTCACCACTTTGAAAACGCACCTACACCCGACTTCCACCGACCCACACATACAGGCAAAAGCCGTGATCGAAGGTATACCCAGTCTTCGGGCTGCCGACGACTGCCGATCGGGACAAATACATCGCGTTTATGAAACTTGCGCTGGACCAGCGCGATTTCGAGCGGCAACTTACGTCCGCTTCACAGGTACCGATATCATCAAGCTGCTGCGACTCCGCAAAGGAGGATTTCACTAGACGAGATCAATGATTGGTGCAAGAGGATGGTAGCCACGACGATCATGTCCGAAGCATCCATCTTTGTAGCCGATCGTCGGCAGTACGCCACGGACACCTTTCACGTCTTCGACGGAGTCGTGTTGGTGAGCGAAGAGCTACACGACGGCACTCGAGCGGGCGCCGTCGCCAGATATAGTACATGCTGTGAACTCGCCCGCCGTTGAGTTTCGAAACGTGTCGTATAGCGTCGGTGGCCGGTCGATCCTCCGAGACGTAACTCTCACGATTGAGCCTGGTGAAACCGTGGTTCTTCTTGGCCGTAGCGGATCCGGTAAAACGACGATGCTCAAGATGGTGAACAGGCTGGTCGAACCAACGTCCGGCGAAATCCTCATCGATCGAAAGTCCGTGCGCGATTACGAAGCGGAGCCGCTGCGTCGCAGCATCGGATTCGTGATCCAGGATGGCGGGTTGTTCCCGCACCGAACCGTCGAACAGAACATCGGGCTGGTGCCTCGTCTGGAGGCATGGCCCGCTGAGAAAATTGCTCCTCGCGTTCGTTCGCTGCTGTCCCTGATGGCGCTCCCCCCGGAGGTATATGGCCAGCGCTACCCGCGCCAGCTTTCAGGCGGTGAAAAGCAGCGAGTCGGGATTGCCAGAGCTCTGGCTGCCGATCCGGGACTGTTATTGCTGGACGAGCCATTTGCCGCTCTCGATCCGATCACACGGTTCGAGCTGCAACAGCACTTTCTAAAGCTGCGCAATGAGCTCGGGAAAACGGCGATCTTTGTTACTCACGACATACGCGAAGCCCTCATGATGGCATCTCGCATTGCTGTGCTTCGTGACGGGTCGATAGAAACAGTTCTGCCTGCCGATGAGTTTCGGCGGGCCTCGACCCCGGAAGCAATCGGGTTTCTGGCGACTATCCAGGCACAATGATTGACGAGATCATCCAGTTAACGACGGAACACCTGGTGCTAGTGCTGACGGCCATTATCCTCGCCGCGGCAATCGGAATTCCTGCCGGTGTTCTTTTCGCGAGGCGCGCATCGTTGCGCGGCGCCGGACTCGGAATCACAAACATCATCCAAACGATTCCCAGCCTCGCTCTCTTTGGCTTCCTTATTCCGATTCCGCTGATCGGCGGCATCGGCAAGCGCACGGCGATCATCGCCCTTGTGCTCTATGCTCTCCTGCCGATTCTCCGTAATACCGTAACAGGTGTACTCGGCGTCGACAACGCGATCCGTGAGTCAGCTATCGCCATGGGCATGACAAGCCGCCAGCTTCTCTGGCAGGTGGAACTGCCGTTGGCGGCTCCGACCATCATGGCCGGTGTCCGCATCGCAACCGTGGCGACGATCGGGACAGCGACCATTGCGGCAGCGATTGGGGGCGGCGGTCTCGGAACATTCATCTTCCGAGGAATTGCGATGGTCGATTCCCGGACGATTCTGGCCGGCGCCGTCCCGGCTGCGATAATCGCCTTGATCGCCGATGGAGGTCTCACTTGGTTCGAGCGCAAGCTATCGTCCTGGTCCTAATCTTCCTGTCCGCTTGTTCCAATCGCCCGAGAATTACCATCGGATCGAAGAACTTCACTGAGCAGGTCTTGCTCGGTGAGATCGTCGCTCAGCATATCGAGCAGAAACTGGGTATCTCCGTCGATCGGAAACTGAACCTGGGAGGGACTCTCCTGGCGCATGAAGCCCTGAAAAGCGGATCGATCGATCTTTACCCTGAATACACCGGTACTGCGTTAACGGCCGTTTTGAAACAGTCTCCAATGACAGATGCAAAGGCGGTCTTCGAACGGGTTCGAGCCGAGTATCAGCGGCAATGGAATCTGACGTGGCTGCCTCCGTTGGGGTTTGAGAATACCTTCGCGATGGTGGTTCGGAAAGATGCGAATGTCCAGACCTTGTCGGAGGCAGCAAACTCGGCCAAGCCATGGCGCCTGGGAGCGGGCTATGAGTTCCTGAAACGCCCTGATGGTCTGGAGGGATTGCTGCGAACCTACCCGCTGCGCCTCCAAGGAGCGCCCCTTGCGATGGACTTGGGATTGCTTTATTCGGCGCTCCAGAGCGGCAAGGTAGATATGGCAGCCGCGAACTCCACCGATGGCCTTCTGTCCGTGCTGCCCGTCATCGCACTTGCTGACGATAAGACTTACTTTCCACCCTATCAGTGCGCCGTCATTGTCCGAGAGGACACTCTGGCCGAACATGAGGGGCTGCGCCAGACTCTTGAATCACTTTCCGGAAAGATCGACGCGGCCAGAATGCGCAAACTGAATCATGCTGTCGATGGAGAACATCGTTCCGTAAAGGACGTTGCTGCAGAAGCCCTGAAAGCCATCGGTTCCAACTAGCGCGCTGACTTGAAAATGATCTGTCGCGTGAAGTGCTGGGTATCCTGAAACGAGAGATGGCAAGCGCCTTGAGCGGCCCCTCCGCGCCGGAGAAACCCGATCCGTGGGTCGCGTTGTGGCGCGTGATGACGCGCTTCGACAAAGCAAAGATCGCGCCCTCCATCGCGCTCCGAAACGCCATCGGGATTTCATTGCCTCTCGCGGTTGCCGTTGCGCTCGGCAATCCGACACTCGGAACAATAGCCGCCATGGGCGCCCTGAACGTATCAGGTTCAGATGGAAGCGATCCTTACCAGCAACGCGCCGGCCGTATGCTCGCGGCGAGCGTCGCCGGGGCGATTGCTGTGTGCATCGGGGGTCTCACGGGAGGGAACGATGCAGTGTTCGTCTCCCTGGCGACCGGATGGGCTTTCGCCGCGGGAATGCTCGTCGCGCTCGATTCCGCGGCCGCCGATATCGGACTGATCAGCCTAGTAACGCTCGTGGTCTTTTCCGCGCGCCCAATGACGCCAACGGAGGTCGTCGTGTCCGGACTGCTTGCTTTCGGCGGCGGCCTTTTGCAGACATCGCTCTCTCTGGCCCTGTGGCCCGTTCGGCGTCATGAACCAGAGCAGCGAGCCATAGGCGATCTGTACATTGGACTCTCCCAGCTTGCCGCCGCTTCCATCAAAGCTTCTGAGGCCCCTCCTGCCTCGGCCGAATTTTCGCAAGCTCATAAAGTCTTCTCCGGCGCGGTGAATCGACGGTCGAATCAGGGCGAACGGTATTGGTCATTATTGAGCCAGGCGGAGCGCATTCGATTAAGCCTCTTTGTTCTTGACCGTATTCGTGCCCGGCTCGCACGAGAGCCGGAGACGGGACAGGCAGCGGCGATGCTCGACCGCGGTCGCGAACTTTCAGAACGCATCCTCGCGGACATCGGAGAAGCGCTTGTTGCCGGTCAAACATCGAAAGTCAATCCAGAGCCTCTGAACCAGCTCAGCAATCTTGCGGAATCATACCGGGATGTTCGACAGGAGAGCGGCAACTCTACCGCCTCAGCTCTCGTGAACGATGCACAGTTTCAGGTGGATGCTCTTGCGGGACAGCTTCGCGCGGCAATGGATCTCGCCGCCTACTCGACCAAAGTGGGCCGGACGGCCTTCGATCGAAGAGAAGCGCAGAATCCGTGGCGTCTCAGAATCGTAGGCTCTATGGCAACCTTAAGGGCCAATCTGAGCTTCGATTCGGCGGTTTTCCGCCACGCCGTTCGCCTCTCGTTGTGCGTTGGTTTGGGAGATCTGCTTGCTCGTTTGTCTCACTGGCAGCGATCCTATTGGCTGCCGATGACGGTCGCGATTGTGTTGAAGCCCGACTTTTCGGCCACATTCAGCCGGGGGGTGCTGCGGCTCGCGGGAACCTTCGTTGGCCTGCTGCTGGCTACGGCGCTTTTTCACCTGCTGCCCCTTAGTCATGTGATGGATGTTGTGCTGATTGCTGTGACTGCTTTCGTGCTTCGCTGCTACGGGCCGGCGAATTATGGAATTTTGGTCATTGCAATCAGTGCGCTTGTAGTGATTCTGTTTGCGATGACGGGAATTGCGCCAAACGAGGTCATCGCCACCAGGGGTCTCCATACGCTCGCCGGTGGGCTGCTCGCCGTTGCTGCTTATGCGGTGTGGCCCACCTGGGAACGAACGCAGCTTCCGGAAGCCTTTGCCAGAATGCTCGATGCGTATCGTGAGTACTTCCGGGGAGTCCGCGATAGTTATACAAATCCCGACCAGTCCCAGGTGCACGACCTCGATCAGCGACGGCTGGCGGGCAGGCTTGCTCGTTCCAACGTGGAGGCTTCGTTCGAACGCTTCATGTCTGAACCGAGAACCGATGCCGGGACGGTTGCTCTATTGAATGCATTGCTTGCGAGTTCACACCGGTTGGCGCACGCCGTCATGGCGTTGGAGGCAGGCCTCGCGCGCAGCAATCCGGTGCCCCCCCGAAGCGCGTTTATCCCGTTCGCAAACCATGTTGAGCTAACGCTGCATTCATTGGCATCGGCCCTGCGTGGATCGGCGCTGCACCCGGATGACTTACCGGACTTGCGGGCGGATCATCATGCATTGACTCATTCCGGTGATCCGTTGACCGAGCGATACGCGCTGGTGAATGTCGAGTCGGACCGGATCACGAACAGCCTGAATACCCTGTGCGAACAGATTCTGCAGTGGAAATTGACATTCACATAATCTTCGCTTGCTGGTGAGCAAGTAGAATCAGAGTCATCTATGGAGCGCAAGGTCGATCCATCGAGTGTCGAAACCGCCGTTTACACCGGCGCGAGCGATTCCGCTCTCGGAGCGCCGCGACAAGGTCCGAACTCCATTGCAGATGAAGGACGCTTTGTTCCCGGAACTCTTCTTGGTGGCCGCTACCGCATCATCGGGCTGCTTGGAGTCGGCGGCATGGGCGAGGTTTATCGCGCGACCGATCTGACGCTCGGACAGTCTGTCGCACTGAAATTTCTTCCTGCCGAAGCGGCGACGAATCAGCAACTGCTCGAACGCTTTCATGGTGAGGTTCGCGTGGCGCGCCAGGTTTCGCACCCGAACGTCTGCCGCGTATACGACATCGGTCAGGTGGAGGGCATGCCCTTCATATCGATGGAGTATGTGGACGGCGAAGACCTTGCATCGTTGCTGCACCGCATCGGACGACTTTCGGCGGACAGAGCGATTCAGGCTGCTCGCAAGATTTGCGCTGGACTGGCGGCCGCTCACGATCGAGGCGTGATCCACCGAGACCTGAAGCCGCAAAACATCATGATGAACAAGCGCGGCGAGGTCCTCATCATGGATTTCGGCCTGTCCGCGATCGCAAATGATTTGTCCGGATCAGAGGTGCGTAATGGCACTCCGGCCTACATGGCGCCGGAGCAATTACGCGGTTCCGGTGTCACGACGAAGAGTGATATCTACTCTCTCGGTCTGGTTCTGTACGAGCTGTTCACCGGGCGAAAGCCTTATGAAGCGAACGGCGCCGCTCAACTGCTGGAGCAGCAGGAAGCGGCGCAACCGACGAGTATCTCTTCCTTGGCGAGCGATGTTGACCCGGCGGTGGAACGGGTCATCCGGCAATGCCTCGATCCCGATCCGGCGCGCCGGCCCGCGTCAGCGCTGGCGGTGGCAGCCGCGCTCCCCGGTAGCGATCCGCTCGCAGCCGCCCTGGCCGCGGGCGAGACGCCGTCACCTGAGTTGGTCGCTTCGGCTGGAGAGACGGAAGGACTGCCACGACGGTACTCCATTCCTTGTGTCCTTCTGGTGTTTCTGTGCTTGTTTGCGTCAACGCTTGCAAGAGATCGCAAGTACGCGATGCTTCGCACCCCGTTAGATATGTCTCCGGAGGTGCTTGCGGAAAAATCGCGAGAAGTTGCCGCGACCTTCGGATACACGCGCCGGCCCGCCGATTCAACAATCCGGCTGGAACATCGCAATCTGATGATTCGGTATCTGAACGACCTGCCGGGTCCGCGGAAGTGGGATGAATGGCTAGCGTCCGAAGCTCCGTTAACGTCGATTTACCGGGAAAGCCTGTCCGGCCTCGACGCTTGGCCTTTGGGCTTCGTTACACCTGAAAACCCTGCTCCTATTCGGCCCGGAATGGTGTCAGTCATACTCGACGGGCGCGGACAACTGCGAGAGTTCCGGGCGCGCCCGTATGGGGACTCCCCTTCCGTGACTTTCGACACCGGCGCCGTGTTTCGGGTCATGAACCTGGATCAAGGCAAGTTCACCGAAGCCAAGGCTGATTTCACCCCAATGAATGCGACGGATACGCTGCAGATGTGGAAAGGCTCTCATCCCGCGTTTCCGAATACAAATGTTCTGGTTGAACTGGGCTGGTGGAAGGGGCAGTTGACGCATGCGCGGCTGGTATATCCGTTCACAGCGGCCCAGGAAGACCCGATCCGAAGACCACGTTCCTGGCTATGGAAACTGCAGACAAACGTCATGCTATTTGCCTCGGTGATCGGGTTAGTGTTCGTTGTCCTGCTGGCTCGCAGGAACTGGCGCCTGGGACGCACCGACCGCCGTGGAGCGCTGCGTATAGCCGCTGCCAAGCTCGTGCTCGGACTGGTGGTCTGGATGGGATTTGTTCACCCGGTGCAAGGTGAGCAGATGATCTTCTACTTCTTCTTCGCGGCTGCGGAATGGATCACGATCTCTGCGATGATCTGGCTGCTATACCTCGCGCTGGAACCAGCCGTGAGGTCGCGGTGGCCGCATTCCCTATCCACCTGGAATCGCGTGTTGGCAGGGAGATGGATGGATGCGCAGGTCGGGGCGCACGTGCTGATCGGCGCGGCGATCGGATGTAGTCTTTGGACGGCGGCTGAGGTCGTCGATGTCTGGATCGGCGGCGGAAGGATGATCTCGGGTGGAGCTTTGTCCTTGACGCTCGGTGGGCGCCAATGGCTTGCAGACCACGCGAATACGATCTCTACAGCTTTGAACGTGGCGCTGGTCGGCTTCTTTTGTATTTTTGGGCTCCGGCAACTCTTACGGAAAGATCTGCTCGCCGCAATCGTGTCCGCGGTCCTGTTCGCTCTGATGCAGCGTCAGGTTGTCACCTCGCCGGACTGGCCGATCGTTGCCGGAATCTTTATCTTCATCTCGGCGATTCTCGTTTTTGTTCTGCTTCGCTTCGGATTCGTCGCGACCATGTCCGCCATTTTCTTCATCGACAGCTTCGACGCTATCCTGCTCGGACTCGACTGGAAAACATGGTACGCTCCAGCCGGAATCGCTACGTTGATGATGTTACTCGCGATTACGTTGTGGGCGTTCTGGCGATCGCTAGGCTCGCGCGAACTGCTCGGGAACGAGGCCGCGGATCAAAGATAGTACGTGTCGTGACGCAGACCGAATTCGATCAGCGCTTTTTTGTCGCGAGGAGGCCACTGCGGTTCCCGGTCCATCCATTCGATCAGTTCGGAGAAGAACCTGTCATGTCCTCCTGGTGTGGCGATGAGCAGGAAGCGCAACGTTTGGTTGGAGGAGTTTTGGAAGGAATGACGCATGCCGGGCTTGATTACGGCGCATTCGCCCGGATAGATCGTTCGATTGCCATTGTCGATCGTCGCATCGAGCGCTCCCTGAAGAACGTAGAACGTCTCGGTCATGCGTTTGTGATAGTGCGTCGGGGCTCCCGGGAACTTCGGCGGGAGCACCATCTCGATCATGGAGAATCCACCGGCCGAGTCATCCGCCGTTGTATGGATGTGGATGAGGGACCCGAAAGACTGCAGGGTACGTTTCGGTGTCGCGAGGGCTGGCGTGCTCATGAATAGATACGCGGAGAACGGCGGAAACTGAGATCATGACAACAGTCGCGTGCATTCACACGGCGGCGCCCCTTATCGATCTTTTTCGTGCGTTGGCGGCGCAGAAGGCCCCGCAGCTTCGAATACTCCAGATGCTGGATGAGCCCATTCTTCAACGCATTCGGAATCGGGGCGGGCTGGATCGCACGGATGTCGATCGGCTTGCGGATCATATACGGACGGCCCGCGAGGCGGGAGCCGGCGCGGTTCTCGTCACATGCTCTACCCTGTCGCCGTGTGTGGATGAACTTCCCGCCGATCTGTGCGACGGAGTGCTGAAGGTCGACGATCCGTTGATGCAATCAGCCGTTTCTCGTGGCGGAAGAACCATTGTTGCCGCGACGAACGCTGCGACGCTGGAGCCTAGCGCGCAAACGCTGCGGAAGGCGGCCGCAGTTTCGGGCAAGACCGTGAATCCCGACATGTCGCTGATCCCCGACGCTTTTGACGCATTCCTGCGGGGGGATTTCGCAACTCATGATCGTCTGGTGATCGATGATCTCACTCAACTCGCTGATCGGGCCGACACGATCGTGCTGGCGCAGGCCTCCATGGCGCGAGTCGTTGACCGGCTTCCGGAGATAGTTCGCGCCAAAGTGCTGTCGAGCCCGGAACTGGCGATCGAGGCGCTGGTACGGCTGGTCAGGACGCAGTGAATTCACGGTGGGCTATTCAATTCAGACATTCCAACCGGCTATCAGCTCAGCGCAGACCGCTGCCCCATCCGTACGTATCTGGGTCTGAACGGCGGGCATCGCGAGTAACTGCAGAAGGTACGAAAGCCAGTCACCACTATAGAAATCCTGCAGTGGAATCGGGAGAGCAGGGATGTATTGAGAGACGCGCTGCTGCAGAATCGACTCTTCACGGAAGTTCTCCCGGGGTGGATACAACAATGGTTTTCGCGCGGCAATGCATTCCGCCACCATGCTGTATCCGAGTTTCGCTATCACCAGATCGCAACTCGCCAGGGTGTCGGTGAAGTTCATCCCTTCGGCCACCGTAACGAACTCAAACCCGGGTGAGGTTCGCTGAGCCCGCTCCAGGGCATCGGCCGAAACCTGTGCTCTTGACCCAAGCAGGACTCGCTTCAGCTTCGAACTATATGGCGCTATATCAACGCTGCTCTTTCGGGCAATAAGCGGCACATCCACGATCCGCCGGAACCAGTCCAGCCTCTCCGGCTGATGAAACGGCAGCCGCAAGAGCGCATCCATCCGCGAATAACCTTGCTCGAATCTATCGAGATAGCCGGAAGCATAGGGCTCGAAAATCCAGTCCCACGTGAAGTTCGAGATTGCCACACATGGGACCCCGACCGCATGCGCGACATCTCCCGCAACCGCAGGAATGTCGGAGATGATGAGCGCGATACGATGACCCCGCGCAAACGCGACCTCGCGAGTCACAACGTCGTCCCACCGCGTCAGGAAGTTCTTCACTCCTGTGAGTGTTTCCTCAGGATCGATGACCACGCCGGACGTGCGCTCTACGACGGCGGGCTCAAAGTCGCTCTCGCCATACCCGATTCCCGCCGGCAGCATTCTGTGAGGCGCTCGTGTGCGAACGAAGATGCTCCGCTCCGGTTGCAGGCGCTGTAGAGCTCGAATCACCTCACCCGTCCGGACCGCATGGCCGTAGCCATGGCCGCTAATGTAAAACGCGATGGGCCGCATCCGTCAGAGCAGGCCGACCATGCGGGCGAGACGATCGGGATCGCGGAGGAGTTCTTCCACTGCAGCCCGTGGCAGGGCCGCTCCGAACATGTGCCCTTGCGCGCGATCACAGCCTCCTTCGCGAATCATCGCGAACTGCTCTGCAGTCTCGACGCCTTCGGCGGTCACGGTCAAGCCGATATTGTGAGCGAGCACGACAATCGCCTTGATCAGCGCCAGTGTCGCCGGTCCGCATTCTCCTTCCTGCAGGAATGACTGGTCTATCTTGACGTTGTCGGCCGGCAACCGGCGAAGATAACTCAGCGATGAATAGCCCGTGCCGAAGTCATCGATGGCGATTCTTACACCGATGTCGCGAAGTTCCCGCATCACGCTAGCAGACGCTTCCGCGTCCCTCATGATGAGGCTTTCCGTCAACTCGAGTTCCAGCGCTCCGACTGGAGCCTTGGCCCTCGCGACCGCGGCAGCGACCGTTGCCACGAAATCCGATTGTGTAAACTGCAGCGCCGACACGTTGACCGCGAGAGGAACCGGCTTAAGGCCGGTGACACGCCAGGAAGCCATCTGTTCACATGCCTCCTGCAGGACCCAGGTCCCGATGGGCAGGATCATGCCTGTGTCTTCAGCGATCGGGATGAAAGTAGATGGCGAGACACGGCCCAACTCCGGGCTGTCCCACACAAGCAGCGCCTCCAGACTGGCCAAACGCCCTTGTAAATCCACTTGGGGCTGATATTGCAGCTCGAATTCGCCTCGTTCCAAGGCACGGCGAAGGTGCGTCTCGAGTTCCAGCCGCTTTCCTGCTCCGGCGCTCCCTTCCATCGTAAAAAAGTGCAGATCGTTCTTCGTCCTGTATTTTGCCGTGTACATCGCGCTATCGGCGTTGCGGAGCAGAGTAGCGGCATCGATTCCATCTCGCGGATATAAGCTAATACCGACACTTGCAGTTACGAACAATTCACGGCCCGCTGCGCGGCATGGCATTCGCACGGCAGCTAAGAGCTCGCGCGCAAACTCCGCTGCTGAATCGGCGGCTTCCGGCCCCGTGAGGATGGCCGTGAACTCATCTCCACCCATTCGGGCCAGCGTGTCTCCGGGACGAATCTTCTCGTGCAGCCGGTGACCGATCTGCTGCAGAACGACGTCTCCAACCTCATGGCCAAGAGTGTCGTTGATCTGCTTGAAGCGATCGAGATCGATAAATACGACAGCGAGCGGCTCGCCCGTTTCCGCGGCCCTCCGCAACGCCGCATCAAGTTCTCGTTGCAGAAGCAGGCGATTCGGCAATTGAGTGAGCGCATCATGGTTCGCCTGGTACGCCAGCTGATCTGTAAGCTGTCTCTGATGAACCGCCGCCGCAATGCTCTTGGCCATCATCTCGATGACTTCCCGCGCCTGCGGATGGGGGTGTCCCGGAGTCACTTGATTGCTTGACCAGAAACCGATAACCCCGTAGACGATTTCACCAATCAGGATGGGAGTTCCCAGATACAGCGTATTGTCGCTTCCCCAAGCGAGAGTGTGTCTCGCGCGAGCTACCTCGCTCGCATGTGGATCGCTGCCAGCGTGTCCAAATGTTTTCAGCGTCCCGCGTCCTACAGAAGTGATCGCGCCTTGGTCTACGCCGAAGATCTCACAGCCGCTCGCGAGGTAGTCACCGAAAAGCGTGTCGATCTGAGCGTAATTGGTCGTGCTCAGCCTGTGAAGAAGCTGCAGATACCGGGTGAAGGTAACAATCTGACTGACGTCACGGGCGAACCCTTGCACACCGGCCGGCTTGCCATCCCGGAAGTACAACTCCGTTGAGACTTCGAGCTGAATCGTTTGTCCGGTTTTTGTGACCAGATTCAGAGTGAAAGGAGCTGTGCTTTCTCCTCCAAGTTGAGCCAGTACATGCTCACGAGCTGCTTCCCGATCGCCCGGAACCACGAGATCGAAGAAATTCGAGCCGACCGCGTCCTGCCGGTCAAAGCCGGTCACGCGCTCAAACGCTCGATTCACACGCGTCAACTTGCCGGTCAGATCGTGCGTGTACATCAGATCCGGAGCGCTCTCAAACAGCGCACGGAATTCATCTTGCGCTTCGAGAATCAAATTTGCATTTGCGCCCATCGTGCTCCGACGGCTATCAACGCTGCCCGAGGAGCAGCAGGGCAGCGCCTATCGCAATCGCCACCCCATGGGGCATCGTCAGCGCCTGGGCGCTGGAAATGTCCAGGTCAGGCTGCGATTTGTAGGGCGCCCGGAAATGCGCAAGTTCTTTCAAAATATGCATCATTTTCCAGAATGCGGCGCCCAGGGCGTTGCGCGCGAGTAACATGCCGAGAGCAATCGCGCCGCCGGCCAGGCTGGCGAAGATGAAGAGCGTAAACCAGTCGCTCGGACCGACAATCGCGCCCGCGGCGGCCATCAGCTTTACATCGCCGCCGCCCATTGCTCGCAGAATGAAAAGCGGCACGTATATCAAGATCGCCAAGCCGAAACCCGACAAGGAATGCAGCAGTCCACCCCAGCCCCCGAGCCACGTATTTAGGGCGACGCCGGCGATAAATCCCGCCACGATAACCGGATTGGGAATTCGGCGGGAATACAGGTCAGTAATCGCGGAAATCCCCGTCAACCCGACGAGGGCCAATTTCAGAGCGTACGGCATGTGAACCTACCAGCTTACGCCTGCTCGCGTCCAGTTGCTAGAGTAGAGAATTAGGCCCGCTTGTTCGTGATTTTATCCTCCACTACAGCTTTGCTGCTCTTCGCCCTGATTGCGCTTCTCGCGACGTATGTGGGGCTTGTCATCTCCGGGGTGCCGGAACTTTCCCGAAGGGTGGTTCCATTCAGCGGGGCGATGCTGCTGCTAGTCTCTTTCGCCTGGGTATTGCCGGAGCTCGCCGAGAACTTAGGGTGGTTTTCAGGGTTTTCGCTGATGCTCGCCGGGTTCGCGATCCTCTGGTTGATCGACAAGAATCTCTATTCCGTGTGTCCTTCCTGCTCGCATAGTCATGACCATGACACATGTGTCACTCGGCTGCATGGGTTCGCCGGTCCGCTGGTGGCAGCGACTGCAGTTCACAGCATGGTCGACGGATGGGCACTGGCGGCGGCGTACACGGCTGGCAGCCAAGGCATATGGGCGGGTGTCGTCATCCATAAGATTCCCGAGTGCATTGCGTTCGGGATTATCCTGAGGGCCGCTGTGAAGTCCCGGCGCAACGCATTCATCCTCGCAGTGTCTGTACAGATGGCGACGCTAGTGGGCGCGGTTGTGGAAAACGTCGTCGCTCCTCACATTGCCCCGTTCTGGATGCAGGCATTGCTTGCTGTCGCCGGCGGCACGTTTCTCTATCTCGGATTCCACGCCATTCATGCGGAATGGAAGCGCCGGACAAGCGCGCACCAGCACGCGTAGGTTAAACGTCGTTTCGTAGATTACATTTTCGGACGCTGACGATGGAAGTCGGTCATCCTTTGGTATGCCATGCCCAGCGAAAGAATGAGATTTTCGCTGAACGGCCGGCTGACCAACTGGAGAGCGACGGGGAGTCCTTCCGCGAATCCGCAGGGTAGCGACAGAGCCGGCAAACCGGCTAGATTTCCCGCCGGTACCAGGGACAGCAGCCCCGCTCCACGATTCGACGCAGGTGTTGGGCCGGGCGCATCCAACGCTTGTGTGATTTTCGTTGCGACCCCGAGTTCCGCGGGCGCAATCAGGACATCGAGATCCGTCCATAATTGCCGAAAGTCCTGCTGGATGAGCCGCCGGATGCGCATTGCCTTCAGATAGTCGAGGGCAGCGGTTTCTGCCGCCGCCTTCAATCCGGCAATCTGCTTCTTGTCGGCGAGTTCGTCCACCCGTTTCGATTCGATCAGTTCCTCGAAGACCGAAGCTCCTTCGGTTCCGATCACGGTTCCTGTGATCATGCCGTACGGGTAGTCCGGGAGTTTCGTCTCCACTAGCGTGACACCCATACTTTTGAACGCGTCAAGCGCTTGTTTGAAAACAGGACGCGTAGCGGGCTCGGCCCAATCCTCAAAATCGCCGGGAGCATACCCTGCGCGGATCGTCTTGGGATCCTTTTGATACTGAGGCGAGAAATAGAAGCTCCTGCCCGCAGTTCCTGGATCGTTGTCATCTTTACCCGCAATTGTCTGCAGGACGATCCCGCAATCCTCCGCGGTCCTGCACATCGGCCCGAGCTTGTCGAGGGTCCAGGAAAGCGCCATGGCTCCATAGCGACTCACAAGCCCGTACGTCGGACGCAAGCCTGTGACGCCGCAGTACGCGGCCGGAGTCACGATGGAACCTGACGTCTCGGACCCGATCGCGAACGTTGCCAAGCCTGCAGCAACTGCGCTTCCCGAACCGCTCGATGATCCACCGGACCAGCGCGATCGATCCCAGGGATTAATCCCCGCCCCGAACAACGACGCGGATGCGTATCGATAGCCACCCCCACCCGCCAACTCCACCATTGATAGCTTACCGGTGAGAATCGCGCCCGGTCTTCGCAAGTTTCGTGATCACGGTGGCATCGTAATCGAAGATCTGAGCCGCATAAGGCTTGGCGCCCCAACTGGTGATCTGGCCCGCGACACTCAGCAGATCCTTAGCTCCGAATGGAATGCCCTGCAGCGGACCCCTGTATCGCTCACGCTTGAGTTCACCGTCAACGTCGGCTGCTTTGCGCATCGCGGATTCCCGCAGCGAGAGCGCAAGAGCGTTGTATCGGGGAGCGAGTTTCTCGAGACGATCGCAGAACGCGCGGGTCAGTTCGGTGACACTGAATTCTTTCGCGCGCAGGCGCTTATTCAACTCGACGATGCTCGCGAAATAAACGTCTTCTCCGAGATCTGCCATGCTCGTCAGGGGCGGAATACGAAGCTCGGCTCCGTACTCATGGGTACTTTGATCTTTCGCAACTGATCACGATTGCGCTGGAGTCGCTGCCGTGCCGCGGTATCGACGTCCTCGGCTGGCGTTGCAGGTTGTTGCGCAAGAGCGGGAGTCACAGAAGGCGAGGGCGGCGCCGAATTCACGCCGTGACAACGCATCGGTGCGCCGTTTCATGAGGACAATCCTAGCGCCTCTATGGCTGCCTTCTCCATCGCAGGCCTCGGGGCGGGCTCACCAGTGAAGATTTCAAACTGTCTCGCCGCCTGTTCCATGAACATCTCCAGCCCCGGAACAACCTCGCGTCCCTGTTCTTCCGCGCGCCGGAGCAACAACGTCTTCGCTGGATTGTAGACCATATCGAAGACGATATCGGCGGGAATCTCGTCAGGGAAGAAACAGGCGTCATCGTTAGGATGCATCCCCAGCGGCGTCGCATGTACGAACGCATCGAAGTACGCGTCGCCCAACTCGTCGCTTGACACCGCTTCCGCGCCGGTAGCGCGAGCTAGAGATCTTGCGTTTTCAAAGTTCCGGCCCGTGATGGTGACCTTCGCTCCGGCATCCATCAGCGCGAAGACCGCGCCGCGAGCGGCTCCACCATTTCCCGCAATGAGGACTGTCGACTTCGCCAGCTTTATCTTACGTCCCAGTGGACCTGTGACACCGTAGATGTCCGTGTTCGTGCCGCGCCACTTACCGGCCTTCTTCCAAACTGTATTCACGGCTCCGATCCGGCGCGCCAGCGGTTCCACCGTGTCCAGATATCGAATGATGCGCTGCTTGTGCGGAATCGTCACACTGAGACCGCAGACAGCGAGTTTGTCGCACGACTGCATGAAGTCGCGAAGCTGGGTAGGCTGCACAAGGAACGGAAGATAAACTGCATCCATTCGTTTCGCCTGAAAACCTCGGTTGTGAACGGCGGGGGAGATGGAGTGCTTTACCGGATCCGCGACAACTCCGAAGATCTTCGCCGCTCGTGTAATCTTCTCGACGCGATAAAGGTGCCGCAAGGTCTTCGCCGAGATCTGTCCCGAAGCGGTGCCCTCAACGCAGGAGGGCGCGGCATACGTGTATGCGAATCCCGCGGCAGGCGCCAGCACACGCGTCGGAAATCCGGTCTCGCCCATGGCGAGCAGGATCCACTTGGCGCGTCCGGCCAGTTTCACGGCGTTCAATACGCGGACGCTGTCCGAGGGCTTTTTTGCCGTGGTGACGAGCTTATACAGATCGGCGTCGATCTTCGTCATTCGACGCACGACGGGATCGAGCGCCGGAGTGGTTTCCCAATTGTGATACGACACAATGAAGCGCGCGCGACGCAGGTCATCGAGCGGCACGCCTCGGACTTCCGCACTCTCGATTTCAAGGTCAACGGCGCGAGCGCCGGACGTAATCGCCGAACTCAACACACGGCACTGTTCTTCGATGGAGCCCGCGAAGTGCCCATGATTTTCTTGACGGCGGCATGTCGCGAGCACGACGGTATCCGGGAACTCCTCCGTGATCGCGCGTACGGCGTTGATCCCCGCTTCAACGTTCTTCAGGTAGTCCAGCCGAAATTCGAGAAACCGCTCCCCTTGCTCGATCTCATGGCGCGCCTGCGCCACGAACTTGTCAACGTCGGGAATCCCTAACGCGACGCACACCTTGGGGAAGGAAACACGTGTCGTCATCTATTGCGGGGGCCTTCAGGATATCACGCGCAACGGTACAATCGACTTCATGAGCGCCATAGTGGACGTGAATCGTCGAGATTTCCTCGTAACCAAACTAACGGCGGGTTTCGCGTTGGCTGTACAGCCGATTTCTGCAGCAACAATCACCACTGATACCAAAGGTATCACTGCCGGTGAAGTGAAGATCCCAACCTCTGATGGCGAGATTCCAGCCTACCGCGCGATGCCCGCAAAAGGCTCCAAGTTTCCTACGGTGCTCGTTGTACAAGAAATTTTCGGCGTCCACGAGCACATCAAAGATATCTGCCGCCGTCTTGCGAAGGCCGGGTACATGGGTGTTGCGCCTGAGATGTATGCCAGACAAGGTGATGTATCCGGCATGCAGGATATTCAAAAGATCATCAGCGAAGTCGTCTCCAAGGTTCCTGATAAGCAGGTCATGTCAGACTTGGACGCCGCCGCCGATTGGGCTGCGAAAAACGGTGGTAACGATTCAAAGCTGGCGATCACGGGCTTCTGCTGGGGCGGACGTATCGTGTGGATGTATGCCGCTCACAGCGACAAACTAAAGGCTGGAGTCGCGTGGTACGGACGTTTGATCACGCCGCCGAACGAGATGTCGCCGACCAATCCGATCGATGTTGCTGACAAGCTCAAGGCCCCTGTGCTCGGCCTGTATGGCGGAAAGGATCAGGGCATACCGATGGAAAGCGTTGAGAAGATGCAGGCAGCGCTGAAGGCCGCAGATTCAAAGTCGACCATCACGGTATATCCCGAAGCTCCTCATGGCTTCCATGCCGATTACCGGGGCAGCTATCGCGAGGTCGATGCGAAGGACGCGTGGCAGCGGATGCTGATCTGGTTCAAGAAGCACGGCGTTCAGTAAACCTAGGCGAGGGCGGGCGTTTCCATGGTCTGCGCTTCGAACAGATCCTTATAGAGTCCCGCCTGCGCGACGAGGTCCGCATGCGTTCCCTCCTGCGCGACCCGGCCTTTTTCGAGAACGAGGATTCGACTCGCGCGTTCGATTGTGGAGAAGCGATGGGCGATGATGATCGTTGTCGGACCCCTCGCCAGGTCGTCGAGTGTTTCGGTCAATTGACCTTCCGTTACGGCGTCTAGTCCAGACGTCGGTTCGTCCAGGATCAGGATCGGCGAGTTGCGCAGGAAAGCTCTGGCCAGTGCAATTCGCTGCCGCTGCCCGCCCGATAAATTCGCCCCCTGCTCGTCGAGCACGGTGTCATAACCTTTTGGCAAGCGTTCTATGAAATCGTGAGCTTTGGCTGCCCTCGCTGCCGCTACGATGTCCTTCAATGCCGCGTTCGGCTTGCCATATGCGATGTTGTCCCGAATCGGCCGGCGGAACAGAATTGATTCCTGCATCACGACGCTGATCTGTGAACGCATGGATCGAAGCTTGAAGCTGCGCACGTCCTGGCCATCGATGAGAACCCTGCCTTCCCATGGATCGAAGAAGCGGAGAAGCAGGTTGAGCATTGTCGATTTTCCTGCTCCGCTGCCTCCGACAATCGCGACTGTCTCACCTTTCCGGATTCGCAGGTTTAAGCCGTTGAGCACAGGCTTCGACGGCTCATATCCGAACACGACATTCTCGAACGCAACTTCTCCCTGAAACGGCGGCGCCTTCACCGAGTTGGCATGATCCCGGATGCGAGGTGTTGTCTGCACTAACTCCAACACGCGCTCGCCGGATACCAGTGACTCCATAAATTGCACTGCCAGCTCGGAGATGTTCTGAATCGGCGTATACATGTCGTTGATGTAGGAAGCGAACACGACGAGATCGCCTGGACTCAGCGTGCCATCCAGCACGCGTGAGGCGCCGAGCCAGACCACCATCGCCGTTCCGATGGTGTTCAGTACCTTGATGGATCGCGTGAATGCGCCGCCCAGCCGCACTGAGTCGAGGCTTGCGTCGAGGCTCCGCCTGGCCTCCTGGCGGAAACGTCTCCGCTCACGTTCTTCCTGCGCAAAAGCCTGTACGACGGCGACCGAATGAAGATTCTCCTGCACGATCGAGGCGACGGCCCCTTCACCCTTGCGCTTGCGTTTGGTAGCGCGGCGGATGTTCCTGCTGAAGTGGTAGCTCGCCATGGAGATGAACGGAACAACCACAACGGCGAGCAGGCTCAACTCCCAATTCATCCACAGCATCACCGCGAGCGTACTGACAAAGGTGAATCCATAACTTCCAAGCTGTTGAACGTGATTGACGAGCAGATCGCGGAGAGTCTTCACATCGGAGGTCAAACGGAGAATGACATCACCGGTCCGGCGGTCACCAGTTGACTTCGGCAAAGTCTGAACATGAGTGAAGACATGTTCCAGGATGTCCGTAGTAGCAGACTGCCCAACAGCCGAGAAAGAGATCTTCTGCCAGTAACTGAACAAGCTTTCCAGCAATACGATAGTGACCAGCGAGACACATAGGAGAGTGAGAAGAAGTGTCTTATCCGCAGAACTGATCGCAGACGGAAGCCATGGCAGCGTGTCACTAAGGCTTCTCTTGTCGAGGATGACGCTGTCGAGAATGAGTTTCAGCGGCCAAGGACGAAGCAGCGTCATACAGACGGTTGCTAGCAGCGCGCCGTATGCGCCGGCGATCTGCCATCTATACGGCTTCAGGAAAGGTCCGAACGCCTTGTAGAATTGCCGGACTCGCTGCCTCGTTACCATCACCTTAGTTCGGTCGAACCCGTGCTGAGCAGTCGGTCGGCCGCTCCCAGCATCAGATCCACGGATTCATTCTTGATGCGAAGAATGCAAAGGTCATAGTGCAGGCTCTGCAATAGCGCCCAGGCCATGTATGCGACAACTTGCTCCTGATTGAGGTCGCCACACTCACGTACGAATTCAGTTCGGAGGTCATGAGTCGCCGCGAACGACTCATGTAGATGAATCCCGAAGATCGCTGTTTGGGCAAGGAAATACGCAACATCAACTTCCCGCCCTCGTAATGCGAAGGTATCCAGATCGATGGCAGTTACACGCTCCGCAGAGACAAAAATATTCATGGGGTGGAAGTCACCATGACTCGGACGCAGATCAGTCACGTTTGCGGATAACATTCGTATCGCAGCCTGCGACAGTTCTTCCGCCCTGCTGTCGCCTAAAGTTGTGGACACGTCTCTTCCGCGCTGCGCGATGTCCTGGAGATCCAACTCGGCCGGCGCAGCATCCACCTCCAGATTCCATAAGGCTTTCAGCCACGATGCCGCGTCCCGAGCGAACCCGGTGTCGCACGGCTTCTGCTGCATCACATTGACGATCGACAATCCCGGCGCCTTCTCCTGGATCAGGAGATTCCGCTCCGGAAACCAGGCGATCGGCTCCGGAATCGTATATCTCGCGGGTGGACGGAAGCCAGCCATCCACAGCTTTGTCAGACTGGAATACGCAGTGTGCGCGCGTTGTGAAGGCGAGATTTTGCCGATCACGCGCCTGCCGATGAAGTCAGCCTCAAAGAACGACTTGCGCATCTTCGACCTCGAGGACACAATCGTCCAATCACCGCCTAGCTGGTCCTGCGCGAATTGCAGCGCCTCCTTGGCGGACTGCCGCGCATGATGCGAATCGTGAGTCGGGTCCAGCGCGTAGACGTTTACCGCCATACTTCGACCAGCTTCGGCGAACTCGGCAATACCGGCTCGTGCTCCTGCATTCTCCGCCGGCGAGTTACCCCGAGCGCTACCGCGCTCTCTCGTTCCGTCATTCGCAATCTCAATACCCGCCCGTGTCCGAAACTCTCCTGCGGGGGCTCTTCCCAGTCCAGACCAGTCACCGGCTTCAACCACACTGCCACCGTTTTCGATTTCCATCCGCGAATTCTGGCGGTGCGTACAGGCTTGAGCTCGCTCGATCCCTTGCGCAGGATGGTCAAGTAATCCGGTGAAAGACCGCAGTCGATGGAAAGGCCATTCATCGCCGCATCCGCGGTGTATCTCACAAACAAACACGCCGCACGGTCGGTCAATTCGAACACCTTCACCAATCCTCGCGCCGCGCTGCCTTCCTCCACATTTGTAAATCGCACGTGGATCCGCTGTGCATCGGACTCGAGCAGTTCCGCGTCGTACCGGTCGTGTTCGAAGCCTACATCGGCAAAGGCGCCTGGGTGATTTCGGGGAACATCCATAAACCGGTTCAGTTCCTCCATCCAATTCCAGTCATCGCACGGATTCCCCACCAGCATCGATCCGCAGCGTGAGGCGACGCTATACAGCGCCACGAGTCGCCCACCCCAGCGCGGAGACAAGACAGCGAAAACGTGCTGGTTCTTAATCACCCACTCGCGCTCGCCGTCGTTGTCGATATCCAGGAATTCAGCGTGCGCGCCCGAGTCTTTATGAGCCATCCAATGCGCCGCTTCCGCCGTCACAGCCGCGTGGCGGCTATGGCTTGTCAACGCTCTCGCCCATGGACTTGCGTGCCCATTTTGGCTCGCGTCCCCGTGAGGACCTGCGGGAGGCGTGTGCCACGCCGTTTCCCAATTCGCGACCAGTAACTGCTTCTCCGCAAGCTCAATCAGGGTTCGATCGGCCCCATCTGCCGCAAGCTCCTTTATGCGGGATTCGGTCCAACTGAAGAACCCACGATACGGAGCCCAATCCGGCGCAAGATACCAACGCTCGTAGCCTTCGCCCGCATCGAAGTCCGTTGCCAGTTCTTGAAACGTTCCAAGTTCGATGTCCCGTTTCGACGAGACGTCCACCTGATTCGCGTATTCGCAAAGCCGCACAGGCGCGATCCACTGACTTTCGCTGAGCCATTCGAGGAACTCACGATATCGCTCGGGACCGCCGCCGCCCCATTCGCCCACGCCCGCGACCTTTTCCATGTCATCCGCATAAACGGCGAGCAACGGGAGTTGCTCCTGTGCGCTCGTCGCATGCACCAGCAGAGCCTCCAACTCACTCTGCACCTGCGTCCAATCATCATCTTTCCCGGGAGGAATGCTTCGCCGCAGACGAGTCGCAATGGGAAACGTGACGAGTCCAAGGCCACCTTTGATCTCATGCATGGTGTAAAGATCGGGGTCGAAGTGATTCGTTTCGTCATAGGTCGCGCGCGACTGCTCCTCGTCGTTTTGCGCGAGAAGGAGCCGGTCATCGACAATGACGTATTGATATCCGCCGTTTCGGAGCCGCGCATCGCGAAGCACGGGCGCCATTCGACGTGTATCCCAAACGCGCTCCGGCGGCCAGAACGTCTTCACCTTGGATGGATCGATCCCGAGATGCAATTCGAATAGCAGAAGTTCCTCATTGAGTTGACGGCGGTTGTATTCAGGACCGAAGAACCGCATGATGTTCTGTCCATAGCAACTGCCGACCACCTCAACCAGGCCGGACGCCACAAGCTCTCGAACGTACGGCAGGAACCCTGGCTCATGCCATGCGATCGCTTCGATCAGGGTTCCACTGAGATGCAGATTGAGTGGAATGCCCGCGCGTTGATGCAAATCCAGAATGTATCGGAATCCCGACTGCGATGCCGTTGACCCGACAATTGCTTCGATCCCCTCCCGGTTGTCATAACCGGTCGTGATCAAATACTGGTTGCCGTGATGAACGAGCGCGAGTGAGGTACGCATATCGACCTCCTGTTGGATACGGATATGCGCTTTGTTGTTACTGTAATGTTACTTGCCCTGGAGTAGCGGTTCCAGATAGCGGTAGACCGTATCCGCGATAATCGCATGGCCTTCGGCTGTCGGATGTATGCCGTCGCGCTGCATCAAGCCCTTGCGTGAACCGAGTTGCGATGCAATATCCTGCATCAGAAATGGGATCAGCGGCGCCTTGTACTTTGCGGCGAGATCGCGATACGCCGCCTCGAACTGCCGGATGTAGTCAGGTCCGTAGTTTGGCGGCAGTGTCATGCCCGCGAGCAAAACCTCTGCGCCGGCTTTCCGGAAGGCGATGATCATACGTTCTAGATTTGCCTTCGTTGAGGCCACCGGAACCCCGCGAAGTCCATCGTTTCCACCAAGCTCCAGAATCGCGATCGATGGCTTCAAGGAGACCGCGTAATCCAGACGTCCAAGCCCGCCCGTAGTGGTGTCGCCACTGACACCCATGTTGACAATCCTGTAGGCTAGCCCTTTCTCATCGAGCTTCTGCTGCAGTTGGTCAGGAAAGCTCTTGCCCGGCTCCACTCCAAATCCTTCGGAAAGGCTGTCACCAAACGCTACGATCACCTTTCTGGAGTCCGTCTGCCCAGGCGCGACGGGCGGTGGAGCGGCCTCAGGCGAGCGGGATGAAGTCTCGACGCTCTCCGCCGGTTTCGTACATCCGGTGACCATCAGCAACGTCAGTAAGAGTGGCAGCCAAACGAGCGAATGCATACTAAAAAGGTAACGGGCAAAGGTTCCCTATCGTGATCGACGTACGCGGGCTTACGAAAGTTATCGACACAGGCGTTCACCGCGTCGAGATCCTGAAAGGAATCGATCTGACGATCCCTTCCGGGCAGTTCGCGGCCATTATGGGCGCCTCGGGAAGCGGGAAAAGCACGTTGCTGGGCCTGCTCGCCGGACTCGACGCGCCCACGTCCGGCCAGATCATCCTCGATGGCGAAGACATCACCGGACTTGCGGAAGATAAGCTCGCGATCGTCAGGGGCCGAAAGATCGGGTTTGTTTTTCAGTCGTATCAACTGATTCCGACGCTGACTGCCGAGGAGAACGTTCTCCTGCCCTACGAACTTGTCGGTACGAACGGGGGTGGCGGTCGAAAGCGAGCACGGGAACTTCTGCACGAAGTCGGGCTCTCGGATCGCATGGACCATTATCCGGTGCAGCTCTCAGGGGGCGAACAGCAGCGAGTTGCTCTTGCCCGGGCTTTTATGGTGCGGCCGCCGATTCTCCTCGCGGACGAACCGACGGGGAATCTCGACAGCGCAAACGGCCGGCACATTCTTGAACTCCTGATTCGCTTGAATTCGGAGCAGGGAACTACGCTGGTGCTTGTGACCCATGACGCGACGCTTGCCGCGCACGCGCAGCGCCGCATAACACTGCAAGACGGACGGGTGATCGCGGACGAAATGTCATGACCGCAACTGCCTTTCGAATCGCAGTCCGGGAAGCGCGCGCGGCGCGCGGAAAGTTCCTTTTCGTCATTGTCGCCGTCGCGCTCGGAGTCGGGTCGTTGACGGGCGTGCGCGGCTTCAGTCAGGCGTTTGGCTCTATGCTGCTGCGCGAAGCGCGAGCGCTGATGGCGGCCGACGTTTCCGTCCGCATCTTTGGCGAGCCCTCGGTTGAGCAGGACGCCGCGATCGAGCGTCTGGCGCAGCGCCACGTAGAACCGACGCGAGTGACTGAGACGCTCTCGATGGTCTCCTCGAACGCCTCGCCCGATCCACTGCTGGTTACGTTGAAGGCAGTAGATCCTGCCGTCTTCCCGTTCTACGGCGACCTGATCCTGTCACCGAGGGGCAGTATAAAAGAGGATCTTACTCCTGAAAGTGTCGCCTTGTCTGAGGACGCGCGCCTCCGGCTCAAAGCGGAACCCGGCGATTCCGTCAAAATTGGCGGCCGTGACTTCCGCGTAATCGGGATTGTCACGACCGAGCCTGACCGCATGTCCGGGAGCTTCAATGTCGGTCCGCGGGTCATGATCTCGCGGGAAGGGCTCGAAAGGACGGGCTTGATCAAACTGGGCAGCAGGGCGTCGAATCGTTTGCTGCTGAAATTACACCCCGGAGCGCCGCCCGTAACGGAGATCCGAGACGATTTGAAGAAGGTCTTTCCGGATGCGCTCGTCACTGATTTTCGCGAAACGAACCCAAATATCGCGCGCGGCCTGAATCGAGCGACAACGTTCCTGAGTCTCGTCAGCCTGATTGCGCTCATCGTCGGCGCAATCGGTGTATCCACCGCGATGCACGCCCACTTACAGCAGAAAATGGACACGATCGCGACACTGAAGAGCCTCGGAGCGCGATCGGCACAAGTCGTGCAAATCTACCTGATCCAGACGGCGCTGCTCGGCCTTTGCGGGGGGATCGTCGGGGTCGTTGTCGGCATGGGGGTGCAGCGGATCTTTCCCGAGCTGATTGAGCGCTACTTCAATATGCGGCCGGAAACGTGGTTTTCGCCTGCCTCTGCAGCGCAAGGGCTTCTGGTCGGAGTCTTGACCACGCTGCTCTTCACGCTTCCGCCGTTGCTGAGCGTTCGTAAGATCAAACCTGCGCTGATCCTGCGTCGTGAGATGGCCGATACTCGGCGGGGTTGGCGTCTGAGACTCGTCGAGGCGCGTTCGGCCCTTCTGGTCGGGCTGTTGATCTGTCTTGGTCTGGCCGGCATTGCGGCGTGGTTGATCGACGGGTCGTGGCGCGAAGCATCTCGGGTTGGAGCGTACTTCCTGGGCGGATTGATTGTGAGTCTCTGTGTGCTTTACGGAGTCGCCGCCCTCCTGCTCAAAAGCCTGGAAACTGCCGTTATCCGGTTGCCGATGCCGGTCACGGTCCGTCACGCGCTCGCCAATCTATACCGGCCCGGAAGTCAGGCGAGATCCGTCCTGACCGCGCTCGGTGTGGGTGTGATGTTCACTCTGACGGTCTTTCTGATTCAGCGCTCGGTGCTCGTGGAGATTCGACGTAGCGCTCCGCCCGGAATGGCGAATGTTTTCTTTATTGACGTCACGGCCGAACAACGCCAGCCGCTGCTCGACCTGGTTACGGCCGAGGCTGGGGCCGAAAGCAAGCCGGAGGCGCTTTCCGCGGTGTCGGCGCGAATCGTTGCGATCAATGGTACGCCGATCGAGCAGATAAAGCTCGCCGGCTTCGGACGACGGTACCGAATGGCCCGTACGATCTCAACCTTCGAGAAGATGCCGGCCGGTACCGAAATCCTCCGCGGGACGTGGTGGAAAGACCCAACACCACAGATATCTGTATCGGAAGGAGTGTCACGCGGGCTCAGGGTCGATCCAGGCTCGGAGATCACATGGAACGCTTTCGGCAAAATCATACGGACGCGTGTGGCTGCAGTCCACAGAACGGATAATCAGCGGCTTCACGCGATGGTCGAGTTCTACACGAATCCGGGAACGCTGGAAAGCCTGCCTACGGTCTACTATGGGGCCGCGCGCGTGCCAACTCCTGAGATCGCTTCCTTGCAGCGCGCCTCTTATGAGCGATTTCCAACGGTGACCGTGATCAATGTCGCCGACATCCTCGATCGCGTACAGGAAGTCGTCGATCAGATCGCGCTGGTGATCCGGTTCATCTCCGCGTTTGCGATCCTGGCCGGGGCCATCATCCTGGCTTCGAGTATCGCGGGCACACGGTTCCGGCGAGTGCGCGAGATCGTCATATTCAAAACGTTGGGCGCAACACGCGCGACCGTGGCGAAGATGTTCTCGATTGAGTTTCTCGTGCTCGGCCTCGTAGCCGGCGCGATGGGGAGCTTGCTTGCGATGGGCTTCTCGAGTCTGCTGCTGAAGCGCTTTTTCGATGCGCCGTTCGCCATCGACCTGCTACCTAACGTGGTTGCGGTTTTCGCGACGGCTTTGATTGCTTCGGCTTCGGGCTGGCTGGCGAGCTTCCGGATTTTGGGGCAGAAACCGCTGGAGATCCTTCGCGGAGAGTGAGCTTCAGCGTCCGGTTCGCCAGTGCGCTGATGCCGGCGCGAACAGCCCGGCTTACGGCGGTCATGTTCGCATAGTCAAGTTTGCCCGCTTCATCGCCAAGCCCGTGATAATCAGGGAATCCGTACGCGACGCTTATGGTATGGGCGGGGACTCCCAACTTGACCAGCGCCTCGTTATCGCTGCGTTCGAAGAATTCCTCGCTGTACTTCTCATGCTTGTAGATACGGATCCCGAGCGGCTTCGCGGCGGCCGCCAGGATTGTTCCCACGTCCGAGCGATCCCATCCTGTGAGCGTTGCGGCTTTCAGTCGGGGACCTTCGACATCGTCCGTTCGCCCCAGTTGTTCCAGGTTGACCTGCGCGTAGGTTTTCTCGATGGGAAACACGGGATGAGCCGCGTAATAGCGCGACCCCACGAGTCCGCGCTCCTCTCCGAAATAGGCCATGAAGACAACGGATCGCCTTGGCTTTACGGGCGCCGCAGCCATCGCGCGAGCAATCTCGATCAGGGCCGACACGCTACTGGCGTTGTCGTTTGCGCCGTTGTAGATCGTGTCTCCCGTCGCATCCTTCTTCTCGCCGATATGGTCGTAATGAGCGGTGACGAGGACGTAGGTGTTGCGCAAGACCGGGTCGCGACCCTTCAAGACCCCGATGATATTCCGCTGACCCGCCGGGATGTTGGTAACGCGAACCTGGCCTGTGGCCGCATAAATCGGATCTAATTCAGCATTCTTCTCGATGACGACCCCACCAAACCGGGTAGTGAGCTTTCCCTCGCCATCGATCGCGGCCGGTAGGTTCATCACCATGTTTTCTTTGGGCAACTCGATGACCGTCGGCCGTACGACGACGTCTCCGCGCTTGATTTCAAATACCGCTTCGCTGGTTTGAACCTGTGTTTCCAACCCGGCGCCACGCAGATGAGCAAGGACGTAATCGGCGGTCAGATCGCAATACTGCGAAGGACAGGGCCGTCCGTGCATGTCATCGGACGCAAGAAATTCGACGTGCGCGCGGAGCATCGGCGCAGTCTGCCCGAACAAACCGAGCGGAAGCAGGTATAACAGGATTGATTTCTTCACACGAGACTAGCGCGTTGCTTAATTTAGGCGAACTTCGTCACCGGCGCTCAGTCCCGCCAACGCGACTGCGTGAGTGTCGCTCTGCAGTCCGACCGAAACTTCACGCTTCTCGAATGTATCGCCTGCCTTGACATAGGCGATCGCCTTGCCGTTTTCCATAGACAGCGCGCCACGAGGAACAAGGGGTTGGCCCTCGCCGTGCTGAATCACGACGTCAGCACTGGCCGACAGATCCGGAATGAGTCTAGGATCGTTTCCGTCGATTTTGATTCGAATCGGCACATTGCGGAGGTAAGCGCTCGCCGACCGGGAGGCGCTTGCAGCGAGGGCTCCAATGCTGTACACCTTGCCGCTAAACTCCATTCCCGGGAATGCATCGAATTTCACATGCGCCGGCTGGCCCACGCGGAATTCGCTGCTCTCAGCTTGGTTGATGGTACCTTCCACTTGCATCGATTTGGTGTTGACGATCTTCATGAATCCCTGGCCGGGTCCAACGCGATCACCAACCTGCACCACACCCATCTCGTTTCCGCGCCAGATCGGCGACATCACGACCAAGCCGTCCATCGGAGCGTACATTTTGAACGCCTCAACGTCCCGAGCGTGGCGGTCGCGGTGTCGGGTGTGCCGTTCGAGCGTGTACTCCAGAATCTTGATTTCAGCGGCAAAGGAGGCTTTCTTCAGGTTGAGGTCACCCAAAGCCTGCTTATACCGCGCATCTGCTTCGTCCAGGTTCAGTTTCAGCAACTGCCTCTCGATATCCGTACGAACCTCGGCAACTCCGTAGTCCAGCCGAGCCTTGTCTGCTTCGGCCTTTGTGACACGAATGGTCTGCTCCAGGGTGTCCCACTCGATGCTCTGTTCGGCTTGCCGCTTTTTAATGTCGGCTTTTGCGGCCTCGATTGTGTCACTCAGGTCATCCACGTGGTCCTGCATCGATTGTGAGTCGATGGAGGCGATCATCGTGCCCTTTTTCACCCACGAGCCTGGAGTGGCTGTCATCAGGAGGATCATTTCGCGGTTCGAATCGGGACCTCTCATGGATGGCGCGGTGATGTTCGCGAACTGCACGGCTGCGGTCTGCCCACCGACGCGGATCGTACGTTCCAGATTTCCCATGGCGACTTTCGCCGTTTTCACGGCAACAATCGGCGTGGTTACAGCTGGTTTGTTCAGCGCGCGGTTACCCAGGTAAGCGGCCACGACGATAAGGGCAACAAGAACAATCCACTTCCACGGACGGCCCGAGGAAGGGCGCTCATGGATTGGCTTCGGAGCAAGAGTCGGCTGAGGCTTAACTGGAGCAGATATTGGATGCGAGGCGGCTGACATTATTGAAGCCTTCTAAGAAGCTGCGAACTGAAATATGAAGGCGCAACCCGAGCAGGGTAAGTTACTGTACCAGTATACTAACCGCGCGCCGTCATGGTGGAGACGTCCGGAAAATTAATAAGGTTAGTGCTTGGCTACGGTTTTCGCTGCAGCGCCGGAGGCATCCGCTTTCGGCGAGTAGTCGATAATCGTCGCCTGGTTGATCTTATCCAATCGTGAAAAGTTGCGGGCCAGATACTCCTCGCCGAGGCCCTCGATCTTCTGAGAATCCGGTCCGCCGCCCCCGAGCGCCTGCACTTCGCCATAACCCGCGTAGAGCTTTTCCACGACGTCCATGCCTTCCACAACCCGCGCAAATGGAGCGAATCCCGAGCCGTCAAGCCTTGCGGAGTTGTTGGCCAGATTGATAAATACCTGAGTCGTCCGGCTGCCGGGCCCGGCCATCGCATAGGAGACGTAGCCCTTGAGATTCTTCTGTTTAACAGAATCGTCCGGCAGCTTCAGTTGTCGCCACAACTCGGATTGCTTGGGGTCTTTGCTGATGCCGAACTGAACGATAAACCCCGGCCGGACCCTGAAAAAACGCGATCCGTCATAGTACTTGTCCTGCAGGAGCTCGTAGAATCGATCGACGCCGCGAGGCGCCCAGTCGCGAACCACTTCCAGGATGAAATCGCCTTTCGTGGTTTCGAATTTGGCGTAGAACTTGTCGGGAGCCTGTTCAGTCTTCTTCGAGACAGCTTTTTCTTCTTCGGTTTTCGTCGATTTGCTGGAGCAGGCCGCCAAAGCCAGGGCGGTCAGGACAACCAGGATTTTCCTCACTTTGCATCCCTCCAGTTGGGCCCCGTGCCCACATCCACAATAAGCGGGACCTCCAGACTGTAAACCCCTTCCATTTCCTTTTTCACCAACTGACGAATTTCGGCCACCTCCTCCGGCGGCGCTTCGAGCAGGAGTTCATCATGCACCTGCAGCAGCATCCGAGCTTGACTGCGGCGCTGAGTCAACCCCTTGTCGATTCGAATCATCGCCATCTTGATAAGATCCGCTGCCGTGCCCTGAAGCGGTGTGTTGACAGCGGTTCGCTCCGCGAATGACCGCGCATTGGGGTTTCGCGCGTTCATGTCGGGGATCGGTCTTTCCCGGCCGAGCAGGGTCTTCGCCACGCCCGTTCGCCTGACCTCTTCAATCGTCTTCTCGATGAACTTCTTTACGCCGGAATACCGCTCAAAGTAGTTACGGATATAGACTTCCGCCTCTTTGCGATCGATGCCGAGTTGCACCGCCAACCCCCACGGCGTCTGGCCATATACGATCCCGAAGTTGACGGCTTTGGCGTTCCGCCTCATGTCCGGTGTCACCATCAGGGGTGGCGTCCCGAATACCTCGGCCGCGGTACGCGTGTGAATGTCCTCGCCGCTGCGAAACGCGCTGACCAGCAGGGCATCGCGAGACATGTGCGCCAGCAAACGAAGCTCGATCTGCGAATAATCGGCAACGACCAGAACCCAGCCCTCTCGAGGTACGAATGCGGCACGGATCTCGCGTCCGAGTTCCGTCCGGATCGGGATGTTCTGCAGATTCGGATTTGAGGAAGAAAGCCTGCCTGTCGCCGCGCCGGTCTGATTGAACGTAGTGTGTAAACGGCCGCTGTCTTTCCCGATGAGCGCCGGCAATGCGTCAACGTAAGTCCCTTTCAACTTCGCAAGTTGGCGATAATCGAGGACCAGGCGGGCAATCTGGTTTTCCGCGGCGAGGGCTTCCAGGATATCTGCCGCTGTAGAGGTCGTCTTGCCCTTGCCATATTTCACGGGGGACGGGAGCTTGAGGTCTTCGTAAAGGACTTTGGCGAGCTGCTGCGGAGAATTGATGTTGAAAGGAGCGCCTGCAATCGCATGAATCTGCTCGGCCAAACGCTGCATATCCTGGTCCATACGACCGGACAAGTCGGCGAGTTGCGCCGGTTCGATGCGGATTCCGGTGCGCTCCATCCGGCGCAGGACGTCGGACAGCGGAAGATCGATTTCCTCGTAGATTTTTCGGAAGCCCCGTTCCCCGACCTGCGGTTCCAGCTTTAGATAAAGTTCGAGCGCGCAATCGGCCTGCATGTCCGCGGACGTGCCGAGCTTGCGATCGAGGAATTTTTCTGCGAGGACCTCGCAGCCGCAGCTCGCCGGATCGGCCGAGAGGAGGAAGGCGTACAGCATGACGTCGTGCCGGATTGCCGCGGGCCGGATGCGGTGCGCCTCCAGCGCCGCCGTGACGGCCTTCACGTCGTGGGTGATCTTTGGCCGGTTCGGGTCTTCGATCAGTCGTATTAACGGTTCGGCCAAATCAAACGGGATACCGCGCGCCTGCCCGGGCTTGTATGCGAGACCGATGCCCAGGCCGATCGAGATCGCGATCGGGACATCGTCCGGGATCCCGGTTACGAACTCGTTGACTTCCTCCGCTGTCAAGAGGCTCTTGTAGTCCTTGTCCTCGGTCGATTCCGTCGGTCCGAGTTCCTTCAGGTGGCTGAAAAACTCGAGTTCGCGATAAATGGGTTTCAGAACCGGGATGTCGGGCTCTTGTGCCGCAAGACTGGACAGGCACCACTCGACCGGTGTTTGGGTATCGATGGTCGCGAGTTTCTTGCTCATCAGAATCTGATCTTTGTGATTCTGCAGGCTCTCGCGATACATCTTCCGTTCCACTTCCGCCGCGCGCTCGATCGCATTCTCTACGGTTCCGAAGCGCATGATCAAGTCGCGAGCTCCTTTATCGCCGATGCCGGGAGCGCCCGGGATGTTGTCGATGGAATCGCCTTTCAGCGCGAGCAGGTCGGCCACGCTGGACGGCGGAACTCCCATGAATTCCTGGGTCTTGGCCGGGTCGTATAACGTGTCGTCCTTCATAGGATTCAACATCGAAACGCGATCGGTTACGAGTTGAAGCATGTCTTTGTCGCTGGATACGATAACGACATCGACTTCGCCCGTTTCCTCTGCCCGGCGCGCGATCGTGCCGATAACGTCATCCGCCTCGAAGCCGGGGTACTCCAGGATCGGTATTCTGAGCGCATCCAGAAGTTTACGGACGTACGTGATCTGAGGGCCCAAGTCCTCCGGCATCTCCGCGCGGTTGGCTTTGTACTCCGCGAAAGACTCAGACCGAAACGTCGGCTCGGAACTTTCCCAGATTGCCGAAATATAGGCAGGTTTGTGGTCGGAGAGGAGCTTCCGGAGCATGTTATGGAAAATATAGACAGCCTCGGTCGAAATCCCCGTGGTTGTCCGCATGGGCGGCGCGCCGGACCTTGCACGGGCGTGATACGCCCGAAAAATGAACCCAAAGGTGTCGATCAGGAACAGCTTAGGGCGAGCCATCGCCGTCATCATAGCGTAGAACTCCAGTTGCTAACCGTTGAGAGGCTAAACTGATACAGTACTTTTGTTTGTGTGTAGCAAATAAACCACGACTTGCACTGTGGAAAACTAGTTCTTCCAACAACTTACGTTTGGGCCTGAAAAATGCTATTCGTAGCCCTGGAGTTTACACGCCGTATATGACGAGTTTGCCTGATGCGTTTTGAGACTACGCTGAACCACTCGGTGAATTTCAGCGGAGTCGGTCTTCATAGTGGAGTGCCCGTCAACATGAGGGTATCCCCGGCTCCTCCGTCGACGGGAATCGTATTCGAGCGCACGGACCTCGAGAATTTTCGCATACAGGCCAGTTACAAACACGTGGCTCGTGTCAGTTACGCCACCAGCCTGATGCGGCAAGGCGTTCTGATCTCCACTACGGAGCACCTGCTGAGCGCTTTGTACAGCATGGGTATCGACAATGCGTTCATCCAGCTGGACAATCTTGAAGTCCCGATCGTCGATGGCAGTGGGCTCCCGTTCATCAAAGCCATCCGGGAAGCCGGCATCCGAACCTACCGCCGCCGCCGCAAGTATCTTCGGATTCGACGGCCCGTCTCGGTAGAGGCGCCGGGGAAGAGAATCACGATTCTACCCTCGGATTGCTTTCTGCTGACCTGCGATATTTTCTTTGACCACCCTCTCGTCGGACATCAAACGCTCGAAATGGAAGTCACGCCTGAACGTTATGCGACGGACATTGCGCCGGCTCGGACCTTTGGGTTCGCTTGGGAATTGGACCAGATGCGAAATATGGGTTTGATTCGAGGCGCAAGCCTCGATTCGGCGGTGTGCTTCGGCCGCGAAGAGGTCATGAACCCCGGGGGATTACGCTTCAAGGACGAGTGTTGCCGCCATAAAGTGCTGGATCTGATCGGGGATTTGGCTTTGATTGGTAAACCGCTCCTCGGGCATGTGATCGCTGAGCGGGCTGGACATGCGATGCACACCGCACTCGTTTCCCGCATCATGGCCGACCCTACGCTCTACGAAGTACTGTCTTTCGATCAGCTTGCGACGCGCGTTGCGCACGCCTTGGTATCCTGAACCAAGAGCGAAATGCGAGCGCTGTTCAGCCCACCTAACTTGCTGACGTGCGTGCGGATAGGGCTGACGCCGGTTATTGTACTTACCCTGATCGGGAACAACTGTATCCAGGCGTTCTGGTTGAGCCTCATCGCCGGCTTTACGGATGCTGCCGATGGCTACCTGGCACGGCAGATGGGGCACGTCACACGGATCGGGGCTTATCTCGACCCGATCGCCGATAAAGTATTACTGACAGCCTTATATCTCTGTTTCGGGCTCGCAGGACTTGCTCCCTGGTGGCTGACCTGGCTTGTCGTGGGACGTGACATCATGATCTTGTCGCTGGCGGGCGGCGGCCTCTTCTGGAAGGGTATCCGGGATTTCCCACCGACAATCTGGGGGAAGCTTAGTACTTTGTTGCAGATAGCGGCGGCTCTGGCCATCATCGCCGGGTGCGCATTCGGGACCGCTCCCGATGCCGTTCGGGCCCTTGTCTACGTGACCGCCGGCGCAACTGCATGGAGTGGTTTACACTACCTACGTCGCGCGCTGCTGGCTATGTCTTCTGTATCCCATTGAGGGTAAAAGCGCGATTTTTCCGGTGTCAGAATGTTTGACCCAAGAAGCAGACGGCGTTAGTCTAAAGATGTCGAGTACCGTGCGATGACATGTTATTCACCCTCGCGTTACTGCCTGTCCTCGGGGCTCGTCGCTCTGGGTCTGGCGGCCTTTACGTCATGGGTCGGTCTTCAGCATCCGACCGCCTGGATTGCTACCGTCCTATTCGGTATTCCTTCGGTTATTCTGCTCGTCCTTGCCTTTCAACCGCCGATTGAAGTGTACGAACATCACTTAGTGCTGGGACGGCGCATTATTCCCTGGGCTGAGATTCGGAAACTCGACCGCACGTCCTGGATGACGCCCCTAATCGTCAACCTGACGCTAACGGGCGATCGGCGTGTTCTGCTGGTTTATCCGGGCGATATCGATGCGGGCAAGAGCCTGCTGCGTCACCTCAGGCGTTGCGCCAAGGATGCCCTGATCGACGGAATTCCGTATCGTCAATTTTGGGGGGAAGTCTTACCGGGCGGTTCGGATCGCCGCCAACTGCCTTCGCCGCGGTATCAGCTTCTTCGTCCTGAGGACGAAGCTGAGGTTGAGCGTTTATTCCAGCGATTGAAGACCGTCGGTCATCTCGATCCAAAGAGTTCCGAAGAGAAATAGCGTTTGTCCTCGTTCCGTCGGCTTGCCAACGGGTTCCTCATCGTTATCCTTGTCGCCGTACTCCTGGCGGCCCTGAATCACAAATCGATCCTCACTGCCGCGGGAAATTTCCTGATCGAGACGGAGCGTCCTCAGAAGGCGGATGCAATTCTGGTGCTCGCCGGCGACTATCGTGGTTCGAGAATGGCACGCGCGACAGAGCTCGTTAGGGCGGGCTACGCGCCCGTGGTGCTTGTGAGCGGACCGACTGAGATGTACGGGGTCAATGAAGCGACCCTTGCCATCCGGTACATCGTTGCGCAGGGAGCGCCATCCAACTACTTCGAACCCATCTACATTCGGGCGTTGTCCACGTTCGAAGAGGCTCGGGCGTTCGGTCCGGAACTGCGAAAGAGAAACATTCACACCTTGATTCTGGTGACCAGCAATTATCACACGCGCCGCGCGGCGGAGACGTTCCGTCATGCGCTGGGCAAGGACATTCGGATCGTGCCGGTTGCGGCCGAGGATTCTTACTTCCGCCCCGACTCATGGTGGCACAATCGAGAAGGGCGGAAAACCGTGTTTTACGAATACTCAAAAACAATCGCCACTTGGCTGGGAATGTGAATGAAGCGTTCGTTTCAGGTGCTCTGGCCATACATGGTGAAGTATCGCGGAGGCTTGGTACTCGGCCTCGGCGCGCTGGTTCTGAAAGATCTGTTTGCGGCCGCGCAGCCGCTGGTGATCGGCGCTGCGATCGACTCCCTCACGCGTGAATTTGCGCTCGAGAAAGTGCTCCGCTTCGCTGCGCTGCTTGCGGCTTTGTCAGCGATTAAAGGCGTCTTCCAGTACTGGATGCGTGTCATCATCATCGGCATATCCCGTGATGTCGAATTCGATCTCCGGAATGATCTTTTTGCCCGGCTCGTGTCGCTGTCCTGGGACTTCTATGGGAGAATTCAGAACGGGCGACATCATGGCGCGCAGTACGAACGATCTGAACGCCGTTCGCATGATGCTCGGTCCTGGCGTCATGTATTGGACCGAGACGATGCTGACCTTGTGCTCGCTATCGGCGTGATGGCGTGGGTGGATTGGCCGCTGGCTGTGGCGCTGCTTCCCGGCTCCGATCGTCAGCTTTGCCGTCGTGGTTTTCGGGCGGATGATCCACGCGCGATTCGAGCGCATCCAGAGTGTTCTCCGATATCAGCAGCCGGGTTCAAGAGAACCTCGCGGGTGTGCGCGTGATTCGGGCATATGTGCAGGAAAGAAGCCGAACTGCGGCAATTTGAAACGCTCAACCGCGAATACATTGCGGAGAATATCCGGCTGGCGAGAGCGGGCATGTTTTATGCCGGTACTCCAGGCGCTGGTGGGGTTAGGATTTCTCGCCGTTCTGTGGGCGGGAGGACAGCACGTTGTGGAGCACCGGTTTTCGCTTGGCGACTTCGTGATGTTCAACATGTACATGGGCATGCTTGTGTGGCCGATGATCGCGCTCGGCTGGGTGGTGAATTTGATGGAACGCGGCAGCGCTTCGCTTGCGCGAATCGATGAGGTGTTGGAGCGAGCGTCCGACGGTCGCGGAGCCGGACCCGACCGCTCACGCGTGCGCGAGGAGAGATCGAGTTCCGCGAGCGTGTCCAGTTGGGAACACGGCGAGCCTGCAGGGTTGCAAGTCGATCTGCACATTCCGGCCGGAACCACGGCCGCGATCGTGGGCCATACAGGCAGCGGAAAGACCACACTGGTCAATCTGATTCCACGCATGATCGACGCCACATCGGGAACGGTGCTGGTTGATGGTCACGATGTTCGGGAATACTCGCCCGCTCAGTTGCGCGAGCAGATTGGCTTCGTTCCGCAGGAAACCTTTCTGTTCAGTCTCACGCTGGGTGAAAACATCGCGCTTGGTGTGAAGGACGCCACCGGTGAGGAGATTCGCCGCGCCGCTGAGATCGCGGGACTGGCTACCGATCTGGATACCTTTCCCGAGGGTCTGAAAACGATGGTCGGCGAACGGGGCATCACGCTGTCGGGCGGGCAGAAGCAAAGGACCGCGATTGCCCGCGCCGTTCTGCGGAATCCACGCATCCTGATCCTGGATGATGCCTTATCGAGCGTCGATACGCTGACGGAAGAGCGGATCCTCACCAATCTGCAGCAAGTTATGCGCGGACGCACAACGATTCTCATCTCACACCGTGTGTCGACAGTCCGGAACGCAGACCGGATTTACGTGATTGAATATGGAAGGGTTGCGGAAGAAGGCTCACACGCGGAGCTTATCGGACAGGGAGGGTACTACGCGGACCTTTACCAGAAGCAACTACTCGAGGAAGAACTGGAAGCTATTTAGCTGCGTTAAGAGCTGAGTCGATTGCGGCCAGATTGCGTTTGGCGATTGCGGCTTCCTCCAAATCGGAGTTCAATTCGAGCATCGCGCGGAAATGTTTCCGGGCCGCTGCGTACGTTTCGATCGTGCCATCCTGCTCACCCTTCTTGCCGAAGGCAAGGGCGAGAGCGTAATGAACGTACGGATCGCCCGGATCGTACCCCAATGCAAGCTGGCAGTGTTGGATGGCGGAATCGAATTGAGTGACGCGGCGCTCGCTGTCACAAAGGCCGAAGTACGCCAAGCTTCGCAGTTCTTTCCAAACGTCTTTCAGGTTCGCCCGCTTCTTGCGTCCCGTGCCCGTGATAAATCCCATGACATAGTAATTCACCTTGCCGGCCAACTTGCTGTCGAAGTCGCTGAGTTTCAGGTATGCGTCGTATTCCGGAATGGACTCCTTGAACTGATTGCTGCGGCGAAGGCTTTCCGCGAGCCAAAGGTGAACTTCGGCATTGCTCGGATTGAGCTTGATTGCCTTTCGGGCGCACTCGATGGACTCGGCGAACGAGTCCTTGCGACAAAGCGCTTGCGCCAAGAGTCCCCAGGCCAGCGAGTTCTTTGAGTCTCGCCGAACTACCGCGTTGAGTTGACGGATGGATTCATCCAGGTCGCCGAGGTCGAGCAGCATTCCGCCGTAGGTCGATCGAGCCTCGAGGTAGTCGGGATCGATCTCGATCGCCTTCTGGAAATACTGCTTTGCTTTGTCCATCTCAAACAGCAGGTTGTGCGTCCGCGCGAGATACAGCGCGGCTTGAGCTGTACTTCGGATCCTCAGAAAGCGCACGCTGGAAATGCACCGCCGCCTTCTTGTAATGCTCGGCGGATCCTTTGTTGTACTCGTCCATACCGTCTTCGAATGCATCGAGCGCCGCCTTGGTCCGGCGGCGGGGGATCATGATCTTTATTGAGATTGTTGCCTCCTGGCCTGGATAGACCATTTCTTCGCGAGGACCGTCCGGCTCGTAGCCCATCTTTACGCCTTTGACGGTATGCGAGCCGGGAAGCAGGCCGGGGAGCCGCAAAGAACCACCCTTATTCAACACACCTACGGACTTGCCATCGAGGAACACTTCGACGCCATCCATGTTGGCCTCGAAGACCAGGGCGCCGCTCTTTGGCGGAGGAGGAGATCCAGGCTCCGCGCCCGACGGCACATAGGCGAGTAGCATCTTCGGATCGAAGCTGCCGCGCTCCGATGTCGGATTCTGGCGGCCGCCTGTCGCGCGCCGAACTTCGGTATGGACGTACTCACCCAACTCGTCCGCTGTCACGATTCCGTCGCGGTTCTCGTCGGCTGACCCTTCCATCCCTTTGACGACGTAGTACGTGAAGATGCCGTGTCCGCCGCCCCATTCCGGACTTTCGAACGACTGCTCACGATCCCGGCTTGCGGTCAACGAGAATAAGGATCGGTCAAGGCCGGCGAGGCTTGTGTTGATCTTGGCAGCGTCGGCTGGAGGCATGATGGAGCCGCTATGACACGAATCCGTCAGCAGCACTTTCCACTTCCCCTTGATCTTCCGGCCCATCGCTTCACCCAGAGCGTCCATCGGGTACCCCGTACCCTTGATGTTCTTGGTGTCGATGTCAAAAGGAGCCAGGAACGCCTTTCCCTCGTGAACGAAACCGTGCCCCGCGAAGTAGATAAGGACGCGGTCGTCATCCTTGGCGACAGCCGGTAGCCATTCTTCGATCTCCTTACGCAGGTTCGCCAGAGTGGCACGACTGCCGATCAGGCGATGGACGTTCTCCGCGCGGAAGTTGCCGCCTTCCGGACTGATCAGGACCGAGTAAATCGATTCGGCATCCTGTTCGGGAAATTGCAGTTGTCCCGATTCCGGGAGCTTCTGATATTTGCCGATCCCGACCACGAGAGCATAGCTTCGCGGAATGGAGGGCTTTACCGGAGCAGCAGATGCCGGCGCAGGTTCCTCGCGCTCGAGCTTGAGATCACGTTCTTTGGCCGGTCGCGGGCTTCGGCGCCTGCCCAGAGACGCTGTACGCAAACGCCAAGCACAAGAGGCTGCATAGAACCCTCATAAGCTAACGATGCGCCAAGTGAAACTCGTAAACGATCGGCACTTTCAGCGGAGTGGTAGACGAGATCACAGACGACTCCTTCTCACGAATGATGACGAGATCATCTGGCCTATTGTCGTTCTTTTTTGCGGCTTGCGGCCCCGCCGAGCTGTCGAGGCATTCGCCGCGCGCTTTGAACAGAGTGTCGTCGCATCGCGGCGTCATGTTTACCGGAGGCATGGAAGCGATGGGAGGCGTTTCGGGCCGACCCAGTTCCACCGGGGAGATCATCCACGCCACGACATCGTATCCAGCGGGACCATCGACGCGGAACGCGCCTCTGGAGGTGGGGACGATATACTCCCGATGTGCCAGAACCCGATTATTCGAACCCGTGTCGATGCGCGGGAATAGCAGCGAGTTGGTCGCGGAGGTGCTGAGGTTGGTGACGTAGAGGAATCCGGAGAAATTCGCTTTGAATTTGAATCGGATCCGGTCGTCCTTATCGAGTACGAGGGCCGGGTCTATGGCCTTCCAAGCCCCGGATTCAAAACGCTCGAGCTTGATCTCCATTCTATGAGCGCCCTGCTGCGACACTCGTGACTGCTCGGCAAAAGCAATCGCCGACAAAAGAAATACAGCGAAAAACCGCATGGATGACTCCGGTTATTGATGTTTCAAATTGAGATCGACAACAAGACGCGCGTTTGCCGTGCGATCCGGTGTCGCGACGTAAAGCGCTTTTTCTTTGCGCGATCCTCCAGAGGTGTAGACCGGCGCATCGTCATTCACCTTCTCGAACACGAGATCGCGCGACAGGACCCTTCCGCGCAGCTTGTCGATAACCGAATTGTCGATGTGGCCTTGAGCCAGCATCAATTTCGGGTTTCCAGTCGATGTTTCCGAAGAAGCAGGCTTTGCCGAGTCGCTCTTGCTAAGTGAATATATTAACTTTTCTAAATCTGGTTCGGGGCGGCGGGTGAGCACGATGAACATCCGCTCCTCGCCAGGCTGCTCGTCGAAGGTGAACCGGCCGCCGTTGGGAATTTCGTACTCGCGGTTGCGTTGGACGTGGTTGCTGCCCTGCTCGGTATCCTGATTCGGGAAGAGAAGATTCCACGTTTTGCTCGAACCCTGCTGAATGATGTACAGGTATCCGTGGTCATTCGATTCGACCGACACGCGGATCTTGTCTCCCGATCGAAACACGGTATCGGTGTCAACTTCGTCATAGCGGCCTTCATCGCTGCGTTTCAGGAGTCGATACTTCAGCGCGAGCGGAGGACCGACCACGTCACCCAACGTAGCGTTCTGCAGGCGAGTCCCGTCGGGCGAGGTCGCGGATTGCGGCTTGTGAGACGCCTGATGCTCCGCCTCGCTCTTCGTGTTTTGTTGGCCGGTTTTAGACTTTGGAGGCTTGACGATTGCTGCCTTCGACGGCGTTTCCTTCGCGGGAGTAGGCTTGGTTTCCGTGATCGGCGTGTAAAACAGTTCACGCGCCTTGAGCTGCGGTTGTTCCTGAGCCGAAGCCGTTACGGCGAGTAGAAGCCCCAAACCGGAAACTAACAGGGTACGCATCGTAAGCTCCTCTACGCCGGTACATGCGATTGATGGCCGGCTTCTTTCTTGCTTGTCGACACATTTTAGCAATTTATTTAGGTTTTTTTTCGCATTTCAGTATGGGTACTGGTTACTGGATGTAGTCATAGTTATACTGAACACTTACTTTGAGGAGGCTCGGCGTGCGCAATCGTGTTGTTTCTATCGCGCTGTTCTGCGTGATGTTTGCTCAATCTATTCCCTTGGAGGCCCAGAATGCGCCAGCGGCCGTCAAGATCCAGATTGTGATCGTAGAGGGAGAGGGCGCGATCAACAACGTCCGGCAACGCGTGGCTCGCGAGCCCATCGTGCAGGTGGAGGACGAGAATCGCAAGCCGGTCGCCGGCGCGGCGGTCACGTTCCTGCTTCCGAACCAAGGCGCCGGAGCGACGTTTCCGAATGGCGCCAGGAGCTTGACAATCACGACTGATGAGCAAGGCAGGGCTGCGGCAAGAGGTCTGCGCCCCAACAGTGTGAACGGGCGATATGAGATCAGAGTCAACGCATCGCACCAGGGTCAAACAGCGAGCGCAACGATTAGCCAGACAAATGCGATTGCGGCTGCGGCCGCTGGTATCGGAATTTCTGCAAAATTGCTTACCATTCTCGCGATAGCCGGTGGCGCTGTAGCAGTCGGTACCGTCGCGGCCACTCGAGGCAATGGCGGGGATAACGGGACGGCAGCGGGCGGCAATCGGACTGTAATCGTCCCTGGATCTCCCACAGTGGGAGGTCCTCAATGAAAAAGACTTTACTAATCGTTGGCTTGGCGGGCGCCCTGTACGCCGAGTCGAAAATAGAAGGACCCAAACTCGGGTACGTCTCCACTTCAGGCGGCATCCGTACCGTTCTCGGCATCGTCGGAGCCTCACGTCTGGGCGCGCCGATTCCACATACGAATGCAGTCGTACTCCCCGGACAGGATTTGGCCTTCAGGACCGATGCTGACGGAGGTGTGCATCGGATCGATTTACTGGACGGCTCTTCTGCAACGGTAGATATCGCCAATGTTACTCGGATTGTTGCGAGTCCTACGGGCGAGACGGTCGCCGCGGTCACGGATGGCCGAATCGTTGTTGTTGGCAAAGGGGGAGGCCACCTTGCCGATTTGGAACTCCCGGGTTCCTCGCGCCTGGTGGCGGTCGCCGACACGGGAAGTACTGCGGCAGTTACCGTAGCTGATGGCGATGGCGAAGCCCTTTACATCTCGAATCGCGAATCCACCCGCCGCGTTTTCACTGCTTCCAAGATTGTGGCGATAGCGTTTATCCCGAAGACATCGGATGTGGTTTTCGCAGACGGAGCCGGGGCGTTGTACCGGATGAATGCTGATTTGCAGTTGGCGCAGTTGGGTGAAGTTACCGGGTTGAGCGCGCTTGCGGTCACGTCGGATCGTTTGATCGGTATATCGGGCCGTCTTATTCGATCGATTCCACTCGTGGGTGGAGAAACGGCATCCGTCGAAGTGCCCCTGTACGGCTTCGATGGCACAGCCCTTGGGTGAGTCGAGATTCTTGCTCACGCCAGGAGATGTCGGGCCGATGTGGATTCTGGATGCATCGGGCGACCGAGCTTCGGGTGGCGTTCATTCCGGAGGTTGTAAATGAATAGGCTCGCTTGCGGTGCCCTATTCGTTTTATCGCTATCTCCTGCATTCGCGCAAACCCCTGTTACGATCACCACGACTGCGACCCCGACTGGGGTAGTAGGTACTCCCTATAATTTCGCTTTCACGGTAGCCAATGGCACCGGGTCGGATATCTGGTTTGCCACCGGGCTACCGGCGCCGCTCAGTATAAGTTCGGGTGGTGCAATCACAGGTACACCTTCAACGGCAGGTACCTTCCCGATTAACGTACAGGTTACCGGTACGAACGGCTCTGATTCGAAGGGCTTCAACCTTAAGATCAACACTCCGCTTATCGTGACGACGTCGTCGCTGCCAACTGCGACTCGCAACGTGCCCTATTCGACCTTTCTTGGGGCCACCGGAGGAGAAGGCGGGCCATACACATGGACAGTCATTGGCGGTCTTCCCGCCGGGCTCACTCTGAACCCAGCTACGGGCCAAATTTCGGGTACACCGACGGACCCCGGGGGCAGCTACGGAATTACTGCTCGGCGACCGATACCGCGACGCCGACCCAGACGTCGCCCTCGGCGCTTCTTATCTATTCATAGATGATCCGCCTCTTATTACTACGAACTCTCCACTGCCGGGGGCGACGGCAAATAGCTTGTACTCTTTGACCTTTGCTGCAACAGGAGGATTAGCTCCGTATACCAATTGGATTGTCGTCTCTGGTTCGCTCCCGACCGGACTGACGCTAAACTCGACAACCGGCGTCCTGACCGGGACTCCGACCACGCCGGGCACGTCGAACTTCACGATCGAGGTTTCTGACTCCCAGTCCGAGTCGAGTCCTGCGCAGAAGGCGTTTCAACTCACAGTCGCGGTACCGACCCTCGTGATTACTACGTCAAGTCCGTTGACAGGCGGATCACTGGCATCTACGTATAACCAGACGTTCGCTGCGACCGGAGGCGTCAGTCCCTATACGTGGTCCCTCGCTAGCTCGAGCACTCTGCCTCCAGGACTTACATTCTCATCGGGCGGTGTGCTTCGGGATCCCCCACGACGCCGGGCACATTCAACTTCACCATTGAGGTGAGGGACTCCACAGGCGTACTGGCCACCAAGCCTTTTACGTTGCCAATCAGTTCGACGTCGCCGGTGATCACCACGTCGTCACTGCCGAACGGCCAGGTGTCCATTGCGTACGACCAGCCATTAACGGCATCGGGCGGCACCTCGCCATACAGTTGGAGTCTAGCTAGCGGTACGCTTCCGAACGGTCTGTTCGTTGCTTCCGGCGGCGCAATACAAGGCACTCCGATGCAAGCCGGGATCTTCACGTTCAGTCCGCGCGCCACCGACAACAACGGCCTGACGGCAACTCGTGAGTTGACCATTGCAATCGACTCCACTGGTATTTCAATCACGACACCAACGCCGCTGACAGCCGGAATAATCGTACCGCATACTCCCGGACGCTTGCGGGCGCCGGCGGGGCTCAGCCGTACACGTGGGCAGTTGTTGCGGGTGAGTTGCCCCCCGGCATCACGCTGAATGCCACGACCGGAGTTCTGAGCGGAACGCCGACCACGATCGGCTCTAGCTCATTTACGATCCAGATGACCGAGTCGGGAAATATGGGCATCGCCAGCAAGGCGTTCACGCTGGCGATCAATCCTGTCCCACTAGTAATCACGAATGCGGATCCGCTACCCGGCGGCATCGTCGGCCAAGCTTACTCGCAACCGTTCAGCGCAACGGGAGGGACATCTCCCTACAGTTGGTCTATTCAGTCGGGCGCCCTGCCGCCGGGCCTGACGATTTCTTCCGGTGGTGTTCTGATCGGAACTCCGACGACGGTGGGTTCTTCCACCTTTACCGTCAGGGTCGCCGATGCGGCGACTCCGCCTCAAGTCACTTTGAAACCGTTCACCCTCGTGATCAGCCCTATTGGCGTAACGATTACGACCAACTCGCCGCTGCCGCAAGCGTTTCACGAAACTCTCCTATTCGCAGACGTTGAATGCGACGGGAGGCACACCTGGATACACGTGGTCGCTGCTCGAGGGGAGCAGTCTCCCACCCGGTCTCAATCTGAGCTCGGGCGGAGTTATCTCGGGATCGCCCACCACAGCGGGGAACTACACGTTCACCGTACAGGCGGGCGATTCCGGCGGAGAGATATCTCAGTTCGCGCTGAAAGCATTTTCGCTGCAGGTTCTGTCGTCTGACATCGTTGTCACGAGCGTCAGTCCGCTTCCGGAAGCTCGAATCAACGTTCCTTACTCGTTTCAATTCGCCGCGACCGGCGGCGTGCCGCCGTTGACCTGGAGCATCGCGTCCGGGACTTTGCCGCCCGGCCTGGCTGTTTCTACAGGCGGACTGTTAGCGGGAACGCCAACACTGGCCGGATCGTACACATTCACGGTCCGGGTGCGCGACTCCGCCGGAGTTCTCTTTGAGTCGGCCGAGCCAGCTTCCCTCAAGGCGCCGGGTGCGTCCGCTGCCGGCGCGCAGGTCGACATGACCTTCACGCTTGTCGTCGACCCGGGATTCCCCGTCATCACGACCCTTTCGCTTCCGGTCGGAGTGCCGCTGCTGCAATACTCAGCAACGTTAGGGGCCACGGGCGGCACACCGCCGTATACGTTCGCGCTTGCGAGCGGTTCGCTTCCAGCGGGATTCTCGTTGACCTCGAATGGCCAGATCATCGGCACGCCGGCTGGACCCTTATCCGTATCGTTCGTGGTGCGCGTGAACGATCGGAACGGGCGATCGGGAACGAGAGATTTCACGCTGGCTGTCGGACAGCCGGAGCGGCCGCAGCGGTTGCCGCTGGAGATTGTAACCAGCGCCATACCGGAAGGCTCCGTCGGGAAACTTTACTCGACAACTTTTGCCGCCCGCAACGGTACTCCGCCGTATACCTGGGGATTCTCGGGACTTCCCGAGGGACTCTCGGGAAGCTCGAACGGCAGCATTCTCGGCACACCAAGGAAGGCCGGTACATCCGCGGTTCAGGTGACCGTAGGCGATGACGCAGGCGAACGGGCGACCGCTACGTTCAGTATGGTGATCAAGCCGGGTGTGGTCGTCATCGTGACGGAGCGCGTCCCTGAGGGCCGCGTCGATGAACCTTATACAGCATCGTTTACCGCGAGTGGCGGATTGCCACCGTATGCGTTCGCTGTCGCGAGTGGATCACTCCCGACCGGAACATCTCTGGGCGCGAACGGCACGGTTACCGGAATTGCGCGAGAACCCGGGGTCTTCTCCTTCTCGATCCAGGCAACTGATGCCACGGGCGAAAAGGGCTCCAAGTCTTTCTCGGCAACGATCAAGCTCCCACCGCTTCAGATCTCCACCGCGGCCTTGGGCAATGGCTTTGTCGGTACAGCATATTCCGCGACACTTGACGCAACCGGCGGGGCGAAACCGTATCGATGGTCGGCTTCGGGTCTGCCGGAAGGCCTGAGCTTGAACCCCAGCACAGGCGTGATTTCCGGGACGCCAACGACGAATGGTTCCTTCCCGGTCTCCGTTCAAGTCGCGGATGCGGGGACGGAGACGGCGTCGAAGTCGTTTACCATCGTGATCACTACACAGATCGTGATAACGACGGCTTCGCTGGGCAACCTGATCGTCGGGACGCCTGCGTCCATCGGACTGAACGCGACAGGCGGCAGGGCGCCCTACTCGTGGACGATTCAGAGCGGGTCGCTCCCCTCCGGCTTAACCATGAACGCTTCGGGTGTGATCTCGGGCTCACCGGCCACTGCCGGTGAATACAACGTTACGGTCGAAGTGCGCGACGCGAACAATATAGCCGCATCGAAAGGCTTCACCGGACGTGTGGTGGCTCCTTTGATCATCACGACGGAGACCGCGCCACCGGCTCCGTTCTCTGCTGCCTACTCGTTCTCGTTAGCGGCGACGGGCGGAACGCAGCCATACACGTGGTCGCTCGCAAGCGGAAATCTACCGGCCGGGCTGACACTCAGCGGCGCCGGTACGATCAGCGGTACTGCGACAGCGGCAGGGACGTTCAACATCACCGTCCAGGTCGCCGACTCGGCAAATCCGCCCATCACGGCTCAGCGCGCTTTGTCGATCCAGGTTGCTCTGCCCGACGTGTCCGGGTTGAACATCACGGTGCCGCCGAATCCTCAGCCGGCGCAGCAGCAGACGGTAAGTCTCGCGATCAACGCGCCATATCCGGTCGAGGTGACCGGCACGATGACGCTGACGTTCGCTCCGAACGCTGCAAACAACGCGGATGATCCGGCGATTCAATTCTCGACCGGCGGACGATCCGTGCCGTTTACGATTCCTGCGGGTCAAACTCAGGCCGTGTTCCGTGTGCCCGAGGTTGCCATTCAGACCGGAACGACCGCAGGCACGATTACGCTGAGGACTACGCTGATGGCTGCCGGCGGAACGGTGAATTGCAACTGTGCGTTGGATACCACGATCGTGATCGCGCGTTCAGCTCCAGTGATCACGGCGCTCCGCGTGCAGCGAACGGGGACTGGCTTTGACGTGACGATAACGGGATTCTCTACGAGCCGTGAGATCACGCAAGGCACGTTCCGGTTCACCGGAACGACCAATCTGCAGACGACGGAAGCGGTTGTACCGCTGAGTTCCACATTCAACACGTGGTTCCAGAGCGAGGCGGCGAATGCCTTCGGCGGACAATTCACACTCCGAATTCCGTTCACGATACAGGGTGATACTGCAACGGTGAATGCCGTGACGGTCACCCTGACGAACGGAAGCGGCAATTCACAGCCGAGTACGGCGAACTTCTAAAGGGAGTTCGCCGTACGTCACGTTAGAATCGAAGAGCGTGGCAATTCAAACTTTATTCGGTTCGGTTCCGCAGGAGCCGTCGCTACTCGACCGCCTGAAGGCAGGTGTCGAGAAGACACGCGCCGGACTCGTCGACCGTATCGAAGACGTGATCTCCGGCCGCAAGGAGATCGACGCCGACCTGCTGGATGAGCTCGAATATGCGCTCATTACAGCGGATATTGGCGTGCGCACCGCGACGGAGATTCTGGATCAGATCCGCGTCCGTGTTGACCGCAAGTTGATCGGCGACGCACAGGAATTGCGCAATCTCATCAAGCAGAGTCTTCTCGAGATTCTGCAGGCGAATGACCGTCCGGTACCCCGGGTTGCAGCGCCGCCGGCCGTTGTCATGGTGGTCGGTGTCAACGGGGCGGGGAAGACGACTACCATCGGCAAGCTTGCGCGGCGGTACCAGGATGAAGGACACTCCGTGCTCCTGTGTGCCGCCGACACGTTTCGCGCCGCTGCGATTGAACAGCTCGAAGTCTGGGGCACACGGACCGGTGTTGACGTGATTCGCCAGCAGCAGGGCTCGGATCCTAGCTCTGTCGTATATACCGCGCTGGAAGCGGCTCGGGCGCGGAAGGTCGATTACGTCGTTGTTGATACAGCGGGTCGTCTTCACACCAAAGACAACCTGATGGCCGAGCTCGAGAAGATGAAGCGGACCGTGAAGAAGCTGATCCCGGATGCGCCACATGAGGTGCTCCTTGTCCTCGACGCCACGACGGGGCAGAATGGCCTGGAGCAGGCCCGGCGATTCACGGAAACGAGCGGCGTCACGGGCATTGTGTTGACGAAGCTGGATGGAACGGCGAAAGGCGGGGTCGTCGTGGCGATCAGCCGTGAACTCGGGCTACCGATCCGATACGTAGGTGTCGGCGAAAAGGCAGAGGATCTCCTGCCGTTCGATCCCGAAAGCTTTATCGCCTCGCTTTTCCAGTGATGGACGAGTTCATGGCGGAGGCGCTGACTGAAGCCGCGAAGGGCGTTGGTCAGACGAGCCCGAATCCAACGGTGGGCGCCGTCGTCGTACGCGATGGCCGAATCATCGGGCGCGGATACCATACGTGGGAGCGCAAGAGCCATGCCGAGATTGAAGCGGTGTCACAAGCCGGGGCGGATACCCGAGGTTCGACCGTCTATGTGACGCTGGAACCGTGCTCGCACACAGGTCGCACGGGCCCGTGCGCGGATGCGCTGATTGCCGCCGGCGTGTCCCGAGTCGTAGTCGCGATGCAGGATCCAAATCCCCTTGTTTCAGGCCAGGGATTCGAAAAGCTGCGTAATGCTGGTATAACGGTCGACATCGATATGGACGCTACGTCAGCCGCGGAGAAGCTGAATCAGCCGTTCGTGCACTTCATGCGAACGGGCTTGCCGTTGGTCACGCTGAAGGCTGCACTCACGCTTGACGGGAAGATCGCGGCGCCAGAAGACAACTCGGGTTGGATCACGAGTGAGAAGGCTCGGGAGCACGTGCAGAGCCTTCGCCACGCATCGGACGCGATTCTCACGGGCATCGGGACGTTGCTTGCGGACGATTGTCTGCTCACGGATAGGAGTGGCGAACCCCGCAGCCGCCCGCTTCTGCGTATGGTTGTCGATTCGCAACTTCGAACTCCGCTTGACTCTCAGATGGTTCGGTCGGCTTCCGGCGATGTCGCTGTTGTCACAACATCGGCAGCCGCTGACGATCGCCGGATTGCGCTCGAGAACCGCGGCATTCGCGTGTTGACCTTTGACGGACCAGGAGGGCGGACGGACTTCCCATCCATCGTAGAGTGGCTTGCCGAGCACAAGTATCAATCATTGATGATCGAGGCCGGGAGCAAGGTGAATTGGACTGCGCTCGAGTCGGGAATCGTCGACAAGATTTATTTCTACTATGCGCCCAAGATCCTGGGCGGTTTGCAGTCCCTTCCCGTTGCAGGCGGCGCCGGGCGCCTGCGCCGTGTCGACGCGATGGTGTTCCGCGATGTGTCGGTGCATACGATCTCACCCGATGAATTCGCGGTGGAAGCCTGGTTGATCAAATAGCGGCCGGCGCAAGCGGACTGAGGCTGATGAGTTCGGTCGTTCTCTTCAGTTGTCCGCACGCGGCGTAAATATCGAGCCCGCGAGGCTTGCGCACAAAACACGGGATCGATCGCCTGATGATGTCCTGGAAGGCAGCCACCCGTTCATCGTCGGGACGCTGGTATGGGATGCCCGGACCGGGATTCCAGGCGATCAGGTTCACTTTGCAGTTGATGTTTGCGAGCAGCCTGACCACTCGACGGGCGTCCGCATCGGTGTCGTTGACATCCTTTAATAAGACATACTCGAAGGTCAGTTTTTCCCATGGACGCAGCGGATACGTCCGGCATACCTCGATAAGGTCTTTGAGGTGCCACTTCTTCGTGATCGGCATCAACTCCTGACGCTGCTCTTCGTGAGATGCGTTCAAGGAAATTGCAAGCTTCGGTCGCATCGGCTCTCGCGCGAACTCAGTGATTCTCGGGATGATCCCAGCCGTTGAGACCGTCACGCGCCGGGGTGACATACCGACACCCGCGGGATCGAAGAGGATGCGCGAGGCCTTCAACACATTAGGCAGATTGAGCAGAGGCTCGCCCATGCCCATCATTACAACGTTCAGCTGGCTGTCTGTGGGAGACAGGCCGTGGCGCGCGGCGACAAGGAGGATTTGACCGACAATTTCTCCGGCCGTCAGGTTGCGTTCGATGCCCATCTTCGCGGTGAGGCAGAACTGGCAGTCGACGGGACACCCTACCTGGGAGGAAATGCAGATCGTATTGCGACCCTGCTCGGGCATGAGTACCGTCTCAACGGTGCGTCCGTCCTCCAGTTGAAGCAGGTACCGCCGCGTACCGTCGGCAGAGTCAAACCACGACTCGGCTTTCGGCAGTCCGATGGAGTACCGCTCGGCCAGCCATTGTCGCAAGGTCGCGGGCAAAGTGGAAATTTCGTTGAGATTTTCGACCTTCTGCTGGTACAAGGCTTGATAGACCTGACGGCCGCGAAAAGCCGGCTGCCCAGATCCTAACGCGTCTTGAATTTCCGGTAAATCGAGGCCGACCAGCGCCTGGGACATCGCAACTATTAGTGTGGCATAGGGTTCGACAACACGTGTGTCTAGGTAAGCCGCGGAATTGACGGCTATGACATACTAGATCTACTGTAGGGTGGGTGGCCAGAGCTACAAAGAGCCGGTCACTGGGCGAGGGACGCGTATGTCGCTGGCGAAAGCCGCGAACTTCTTCATTTTGGCAGCATGTTTTTTCGCCCGTGGCGTGGCCCAGGATCTCCAGCCGCCTGAAGCGGACCCGGCGCCGGAGCAGGTCGCACCTGAGCGGGGATGCACCTTCCGATCCAACCCTTCTGATTTTTTAAATGCTCAGCGCAGGATCCGGGACGCTGTCGATCGGGGTGTTCGTAAGTTCTCGACTGCCCGATCGGCGACGGCGACCGCTACGCCGAAAGCTCCGGTCCTCCTTCGCAATTTCATCGACGATGAAATTTTCGGGAAACTGGACCAGCTGAAGGTCCAGCCGGCGCCTCTCAGCTCGGACGAGGAGTTTGTCCGCCGGGCCTATCTCGACATCATCGGCCGCATTCCTTCCGGCGAACGACGTGAAGGAATTCATAGGCAGTGGCGCCGCCGACAAGCGTGATCGATTGATCAACGAGCTTATCCTTGCGCCGGAGTTCAACGATAAGTGGTCCGTGTGGTTTGAAGACGTGGTTGGAATGACGGAAACGTTATCGACCAGCGCTCGCCGACCTCGGATTGAGGGCCGCATTTCGTTCGACCGTTGGATACGTGAGCAGATGCGGAACAATCGTCCGATGTCGGAGATCGCGACGAGCACGATCACTGCCAGCGGTAACAACTACTACACCGAGAACGGGCCGGCGAGTTTCATCGTGCTCGGCAGCGCCGCAATGGGTCCGGTGCAGGATACTTACGATCTGCAACTCGTGAAGACTGTGGGGGCGTACCTCGGATTAGGACATTACGACTGCCTTCTGTGCCACAGCGGTCGCAACCATCTCGAACAGTTGACGTTATGGGGCGCCAGAGGGACACGGTCGGACGCGGAACGTATGGCCGCGCATTTCGCGCGGACTCGGCTGAGCGCCGTACCCAATGCAGCGCAGAATGAGTCGCCGCTGTATCAGAGCACCGAGATTACAGACGTCGACACGGGCGCGTACAATCTCAATACGACATCCGGCAATCGGCCGATTCGGACAGCTATCGGAACACAACGGAGTCTGGCGCCGGAGTATCGGGACGGCACGCCTGCGACGGGTAACTGGCGTGCTGCGTTCGCGCGAAAGGTCACATCGGATCCTTTGTTCGGCATGAACTTTGCAAATCGGGTCTGGAAGGAGTTCTTTGGGCTGGCTCTCATCGATCCGGTAGATACCATCGACCCCGATCGTCTGGATCCGCCCATCCTCCTGCCGCGCCATGGACACTGCAGGCGACTCATCCGGAACTGCTTCAAAAACTCGGGAAGTTCTTCATGGAGCGGGACACGAACCTGCGGGAGTTGATCAAGACGATCGTCCTGTCATCCGCATACCAACTTAGTTCGAGATATCCCGGCGAATGGAAGGCTGACTACGTCCCCTATTTGCACGTCACTATCCGCGACGGATATGGGCGGAAGAGGTCCACGATGCGATCGTCAAAGCGACTGGCGCCATGCCTGCTTATACGTATCCGCTGATCAGCGCAGACACGGTTCAACGCGGTTCACAACTGCCGCAATCGGAGCCTGTCTCATGGGCGATGAAGTTTCCGGACGTGAACGAACCGCGCAATACTCCGGCCGTCCGCGATTTCATGACGTCGTTCAATCGCGGCAATCGCGATACGGCGCGTCGTTCAACTACGGGCTCGATTTTGCAGCAGCTAAATATGATGAACGACAACACTCTGGTATTGACGAAGATCAGAGTTGCCAACTCGCCCACGTTGAAGGAACTCGCCAAGGCGAGCGATAACGGGCAACTGGTTGACGAATTGTGGTTGACGTTCCTGTCGCGGATGCCAACTGAGTCCGAGCGGAACAAAGCTACCGATCATCTGAGCAGGTCAGCCTCGCGAAACGCGGCGATCGAAGATCTGGCGTGGGCGGCTATAAACAAAGTCGACTTCCTGTTTAGCTACTGAAGGGGCTGATGATGAAGCATCGTTTCGGAATCGATTGCACCAACATCAGAGGTTCCCGTTTCTGGGCAAGGCCGCAACTCAACCGGCGTCTGTTCTTCCGTCATATCAGCTCCGCCGTGGGTGGTTACTTTCTGCTGCCCAGCCGTCCGATGGAAAGCGTTGCGCGAGCGGCGGTGAGCCCGATCGGCACGGCAAAAAACGTCATTTTCGTTCTGATGAGTGGAGGGCCCAGCCACTCGGATACGTTCGATTTGAAAGAAGGCGCATGGACGCCGTCTTTCATGGCTCCGACCTCGTACGGCGATATCCGCTGGCCTCAGGGGATCATGCCGAGGCTCGGTGAGCAGATGGATAATATTGCGCTCGTTCGGTCGGTGCGATCGTGGGCTGCGGTTCATGAGCTGGCCCGGACGTGGATTCAGATCGGTAGAAATCCGATATCCGGATTGGCGAAGATTGCGCCGCATATCGGATCGGTAGTGTCGCTCGAACTGGGATCCGGTAGAAGCGCCACGTTGCCCGCTTTTGTATCGCTGAACATAGCCAGCGGTCCGGATCAGGGCTACCTGGCGCCGGACCACGCGCCGTTCTACATCAATCCGAATGGAGGCGGGCTCGGCAACTCGCGGCATTCGGATGGTCAGGCCGTGTTCGATCGGAGATTCAACCTGTTACAGGTTCTGGATGGCTGACAATCGATCCGGCTCGTCCGAGCTTGGACCGGCGGTGGACGAATTGGCTTCGTTTAATACTCAGCGCTAGTAAATTGATGTACAACCCCGATGTTGACACGGTTTTCACATTCGACCAGGCGACTCGGAGTTTGTATGGGAATACTGCATTTGGGAATGCATGCATCACCGCCCGGAATTTCCTCCGATCCGAATTTGGGAACACGATTCGTGCAGATCACGCTGGGCGGCTGGGATATGCACTCCAATATATATGGCGCAAACGCGGGCTTGCAGGCGCTAACTCGTACGTTCGACAACGGTTTGGGCGCTCTGTCGCTGATTTGAGTTCCGACGGACTGCTCGGCGAGACTCTGATCATCGCGATGGGTGAGTTTGGTCGAACGACCGGAGCGCCGAATGGGCAGTCCGGCCGTGACCATTTTCTTCAGCAGGCAGTGTTGATGGCGGGTGCTCGGGTCAAGGGACGGCAAGCGATCGGCAAAACGGATGAGCGCGCCTTCGCCGTGGTGGAGCCCGGTTGGTCCCAGGACCGGCAGATTCGTCCGGAAGATATAGAAGCCACGATCTATTCCGCGCTTGGAATCGACTGGACGAAGGTTCGCTACGACGATCCCCTTGGCCGTGGTTTCGAGTATGTCCCGACGAATCAGGGGCTACAGTACGCGCCGATTAACGAACTCTGGGGTTAGGGACACCTAGGCTCGTCGTGAACGGCGGGCTCGAAGCAGCGTCAAGCTGGCCAAAAAGGCCAGGCAAGCGCCTCCAATGAGCCACAAAACGCTGACAAAGTCGGGCTTCCCTTCGAATGTGTAAGGTTTCAGAAGGAATCCCCGGACCATGATCACCAGTACGACGAGGGCCCACATGCGGGAACAGAAAACGAAAAATACCGGTTATCGCCAGGATGATGCTGAGAATTCCGGCCAAGCTCCCCCACAACAACCAGGAAACGAGATCCGAACCAGACCACGGGAGCATCTCGAGATGGAGTGTGCTGGAGCTGTTCATGGCGACGACGGCTAGGCCAAGTAAAAAAAGGCAAAGGACCAGGTGGTACAGGTAGCTATACACACGGAGTATCAATGCGAACAAGGCGTAGCAACCTCCACGGGAATGAAGCCGTATTTTAACAGATACGGCGAATAGACTTGGGAGGACTGCTTAGCAGCCTTGCCGGGAGAGTGCTGATGCATCTACCTTGCTTAGCGTGACCGTTCGCCCTTAAGATATATGTAACAGAGAGTGTTGTCTCGGCTGCGATGAATCGACAGACTGCTTCTCACACACGGCATCTCGAGATCCTGCATTCGATCGTGCAGATGTACATCGAAACGGGCGAACCCGTTGCGATCCAGGACAGTTGCGCGCCGAACTCCGCGAGAATCTGAGTCCTGCTACCATTCGCAACATCATGGCGGATCTGTATGAGGAAGGGTACCTCGCTCAGCCGCACACTTCGGCCGGCCGTGTCCCTACCGAAAAAGCTTTTCAAGAGCTATGTTCATTCGCTGACACAACGCCGGTTTCTTGCCGGCCGAATTTGAACGGCTCAGGACGAACTTGCCGACCTCGAAACGATGCAGGCTCGTGTCGAGCGTTCATCCCATATTTTGAGCGAGATGACGCGCGGGTTGGGATCGCGGCGGCAATCCCAACATCGAGCCAGACTCTTGACCAGGTCGAATTCGTCAGCCTGCCCGATCGCCGGGTCCTGATGATTGTCGCTACGCGCGACCACTGGTGCGCAATCGGGTCGTGAGTCTGAATGAGCAGTTGTCGCGCGATGAATTGCAGTCCATCGGAATTACCTGAACTCGAATTTCAGCGGATGGCTGCTATCCGACATTCAGAGAGGAACTGGAGTCTCGGCTGGCGACAGGAAAGCGCCGCCTACGACTCGATCCTTCGGCGGCTTAACTTGTTGTATGAAAAAGGTTTACTCGAACTCGGGCTGGCGCCGGAGGTTCATTTCGAAGGCGTGTCGAATCTGCTCGGCCTGGATCTGCATCTGACAAGAGAGAAGATGCGCGACCTGTTCCGCGCGCTGGAACAGAAAAAGAAGGTGCTGCTGCTGCTGGATCAGTTTCTGGAGCAGCCGCAGGGTGAACTTGCGGTTCGCGTTGGATTGGCGGAGGCGCATCCGGCAATGAGTGAATTGTCGATCATTGGAATTACCGTCAATCTGCCGAGCGGCTTTCTGGCAAGATCGCCGTTGTTGGTCCGATGCGAATGAATTACGAGAAGGTTATTTCCGCTGTTTTGCATGTCGGCCAAGCTTTTGGGAGCCTTCTAGGCTTAGGCATCCGCATTCTCCCCGTAAATCTGATTGTAGTCTGAAATTATGGAAGAAGAAATTCGATCTGCTCGTCGAAGAGAACCCTACCGAAGTCGCCCTGAGGCTCAATGGATGCCGAGTTGAATCCTCTGCGGGCCCACCGACGCCGGTGAACAGTGGGCCAAAGAGAAGAGCGGAACTCGGAAGATTTGCTTCGGCGCACGCCAGGCCGAGTTTGAAAACTTCCGCCGCCGCGTGGATCGCGAGCGATGGAATTCGCGGAATACGCCGGAATGGAAAGCGCTCGAGGGCTTTTCCCATTCGTCGATGATTTCGAACGGGCGCTGAAGGCCGCGAAGTCGCGGATCGTCGGAGACAACGAATTGGTTAAGGGAATCGAACTCATTTACAAGCGACTCTTAGAAACCTTGATCAAACAGGGATTAGAGCCGATTATCACCGAAGGGCAAAATTTCGATCCTCATCTCCACGAGGCCGTCCAGCGCGTGGAGCACGACGATGCCGAAGACGGCACGATCCTCGAAGAATATCAGCGTGGTTACAACTTTAAAGGAAAGCTGCTGCGTCCGTCGATGGTTAAAGTAGCAGTTCGGCCTTAAGGTAGGGCCGGTAATGAACGTGGCGAAAAAGAGATTATTACGAAATTCTCGGCGTTGAGCGCAGTGCGGACGATCAGGCCTTTAAAGGGCGCATACCGCAAGCTGGCTCTGAAATATCATCCTGACCGCAATCCGAACGACAGCGAAGCGAGGAGAAATTCAAAGAAGCGGCCGAGGCTTACGGCGTCCTGAGCGACGCGCAAAAGCGTGCCGCTTATGACCGCTATGGACATGCCGGTGTTCAGAGTGCCGCTGCCGGGGCGGCGGGGTTTCGATCCGGGCCAGTTTGCGGGGTTTGAAGACATTCTCGGTGAGTTTTTCGGGTTCGGGGACCTTTTTGGAGGTGGCGGCGGACGTCGGCGAACCGGGCTCAGCGCGGCGAGGACTTGCCGTTTGAGCTCGAGATCTCGTTCGAAGACATGATGAAGGGGCTGTCGGCCGACATCCAGGTTCCTCGGATGGAAGCCTGCGGTCGCTGCTCAGGCAAGGGCGCCGAGCCGGAAGACGGCCTGACGCAGTGCCCCGTGTGCCGCGGCCGCGGCGAGATCCATTACCAGCAGGCATTTCTGACCGTCCGCCGCACCTGCTCGCAGTGCAATGGCCGTGGGCAGATTATCCGTCGGCCTTGCCATGATTGCAAGGGCGACGGGTATCTCCGGAAAGAGAAGAAGCTCAAGATCAACATTCCGGCAGGCGTCGATACTGGCACGCGTTTGCGGCTCTACGGGCGAGGGGCAGCCGGGTGCGAACGGCGGACCTCCGGGTGACCTGTACGTGCTTCTGAAAGTGCAGGAGCATCCGATCTTCGATCGCGAGAACGACGATCTGCACTGCACTGTTCCGGTGAATGTGGCTCAGGCGGCGCTCGGGACAGAAATCGATATTCTCACCTTCGATGGCTTGCAGACGTCAAGATCCCGGAAGGCACGCAGAAGGGCGCAAGGTCAAGCTGAAAGGATTGGGAGTCCCTCATGTCCAAGGCCACGGCCGCGGCGATTTGTTACGTGCAATATCGACGTACGAGTTCCGACGAAGCTGACCCGCGAGCAGCGCAAGTTGTTCGAGCAATTGCGTGAGACCCTGCCTGCCGAGAACGAGCCGAGGAAAAGAGTCTGCTCGACAAAGTCAAAGACTATTTCATGTAGAGCCTGCGGAAACTATCGAAAATGAAGGGGCGACGGCCAAAGAGCTGTCTTTGACCCCATGAGGTCGGTCACTGCTGGCGTTCGAGAAGCGAGAAGAACCACTCGTTCGCGCGCTCGATGTGGGGCCGATGTTTCCATTGCTCGAAGGTGATTTCCTTGCTTTCGGACGTCCTTTTGGAAGTCTCTGCGTGAGCCGAGCGGCCAGCATCGGGTCGAGCACAGCGAGATTCACTTCGTCGTTGATGGCGAAAGACCGGCTATCGAAGTTCGTGGAACCTACGACCGACCAGACGCCATCGATGATCAGAATCTTGGCGTGGATCATGCTGGGCTGATATTCGTAGATCTTCGCGCCGGCTTCGAGTACGTCACCGTATAGCCGGCGGCTGGAACTCCGCGTCATTGCGTGATCGATTTTGGTGCCCGGGACGATGATTTTTATATCCACTTTCCGTTCCTTTTTCGCCCGGTGATTCTTTCCGCGCGCTCTCGTCGGGCAGGTAATAGGGAGTGGTGATGTAGATCGACTTCGCTGCGGAGGCGAGCAGCGCCTGAAAGAGAATACGTGCTTTCGTTGATAATCCGGTAGTAGGCGCGCTGGCAACGACCAGAGCGGGCGTGGTGATTGTTGGCTTCATGTACGGGAAGTAATCCCACCCTGTGAGGACCTCTCCGGAGGATTCGAGCCAGTTTTCAGCGAATGCCGATTGCAGGCCCGCGGCCGAATCCCCTTCCACACGCACCATTGTGTCGCGCCAGCGAGGGTTGTCCTCGTCTCCCTTGTACCAGTGATCGGCCCATCCGGCGCCGCCTATGAAGCCGACGTTCCCGTCAATGATGAGCAATTCGCGGTGCGTGCGATTGTTCACTCGCGGCCACGTGGTGAAGCGAATCGGGTTGTACCACTGGAGGTCGCCTCCCGCGGCGATCATTTCCGAAAAGTAGGACTTCGGAAGGGTGAATGCGCCGATCGCATCGATGAGCAGATTTACTTGTACACCGGCGCGCGCACGTTCGGCTAGCGCCTTCGCCAAACGTTCGGCCATCTCACCTTTCGAGACGATGTACGCTTCGAGGTTGATACTCCGCTGAGCCTGCCGTATGGCGGTGAGTTGCGCCTGATAGAAGTTCTCGCCATTCGTGAATACTTCTGTCTTGCCGGCATCCCGCTCGGGCGATTGAGTCAGCGCTTCGAGAGTCTGGATGTAGTGCGGCGTTTGGAGGCCTTCAGCCGGCGCGCGAGAGATGCGATACGGTAGACCCGGCGCAAATAGTGCGAGAAATAACAGTCCGGACTGAAGGATCAATGCGATCAGCGCCAGAATGGACAGGACTTTGTAGTTGCGGGGCCTTTGGGTTGAGGAAGAACGCTGGTCAGGCTCTTTCCCGTGGAACATCCACGTGAACCCGTGATCGATTTTGTCTAAGAGGGCCTTCACCGGCACGGACTATAGACTCACGAACGGCTCCAAGTCTTTCAAATTCAATCGGCCTGTGTAAATTGCCATTCCGAGCGCGGAGTGGATCCGCATTTGCTCGAGGGCGCGGATATCGTCGAGAGTTGTGATTCCGCCCGCAGCCGTGATCTCATGCGTGGTACCTGCGCGAAGCCGGCGAAACCATTCGAGATCCGTGCCCTGCATCATTCCTTCTTTGTCCACATAGGTGCAAAGGAATCCGCCGCAATACGGCTCAAGCTGGCGCATGACGTCCTCGGCGGTGTAGTCCGTCGATTCGCGCCATCCCTTGACGACGATGCGGCCGTTCTTGGAATCGAGCGCAAGGAGGATCTTTTCGGGTGTAACGCTGGCGTTCAGATCTTTGAGGAAATCCACATTGGGGCCCTTCGGTCCGAATGCGGCCGTTCCGACGATAACCTTCTCGACGCCGAGCTCGACCAGCCTACAGGCCTTTTCAGGAGTACGAACACCGCCGCCGACGCGAATGCGTGCTCTCGCCGCGATCCACTCGACGATGTCTTCGTTCGCGCCGGTGCCGATTGCCGCGTCGAGATCGATGACTTGGATCACGGGAAAGGCCGCGAACTTGTCGAGCATCTCCTGCGGACTCCCGCCTTCGAGCGCCTTGTCCCTCCTTGTACCAATTGAACGACCTTGCGACCTTGCAGGTCGATGCAAGGGATGATCACGACTTCACTCTCCTGACGGGGACGCCTTCTCCTTCGAGGTATTGCTTCAGGTCATCTACGGTATACGTGCCGTAGTGAAAGATCGAGGCTGCGAGCGCCGCGTCGGCTTCTCCGTCGTCAAAAACCCGCAGGAAATCTTCGGGCTTGCCGGCGCCACCGGATGCGATCACGGGGATCTTGACCGAGCGCGATACTTCGCGGGTGAGGCTGCAATCGAAGCCGGTCTGTACGCCGTCGGTATCCATGGAGGTGAGAAGGATTTCGCCCGCTCCGAGTTGCTCGCCACGCTTCGCCCATTCGATGGCGTCGATTCCCTCATCCACGCGGCCACCTTTTGTGTAGACGTTCCAGGCGCAATCGGAGCGGCGCCTGGCGTCGATTGCAAGTACGACAGCCTGAGCGCCGAATTCGCGGCTGAGTTCGTTGATGAGTTCGGGCCGGCGGACAGCGGCGGTGTTGACGCTCACTTTATCGGCGCCCGACAGCAGAATGCGTCGGGCATCGCTTATGGATCGAATTCCGCCGCCGACTGTGAGCGGGATGAAGACCTTGCGGGCCGTGCGCGCGACGACGTCGGCCATCGTGTCACGATCGTCACTGGAGGCGGTGATGTCGAGGAATACCAGTTCGTCGGCCGATTGCTGGTTATACCGATCGGCAAGTTCGACTGGATCACCGGCGTCCCGCAGGTTGACGAAGTTGACACCCTTCACCACGCGTCCAGCCGTCACGTCGAGGCAGGGAATGATTCGTTTCGCGAGCATTGCTAAAGCTCCAGGAAATTCTGCACGATCTTCATGCCCACGGCGCCGGACTTCTCAGGGTGAAACTGGACACCGAAGATGTTGTCCTGCTCGAGCGCCGCAGTGTAGGGAAGTGTGTAGTCGGATGTGGCCGCGGTTGCTTCGGCGACGGGTACGTAGTAGCTGTGTGCGAAGTATACGTGCGATTGGGGTCGATGCCCTGGAGCAGTCGGGCAGGCTTGGTGAAGTCGAGTGTGTTCCAGCCCATGTGCGGTACACGCGCATCGGCAGGGAAGCGCTCGACTGTGCCCTCGAAGATGCCGAGTCCCGCAACTTCTGTCGCTTCACAACTCCGTCGGTACAGCGCCTGCATCCCGAGGCAGATACCGAGATACGGCACCCCTGCGCAGATGCGTTCGGTCAAGGTGGCGCGAACGCACATATCATCGAGAGATCGCATCAACTGTCCAAAGTGGCCAACTCCGGGGAGTATGATCTTCGATGCGTCCTGCAGACCCTTGCTGTCTCGAACGAGCTTGTATTGCGCGCCAATCGCGTCCAGAGTGTTCTGTACGGAGCGAAGATTGCCCGCGCCGTAGTCGAGAATCGCAATCATATGAGTAGCCCTTTGGTCGAGGGTAGTTGATCTTTCAAGCGCTCGTCGGTCGAGCACGCGTATCTCAAGGCGCGGGCAAAGCACTTGAAGATCGCTTCGATCTTGTGGTGATTGGACCGGCCGTACATTACCCGAACGTGCACATTGGCAAGCGCGTGCTGCGCGAACCCATGGAAGAAGTCCTCTACCAGTTCGACTTCCAGGTCCCCGACACGACGGACTTTTACCAGATCTTTGTACACGCAGGCGACACGACCGCCGAAATCGAGCGCGACGACGGCGAGGGTCTCATCCATAGTCTGGACGAAGTAGCCGGCGCGATTGATCCCCTTGCGATCGCCTAGCGCCTGGTTCACCATCTGGCCGAGGACGATGCCGATATCTTCAACCGTGTGGTGCTGGTCGACGTGGAGGTCGCCTTTCGCCCAGAGTGCAGATCGAAGCCGCCGTGCTTCGTGAACAGCTCCAGCATGTGATCGAGGAAGCGAATACCCGTAAATACCTCGTACTGGCCTGTTCCTTCGAGCACTAGATGACCCGAGATCTGCGTCTCTGTCGTGTTGCGATCTATGGTTGCTTCTCTCATAGACTGTCTCCAATTCGTTTACGTTTTCGAGTACGGCTATCGCGCCATGTTGCTTCAACAGCGAGACTAGCTCGTCACGACGTGGATTATTCTGATGCGCGATCCCTACGAATCGCACATTCCCCGCCGCTTGAGCGCTGCGTGCGTCATCGACTGTGTCGCCCACGTACGTTACCGGCAGGTTTGGATGTTTGCGCAATGATGTCGAGTAATCCGTCAGGAGCGGGTTTCGACTTTGTGACGTTGTCATCGGCCACAATCGCGGACCATTTGATGGTAGGGGACGAATCGGTTAGCGTGATCTGCGCTTCGTATTGCAGACGGCCGGTGAAGATGCAAAGCGCGTGTCTTTGATCGAGCCGGTTGAGCAGCGCCGGATCAGCGATCCACTTCTCTCGCAGGATCAATCCGTCGTTGTTCTCACCGAAGAAGATGCGATTGAACTCACGAACAACGGTGTCGTAGGGGACTTCGATACCCGAGTCAGCGAGGATCTTCTGCGAGAGCGCCCAGTCGTTGTTCCAGCCGCCAGAGTTCTTGTAATCCTGGATGCGTTCATGCGAGATGTCGGGTCCACCGAAGTGACGGACGGTCTCACGGATTGTTTCGCGATACGACTGCGAGACATCGACGAGCACGCCATCCATGTCAAAAACGATTACGCCTTCCATATCCGCTCCAGTTCGCTCAGGAATCGACGCATCTGATCCCGTGTTCCGATCGTGACCCGTACGCATCCGGCAATCTCGTAGCTACGGTCGCGGACCAGTACGCCGGCCTCGCGTAGCTTGTCTCGAACCTCGATTGCGCGTGGTCCGAGACGCATCAGGACGAAATTCCCGTCGCTGTCGTAATAAGGGATGCTGAGTTTCTCCAGACCTACAAAAACCAGTTCACGGGCGGCCAGCACTTCGGTAACGTAGCGGCTGATAAAGGCGGAATCCTGTACGGCGACTCGCGCAGCCAGAGCGGCCAGTGTATTCACGCTGTACGGGGATTGGCACTTATGCATGCACTTCGATGTTTCCCGACTGCGAGAATACGCAGCCAAGGCGCATGCCGGCCATTCCGTAAGACCTTCGAGAATGTGCGGCTGACGAATAGATTCGGATACTCTTCGATGTGGCGCAAGCGCGGTGATGCCGCAGAATTCGTAATACGCCTCGTCGATCAGAACGGCCGCGTTGGCCGCGCGTTTCAGGATCCGCTCGATGCCATCGATTTTGACTGATGTTCCTGTCGGGTTGTTGGGATTTGAGATCAGGACAGCGCGGGTTGTGGGCTGAATCGCTTCGAGGAGTTCCTCGAGAGGGAACGCAAGCGATTCCGCGCGGTAATCGAGCTCGCGAACGGTTCCACCCGCGACCTCCGTGTAGAACTTGTACATCGCGTATGAGGGACGCAGGATGATGACTTCGTCTTCATCGTCAATGAATGTGTTGATCAGCACCTGAATCGCTTCGTCCGTGCCGTTCGTCAACAGCATCTCGCTTTCGCTGACCTTGAAGTGCGCCGCGAGGTCGCGCTTCGCTTCTGTGTACTCGGGATAGACTGCGAGCCGGTTCTCGTCAAGCCGCTGCTTCAGAAACTCGATGACCTTCGGCGAGCAGCCGATCGTGTTTTCGTTGAAGTCCAGGCGCAGTTTGTCGGCGCGTCCACCGGTCGGCGGATGATAGGGCGCCATCTGAAGTATGGCCTCGCGGGGCCTGATCCGTTTAGCCATTCGTTGTCCTGGAGAACCGGGCCTCGACGCTGCGGGCGTGTGCTTCCAGCCCTTCCGCTCGAGCCAAAGTTGTTATCGCGGGCGTGAGCCGCTCGAGAGCTTCCGCGCTCACTTGCTGGGTCGATATGACCTTCACGTAATCCGCAGCGGAAAGACCGCCGCGCAGCCGGGCGGCCCCGGAAGTCGGCAGATACATGGTTTGGGCCTGACGCGTAATCGCCGGCCGCTTCGGGGCTGTGCGCGCCGATGAAGATGCTGCCAGCGTGACGGATACCCGGCAGAGACTCGCATCCGGGATGCTCAGGTGTTCGGGCGCAAACCGGTTGCTGATGTCCACAGCTTCGGCGATCGACTTTACCAGGATGATGGCGCTGTTTTTGCCGATCGATTTTTGAGCTACTTTGCCAGTCGGAAGCATGGCGAGTTGTTTGTCGATTTCCTTTGCGACGGCTTGCGCAAGCCGCTTGGAGGTCGTGAGAAGAATCGCCGACGCCTCGACATCGTGCTCTGCCTGTGCGAGCATGTCGGCGGCAATCCAGGCGGGCTCGCCTTCCGCTGGCGATCATTAGTATCTCGGTCGGTCCGGCGATGAAGTCTATGCCCACTTCACCCGCGAGCAACTTCTTTGCCGCAGCGACATAGATGTTTCCAGGGCCGACGATGCGGTCCGCGCGTGGTACGGTTTTTGTCCCGTATGCGAAGGCCGCGATTGCGTGAGCGCCCCCGAGGAGGAACACATTTGAACTCCGAGCAGCGATGCTGTCCCGAGAATCTCGGCGACACGGCGCGGCGACGTCACGCAAACCGACGGTACGCCGGCAACCTGTGCGGGAATCACCGTCATCATCAATGTCGAGGGCAGAGGATAGCGGCCGGCAGGGATGTACGCCGCTACAACGTCGAGCGGCCTGACCACCTGGCCGACCACCAAGCCGGGGCTGATCGTCGCCGCCTTCGCTTCAGGCATCTGCAATTCAGCGAATGCCCGTATGTTTTTCGATGCCGTCTGCGATCGCCTTTCGGAAGTCAGGCGAGAGCTGCGACTGTGCCGCTTTCAGTTCGTCCTCGGTGACTCGAACGGACTTGCGATCGAAGTTGTCGAACTTTCGGCGTACTCGACGAGCGCCTTGTCACCGCGCGCCGCACTGCCTCGAGAATCGGGCGGACGGTGTCTTCGGCTTCGGCGAATCGCGCCGCCTTACGCGCTAGCAGCTTACCGACTTGAGTTGAATCGACGATTCGAATCATTTGCGCAATCGCTACATCACGATCTTGTTCAGCGGATATTCGACGATCCCCTGCGCGCCGGCCTGCTTCAGTCGCGGGATGATCGTTCTGACGGTGGATTCATCGAGGATGGTGTTGACCGCAAGCCAATCTTCATCGCTCAGATGCGAGATCGTCGGCTTTTTCAAAGCAGGCAGCACCGCGATGACGGCATCGCAGATCGCTGCTTGCGGACGTTCAGCATCAGGCCGACTTTGCCGAGCGCCGCGATCGCGCCATCCAGCAGCATGCGGATGTCTTCAAGTTTGCCGCGCTTCCAGTCATCTTTCAGGGACTCGCGGTTCGCAATCAACTGTGTGTTGGACTCAAGAACGGTTTCGATGATCCGCAGTTTATTGGCGCGTAAGGACGATCCCGTTTCGGTGACTTCGACAATGGCATCGGCAAGGACGGGCGGCTTCACTTCCGTTGCGCCCCAACTGAACTCGACTTTCGCCGTGACACCGTTGCGCTCGAGATAACGCCTGGTTGTTTGAACCAACTCGGTCGCGATGATCTTCCCTTGCAGGTCCTTGACTGTGAGAAACGGCGATGCTTCGGGAACGGCAAGCACCCATCGCACTTTGCCGAAGCTCTGCTTGGCGTAGATCAGGTCAGCGATGGTGTCGACCTTGGCTTCACTCTCTTCCACCCAATCGCGTCCGGTGAGACCGGCGTCAAGGATGCCGTCGTCCACGTAGCGAGCCATTTCTTGCGCGCGGATCAGCATGCACTCGATCTCCGGATCGTCCACAGCGGGGAAGTAGGACCGGCTGCTTGTCGTGATGTTGAAGCCGGCCCTGCGAAACAGATCGACCGTCGCGTTCTCGAGACTCCCTTTGGTATGCCCAGGCGCAGTTTCATCCTTTGTACACAGCCTCCGGATCGTATGTTTTCTCTTCCGACGTGGTCCAATCGCCATTTTCGAGCTTGCGGAAGAAGCAGCTCTCATAGCCCTCATGACAAACGCCGGGGCCGATCGCTTCCACTTTCAATAGGACTGTGTCGTAATCGCAATCCGTGGAGATATCCTTCACGACAAGCCGGTGGCCCGAGGATTCGCCTTTTAACCAGAGTTTCTTGCGCGACCGCTAATAGAACGTGGCGAATCCGGTTTCCACCGTCTTACGCCAAGCTTCTTCATTCATGAAGCCCACCATGAGCACGCGATTCGTGACGTGATCCTGAATGACGGCGGTGACGAGGCCGTCCAGTTTCGAAAAGTCCAGATTCATAGAAGTCCGTATCAATAAGAAAGCCCGCCGGATTCCAGCGGGCTCGTTTGCTCTGATGAGTCAGATTCTGAAAACACGATCCCGCTATGGCATCACAGGCCGATGATGGTGATGATGGCGGGCGTGCGTCAACATGAAAACACCAGTATACACAACGCACGATAGTAAGATGATGGTTCCTGCCTGATGCCGGGTTTTCCTCGATTTCTGCGTGTGCGCATGCCGAAAGGTATTCCGGCGATCCTGGCGTTTGTGTTGTTGGGCATTCAAGCTGTCATCCCGTGGACATCCCTGAATTTCGCGACGCAAGATGGTCCGTCCCATTTGTATACAGCCGTTATCGCGCGGGATCTTCTGTTCAATTCGAATTCGCCGTACGCAGCTGTTTATGAGTTTCAGCCGAAGCTCGTGACGAACTGGAGTACGACAGTTCTGATGAATGTTGCGGAACTGCTGTTCGGCGCGCGCGACGCCGAACACGTGATGGCGACACTCTGCGTCGTTCTCGGGTTCTTCGGATTCGCTTACCTGATTCGATCGCTCGATCCGGGATCGAACCCTTGGTCACCCGTGCTGAACTTCTTGTTGTTCAACTGGTTTCTATGGATCGGGTTCTATAACTTTTATCTCGGAATGGCGATCTTTCCATTCATCGCGGGATACTTCATCCGTCACTCGCGGGCAATGAACATGCGGCGGGCGATCATCGTGGCGCTTGGTTTGATCCTGCTCTTCTTTACTCACGTGCTGTCTCTGGCGATAGCGTTGCTTTGCATCGGATTGACCGCGCTATGGGTGAATATCGTTATCCCTATCGCAGCGAAGCGCGAAGGACTGGGCGAATCACTCAAGCCGCTGGTCTGGTTCTTAGCATGTATCCTGCCTGCGCTCATTTTGCTGCTCGTCTTCGTCAAAGCATCCGGGCAAACCACTGATTACGACCCAAGAATCGAGTGGGCCTGGAGCATGTTCCCTATGCACGCATTTGCGTCATCGCAGGGGAGGGCGGGTGAGCAGTCCTTATTACATCCCGCAATGATGGCGTTGATGGTTCTGGGCGCTCTTTCGATGCGCCGGCACGAGTGGAGCACACCGAGGGCAGCGGTCGTTGTGGCGGCTGTGATCTGTTTTTTCCTTTATTTATTCGTTCCGAATACGGGGTTCGGAGGCGATGAAATAAAGATCCGGTTCGCCTGGGCGATTTTTGTGCTCGGGTGTCTGGTTGCGCTCACTGTCGATCGCGTGCGACCGATTCATACGCCGCTTGCGATCTACGTGGCCACTTTCCTGTTCTTCAGCCTGTGGTCCACGTGGCGAACCAACGTCGTGGGAGCGAGCCGGGCTGTTCAGTTATACTCCACTGCTCTGGAGCAGGTTCCTCCGGGATCGAAGTTCGTTCGAGTTCATATGCCGACCGAGGCGACGCGAAAGCGTTTTGGTTTTGAGCGAGCCGCGCTCGATCCTTTGTTCCACGTTGATTCCCTCATGGCGGTGCGACGTAAGCTGGTTGCCCTCAGTGATTATCAAGCGATGTCTAAGCTGTTCCCCGTCGCGTTTCGACCCGAGATTCCCGTTGAGAAGCAGTCCCAACTCTGGGATCTGGAGGGCACGGGCACGACAACAGAAGCGTCGTTAAGACAGATTCTAAATGACTTTCCTGTAAAGATCGACTATGTCGTGCTGTTGGGCGATGGCACGCCTCCCGAACGCGCTGCAGAGTTTCAATCGATCGAGAGCTATTTGAGCTCGACATTCCAACTTGCCTGGACCGATCCGTCTAAATCGTTCGTGCGAGTCTACAAAAGATAAACGAACCTGATAAACTCTGGTCACTCCCCCAATTAGATCCTGGCTGGTCGGAATTTTCCTGTGAGATGGCTATTCACAAGTCCGTAACCTGATGTACTGCATATGGTTATTTTCCTTGACAGACCACAACATATTGGGGTAGCCTCACAATCGGAAGTGAGCAAGCCAGTCTTGCCGAACTGCTGGTCGTAAATCTAAGAAAATAATCAGCCGGAAAAATACGATAGCTACCAAGAACGGAGACGGTGTCATGGGCCTCTTGAGTGTTGATTTGAGCGTGCGAGACGAACTGAAACGATCGCTGCCGACTACCCAGCGGACGGGAATCGAATTCCCCCGCTATTTTACGGCGAAGTTGGAAGACGGTAAAACACCTTATGACGAAATAAGTTGGGAACTGCGCACCGCCAGTATCGGCAACGATAAGGGCGCAGTGATCTTCGAGCAGCGCGACATCGAGGTCCCTTCCGACTGGTCGCAGACCGCAACGAACATCGTTGCGAGCAAGTATTTTCACGGCAAAGCAGGATCCCCCGATCGCGAGACGAGCGTGGCCCAACTCGTTCATCGCGTCGTCGACACGATTGCTGACTGGGGACTTAAAGGCAAATACTTCAAAACTCAGCAGGACGGCGACAACTTCCGCAACGAGCTAGCCCATCTGATGCTCACTCAGAAGGCCTGCTTCAATTCGCCTGTCTGGTTCAATGTCGGCGTAAAGGAAGCCCGCGGCTACGGCTGGTACTGGGAAGAAGCGAGCGACAGCATCCGCAAGCTCGAGGCCGGAACCCCGCGTCCGCAGTGTTCCGCCTGCTTCATCGTGTCGGTGAAGGATTCGCTCGAATCGATCCTCGATCTGGCCAAGACGGAAGGAATGCTCTTCAAGTGGGGGTCGGGGACGGGAACAAACTTGTCAGCGCTCCGCGAAGAGGACGCTATCCTCTCAGGCGGAGGCCGCGCTTCCGGCCCACTCAGTTTCATGAAGGGTTTTGACGCTTTCGCAGGCGTTATTAAGTCCGGCGGCAAGACACGCCGAGCGGCCAAGATGGTGGTTCTGAACTCCGATCACCCGGACATCGAGACATTTATCTGGTGCAAAGCGAAGGAAGAGAAGAAGGCGCACACCCTGATCGATGCCGGCTATGATTCGTCGCTGGACGGCGAGGCGTACAGTTCGATCTTCTTCCAGAACGCGAACAACAGCGTGCGTGCAACGGACGAGTTCATGCACGCCGTGCAAGAAGATTCCGATTACTGGACGAAGTCGCGCGTTGATGACAAGCCGGTTCGCCGTTACAAGGCTCGCGAGTTGATGCGCCAAATCTCCGAAGCAACCTGGCAGTGCGGCGACCCAGGCATGCAGTTCGACACCACGGTCAACCGCTGGCACACGTGCAAGACGACGGCGCGGATCAACGCCTCGAATCCGTGTTCGGAGTACATGTTCCTTGATGATTCGGCTTGCAACCTTGCATCGCTGAATCTGATGAAGTTCGTGGGTCCGGACGGGCAGTTCGATGTCGAAGCCTTCCGTCACGCCGTCGATACCGTGATCACGGCCCAGGAAATCATCGTGGACAGCGCAAGCTATCCCACTGAGATAATCGGCAAGAACTCCCATGAGTACCGGCCGCTCGGACTCGGGTTCGCGAACCTTGGCGCGCTCCTGATGTCGATGGGTGTTCCTTACGATAGTGATCAGGGCCGCGATTTCTCCGGTGCTATCACGGCTGTGATGTGCGGTCAATCGTACTTGACCAGCGCAAGAATTGCGGAAGCCACTGGGCCATTTCCCGGCTATCTGCGTAATGAGCATTCGTTCCTGGATGTGATTCGGATGCACCGCGACTCTGTCAACAACATCGACAGTCGACGGGTGCCCGCGCCGCTGTTCCAAGCCGCTCTGGAAACGTGGAATCAGGCGTATGAAAAGGGAAAGGTGAGTGGCTTCCGAAACGCGCAGACTACTGTGATCGCGCCGACCGGCACCATCGGCTTCATGATGGATTGCGATACGACCGGTATCGAGCCGGATCTCGCGCTTGTGAAATACAAGAAGCTGGTGGGCGGCGGTGTGATTAAGATCGTCAACCAGACGGTCCCGCAGGCGTTGATCAAACTCGGCTATCGGCCTGAGCAGGTCGAGCAGATCGTTGCTCATATCGACGCGACCGGCACGATTGAAGGTGCTCCGCACCTGAAGGACGAACATCTCGCTGTCTTCGATTGCAGCTTCCGTCCGCAGAATGGCGCCCGATTCATTCACCACATGGGCCATGTAAAGATGATGGCCGCAGTTCAGCCCTTTATCTCCGGAGCGATCTCAAAGACGATCAACATGCCGGAAGAGAGCACGGCTGAAGACATCATGAACGCGTACATGGAGAGCTGGAAGCTTGGTCTCAAGGCGGTCGCGATCTATCGTGACAACTCCAAGCGCGTGCAGCCACTCAGCTCCGGTTCCGGCAGCACCAAGGAGAAGAAGGCTGCCGGTCAGCCGATCGTCATTGAAAAGATCGTCGAGAAGGTAGTGCCCCGGCCGGTCCGCCGGAAGCTGCCAGACGAACGGCAGTCGATCACTCACAAGTTCTCGATCGGCGGGCATGAAGGATACATCACGGTCGGGCTATATGAGGATGGGTCGCCGGGCGAAGTCTTCATCTCTATGGCGAAGGAAGGTTCGACGATCTCGGGCCTGATGGACAGCTTCGCTACCGCGGTCAGCTATGCGCTGCAGTACGGTGTTCCGCTGAAGTTCTTTGTGGATAAATTCAGTCATGTCCGGTTCGAGCCGAGCGGTTGGACGGGCAACGCGACCGTACCGTATGCGAAGTCCATCATGGACTATATCTTCCGCTGGCTGGGAGCGAAATTCCTGGGGCCGGAGTATGCGGTCGGCGAAGCAGGAGACACACCCGTTTTGAAACCGACTGAGCCGAGCCCGCAGCAGGCTCTGCCGTTTGAGCCTGCGGTTGCGGATGCGCCGCTTTGCGCGGAATGCGGCTCGATCATGACTCGCAACGGATCCTGCTACAAGTGCGGCAACTGCGGAGGTACGAGCGGCTGTAGCTAATCTCGCCTCGCTGCTGTTGTGTGGGAGAGGGCGACCCGGTGACCTCCGACACCGGGTCGCCATTTTTCGTTATGGAACTCATTTTTTTAATCGTCGGCGTCGTCATCGGTTCGCTAGGCTGCTGGCTGTTCATGCGCGCGCGGTTCTTCGAGCCGTTGCGGGCAGAGACGGAGCGGCGCGCCAGAGCTGAAGCGCAGGCATCGAGATTACCCGAACTCGAGACGCGTGTCTCCGAGTTGCAGATCGTCAATACGGATTTGCAAGCGGAAAAACGAGTTCTGGCGGAGGCCCAAGCGAGGCTGCTCGACTCGTTTCGGGCATTGTCGGCGCAGGCGCTGCAAGCCAACAACCAAATGTTCCTGGATCTGGCGGACACCGCGCTCGCGAAACGGCAGATGGCCATCGATGAACTCGTACGGCCTCTAAAGGAGTCGTTGACGAAGGTCGATTCGAAAATTCAGGAACTCGAGACGGCTCGCGTGTCAGCTTATTCGATGCTGTCATCGCAACTGCAGTCTCTTGGGACCGAGACAACGAACCTAGTGAAGGCTCTACGTACTCCCCATACACGCGGTCAGTGGGGCGAGATGCAACTGCGTAGGGCGGTCGAGATGGCCGGGATGGTGGATTACTGCGATTTCCGCGTTCAGCAGACTCTGTATGGTGAAGACGGCCGGTTACGGCCAGACCTGATTGTGATGCTTCCAAACGGCCGGCGGCTGGTTGTGGATTCGAAAGCTCCTCTGGCAGCCTATCTCGACGCGATCGAACTCGAAGACGACGGTCTGCGGGCAGCAAAGTTGAAGCACCATGCGTCACAAGTTCGCGGACACGTAGAGAAACTCGCGCAGAAAACATACTGGGCTCAGTTTGACCATGCGCCCGAGTTTGTCATTGCATTCCTGCCTGGGGAATCGTTCTTCAGCGCGGCGCTGCAGCATGATCCGGGATTGATCGAGTTCGGAGCTGACCAGAAGGTGCTGGTTGCGACACCCACCACGCTGATCGCGCTTTTGAAGGCCGTCGCCTACGGCTGGCGTCAAGAGAAAATCGCCCAGAACGCGCAGGAGATTAGCCGGATCGGGCGGGAACTCTATGAACGTCTTGCGAAGCTCGCCGAAAGCTTCGCGGCCGTGGGAACGCATCTTGATCGTGCGACGCGAGCCTACAACGATACGGCCGGCACTTTTGAGAAGCGTGTGCTGGTGTCCGCGCGGCGAATGAAAGAAAAAGGCGTGACCGTCGCGGAAGATATCCCCGAACTTCCTGTGTTGGAAAGGACTGCGCGGCCGCTTCCGGCGTCGACTTTGGCCGAATAAGCGGAGTCTGTGCTCTACAGGTTGTACAATTCGCGGCATGGCGCAATTGTCTGAAGTACTCGTCCATCCGCCCGGGACCAAATTCCATCTCAACGACTTCGACGCCGAAGAAACCCACGGCGTCGAAAAGTCGCGAGGTGTCGCGGGATTGGAGAAGAACGTTGAAAGACTGTCTGTATTGCAGTATCTGCTCTACGCCGAAGCGAAGAGGAGCGTTCTGATCGTACTCCAAGGAATCGATGCTGCGGGTAAGGACGGTGTGATCCGCCACGTGATGGCGGGGATGAATCCACAGGGCGTTAGCGTCACGCCCTTCAAAGTGCCCGAAGGCGAAGAAAAGCGGCACGACTATCTCTGGCGTATCCACAAGGCCGTGCCGGAGTGGGGCCAGATCGGCATCTTCAACCGGTCCCATTACGAGGAGGTTCTGGTTGTCCGGGTTCACAACCTGGTTCCAAAATCCGTATGGGAGAAGCGCTACTCACAGATCAACGACTTTGAGCAGATGCTCAGTGAAAACAATGTGAAAGTACTCAAGTTTCTTCTAATGATCAGCAAAGACGAGCAGGCAAAGCGGTTCCATGAGCGCATCGAAGATAAAACCAAGAACTGGAAATTCAACGAAGGCGACATCAAAGAGCGCGAATATTGGGATAGCTATATGAGCGCATACGATGACGTTATCGAGAAGTGCAGCACGCGCCACGCGCCTTGGTATGTGATCCCTTCGAATCGTAAGTGGTTTCGGAACTATGCCGTTTCGGAGATTGTCTGTTCAGCAATAGAAGGAATGGGAATCGAGTATCCGAAAGCGACCACGGATCTCTCGAAAATCGAGTTCGAATGAACACACGGGCCTGCTTGACAGAAGTGACCAACTTCAATTACTGCAAGCGCGCCGGAGATACGTAGAAACTCGTTTGTTAGGATGGTCGCTTCATGGCTGAATACTCGATCGGTGTAGATATCGGGGGGACGAACCTCCGTGCGGCCGCTGTTGCCGCGGATGGCGTTATGCTGGATAAGATCTCCGGTACCACTGACCTTCATGAGGGTCGGGAAGCTGTCGTCCAGGACATCATCGACTCTATTCATCGGCTAAAAGAGAAACGTGGAGCGGACACCCTCGCGGGCGTAGGAATCGGCGTGCCGGGATTCATTCTCATGGACGAGGGCAAGATCATCGGGTCCAACAACCTGCCCGAATTTGAGAATTACCCGATGCGAGATGATATCGAGCAAAAATTGGGAACGCCGATTTTCCTCGAGAACGATGCGAATGCGGCCGCTTTGGGCGAGAAGTGGATGGGCGCGGGGCGGGACGTGCAGGATCTCGTCTTACTCACGCTCGGGACCGGCATCGGCGGAGGCATCATTTCTGCAGGCAAGGTACTTCATGGATTCGTCGGAATGGCTGCCGAACTCGGACACATGACTGTTGTTCCGGCAGGGAATCCTTGTGGCTGTGGCAATTACGGGTGCCTTGAAAAGCATGCGTCTGCTACAGCGATTGTCGCCATGGCGAGGATGCTGCAGCTTGGAGACGAGATCACTGCGGAAGATGTGTACCGGCTTGCGAAAGATGGCAACGCGAAGGCCAAGATGGTATTCCAAACGATGGGTACTATGCTAGGGATTGCCGTCGCGAACCTTATCAACATTTTCAACTTTCCGCTTTACCTGTTGAGCGGCGGAGTGTTGGCGGGGTGGGATGAATTCGCTCCTTCGATGATGGCTGAAATCCAGAAACGTTCATTTACGTTCCGAAACACGAAAACCCGGATCGAAAAAGCCACTTTAGGCAATGAAGCCGGGTTGTTCGGGGCCGCTTACCTGCCTTTTCAATCCAAGCGATAACAAAATATGTACTGGTTAGGGATCGATATCGGCACCGGTGGGACGCGCGCGCTTCTCGTCGATGAACGCGGCGCGGTCAAAGGTTCGTACACGGCCGCTCACGAAGAAATGCGAATGGAACGGCCGCTATGGGCTGAGCAACGGCCGGAAAACTGGTGGGATGCTGCGCAGCAAGCGATTCGCGGAGTGCTTCGGGAAGCAAACGCGAGTGCGGATGCGGTCGGCGGTATAGGGCTATCGGGGCAGATGCACGGTCTTACACTGCTCGATGCCAGGGACGAGGTTATTCGGCCTGCCCTGATCTGGTGCGATCAGCGCAGCCAAGCGCAGGTAGATCATGTAAACACGACTGTCGGTCGCGACAACGTCCTGGCGTGGACGGCTAATCCAGTGGTTACGGGATTCACGCTGCCTAAACTCCTATGGGTCCGAGATAATGAGCCGCAGAACTTCGAGCGAGTCCGAAAGGTTCTGCTGCCGAAAGACTACGTACGCTTCAAACTAACGGGCGAATATGCGACCGAGGTCTCGGATGCTTCAGGCACTTCGCTCTTTGATGTCGTCAATCGAAGGTGGTCATACGAGATGTGTGACCGGCTCCGCCTTGACAGGAGCATCCTCCCGAAGTGTTTCGAATCTATCGAAGTCAGCGGCCACGTTCGAGAAGATGTAGCGTCCTCACTTGGACTGAAGGCTGGTACGCCTGTCGTGGGTGGAGGCGGCGACCAGGCTGCGAGCGCCGTCGGAAACGGAATCGTCGCCGCTGGAATCATTTCATGCACATTGGGCACGTCGGGCGTCGTTTTTGCGCATATGGATCAGCCGCACTATGACCTGAAGGGCCGAGTTCACACCTTCTGCCACGCCGTGCCCGGCAAATGGCATGTGATGGGCGTCACGCAGGGCGCCGGTCTCAGCTTGCAATGGATGCGGAACCAATTCATGCCAGGTGAGGAATATTCGGCGATGACACGCGAAGCGGCAACGGCTGATGTTGGGTCCCAGGGCCTGTATTGGCTGCCTTATCTCATGGGTGAGAGGACGCCACACCTCGACGCAAGCGCTCGCGCCGCCTGGGTTGGATTGACAGCCAAGCACAAGCGCGCCGACCTGATCCGCTCGGTGATCGAAGGGGTCTGCTATAGCCAGAAGGATGGCCTGGACATCATCGAGGACATGGGCGTGCAATTGCATTCAGTCCGGCTATCTGGCGGCGGAGCAACCAGTCCGTTCTGGCGTCAAGTGATGGCTGACGTTTTGAACAAGAAGATCGCCACTCTCGAATCGCAGGAAGGTTCCGCGTACGGCGCTGCTCTGCTGGCCATGGTGGGTACCGGCGCTTATGGTTCGGTAGAGGAATGTTGCGCCGTGTCCATCCGCGAGGTGGATCATGTTCTTCCTGACACGGTGAATGCCAGTCGCTATGCGAAGCAGCACAAAATCTTCCAGGCGATCTATCCGGCGCTGAAGCCCATCTACGGCCTTCTGTAGTGTTCGCGGACGTTGCACTTCCGGTACCGCTCGACCAGCCCTTTACGTATTTGCTGCCTGAGACTCTGCGTCATCGCGTAAAGATCGGTTCGCGTCTGATCGTGCCATTCGGCTCTCGCAAACTGACGGGAGTGATCGTACACCTGCATGCGACACCGCCCTCGGCCGGCTCCAAGGAGGCGCTACGTCTCCTTGATGAGCAGCCTGTGCTCGAAGAGCATCTCATCGCCCTAGGTCGATGGATCGCAAGCTACTACTGCGCGCCGATTGGTGAAGTATTGCGCGTGATGACGCCGCTCAGCGGGGAGATGCGGTCTTCGAAGATGTACTCTCTTACCGACGCAGGGCGCGATGCGGCGCGGCAACTCCTCTTCGGCGCCGAAACGGAAGATCCCACGATTCAGGTTCTGCGGCTGTTGGAGCGGCGCTCATTATCCGCTCCGTACCTTGCGAAGAAAGTTGCGGATGCGCCGAAGGCGCTCCGGTCTCTGCTGAAGAAGGGCTTCATTGAGATCGAAGATGTGCAGGCGGATCGTGATCCGCTGCGCAGTTCGTCGGCTCGCCTGAGAGTTCAGTCGCCTGCGCGATGGCCGGAGGGCAAGCTCAAGAAAGCGGAAAGAGAAGTGTTGAGTTATCTTGAGCTTCACCCTGGGTCGCACAATCTGGCTGAAGTGGACGAAGTCGTTCGGGGCGCCAGTTCGGCCGTGCGTTTGCTGGCGAGACGAAAGATTCTGACTCTTGAAGTTGAGTCACCTGCCGCGCCTTCGTATCCGTTCAAAGCAAAGCCGGAACTGAACCCGCCTCAGCAGATAGCGTTCCAAGCTATCCAATCCGCAGTTGAAAGTAATCGCTTCCAAGCGTTCCTGTTGCATGGTGTCACTGGCTCAGGAAAGACCGAGGTCTATCTAAACGCCATTGAGGCGACCCTTGCTTTTGGACGCAACGCGCTCCTCCTCGTGCCCGAGATCGCACTGACGCCTGCGATGGCCGGTCAGTTCTATCATCGATTCGGCGAAGGTGTCGCGATTCTCCACTCCGCTTTCCATGACGCTGAGCGCGCAGAGCAGTGGCGCCGCATCCGCAAAGGGCTTGCGAGAGTGGTGGTGGGAACTCGGTCAGGTGTCTTCGCTCCGGTGCAGAACCTGGGACTCATCATTATTGACGAGGAGCACGATGGCAGCTACAAGCAGCAGGACACGCCTCGATACAACGGGCGCGATGTGGCAGTCGTCCGCGCACACACCGCGAACGCGTGCGTGGTGTTGGGCTCCGCTACTCCGAGTCTGGAAACCCGCTATAACGTAGAGCGCAAGAAATACACCCTGCTCGAGCTTCCAGAGCGCATCGAGAAGCGACCGATGCCGGAAGTCGAACTGATCGACATGCGCCTGGAGTTTCTGGAAACGCGGAAGCAGGCGACGTTCTCTCGACGTCTGTTGACAGCCATTCGAGAGAAACTCACGGCAGGCGAGCAAGTGATGCTGCTGCACAATCGTCGAGGATTCTCATCCTTCGTCGCATGCCGGTCGTGTGGCGAGCGCGTGCAGTGCGTTAACTGTTCTCTTACACTCACGTTTCATCGGCGCGACCGCCGCATGCTTTGTCATTACTGCAACTATGCCGAGCGCGTGCCATCTCTTTGCCCGAAATGCAATAGCGAACAAATCTACTTTCTCGGTCTTGGCTCGGAAAAGGTCGAGGACGAACTGCATCGTGAGTTTCCCGAAGCTCGCATCGCGCGGATGGATCGCGATACCGTCAGCGGGAAAAGACATTTCGAGACGATTCTTTCCGGATTCCGGGAGAGATCGTTTGACATACTGGTCGGCACGCAAATGATTGCAAAGGGACACGACATTCCCAACGTGACGCTGGTCGGGGTGATCTCGGCAGATATTGGATTGGGAATGCCCGATTTCCGTGCAGCCGAGCGCACGTTCCAATTGCTCACACAGGTAGCCGGGCGTGCTGGACGAGGCCAGTTGCCGGGCCAGGTCTTGGTGCAGACGATCAATCCCGATCACTACGCAATCAGGCATGCAGCGGCCCAGGATTTCACCGCTTTTTACAACCAGGAGATCCACTTTCGAAAAGCGATGCGGTATCCGCCGTTTTCTGCGCTGGCAAACGTATTGGTGCGAAGTGAGAAGCAGGAGGACGCAATGCGCATGAGCACGGATATTTCTCATCTCTTGACGCCTCCCCCGGAGAACATCAAAGTGCTCGGGCCGGCGGAAGCGCCGGTTCCGCGACTCAAGAACGAATATCGCTATCAACTGCTCGTCAAGGCGAAGGATCGCCGCGCTTTGAATGACACGCTGCGGCTGTTGCGGTCGCATGCTCTTGATCGCAAGTGGAACGCCACTGCGTTAGTCATTGACGTCGACCCGCTAACTTTGTTGTAATCGCCGGAAATGTACAGCGTCGTGGAACAGAACCTTCGCTCCGCTATGCGCTGCTACGCGTTTATCGGCAATGGCAGCGAGACGCGCGAATACCCCGGACTTACCATAGCTTCCTCGGGTCTGAACGTGCCGGTATTCAACTCCGCGATGCTGACCTCCCATCCATCGAATCTGGATACCTTGATCACAACTGCGGAGTTGCACTATCGGACACGGAAACTCGGGTGGACGTTTTGGGTCTGCGACGATATGCTCCCGGCCAGCCTGCGTGAAGGAGGTGTGCGAACGGCGTTCCGCGCGCAAGGCATGTCGCGGATCGCAAGTCCTCCGGGCATGTACGCGGAGGAGATCTCGGCTCGGGTGAAGCCGGCGGCGCCGCTCACCTTCGCGCGCGTGTGCACAGAAGACACGCGACTGGAATTTGCGCATATCGCCTCGATCGTGTTTTCTCTCCCGTTTGGCACTTCCAAGCGGATCTACGGCGCGACCGGCCTGTGGGATTCATCGTCGTATGGTTGGGTGGGATATTTCAAAGGGAAGGCCGTGGCGATTGTCACAGTTGTAATCGCCAGCGATGCTATCGGCGTCTACTCTCTCGGAACACTTCCAGAGTATCAGGGACGTGGATTTGGAGAGACTTTACTACGACATGCGATCGATGATGCGAGGCAACGTACAGGCCTCAAACGCTCGGTGTTGCAATCGACGCAGCAGGGAATCAATCTTTATCTGCGATTGGGATACCGAGTCGTGACGAACTTCAGCATTTATGTGCGGGAAGGTTGCGCCTCTTTTTGACGATCTGCCACACTCGTAGGATCATGCCATTTTGGCTGGCCTGCCTCACCGCGCTAGTGGTCTGCTCCCTCGTTGCAGCCGATCCCGCAGCGATTACCGGTCAGAAGTCGACGTGGCAATATGCGATCGAATGGAGACTGGTGCACGCCGGCGCCGCGCGTTTGACGTGGACTCCGGAACCATCTGCATTTCAGGCCGATCTTCATATAGAATCTGCGGGTTTAGTATCGAAGATGTACCGCGTGAACGATGATTATCGTGCGCGGATGGGAGAGCAATTCTGCGCCTCGACGGTTACTATCCATGCAGAAGAGGGAAAGCGGCGGCGTGACACGAATATAACGTTTGCCGAGGGGAAGGCATCATACTCCGAGCGCGACCTGATCAAGAATACAGTGCTTACACGAGAGACTCCGATTCCGGCGTGTGTTCACGAGTACTTGGGCGCGCTGCAGAGGCTGCGCACCCATCCACCGGAGATTGGCAAGCCCATTCAGGTGCCGCTTAGCGATGGGAAGAAGTCGGCGAGTGTCAGGGTGGAAGCGCAAGAGCGTGAAGAGGTAAGTACACCTCTCGGCAAGTTCAACGCGGTTCGATACGAAGTGATGATGTTCAATGACGTGCTGATCAACAAAAAAGCTCGTCTGTACGTCTGGTTGACCGAGGATGAACGCCGCCTGCCTGTACAGATCCGGGTGCGGATGCAGTTCCTTATCGGTACCATAGAATTGAAACTGGAGAAGCAGGAGTAGACGTCTAATCCATGATGCGGGTGGTGCTGTTTTTCATCCTCTGCGGAGCGCTTTGGGCGGAAGTGCGGATGAACATTGAACAGCTACGCGCTTTCGTGTCGTCGTCCCAGAAGTTAGGCCACAGCGACAAGCAGATCGCCGATTACGTTAAGACCATCCGGATGACGGAGCGTTTGAATGAGGCGACTATCGAGGACATTGGAGCAGGTCCGCGAACGTCGGAAGCTCTCCGGCGGTTGATCGAATCCAGCCAGGCGCTTCCGGCTCCGAAGCCGCCGGCTCCCAAACCGGTTGCGGCTCCGATTCCGCCCCCGGATGCGCTTGAACAGACGCGAATCCTGGCCGGGGCGCGCGACTATGCTCGTGATTACTCGAAGAAGTTGCCTAACTTTATCTGCACGCAGGTGACGCGTCGCTATGAAGATCCGAGCGGCCTGGAGTTCTGGCAGTCGCAAGACACTGTGGTTGAAAAGTTGAGCTTCTTCGAGCAAAAGGAAGAATACAAGCTCCTGTTTGTGAACAATCGTGCGTTTACGGGCACTCGGGAGCGTATCGGCGGCACGGTTACTCGCGGGGAGTTCGGCACGCGGCTGAAGGAAGTGTTCGACCCCAAGAGCGAAGCAAAGTTCGAGTGGGAGCGGTGGGCCACGCTACGCGGGAAGCGAATGCACGTGTTTCGATACCTGATAGCGCAGGAGCGTTCCGAGTACTCGGTGCAATACGGAACATCCGTGACGGTACCGGGCTACGGCGGACTTGTTTATATCGATCGGGATAGTCTTGCCGTGATGCGGATCACGCAAGAGGTCAACCAGATGCCGGTCGGATTCCCGATCAACTCGATCCTGGCGATCCTCGACTATGACTTCATCAAGGTCGCCGACAGTGAGTTCGTGTTGCCTTTGAAGGCATCCACCATCGCTCGTATGTCCAAGCAACTTTTCAAGAACGATGTGGAGTTTCGGAACTACAATCGATTCGGCGCCGAGGCTACTATCACGTTCGCGCCCGACCCGCTTCCGGATGATCAGCTAAAGGAACAGCCAGCGAAGTAGACACGTCCTCACGGCGCTACGTCGATGGTACCGAATAGCACTCCGAGCGCGCGCGTATCCGGGGGAACGACGATAGTGCGATCTACACTTACGGTCACGTCGATGGAGGGCAGGCCGACGAACTCATCAGGTACGTCGAAGGTCAAGTTGCACTCGGTCTGTCCAACACCGAGCGGCTTCGATCCAAGACTCTTAGCGTTGATCGAGGCGTTGATGATCAGCGGTCCATCGCTGGTGTGCCTGGGCGTGACAAAACCGTGTAATCCCAATTTGCTACCCGTTGAGATCGGACCTCGCAGGACGACAGTGGCATTCTTCTGCATCCACGCGTAGCCGTTGGCAGGCGCATACCAGCCGTCCTTCAGGTATTTGGAATAGAGCGGGGATCCAACATTGATGACATTCGGCCGAGGCAAGCGATTCTCCAACGAAAGCAGGCGTTCATATGTATCGGTGATATTTCGCAAACGGCCTTGTGACGCGTCGTACACTACTGCAGATCCCGAACGTATGCCTTCCTGCGTGATGATCTCCGGAAGGAACCGGTCTGCGATATCGTTCTTATCCAAGTAGCCCGTTAATGTGTTGCGAGTGTCGGCGGTTACGTACAGACCGGTCCACCCGAGTGCGAGGTGCGGACGATCGTACACCCCGCGCCAGAAGAGGCTATCATCAAGTCCCTTGAGCACGATGACTTTGGTCGGGTGAAGCTTGTGGGCCGCTGCCAACCCACGCACGAGCGTGCGCACCCGCCGCGAGTAGTCGGCGTTCATGCGGGTCATGTATCTGGCCTGCCATGCGCCAGGGATTGCGAAGCACAAGACAGCTATTAGGGCCAATGCGCGTGCCGGCTATCCCGGCGCGCCACGCAACGGCAACTCCCCAGCCGCCAAGCATTGCCAAGCCGATCATCGGAACAGTCAGGTAGTAATCGGAGACGTGATGCGCAAGAGGAATGTAAGGCGCGATCGTAATGACGAACCATGCTACGAGGAATAGCGGCAACCAATTCCTGCGAAGCGCGATCAGGACAGTGAATATGAGAATCGCCACCAGAGCGATAACTCCGGCGCCCAGCAGCAACTCTTTAGGTATCGTCGATACTTGCGCCATCGGGTACGCCGAGAAGGCCATCTGTACGTACTGCCCGAACACCGACAGCAGACTCTCGGGAGAGAGATTCATGGCATACGTAGCCGACTCATGGCCTCGGGAGGCTCTGCGATGGATTAATGCGTAGCCAAGCGACACCAGGAACATAGGTGCAACGCCAATCAGATATCTGGGCGCGTATAGCAGCAGATAGACAGCTGCGAGCGCAGGGAAAACCACGTTCAACTCGAGTGCGCCGAAGCCAAGCAGAAACGCAATCCACATCGCGGCATACCAGCGCTTCGAACCTGCCTCTACCCAGCGCAGTAACAGATAGAACTCGAGCAGTAAAAAGAACGCGCACAGAATCTGGTTATATGCCGAGGTCCAAACCATCGGCTCGTAGATAACGGGACTAACCAGCCATAGGACGGGCGCAAGAAACCCAGCAACAGACGAACCGGTGAGCCGTCGCGTAATGATCGTGATCAGCGCCAGATTAGCGAACTGCGTGGCGAACACAAAGATTCTGTAGGGGAGCGCTTCCATCCCGAACAGGTGCCAGAATCCGAGGAAGAATAGCCGCTCGCTCAAAGGGCGGACTGTCCCTTGCGCCATGGGACGGAAAAGAGTGCTGATCAGACTGTCGAAGTCGGTGACCAGGCGATGCAGGCCTAACCACGCGAAGTCGTCCATCTGGAACCAGGCTCTCAACCCGTGCCAGTACAGGACAACGCAAAACAGCGACGGAATAATCCAGTAGAGAGTTTTTTTGGCGGTCACGTGTCGCATTCGCCGGCCCGTTTCCCGGATCGGCGGTAAACACACTCTATCAGCCGCCGATTTTGTCCGTCAGCGCCGCGACTCCGGGAAGTTCGATTCCCGAGAGAAACTCGAGCGAGGCTCCGCCCCCCGTGGATACGTGTGTGATCTTGTCGGCCACACCTGCCGTCTTAATGGCCTTCTCCGAATCACCGCCGCCGACCACCGACACCGCCCCTGATTCCGCGACAGCCTTTGCCAGTGCGACAGTGCCCATATCGAACGGAGGCATTTCGAACACACCCATGGGACCGTTCCAAATGATTGTCTTCGCCGACCGGATGACGTCCGAGTACAATTTCACTGTCTTAGGGCCGATGTCGAGCGCCATCATGCCTTCGGGGATGGTGTCGACATACTTGGCTTCTCCGCCACCCTTGAATTCCGGAGCGACTGCATGATCTACGGGCAGCATCAGCTTGTCGCCCATTTGATCGATAAGCTGCTTCGCCAGATCAAGCTTTTCTTCTTCCACCAATGATTTGCCTGTGGGCTCGCCTTTGGCCTTGAAGAAGGTGTATGCCATCGCGCCGCCGATAAGCAGACGGTCAACGATCTTCGAAAGATTCTGGATTACTTCGATCTTGTCTGACACCTTGGCGCCGCCGAGAATCGCAATGCACGGCCGCTCCGGATGGCTTGTTGCCTTCCCAAGCCATTCAAGTTCCTTATCCATCAGCAGTCCCGCAGCAGCTTTCGGCACGAACTGGATCATCCCTACGGTCGATGCATGAGCGCGGTGCGCCGAGCCGAACGCATCGTTCACATAAAGATCACATAATGCGGCGAGCTTCTTCGAGAATTCGGGATCGTTTTTTTCTTCCTCAGCGTGAAAGCGCAGATTTTCGAGTAGCACGACCTGACCCGGCTTCGGACGTAACGCTTCGACTTCGCGCCCGACACAATCGGGGGCCATGGTTACGGGCCTTCCAAGCAACTCCTCGAGACGCTTCGCCACTGGCTTCAAGCTCATCTCCGGATTCGGCTTACCCTTGGGGCGCCCGAGATGGCTGGCCAGAATGACTCCGGCGCCTTTCTCGAGCGCGTACTGAATAGTGGGCAAAGACGCCTTGATCCGTTTGTCGCTTGTAATCTCCTGCCCGCCAGGAGCAAGGGGAACATTGAAGTCTACACGAATGAAGACGACTTTGTTTTCGAGGTCCAGATCACGAATCGATAGCTTTGTGGACATGACGTTGAAACCTTCAGAGTATCATTCGGGGTTTGGGTTACTTCTCAGCTTCGGCGAATCCAGAGATCTCCGCAGCAATGCCCGAGCCGGCGTAAGCTTCGATCAAAGCCCCAACACCCGGGCCGTATCGGGGCGCGATGACGTCGTTCCCATCTTCGAGTTCCACTAGAAGGCGGAAGCGCTCGCGTAACATCTCGCTCTTGAACACGCCGCCGACGTAAGCCGTTTTGGCGGACTCACCGCGCTCGAACAATTGCATGCGGACGGCCGATACGGCAGTCGCAAGTTGCTGTGCCGCGTTGACGATGATGTTCCGCGCCACCGCATCACCGGCGTTCGCAGCGGCATCGACGAACTTGGAATAGGATGCGATCAGCGGACGGGGAAACTGCGCCGTGTAAAAGCGATGCATAAGATCGTTTGCATCGCTGGATCCCGTTTCTTCCAACAGCATCGAACGAAGCACGGTGTTAGGGCCCCAGCCTTCTTCGTGCCGCAGGATCGCGCGTAATGCCTGACGCGCTAGATCGAATCCGCCGCCTTCATCGCCGAAAATGTAGCCCCATCCGCCCACGCGAGCGAACTTGCGATTCGCATTCCGTCCGTAGGCGATGGATCCAGTTCCCGCTATACAGATCATCCCCGGTTGCCCTGCGGTCGCGCCGGCTAGCGCGATCACGGCATCAGTGGTCGTGTCGTAATCGTCCGCACGAACTAACTGTTTGAGATACTCGGCCTTGTCTCCGGGGCCCCCGCTGAAGCCTGCGCATACCCGTTCGAACGAGACTCCGGCGGGATTGAGTCTCGCCTGCGCGCACGCGAGTTCCAGACACCCGCCGACCGCGATAGAGAACTTGTTCCAACCTTCGGCGGATCCCACGTGATTGCAAGGGCCGCCGCGGCCGCTACCGAGAATGCGCCCCAAGTCGTCTCCGATCACGGCGGTTGTGGTGGACTGCCCACCATCGATGCCAAGGAAAAGTCGCATCACGCTATGTCAGGCATGCTCACAGCGTCTTGTCCTTGGCGTAACAGATCGGATCCAGCAAGCACTCCGCGCACTTGGGCTTTCGTGCCACGCACAAGCCGCGGCCATGGTGAATCACCTGATGAGAAAAGAGGATCCAGCGCTCCTGGGGGATGATCTTCATCAGATCTTGCTCGATCTTCACGGGTTCGTTCTGCTTCGTTAAGTCGAGTCGCCGTGAGACTCGATGAACATGAGTATCTACTACCACGCCGGATGGAATTCCGAAGGCGGTACCCAGAACTACATTCGACGTCTTTCTCGCCGCTCCGGGCACGGTTAGAAGATCGTCGATGTTCCGCGGCACCTCCCCGTTGAAGTCGGACAGAATCTTCTTCGCGGCGCCGATGACACTCTTGGCTTTATTGTTGAAGAATCCGGTCGATCGGATGTCGATAGCGAGTTCCTCTTGACTCACATTCGCGAAGTCTCTGATACTCGGATACTTTGCGAAGAGGCCCGGTGTTACCTCGTTTACACGCTTGTCGGTGCACTGCGCGGAAAGAATTGTGGCCACCAACAACTCCCACGGAGACCGGTGGTTCAGCGCACACGTGACGTCAGGATAAAGCTTATCGAGGCCGTCCAGAATCTGCCGCACGCGCTGCTTGCGCTCGGCCGCATTCCGCGGTTTCGGGACCTTCGATGGTGGTGTGGCGGACAGTGAAGGCGCAGACATTCCAGCCTAATGAATGCCTCATCATAGCATCGACCCGCATGGCAATCTTCCATCGCAATCAGGTCGTTCCTGCCATTTCTGCGGCATGCGGGAAGGAAAATACTGCTCCTTGCGCGTCGATCCAAGCATCCGGAAAAGCAGGGTTAATCGAATGTACGTGCTTGACTGCGAACTTTTAACTCCTGCTGAGATCGGCAAAGTCTTCTCGGTTTTTGAAGATCCCCATAATCTCGCGAAGATCACTCCGTCCTGGCTGGGGTTCAGAATCCTGACGGAAGATGTCCGGATGAGAAAAGGCGCAGAAATCGAATATCAGTTTCGATGGCTCGGACTTCCGTTGAACTGGAAAACCGAGATCACGGATTACAATCCGCCCGAGTCATTCGTAGATGAGGCGCGCCGCAGTCCCTATACGTTTTGGAGACATCATCACACGTTTCGCGCGACGCCACAGGGAACGATTGTCGGGGACCGTGTCGAATATGACCTGCCGCTCGGACTTTTCGGTCGTGTTGCGCACGCCGTGGCGGTGTCTCATCAGCTCAAGCGAATCTTCGAGTTCCGGCAAAGGGCGATCGGCCAGCTTTTGGGAGGAGGCGCGATTCAGGTAAAACCGCCGCGGATCGCAGTCTTTCCGTGAGAGCTAACCGCGGAATCAGGCTGTCGTCCATTCGTCATGCTCTTTCTATCGCTTGCCACGATGGTGTTCATAGTCGGAGGCAAGTTTCAGATGGGCTCGGACGCGGCAGCCATGCAAGCGAAGTTCCCAAGCGCGGGCGCCGGGATACGGGGCATGCTCAAAGCAGAGTCACCTCAGATCCCGGTGAACGTCGATTCGTTCTACATCGACAAGTACGAAGTAACCAACGAGCAGTTTCTGAACTTCACCAAGGAACACCCGGAGTACGCTTCCAGGACCTGGTCCGGAGGCGCGGAGGATCCCGTGACTCACGTCACGTGGTACGCCGCCAAAGCTTATTGCGCCTGGCAGTACAAGCGACTCCCAACCGAAGCCGAATGGGAGTACGCAGCGCGTGGAGGCGCGTCATCCGCCGAGTATCCATGGGGCGCAGGTCCGCCCGACCCGCAGAAAGCGAATTTCGGAGCGTCAAAGATCGGATTTCCCGTGCGTGTTGGCAGTTTCCCGCCGAACGGATATGGACTCTATGACATGGCCGGAAATGTTTGGGAATTTACGGCAGACAATTGGAGGGAGACGCATGATGCGACTCCCTCAACCATGCCCGGCGCACGAAAAGTGATCCGCGGGGGCAGCTTCGCCGCCGATCCTCTACAACTGCGGGTCACGTTTCGCGACAGCCACAAACCCGATGATCCCGTAGAGCATGTCGGGTTTCGCTGTGCGCGCGATGCGAGATAACGAGATCCCTACCAATCCACCACAGAGCCATCGTCCGAATCGAATCGTGTCGTGTAGGGTCTGGGCTCGCCCACCTGCGCCATTAGCTTGTTCTCGTCGATCGTGATGCCGAGACCGGGTCTGTCGGCAAAGCACGATGTCCCTTTTCGACGGGTGGCAGAGGTTTTGCGAGAAGGTCCGCATACTCATTATCGCCGCGCTCCTGAATGAGGAAATTCGGGATCGATGCCGCAACTTGCAGGCTCGCGGCAAGCGAGCAGGGGCCTTGTGGATTGTGCGGCGCTGAGCGGAGTATAGTACGCTTCCGCCATGCCGGCGATGATCTTCAACTCAGTGATTCCGCCTGCATAGCAGACGTCTGGCTGCAGAATGGTCGCGGCGCGCTTCTCGAGAATCTCCTTGAAGCCCCATTTGGTGAAGATCCGTTCGCCGGTTGCGATCGGGATATGTGTTTTTCGCGCAAGCTCGGCCATGATGTCTACGTTGAGAGCTTGTACGATCTCTTCGTAGAACCAGGGATGGTACGGCTCCAGGGCCTTCATCAGAACCATCGCCGTGGGAGGCTGCACGGCGCCGTGGAACTCGACGCCGATATCTACACCAGAGCCGTGTTTGTCCCGGAGAGCCTTGAAGCGCTCGACGACCTCGTCCACAAACTTCTGGCCTTCGTTGTACTTGAACGGCGCGCGCTGACCGCCTCGAAGTCCGGTCTTCATCGCGTTCACGCCTGTTTTCTCGCTGACGGTTCCGTACACCCTTACCCGATCGCGAGTGGGACCGCCCAGCAACTTGTAGACGGGAACACCGTACTACCTTCCCTTTGATATCCCAGAGCGCCTGATCGATACCGCTCGAGATTGCGGTCTTGATGGGACCGCCGCGATAAAACGCTCCGCGGTGAATCGCTTGCCAATGATGAACCACCCGGCAGGGATCCTGGCCAACGAGATACTTCCCGACCTCCAACGCGCCTGCCGCACATGCCTTGGCGTCGTCCTTGAGCATTTCGCCCCAACCGACAACGCCGGCATCCGTCGAGATCTTCACGAACACCCAGGAGTTTTTCAGAACAAAGGATTCAATTTTGGTGACCTTGATGTCGTCGTTCGGTCCAACGGCGGCGGCGTCGGTTCGCTTGGCGGTGAACATTGCGTCCATCCCAAACAGCGCCGCGGGGCCGAGCAGTCCACGGAGTAAAGAGCGGCGATCGATTTGTGAAGTTGACACGCGAAAATACCTCCCGTAAGCACTTGGTAGTGAGCGCCCCAGTATATATGTCGAGTTAGGGGAAACTAAAGAGACGTGCGACGCTTAACGATAGGAGGCCCCGTGAACGGATATTCGAAGCTGCGGGTTCTGATTGCGCCGGTGCTGATCACCGTTCCCTTGAGCATCGTGCTCGGGGCAGCGGCCAGCAAGCTCAACCGGAACGTTACATCGAGGACGTCAAGTTTCTTGCGTCGCCGCAGTTGCAGGGTCGAGGAGCGGGCACAAAGGGCTACAGCGGGCCCAGCGTTACATCGAGGACGAATTCAAGGAACTTCGCCTTCAGCCCGCAGGTGAGAACAATTCGTATCTGCAGGCGTTTCAGGTTACGACGGGCGCGAAGCCGGGACCAGGAAATCAACTCGAAGCGTCGAAACAACGCTTTAAGCTGAATACCGATTACACGCCGCTGAGCTTTTCCTCCAATGGACAGGTGCAGCGCTCCCGTTGTCTTTGCGCGGGTTACGGTATTACTGCGTCAGAGTTTCAATATGACGATTACAAACTCTGGAAGTAAAGGACAAGATCGTCCTGGTGCTCCGGTACGAACCGCAGTCATTTCGCAAGGACAGATCTGGCAAGGACCGGGCCTACACGCGGCACGCGAGCCTGGTTTCGAAAGCGATCAATGCGCGTAATCACGGAGCCAAGGCTGTGGTTTCGTCAACGGGGCGTCGCAAGCAAATCAGCAAGATGAACTAATTCGATTCGGCGCTGTTTCAGGGCCCGAAAATGCAGGGATTCTTCATGATCCAGGTGAAGAATTCCGTCGCAGAGGAATGGCTGAAGGCTGCGAAACAAGTCGCTTGCCGATTTGCAACGCGACCTTGATGCAAGAGCGGAACCTCTTTCCCTGGCCCTGCCCGATGCCTTCCGCCTGAAGGTACACGTGGATGTCGAGCGGCAGCAAGCGACCGTGCGGAATGTGCTTGGATACCTTCCTGGGCCGGAGCAAGGAGTACGTTATCATCGGAGCCCATTACGATCATCTGGGATTCGGTAACGAGAGTTCTCTCGCTCCTTCACAGATAGGCCAGGTCCATCCCGGCGCCGATGACAATGCATCGGGAGCCGCAGGTGTTCTCGAGCTTGCACGGCTGTTTGCTTCGCCGGCGCAATGAACCTGGAAAGAGGCGTGCTCTTTATCGCTTTCGCCGGAGAGGAGATCGGATTGCTCGGCTCGTCCCACTGGGTGAATCACCCGACGCTGCCGATCGAGAACGCAATCGCGATGATCAACATGGACATGATCGGCCGCGTGAACGGTTCCAGACTGTACATAGGCGGGACAGGGACAGGCTCGACGTTCGAACCGATGCTGAAGGAGATAGCCGCCCGGTATCCATTCAAGATCGACTTCTCGCCTGAAGGGTACAGCTCGAGCGATCACACTTCGTTTGTCGCGAAATCGATCCCGGTGCTGTTCTTTTTCTCGGGACTGCACGGCGATTATCACAAGCCGAGCGATACGTGGGATAAAGATCAGCGGCCCCGCGTCCGCGCAGGTCGTGAGCTTCGTGGGTGATGTGGCAGAGAGACTGATCACCGCGGACCAGCGACCCCAGTTCGTGAAGGTTGAAATGGGGCCTCACAGTGGAGGGGCCATCCCGTCCGGAGGCGGTTATGGTCCATACTTCGGATCCGTACCAGACTTCGCGCCAGTCGAGAAAGGTGTCAAGTTCTCGGATGTACGTCCCGGTTCACCCGCGGCAAAGGCTGGCTTAAGGGGCGGTGATATTTTGATCGGGTTCGGCGATAAGCCGATCAACAATCTCTACGACTTCACATACGCGTTGCAGAGCAGCAAAGTCGGGGACGTCGTGACAGTGAAATACCTTCGCGATGGCCAGGAGCACACAGCCCAGGTCACACTCGGAGGCTCGGAAGTAATCGGAGGCAGTGTTTTACGAGACTGGTCCTGCAAAGACACCCATTTCGCGTGCTCCTGTGAAATTAGGCTTTCCGTCCGCTCAGCCAGTATAACTACGGGCTTGTCAGCGCCGGCATACGGTCCGGCCTGCGCGAGATATAAATATTTCTCGTGTTTCAATGCCTCACACGTGGATCTGTACGTCAGCCAATTTGTTTGAAACTGATTGAGCTGTAGCATGCCTTCGGCAATGACGATGATGATTCCGAGTCCGGCGGAGTAGAGCGCGTCCCATTTGGCAGCGGAAATTACCGGAATGAGAGCCGCTGACACGATCGTGAGAACTTTCAATCGCTTGTACCAGCCCTGATGGCCGGCCAGCCTTTCTGTCGTACCACGCGATTTGATCCTCTAAACGTTGCATCGTCGAAGGAGTTTCGGTTTGAAGCGGCGTCACGACGGACGATTGTATCGGAAGCATAATGGAATGTCATGAGCGAAACGGCGGAGCAGTATTTATCCCGATTGTCGTCCTACGTGGAAGGCAGAGACCCGCTCAAAGTTCTGGCCGATACACCGGGACTGATTGCGCGAGAACTGGAAGGCACGGATAACGAGAAACTTACCCGCAGACCGGCTCCGGACGAATGGTGCGTGAACGAGATCGTGGGTCACCTGCTCGATGACGAGATCGCCACTGGATGGCGCTACCGCCAGATGATCGAGAACGATGGCGCCCTGCTGGCGGGTTTCAGTCAGGATGAGTGGGCGCGACTTGGCCATTACAGTGAGCGCCCGGTTGACGAAACGCTCACCCTGTTTCGGATGATACGAGAGTGGAATCTACGAATGCTCGGGTCATTGTCATCTGATGAGTGGAACCGCACAGGTGTGCATGCCGAGAGGGGTCCCACAAGCGTGAAAGAACTGGCAGGACACATGGCCGGCCACGATCTGAATCATCTTGAACAAATTCGGCGGATCACTCGGCAGACCTAGACACGGGACGAGATGAGCCCGTCCCGTGTACAATTGTCAAGCTCGACGAACGTTCACTCTGACCGTACCGAGCGTATTTTCGGCCGTTAGCGCTTTGCCACCTGATACATCCTGCAGGTAAAACGTGCTGTTGGGGTTGTTCGGTGGTCATAGTAAGACATTCGTAGTGGACAACCCCGTGACTCCTCATATGCCGGAAGGCTACAGATAGGTGGGCATGATTTGCATTTCCGGAACGACGGCTCGCGCGGGTAGCTTCGCCACAGATACGACGACTTCAGCCACGTCCTCAGGCTGCAATGCCTTCGCGAGCGTTTCGGCATTCGGCTTCACAGGGCGTTTCTCCAGGATCTCGGTTTCAACGAGTCCGGGGCATACGACACAGGTGCGAATCCCGTTCTCCTTTTCCTCAACGCGGATGGCGTGAGCGAAACCGAGGAGTCCGCGTTTGGAGGCCTGATATGCTGCGCCGGATACGTCAGGAACGAGACCGGAGATCGAGGAAATGTAGATCAGGTGTCCTGACTTTTGTTCGCGCATGCCGGGCAATACCGCCTGGGTAGCATAGTACGCGCCATTCAGATTCACATTGATCATCATGTTCCAGATGTCGGGGTTGAGGCGTGTCATCGCTCGATCCGGTGTATTGGTACCTGTGACGAAGACCAGAACATCGATGCGGCCGAATTTGGATCGCGTGAAGTCCGCGAGCTTTGTCATATCGCTGACTTGCGAAGCATCGGCAGCGAGGATTTCGATGGGGTGACCTTCGTTCTTAAGCTGGGTCTGCAACTCACGGAGCCGATCTTCCCGGCGTGCCGAAGCGACTACCTTGGCGCCTTCCCGCGCCAACAGAACTGCGCTCTCCCGGCCAATGCCGCTGGATGCGCCTACGACTAAAGCGACTTGATCTTTCAAGGAAACTGGCATGTGATTACGATCTTACCGTCCGTACTATCCCGATCTCATTCGCGTAGCCATCGGGACATCGCCGGAAATTGACGCTCGTCCGCGATCATGCCCATCCAGCGCAACATGGGAAGTCCCACGAAGCGACTCATCCTGAAGTTCTCGATGAGACTCTCCGAGCTGCCACGATAGCCCTCCTGATGAAACACCACCGCCGGATCCAATCGCAGATGTACAAGCGCAGCCCAGGACCATGCGATCGCAGCCATTTCAAATCCGGGATCTTCCCCTGCTGTGCCGGTTACGACGATTCGATGTTCCGGGAGGAGGATTGCCAGATGTCCGGCTTCATGAAGGAGATCGCCGGGCCATTTGAGTTGAGATTCATCTACAATGAGCGTTCCGTGATCGATGTGGATGCCCGGCACTATCGCTGGGCTCGAAATAACTGCACGGTGCACCGGCAAGCCAATCGTAGTGAGGAACCCGACGATCCTGGGCAGGGTCTCACGCACAACTTTTAGTCTTGCCTCACCTTACGATACGCCCGCGGACTGACACCGAACTCAGAGCGGAACGTTCGGTTGAAGTTCGAGATGTCACCGAAGCCCGAATCCAGGGCGATATCAATAATCTTGTCCCGCTCAGTGGTAAGTCGGGCGGCGGCGTGCCGCATGCGCGTTCTTACGACATATTGGTGGGGCGTCACACCGGTGAGCCCTTCGAAAGTGCGTAGGAAATGATAAGGACTGAGTCCGGCGACGTTCGCCAATTCATCCAGCCTATGGTCGGCGGAGGGGCGGCTGTCGATCACACGGACAGCTCGTGTCACACGGGCGGTTGCTGCCGGCGGAGCGATGCTGGCCGAGGGTGTGATGCCGGCTGCAAGTTGTGTGGCTCGGGCAGCGAGTTCGATGCAGAGTTCCTCCCAAGATGTGTTCGCCGAGCCAAGGAGTCCGGCACATGCTTGGGCAACTATGGAAGACGTTGCTGTTAATGGAGGCAACCGCAGCGGTCGAAAATCGGCGTTCGGGCCTCGGAAGCCGCTGTCGGATGCAATACGTTCGAAGAAGGCGGGATTGTACGTGAAGGCAATGCATCGATCACCCTCCCCGTGTTCGTGTGTGCATTCGAAGCTTTGTCCTGCATTGCCGAGCAGGACCGAACCCGGCGTCATCAACTCACAACCTGCGGTGGAGCGGTATTGAAAGCTGCCGGCTACAACGATCGCAATCGACACCATCGAGTGCCGTTCTTCAAACACAGGATCGTGCGGTCCGGAGGTACAAAGCACGTCGCGCACGGACCACCCGGAGCCGTGTGCGATCGGTTGTCCGTCGGCCGACCCCGGACGTCCTTCACGTGCGCGTCTCCGTAGCGCCCGCTCTAATTCATCAGCAATTTTTGCCAAGATTCCACCTCCAAAGGCGCCGTATAAAAGCTTTAGCACATCCGAAATCGGGAGGAGCGACTATGACACAAACCACGATGATGAAACAGACAGATACTGTCGGGCTCAGGCACACCGTTGCGACGCTTGCATACCGTACGGCAAAGGCGGTCAGGAACGCGCCGGCCGAATTCAGCGGCTTCCGAGCGGGACAGCAGCCCGATCCGCCGGTGAGATTCTGGCGCACATGGGCGATTTATTCGACTGGGCCCTTTCACTCGCGCATGGTGAGGAGCGATGGCATGACTCGACTCCCAACTCGTGGGCCGACGATACGGCACGATTCTTCGCTGCGCTTACGCGATTCGATGACTACCTCGCGTCCGGGGAGCCCATACATACACCTGCGGAAAAACTGTTCCAGGGGGCCATCGCCGATGCATTGACGCACGTGGGGCAGATTGCTTTGATGCGTCGGCTGGCCGCCGCGCCCATCAAAGCCGAGAATTACTGCGTCGCAAGGATTGAAACGGGACGGACGGGCGTAGATCAGAATGCTCCGGTCATGGAGTTTGACTGACTATGATCGACTACAGTCTGGAGCTTATCTTCACGTTTAACGCCACCCTTGTTAACCCACCGGAGGTGATCGGGCCCGTACCTGAGGGCCTCCGTGTCAACTTTTACGTCTCTCGCGGTGAGGTCACCGGTCCTGCCATTCAAGGGAAGATACGTCCGGTGGGCGGGGATTGGGTAACGCTGCGCCGGGATGGCGTTGCTCTGCTGGATGTACGTGCAACCCTGGAAACCGGCGACGGCGCATTGATCCTGATCACGTATCCAGGCGTCATTGACTTTGGTCCTGAAGGTCACGACCGTTTCATGCGCGGCGATTTGGCGGGAGTTGGGCAAATTCGAACTTCGCCTCGATTGTCCACGAGTCATCCTGACTACGCGTGGCTGAATCGGTTGCATTGTCTCGGTATCGGCGAGTTTGATTCGGCGAGCAACACGGCGACATACGACGTCTACGCCGTCCGCTGACGTCACTTACGAAGCTCGGCCGGCATCCTAGTGTCAGATATACAAACACTCGAAAACGTATACTAATGAGTCATGTTGTCCTGCGCTCCTGTAGTTGGGTGGGCCGGCCGCCTCCTACTCGCCAGTTCTGCGGTCACGTTTCTTGCCGCAGCAGCAGACTGGCCGGCGTATCGAGGTCCTGCGGCCAGTGGTGTAGGGGAGGGCTCCGCGCCGACAAGCTGGAACGGCGACGCCACCGCAGGTCCGATCCGTAACATCAAGTGGAAGACTCCGATTCCGGGACTCAGTCACTCCAGCCCCGTGATTTGGGGCAACAAGCTTTTCGTGACCACCGCGGTCGCAAAGGCCGGCAAAGCGCCTTTGAAAGTTGGACTATACGGCGCCGGCACGTCCGCAGATGATGACGGCGAGCAGGAATGGGTCATCTACTGTCTCGACAAACAATCGGGCAAAGTGTTGTGGACCGAGGTCGCCCACAAGGGGAAGCCTCGAGCACGGCGTCACACGAAAGCTACGCATGCAAACACGACGCTCAGCACGGATGGCAAGCGCCTGATTGCGCTATTCGGGTCGGAAGGCCTGTACAGCTACACACTCGACGGCAAACTTCAATGGAGGAAGGACTTGGGCACGCTGGACATGACGCCACCGGAGGATCGGACGCTGTCCTGGGGATTTGCGAGTTCGCCCGTACTGTTCGAAGACACCGTCGTCGTCCAGGCCGATACGAAGGCCGATGGATTCCTCGCGGCATTTGCTGCCGCCGATGGCCGCGAGATCTGGCGCATCGGCCGGGCGCCCGTGTCGGTCTCGAGTTGGGCCACACCCGGAATTTTCAAGACCGGAAATCGTACGCAGGTTGTGACGAATGGATATCCATATATCGCAGGGTATGACTTGCGCGATGGAAAGGAGTTATGGCGTCTGAAGTCAGAGGGTGACATTCCGGTCCCTACTCCTTTCATGGCTCATGGCCTCATCTTCGTTGCGAACGCCCACGGCGGCAAGGCGCCGCTGTACGCGATCCGGCCGCATGCCACGGGCGACATTTCACCGCCGAATGGTTCACGCATCAGCCCGGGTCTGGCATGGAGCGAAGAACGCAACGGGTCCTACCTGCAAACGCCGGTTGTACACGGCGACATCATCTACGCCTGCACGAACAACGGCATCTTCAAAGCCTACGATGCGAGAAACGGGCGGAAGTTGTATGAGCAGCGGCTCGGCGAAGGCGGAGCATTCACGTCATCACCGATCGCAGCGGACGGCAAGGTTTACGTTACTAGCGAGGAAGGCGACACGTTCGTGATAAAAGCTGGTCCCGAGTTCGAGATCATAAACCGAAATGGTCTCGGTGAACTGGTCCTGTCGACGCCGGCGATATCGGACAAATTGATGTATGTCCGCACCGCCGGACACGTAGTCGCGATCGGTCAATAGCGCCAACAGTTTTGATAATCGGTTCGGAGGGCATCGCGTCCCTGGATCACTTGCTGCTGTTCAGAATTCTCCAAAGTGTGCCGCCAAAGATATTCGCCTGCGCTTCCTGCGACACACCGCACGCGTTCAGTACGCGCTTGTACCGTTCGATCGAATCGTCGAATTCCTGTAGTTCACCGCCAAATACATCCGATCCGAATACAACTTTTTCAAAAGCGCTGACCTGCGATTTGGGTGTGTGCGGACTTGCGACACTCGACCACCAGAAAATCGACTTAAAGAAAGTCGGGTCTTCCTGCTTCTTGATTAGTGTCGACCCGGAGAGATCGAAAAAGAGGTTCGGATTCCACCGTGCGATCTCCCCAGCCCAGGCGTAGTCGGGGTTCCCGAGGTGAGCGCCGATAATCGTGGTCTTCGGATAACGCCGAGCAATGTTATCGAGCAGCGTCACACGCAAGCGGTCGACGCTAACATCCTCGGCGACGTCGGGCCGGGTGCGGTTTACGATTCCGGTGTGAAACAACAGAATCATTCCATACTTCGCTGCACGATCGTAGATGGGTGTGTAGATCGGATCGTCGTAGGCCTTACGAGTGCGGCTAAACTCGCCGAGCCCGCGGAAACCCGCTTTATGAAATTGATCGATCTGGTCGAGAGCCTTCGGATCGTCTAGCGAGACGTCTCCGAAGCCGATCAGGCGGCCAGGATTCGCGGCGATGAAGTCGGATGCCTGTTTGAGATGCTCAGGCTTGACCAGCAGAAAAGCAATGCCTTCGTGCTTCTCGAGCCGGGCGACGAGCTGTTTGAGGAATGCCACATCACCGTTGTAATGCACGTGCGCATCAACGAGTTTCGGCGTTTGAGCGTATGCGGCGATCGCAACGAACAGGAAAGGAGCGACGTAGCGTGACAGGATCTTATGTGCAGCCATGCACTTCTAGGGTTATCACGATCTGTCGCTCGTTCGCGGAAAGTCACTCCAGGCGGCGTGCGGCAATCGAGCCCTTCTCCTCCCATACGGCGATAGCGCTGCCGTCGGGGAGGGCCGTCACGGACGGAAATGTACCTTCACCACTGATCGACGACACCGTACCCGACACATACGACTTAACCGCTCCGGCAGAGTTCCACACAGCAAAAACCTTTTCGCCTGCTGCGGCGAGCGCTACGTCTTTGCCTTGCCCGAGCCGCACTTCGTTACGGCCTGGAACCGCCAGAAAGATATCCTCATCTCTGCGCCAAGCGGTGAGTACTCTACCATTCGACAACGCCATTCCGCCGCCATCCATCGGGCAAGCCGTGATTTCCCACGTTCCGGTACCGACTTTTTGCGGTGCGTTGACAGTCTTACCGTCCCGGATTCGAAGCACGTACATGTCGCGACACCCTTGAACGACGTTTCGGAACATCACCGAGAATTCTCCGCCTCCGTTAGCCAGCAGCGAAGGATGGCAGCATTGGCAGATAGTTCCATCGGGCGATTCGTAGACCTTGAAGTTTGGCGACCAGTTAACGCCTCCGTCCTTAGAGACGGCGCCATACAGTCGTGTCCCCTTGGCACGCAGGTCCAACCACACGGCGGCGACATTTCCATCGCCATCGGCAGCCATCGCATGGAGTCCTTCGCGGGCAGAGGAGGGCACGTCGTTAATCGTGATCGGCTTCGACCACGTTCGACCCCCATCCTTCGACCGCCACAGCAGCAGATTGCCATCCGAAGGCAGACCGTGCGCATGAGGGCCGGCCGCCACTGTCGTGCCCACAATGGCGGTAACGAGGAGCGTTCGCCCTGAAAACGCAACACGCGGGCCTCGATGACGGCTCAGGGGCAGCACTGGCGCCTCGGCGATCTGAACTGGATTAGAGAACGTTCTTCCCCGGTCCAGCGATTTGGAAAACATCACCGATCGCCCGCTCCCGAACACCAGAGCAACCACGCCATTCGATGCGGCAAGCTGAGGCTGTCGATTTGGAGTATCGGTTGCAATCGGCGGAATCGCAGCGGCGATCAGTGCGGTGATGAGCAGGGACATGGCAAGCTCCTAAAAAGTCAGACGTAGACCGAGTTGACCGCTCCTCGGCTCCGATACGGACGTCGTTTGACCGAAGGCAGGCAGCGGGCTGGACGGATACGCTCCGAATCCGAACGTGCCGTTCAAGGTAACGCCATTAACGCGATTGGTTACGTTGAACATTTCGCCCAGGATTTCGAAACGCACACGCTCGGTGAGTTGGAGAGAACGACTGAGCCGGAGATTGAGGTTGAAACGATCAAACCCGTCCCCGGCATTGCGAGATATGAATGCGCCGCCGACTACCGGACGCGCCGCGGTGCCCTGAACCGTCGTGGATCCCGTGGTGATATTGAACGGAAGCGCCGAATAGTATTGAAGCGTGCTGGTCAACTCGAATCCGTGGCTCATCCATTCCCAAGCAGTTCTGGGGGAGTTGAACGATGTATGAACGGATCCATTCATCACTAGCCGATGCCGCTGGTCGTCATCCGAGCGCGCCCAATCCTGCCACAGGTTGAAGTTGTCGATTGGCGAGCTAAAAAAGAACTCACCCACATTGTTCATAGCCTTGGAGTACGTATACGAGATGCGATAGTTTCCCCACTTGACGGGCCTCTGTACAAACGATACATGAAGGCCGTCATACTTCGAGTCGGCGCGCGGCGAATACTGGCTGTTATTCGCGTAGGCTGCATTCGGTCTGCATCCATTGTTCGCACCCGCCGCAATGCATGAAGGCACGTTTTGGTTAATCGCAACGATGAGATGCAGGCCGCGGACCTGCTGGTATCCGACGCTCAGCGTGCTGCGAGCCCCAAGTTGCTGCTCGATCTCAACGCTGGTCTGCGCTGAATACGCGTTCTGCATGCTGCGATCCATCGTCGAGAAATTCACCAGTACAGCAGAGGGTATCGCGGTCAAAATATTGGGGAACACGGGCGCTCCAGTCTGAGTGGGACTAAGTCCGACACCGATCTGGCTGTCGGCCGTGACTTGCGTCGTATTGTCACTCGACAGGAGCGCATTGGCGAGCGCGCGTAGCGGCACGCGATCGTAAAACAATCCGTAACTGCCGCGTACCACCGTGCGGCGCGATTTGAACGGCGCCCACGTCAGCCCGATGCGTGGCGAAACATTATTCGTGTCCGTAGCGATCGTGTGAAGAAACTGCAGATCGTAGCGGAGGCCCAGATTCAATGTTAGCCGCGGAGTTACTTTCCACTCATCCTGCGCGTACAACCCGACGTTCGGATTGCTCTGCGCCACCAGCGAATGCCCGAACGTTTGTGTAAAACCGGCGTTGTTGTAGACACCCGTTAAGAAGTTCGCCAAGGACGAGAACGAGTAACTCCCGCGAATCGTTCTCGGATATGTGATCGTCGTGTCGTTATGCAGAAACTCGGCGCCAATGCGAATGGCATGCGAGCCCGACTGAATCGAAAGATTATCGACGATTTCATAGAGTCGATTCTCTCGACCGGTTGGCGATCCCGATAATCTCCCGAATGTGGCGACGCCCGAAATGCTGACTGAGGGGCCGATCTGGTCGTTGGGATCCGCATGAAGGTCGCTATAGATGAATTTGACCTCGTGTCTCGTTCACGACTCGCGGCGAGATTGTAAGGATGTTGCCGATCGCGATGTTGTGGTCGGCATTGTTTAGCCCGGCCGCCGCGCTCGGTGCGCTGAGCCCGCCGGCGCCTCGCGTGTTTTCGCTCGCTACTGATACCCGGTATAACGGAACGTGATGAGATCGTTTTCGCTCATCTGGTGATCCAGTTTTGCGAGTATATTTGTGCTGTCCACGGGATTTGGATACAAACCCGTCGTTACGAATGGTCCCTGTATCCGGTTGACTCGAGTCTGGCGTTGATGGCCGAGACATTCGCGGGCGAGATCGTGACCAATCCTGACTGATTCAGGCGGCGCTGTTCGAAATTGCCGAAGTAGAACGATCGATCCTTGATTACTGGTCCGCCCAGGCTGGCTCCATATTGCACTTGTGTCAACGGCAGTTTCGCTCGCGACAGCGCGTTGCTCGCGTTCATTCGTTTGTCACGCAAGTAACCATAGAGGTTCCCGTGCAGTGTATTCGTGCCGCTCTTAGTCACGACATTGACGTACCCGCCGAGGCTCGGCCGAACTCTGCCTGTCCGCCGGACGTAACCACCTGCAATTCGTCCACTGCGTCGACCCCATAGGGTATGCCGCTCAGACCCGCTGCGTCATCGTTGGCCGAAAGACCGTCGACGATAAAGCCGTTCGAGAAATTTCGCTGGCTGTTGATCGACAATCCCTGACCCGTAACGGCAGATGTCTCCGGAAACAATTGCGTGCTCGCCGTGTTGGTCGGCGAGACACCCGGAACCAGGAGGGCAATGTCTAAGAAGTTGCGGCCGTTCAGGGGCAGGCTCTTTATTTCGGTCTGAGCTACAGTTCCGGCAATCTGACTTCGCGCTGTCTCCAGCGCTGCAATGTCGGCCTGTACCTGGACCTTCGTTGTCGCGATCTCGACGGACAGAGACACTGGCAATTCATATGCGCTCCCTATGGCCAGCGTTAGCTCTCGTGTGAGGTCGGCGAATCCTTCCTTTGGAACGAGATCTCATACGCCCCGACGCGCAGATATGGAAACCTGAACCGTCCCTCCGTGTCAGTGCTGGTCGACTGCGTCAGCTTGGTTTCCAACTGCCGCGCAACGACTCTGGCGTTTTCGATAACTTGGCCGGATGGATCTGTGACTCGACCGCTGATACTCGCGTTGTTAATCGTCTGCTGAGGCAAAGCTGGGGTTATCACAAGAGCGCCGCCCAATGCGAGCTCGATGAGCCTCGGTATCCGAATGGCTTTCACTTCCTTCTCCAATAACTCTTCAGACTCTTAGGTTCAGATCAGAGGGTCCCGATAAAACGCTTGCGGCCGTGTGTATTGACGGTCGCGGGACTCGGGCGCTAAAGGAGAAAGTCAGGTGGGGGACGTTGATATAAGCTCGCGCTAAACGCAGACCGATCTGCCGGAGCGCGGGCGGGAGGCATCAGGCGCACGGATCCCGATCGTGGGATGAACAATTTAATCCTGGGTAATTCCAGCGCGATGACGCCTGCAGGCGAGGCGAATGCTACAGTGCAACCAGCCCGCACACGATGGATTCACCCTTCAGCACAGGGTTACCGTGTGTCGTATTGTGTATGCGCATGGTGCTTGCAGCATGTTGTGCTGCGTTTCTGCCTGCAGCAGGACATTGAACACTGCGACGTGTTGAGTTGCCGCGAACGCGGGCGAGAAGGTCCAGCAGCAATGACAGTGAGCAGCAGGACAGCGAATAGCTGTTCTACCCAACGCACATAGCTACGCCTCGATACCATTGCCGACCTTCATTCTACAGGAGAGTTGGCGCTCCGGAAGAATCTTAGTTTGTTTGATCGCGTGGCTGCCTTGAACTGCGACTACCTGGTCTCTCGCGATGAGATGAAGCATTCCCTTGTCGAGACATCGTACGCGCGGGGGATCGCACCGCCAACCCGGATCCGGTCTCTTTCGCAGAAAGCTTTCGCTGCGTGTACCTTGACCAGCAATGAGCTCTATTGGGATTGCAGGCCATCAGAAACGACCCCCGTCCGGCAGTGCGTCAGGAGCAAGAGAGCGCCCACGCCATTGATGACGCGTCCTGGTGGCCCTGCCAGCAGATCGGAATGGAATTCTGCGGCCATGCAAGAACAATTCCTTCCGTGTCCAGACTTCCGATCACTCTGCCGTCCGCGGATGCACGAAAATAGCGAGGTAGTGCTCGTCCTTTCGTCGGCGGTCTCGGCGATTTCACTCGGACTAATGCCAGCCGTGATGTTCGTCACTGGGTCGCTGATGTACTGGAACCGGTCGCTTGGAAAGAAATGGTTGGCGCTGCGGCAAACGGGGCGTCCGAAGACCGAGGTATATAATTAGCCCCGAACATGAATAGCCGATTCTGCTCACTCCTGCTGATGTGGCTGCGAGCGCCTACGCGCAAAACGCCACACAAGCTGGGAAATTCGTCGTAGAACATCCGACCCTGTTGAATCTCGGCTTTGAATGGTCCATCACGGGCGATGCGAATCGCAATGCAACAGTTGCGGTCCAATACAGGCCGTAGGCGAGACTGCATGGCGATCTGCGCTGCCATTAGTGCGGATCGGCGGAGAGAACATCTATCGCCGGCGGGAGAATCTCGACTACACGGTGCCGGACGGCTTTGCCGGCAGCATTCTGAATCTGCAGCCGGGAACCGAATATGAATGCCGAGTTCAAGCTGACCGACCCCGACGGCGCAACAGGCCAGACGACCAAACGGTCAACGTGAAGACACGGACCGAACCTCAGCCCTCGAAAGAAGGCCGCACGCTGCATGTGTACCCCGCCGGACTATCAGGGCAAGCGCATCGAGCCAAGCTTCACCGGCATTCTGCAGGCCTACTACGGCGCAGGGCTCGGCGATTGGAGCGTGGTCTGGGAGCGGCGCGCGCAACCGGGGACACGCTGCTGGTCCACGCGGGCCTGTACAAGCCGAGCGCCTGAATTACGTCGATCCGATGATGACGCCCTTCGATGGATCGCTGTCGCTGACACTCAAGGGAACAGCCGGAAAAGCCCATCACGATCAAGGCTGCGGGCGACGGCGAGGTTATTTTCGATGGCGACGGGAATCACCGCATGTTCGATGTCATGGCGTCGCAGTATCACATCTTTGACGGCATCACCGTTCGCAACACTGATGTCGCGTTTTTCGCAGGCCAGAAGGAGGTCACGGGCGCCGTTGCGCTTGACGGTGAAGAACTGCCGCTTCGAGAACGTCGGCTTCGGCGTATGGACAGAGTATGCGGGTTCCAGCGATTTCTATATCGCCGACAACCTATTCCTGGGTCGCGAAGATCGTATGCGCCTCATCGGCTGGACCGGACCGCTATGGGCGAGCGCCGGAGCATACGGCTCGCACGAACTCCGGAGTTATTACGCCGTGAAGGTGTACGGACCAGGTCATGTAATTGCCCACAACGCAATTGCGTACTTCCACGATGGAATCGGCATCTCCACATACGGAACGCCGGAAAAGGATCCTGAGCGGCGCGCCTCATCGATCGATATCTATAACAACGATATCCACCTGTTCAACGATGATTTCATCGAGACCGACGGAGGCGTGCACAACATTCGCGTCTTCAACAACCGCGGTGTGAATGCGGCGCAGGGCGGCTACAGTTCACAGCCCGTGTTCGGCGGACCTGTGTACTTTTTCCGCAATATCCTCTATCACGTACCTAGCGGTGTTGCGTTCAAATTTTCGGCCAAGCCTGCGGGTCTCTTCGTGTTCCACAACACGATCATCGGCGAACAGGTTGCGCGCGACCCTTCTTCGAACGTGCACTGGAGGAATAACCTGTTTCTCGGCAGAGACACGCCGGATCGCGGAATCATGACGTGGGCCAACGCGACAGATACGTACAGCTCGGATTACAACGGCTTTCGCCCGAACAAGGGAGTCGCGGCACAGTACGCGCTGGCTGGGCCCGCAAAAGGTCAGCGCTCATATGAGCCGAAGCCCGACGGATTGGAAAACCTTCGGCGCCTTGGCAGACCTGCGTGCAGCGACGGGTCACGAGGCGCACGGCCTCGAGGTCGATTTCGACATCTTCGAGAAGATGGTCCCCGCAGACCCGTCCAAGCGCCATCACGTGTATCACGCGATGGACCTCAACTTCCGGTTGAAGCCGGGAAGTAAGGCCGTTGACGCAGGTGTCGCGATTCCTACGATCAACGACGGTTTTGCCGGCCGCGCTCCCGATCTCGGAGCATTGGAAGTGGGCAAACCCGAACCCAAGTACGGTCCGCGCTGGCTGAACTGGCAGCCCTTCTATCGGTAGACCTAAGGTCGAAGCTCATACAAAAAGCCTGCGCTCAGCCATTGGTGATGCGTCCCTGTTTGTCGAGAGTCAGACTCTTGCCTCTCCACATGACTCTGCGACCGGTCATGCCGGCGACCCACACGGCGAATCCCCACAGGTCTCGCAAAGGCATCAGCCACCACAGGCGCGCGGTAATCGGGTCGCGAAGGATTGCGAGTCCGGCGACGCATCCAACAGTGACTCGAAGCGCCAAGAGTGAAAGGGCAACTGACCACCAACCATAGAGAAGTGCGACACCTGCCCACAATGAAGCGTTCGTGACCGGCAATCCTAAATACGCACCTCGTGAGAGCCGGATTGTCCGCGCCCAACGAACCTGGTGCTCCCAGATGCTCTTCCAGGTACCAGACCCAAGATGGGTCTCAACCGGCATACCCGACATATGCACGCGCTTGCCGGATTGACTGATTCCTTTACCGAGTTGGTAATCGTCCGCGATGTAGTCCCCAACCGACTCGAATCCACCGATCGCGTCGAGATCTTCGATGCGCAGGGCCAACGTCGATCCCAAGCCGAACTCGTTCACCCCGACCAAAGGCGCCACAAGCGCGCTCGGAGCAAAATCCGTTGCGATGCCGAGCGCTTCCCACTTGGACGGGAACGTATCCGCTCCCGCACGGTACAAGCACGTCACAAGCCCGATCCGTTGATCTTGCAGTGCGCCGACAAGCCTGTCCAGGTAATCGGGAGGAACGAGGATATCGCTGTCATTGACCACGAGCGTGGAATATTGAGCCTCCCGCGCCAGGTCGATGAGCGCTCCTACCTTGGCGTTGGCAGTTTCAGTAGTGACCTTGACCAGTCTTATGTTGCCGTGTGGGAATTCCGATTGAAGGCGATCGATGAACGGAATGGCGGAATCGGTTACTTCCCGAACGCCGAAGAGGATCTCGAAAGTAGGGTATTGGAGGTTCGCGTGGCTGACAATCGCAGGCCAGAAGTGGTCGTCGGCCCCACAAACCGGCTTCAGGATGGAGACTCCAGGTCGTAGCGAAGGCGGGGAGTCGCGTCTGCGAAGGTGTGAGACACAGGCGACTAAGGCAAGGACTTGGTAAACGCCGGCAGCCGCGCAGATACCCGCAAGGAGGATCACGCCGCTAGCAACGCCACACCCAGTGCGACAAGTACAGCTCCGGCCCAGCGCCGACCGTCCACGCGTTCCTTCAACACAAGGCGGGCAAGGACGGTTTCGATCACAACCGTGGCCGCCGTTGCGGGAACCGCGAAGCTTAGATCCGCAATTTGCAGGAGAGCCATAAACGAGAAGAATGACATCGCCATACATCCGATGCTCATCATCAAAAGCGGCCGCTTGAGAAAGCCGACAGTCTGGGCTAGGCTCGATTGTTTATGACGCTTCATCTCGAAGCTCTGGAGGAGGTCGCCGGCCGCTGTCGATGCAACAATGGCCGCTACCAGCAGCCATCGCATCAACGCGTCTCCGCCTGTGTTCTGCCTACCAGCGCGATTCCGGCAACGATGAGCAGTGTTCCGCTCCATCGCAGGAGCGAAATGTGCTCGGCAAGGAAGATCTTGCCTGCCAGCGCCGAAAGCACGTATCCGATCGCGGTCACAGGTAGGATGTAGCTCAGATCAGCCCAGCTCATCAGCGTCATCCGCGAGACCGTCCACAGGATCAATAAACTCACACCGAGAGCCACCAGAGGCGACAGAACGCCCGCAGACGACTTCAAACCTAAGCTGAGAAACAAGTTGCCCGCGACGTTGCTAAGGATGACCATCAACGTCAAAAGGCGCGCCTTCGGCGTCATTGGCTCGCGCCGAGGGCTGCGGCGGCCTTGTGCTCCTTTACGAATCGCTTCCGTTTGGAGCGCAACGCCAGGTACTCGCGAGCTTCCTTGTAGAGACGTGGGATATCGTTGTTGACAATCGCCTTCTTGACGACCCGCCAGGCCGCTTTGGGCCGGAAGTAATATTCCCGTAGAAGCGCTCTACCCATTCGACCAGTTCGCCGCGGTCGAGGCCCGGATATACGATGTTGGGCAATTGATGACCGCTCTCATCCGTCATTGAATCGATTGTGATCAGATTGTTGGTCTTGACGTAGTCGTAGAATTCCGTGCCGGGATATGGGTGCGCGATAGAGACCTGAATTGTCTCCGTATCGAGGCGCTTGGCAAATTCGATCGTATTGCGCAGGCTCTCGCGGCTCTCGCCGGGCAGGCCCACGATGAAATCCGCATGGATGACCAAGCCGAGCTTGTGGCAGTTCTCCGTAAACCGCTGCGCCATCTCGAGGGTTGCGCCCTTCTTGATGTTCTTCAGAATCTGCGCATCGCCTGATTCATAACCGACGATGAGCAGCCTGCAGCCGGCCTCCTTCATCGCTTTCAGCGTTTCATAGTCGGTCGTAACACGCGAAGTGCACGACCACGTGAAGTTGAGCGGCTTCAACTTCGAGCAGATCTCCAAGGTGCGCTTCTTCTGGTAATTGAAAGTGTCGTCGTCGAAGAAGATCTCTTTTAAACCGGGGAATGTCTCGAGCGCATACTTGCACTCAGCCGCGACATCGTCGGCGGAACGCAGACGCCAGCGGTGGCCGGAATGGGTCTGCGGCCAAAGGCAGAAGGTACACATCGCCGGGCAGCCGCGTGATGTGTAGAAGGAGATAAAGGGGTTCAGCAGGAACGGAACGTTGTATCGCTTGAAATCGAGATCGCGGTTGTAGATTTTCGTGACCCAGGGCAATTCGTCGAGATTCTCGATGAATCCGCCTTCTGGATTGTGGATGAACTTGCCATCCTTCCGATAGCTGACGCCGGGGATATCGGAAAGCGGCGTACCCTTGGCGTACGCGGCGATCTGATGATCGAACTCACGGCGAACAATGAAGTCGATCGCCGGCTCGGCGCAGCGCTTTCTCCGGTTCCACCGTCACGGGAGGGCCGACAAACGCGACCTTGAGCTTCGGATTGCTGTCCTTCATCATCTCCGCGATCTTCACGTCGACATGGAAGCCTGGAGTCGATGTGAACAGCACCAGAAGCTCGAAGTCCTTCGCCATCGCGACAGTCTGCTCGATGGTGATGCCATGCGGCGGAGCGTCAACAACCTTGCTGTCGGGGATCATTCCCGCCGGATAGCAGAGCCACACGGGATACCAATACGATTCGATCTCGCGAGATGCGGGCCACCGGGAACTGGCGCCGCCGTCAAAACCTTCAAATGACGGAGGATTCAGGAAAAGCGTTCTCATCGGGACTCCTTTGAGCTTACGGCAAGCCCGGTACTACGCACAACAACTGAGAAGGGAAACGTTCCAGCCGTCCGGCGAACGGGGACTAATGGCGCCTCAACTCGGCAACTGGCTCTTCACCCGCAGCATCCGTTTGCCTGGAGAAGTTCGCATACTCGATGTTCAACTCAGCCGCGCCCACGATTCGGGTCTGAGTCTTCGTGGCCATGCGACGGAGATAAGCGACACCGTCTTTGATTTCGTAATCCCGGGAGAACTCCATTTTCTTAATGAAAACTGAAGGATTTTTAACCAGTCGGCCCGCCTCATGCACCGGGAGGCATGTCTCAGGGTCAAGCCATAATTCGCCCTTGAACAGCCCGACCCGTTTGTGCCGCGGCTTCAACTCGAATACGTGAACTCGCTTCTGATCGCGATCGGTCAGACCTTTGTACTTGAATTCGTAGTTCTCCGGAATGATAGCGATACTTTGCTTATCGTCCTTCTCCTCCGTCTGACCAGCAGCGTCAACCTCCGCAGTCATGTAACGGGCCATCACTTCCTTCTTGACGGTGTCATCGCCCCAGAAGCCGAGAACTTTATACGTGATCTTGCCAAGGGAAGAGATGCGGCGCATAGCGCTCATTTTCCCTTCCTTTTTTAGTTTGGGAATCCGTCCTTCCATGTGTACTTCCATGGACAGATTTCGAAGGGCATCTTCCTGATGAGCCAACGCTTGTCGATACCTGTCGATCAGGGTAGACCCCTGGTATTGATCCGAATCGGCAAACACCGGAACCACGCAAAACAAGGCTATTAAAATGATAGAGATACGATTCAAGAACGATCGCTCCGCGTAGCCTGCTCTTTCCAGGATATCATCCATGGATCGCGCATCTGGGTATTAGACGTATAAACCGTAGCCATGGACTCAGGTGGATTTGTCATTTTGTGTTGATTTCGTGAGAACCACCACAGCTAAGCGCCACTACTCCTTGTGGCTCTCTACAGAACGCGTAGCGCGGCGATTTTTGGGATCGACGCTCTCCCAATTGAAGTCGAAGTCGATATGTACCCATCCGGGTCGCCGAAAGATTTCGTCATGGTCGGGATGCCCGACACCGCCGTCCGGGAGAGCCGCGAGCGGATCAAGTCGGCCCTCATCAACTCAGGATTCGGCTACCCAAACAAAGGCGTAACCATTAATTTGGCGCCGGCAAACGTCAGAAAAGAAGGTGCTGGTTTCGATTTGCCGATGGCGCTCGGGATTTTAGGCGCGATGGGTATCGCCGGGTCCGCGGAGAAGTTCCTTTGTGCCGGAGAATTGTCGCTGGACGGAAGTATCCGGCCGGTCAGGGGAAGCCTTCCGGTCGCAGCGTGCGCCCGGAGGCTTGGAGTCGAGAACCTGATCGTTCCGGCCGAGAATGCTGTCGAGGCGGCCGTCGTCGAGGGCGTTCGGGTGTTTGGGCTGTCGCACTTGTCTGAAGTTGTCGGACTGGTGAACGGCGCTAGAAGTTTCCCAACCACTGATGCCCCTACGCCGGCTGCCGGACCCCAAGCCGATTCCGGACTGGATTTCGCTGACGTAAAGGGGCAAACAACCGCAAAACGGGCATTGGAGGTCGCTGCGGCCGGTGCTCACAACGTGCTAATGATTGGTCCGCCAGGATCGGGTAAGACCATGCTGGCCAAGCGCTTCGCCGGAATTCTTCCGTCCCTGACCTTCGACGAAGCCCTGGAAACCACGAAGATTCACAGTGTTGCCGGGCGTATTGCCGAAGGGAATAGGCCTGCTTTGGGCGCGACCGTTCCGGTCGCCACACCACTCCGTATCCGATGCCGGGTTGATCGGAGGCGGGTCGGGGACTCCGCGGCCCGGCGAAGTGAGCTTGGCCCATAATGGCGTCCTGTTCCTCGATGAGATGCCGGAATTTCCGCGTAACGTCCTGGAGCAACTGCGACAGCCGCTTGAGAATCACACAGTCACGCTGGCTCGCTCTGCTATGACGCTTTCGTTTCCTGCGCGCTTCATGTTGGTGGGTGCGATGAATCCGTGTCCCTGCGGCCATTTCGGAGATACAACGAAAGAATGCCGGTGCACCGGCGCAATCATTCAGCGATATCTCGGGAAAATCAGCGGACCGCTGCTGGACCGCATCGATTTACATATGGAAGTCCCCGCCGTCGCCTATAAAGAACTGAGATCGAACGCGCAGGGCGTGTCGTCTGCCGAGATGCGGGAGCGCGTCGGCCTGGCTAGGACGCTTCAACAAAGACGAGGGTTCTACAACGCGCATCTTCCGAACCGGCAACTTCGTGAGTTGTGTGCGCTCGATGACGCAGGAGAACGAACGCTCGAGATGGCCGTACGACGAATGAGCCTTTCAGCCCGTGCGCACGACCGAATCCTGAAGGTCGCCCGGACCATTGCCGACTTGGGGAAGTCAGATCAGGTCTCAGCCAAGCACGTCGCCGAAGCCGTGCAGTACAGGAGTCTCGACCGGAACTATTGGGGTTAACACCGTCCGCGCCTTCGTTTCCACACGAGACCTGCGAAATCCGCCGAGAAGAGCACCATGGTTCCAGGTTCGGGAACCGAATGAACGTCCCAGCCGCTCAAGTCTAGTGCGCGGATATCGGCCGAGCTAAGCGAAAACGTCGCTCCAGGCGCAATATTCGGATCAAGTGCCCCGACTGTCCTTCCAATGCGATGCCTGCCGACCGTCTCCCTGGATTACGCCGGTAGACATGAGCCACGAACTGGACGTATCACTCGTCACTGAGCTCTGGCCCGGACGGAGCTCGCGCGGAAAGCTGGTGAAACCTGCGGCATTACTCGGCGTGTTCGCGATGTTAAAACGGAACAGGTCAAGCGGAAACACATTGACCACCAAGGGCTCCGGACGCGTATCGATAAAGTCTACGCTCGAAATGAAGCCCAACGAGTGGCCGATTTCATGCAAAGCTACGCTCTCGAAGTCGATGCCCGTAACTCCGTCCGAGTTGTCGTAGTCAAAACCAAAAACCCGAGTTGAATGTGATCGTTGCATCCGCCGCGCCGAATGCTGCGTCGAGGCCGCCGAAGCCCAATGCCTTTGCGTTCGCTTTGGACAGATGTTTGAGCCCAGGGGTTACGCCCAACGGCACGTCTGCACTGAATTGGGCAGCCGTTGGGAGGGCTCCGACTATGGCATTGCTCAACTCATCCGATGCATCCAAGACCATCGCACCGGCGATCAGGCGTAGGATCCCTGCAGGAGAACGTTGGATGTCGATCCGATTACCCCCGCGCCCAGCGTTCCCAAATCGGCCTTAATGTACACGTCGATCGGATCCGAGAACAACCTCCCCCACGTATTCGCCGCCCGGTCAAACGAGCTTAGTGCGGCGGCATTCCGTGCGAGTCCAGCACCCGGAAGGATGTTAATCGTAGCCGCTGTACCATCGTCCTGCAAAACGAAGCCATTGCCGAGAGCATGAACAGCCGGATGCCAGGACGCATGTTTTCCTCCGAAAGCGCGAGTTCATGAACAGGATGAATGGAAACAAACAGGGAAACCGATTGGAATGCTTACTATTAACCCGAACTGATCTTACGCAATTGGTTCGTTTGGTACTCGGGTAAGATTACCACGCGAGCCGGGGATGTTCCCGACAACCGGGAAGAATTGGCGGGATTTGCCGCTATAATGGATGTAAGTGGCAAAAGAGGCAAAGACCGTCCGCGCTGCGGCCCTTTCCGTCGGCATCTTCATGATGACCGGCGCGGCAGGCGCAGTCCCGGCCTTTGCGAACGTAACCCCATTCCTCCGCTTAGGTGACACGCTGCTGAGTGGGCCATCCGCGCCGGCCTACTTGGACAACCTTGGTTCCCGAAGCCACGTACCTTCGACGGGATCACCGAATGTAGCCAAGCTCTGCCAAGGCGCCTTGGCAGAGATGAAGACTGCAGGTAAGTCCTTCTGTGCGGCCGGTTTGCTACGCGTCCTCCAGTTGTCACTCGCGTTGACGTCGGCACTTGCGGGTGATTTGCCGCACGGCGAAATCGCTTCTGCCGACGTAATAAGCGATGACGTACAGTGCCGGGCTGAATTCGGTTCGGATGCGGGCAAGTGGATCGTGGCGAGCACAGGCATTGGAATGCTGCCGTTTATTCGGCCTCGTAGGCTGGGGCCAGTACCCTTCGAGTAGCTTTTCCGCATCATCCGAACTAGTCCCGGCTCGTTTTTTTCATATGCTTGGACGTGCAGACATGGCCGGACGCGTTGAATCATCAACTCAGACGACCGCATCTTATATAAGGCCTCTTTCGGGTCGAGTAGTCGCTCGACTCAGACTTCTGAAAATACTTTTATGGTCGACGCATTCCTAGCAAAGATTTTTGGCACGAAGCATGAACGCGAAATGAAGGCACTGCGTCCCCTCATCGCCGCGATCAACGAGCTCGAGCCGCGGATGCAGCAGCTGTCGGACGAACAACTCGCCGCCAAGACACAGGAATTCAAGCAAAAACTGGCTAACGGGGCCACCCTCGACGACATCCTTGTCGACGCCTTCGCCACTGTGCGAGAAGTGGCGCCGCGTGTTGAACATGCGGCACTACGATGTTCAGTTGATCGGCGGCGTCGTCCTTCACCGGGGAAAGATCGCCGAAATGCGGACCGGTGAAGGTAAGACGCTCGTCGCAACCTTGCCGTCGTACCTGAATGCGCTCGAAGGCAAGGGCGTTCATGTGGTTACGGTCAACGACTATCTGGCCTGACGCGACGCCGAGTGGATGGGCCGGATCTATCGATTCCTCGGTCTGACGGTCGGCATTATTCGTTACGACCTGGACGACGTGGAGCGACAGCAGCCTATACGTCGCGACATCACGTACGGCACGAATAACGAATTCGGCTTCGACTACCTTCGCGACAATATGAAGTTCGACTCGAAGACTGCGTTCAGCAGCGCGGCCACTACTTCGCGATCGTCGACGAAGTCGACTCGATCCTGATCGACGAAGCCCGTACGCCGCTGATTATCTCCGGTCCGAGCGAAGAAGCTACCGACAATTACTACCGAGTCGACAAGATCATCCCGAAGCTTAATCCGAGGCGAGGTCATCGAAGGCAAGGAACCGGGCCAGGTTCTACACTGGTGACTTCTGGTCGACGAGAAACACCACACGGTCACGCTGACCGATGAAGGCAGTCGACAAGGTTGAGCAGCCTCCTTAACGTTGCCGGATCTCTACGACCCCGGCGAAGCATGAAGTGCTCCACTACGTCGAGCAGGCCTTGAAGGCGCACGTCTCTTTCCATCGCGACAAGGATTACGTGGTCCAAGACGGCGAAGTCATCATCGTCGACGACTTCACCGGCCGCCTGATGCAGGGCCGGCGCTGGTCCGACGGCCTGCATCAGGCGGTCGAAGCTAAAGAAGGCGTCAAGATCGAACGCGAGAATCAAACTCTCGCGACGATCACGCTGCAGAACTACTTCCGCATGTACGAGAAGCTGTCCGGCATGACCGGTACAGCCGAAACCGAAGCGGACGAGTTCGGCAAGATCTATAAGCTCGACGTCGTCGTCATCCCGACGAATCAGCCGATGGTCCGCAAGGACTATCCGGACGTGATCTATCGCACGGAAGCCGGAGAATTCGGGACGCGTGTCGAAGAGATCAAGGAACTGCAACGAGAACGGACAACCGGTGCTGGTCGGTACCGTTTCGGTCGAAAATTCGGAGTGCTGTCCGGATTCTGAGAAGATGGGCGTGCCGCACACGTTCTGAACGCGAAATATCACGAGCGCGAAGCCGAGATCGTCGCGCAGGCCGGCCGCAAAGGCGCCGTTACGATCGCGACGAACATGGCCGGCCGCGGTACCGACATTCTGCTCGGCGGCAATCCGGAGTTCTCTGGCCGAGATCAAGCGCTGCGCAAGCGAACTGGATCCCGACGATGCCGCGAGGAACGACTGGAAGAAATTGCTCGACGAGATCAAAGCGCGAATCGACAGCGAGCACGACGAAGTCGTCGCCGCTCGGCGGTCTGCACATCCTCGGCACCGAACGCCACGAATCCCGCCGTATCGACAATCAGCTTCGCGGCCGCGCCGGACGTCAAGGCGACCCTGGCTCGTCGCGATTCTTCCTGTCCTTGAAGACGACCTGATGCGCATCTTTGGCGGCGAGGCATTCAGGGACTGATGCTGCGGCTCGGCATGGAAGAAGACGTGCCGATCGAGTCAAAGCTGATTACCGAGCGGATCGCGGCGGCGCAGAAGGCGGTCGAAGGCGCATAACTTCGATACTCGTAAACATCTGCTCGAATACGACGACGTGATGAACAAGCAGCGCGCAGGCCATCTACGGCATGCGGCGTCAGCTGCTGTCGGGTGACGCGCAAAAGGACCGCATTCTCGATATCGTCCGGGGTATCGTCGGTTCGTTCATCGACTCCCGCTGTACCAGAAGGTTCGCAGCCGCATACATGGGACTTGGACGGCCCCAGACCGACGATGTCTGACCCAGTTCGGCGTGACGATCGACGTTGCAGACGCTTGCGAATCTGGAGCGCGAGGAAGTCGAGGAGCAGGTCTACGATCAGGCGTCAAGAAGTACGGCGAGAAGGAAGCTATGCTGGGTCCGGACGGCGAGCGATTCTCCGTGAAACCGAACGCATGGTGATGCTAAACGTCATCGATAACCAGTGGAAAGACCACCTGCTGTCGATGGACCATCTGAAGGAAGGTATCGGTCTCCGCGGCTACGGTCAGAAGGATCCGCTCGTCGAGTACAAGAAAGAATCCTTCCAGATGTTCCAGGATATGATGGACCGCATCGAAGACGAGACTGTACGCTTCTTGTTCTTCATGCAGCCGTACGAAGAGCATCGTCGCGTCTCCGAATTGCCGTATCCCGACATCGAGGAATGGGATGAAGAAGACGCGACAACTCGAGACGCACGATGGCGCGTCTAATGGGACAGGCGACCACCACGCTGCGCAGAGCGCCTTCGAGGATTTCACGCGCAACATTCAGCGGAAGAAGGAGAAGGAACTCGCCGACCTGCAGTTGGTAGGTGGTGACGGGTCGAGCACTGAAAAGCAGCCCGTGGTTAAAGGTCCGAAAGTTGGAAGAAACGATCCATGTCCATGTGGAAGTGGCAAAAAGTACAAAAAGTGTCACGGCGTCTCAGCATAGGCCTGTGGTTAACCGCAAGCTTATGGGCTGCGGTTCTGCCCGACCAGATCGGTCCGTATAGTCGGATTTCCAAAGGTCAGGTGGACATTTCGGACCGTCCCATCTGGGACGAGTATGGCTTCCGGACAGCGGAGCGCGCCAACTATCAAGCCGGGAACCGCACCGTTTCCGTGAGCGTCTGGCAGTTGAAAGACACGACGGGAGCGATGGCTGCGTTGCAATGGCTGCAACCCGGTGTCATCCAGCATGGAAACTATGTCATCCGTGTAGAGAGTCAGCTCAACCCTGACGAACTATCGCAGCTACAGGCGAAACTACCCAAAGTGGATCGCTCCGCGAATCCGAACCTGCCTGCATTCCTCCCACGTCCGCGGAGGGTACAGCATTCGGAGCGATATGTACTCGGACCAGCTTCGCTCGCGAAGTTCGAGCCTCGTATCTCCGCCGATCTGGCCGGATTCCACAAAGGAGCCGAGGCGCAGATTGCCCGCTACAAGACTGACGCCGGAGAGGCGAAGTTGCTTCTGTTTTCTTACCCGACCCCGCATATCGCCGGAGACCGCTTCCGCGAATTCTCAAAGCGGTCTGATTTAACAGCGCGGCGCTATGGTCCGATGGTGGGTGTCGTCCTCGACGCTGGTACGCCGGACGCGGCAGATAAGTTATTGTCGGCCATCTCCTACCAGCCGAACATCACCTGGAGCGAGCCGGTTCCCAAAAACCAAAACCCGGGTGAAATGATTCTGGCGATCTGTATATTGGCAGGAGCCTTGATAACCGCTTCCGTCATACTCGGTTTGCTTTTCGGAGGGTTTCGTCAGCTTTTCGGAAGTAAATTCGGGGTACAGGCTATTGATGATAACTTCACGTCCCTGCACCTGACTTCTTTCGAAGTGAGCGATAAGCAGCCGGAGCACTGACTTCTGACGCTCTGAATGCATTCACAACAGGCGATATACGGGGTGAATGCTAACATCGGGAACATATGGCCAAATTCAAGGCGGCGAGGGGCCGAAAGAGCGGTCCTCCCGCCACACGCCCGCAGGCCGTCGGGTGCGTGATCATATTGCTGGCGCTGTTCGCGTTTGTGTACGTCGTCCTTTATTACGCGATCAAGCAGGGATAAAGAAAAGATGAAGAAAAGATGAGACGATCTGACAATCGTGCGCCGGACGAAATGAGACCCGTAAGTATCCGCACAGAATACTTGCTTACGGCTGAGGGTTCCGTTGTTATCGAGGTGGGAAACACCCGCGTTCTTTGCGCAGCCACAGTGGAAGAAACTGTTCCCCAATTTCTTAGAAATAGCGGAAAGGGCTGGGTCACCGCGGAATATTCAATGCTGCCGCGCGCAACCGCTACCCGCACCGCTCGCGAATCGACAAAGGGTCGCCAATCGGGTCGCACTCTGGAGATCCAACGCTTGATCGGGAGGTCCCTTCGGACTGTCGTTGACCTGCAGGCGTTGGGAGAGCGGAGCATTATCGTGGATTGCGATGTGATCCAAGCGGATGGTGGCACTCGTACAGCGTCTATTACCGGGGCCTACGTTGCACTCATGATTGCAATTCGGAAGCTGCTTCAGTTCGGCACATTGAAGAAGAACCCGATAGTCGATTCAGTGGCCGCAACCAGTGTCGGCATTGTCAATGGAACTCCGTTACTGGACCTCAACTACGACGAAGATTCACGCGCAGCCGTTGACATGAACATAGTCATGACCGGGACCGGCCGGTTTGTCGAACTTCAGGCGACCGGAGAGAGGGCGGCCTTCGATGATGACGAACTCGCGTCGTTGATCGAACTCGGCCGCGTTGGCGTGCGGGATCTTTTCGAAATTCAAACGGCGGCATTACAGCGGTAGTGACTGTTTATTGCGCCACAACAAATTCCGGCAAGATTTCAGAGTTCCGGTTGGTGTCGCGGTCTATGTCTCGTGACGCTTTCACAATCGAGCCATTGCCGCGATTGCAGGATCTTCCGCCCTGCGAGGAAACCGGATCTACCTTCGAAGAGAATGCGATTCAGAAGGCGCTTCATTTCGGCGCCTATTCGCCAGGGTTGGTGTTCGCAGAGGATTCAGGCCTGGAAGTTGATTCTCTGCGAGGAGAACCCGGCGTCTACTCCGCTCGCTATGCCGGACCGAATGCAACCGATGAGGAGAACAATCGTCTTCTATTGAGCCGCCTTGGCGATTCAACAGATCGCTCGGCAAGATTCGTCTGTGTTATCGCCCTCGTTCAAGACGCCGCCTTGGTGCAGACATTTCGGGGCTCGGTGGAAGGCGAGATCCTCAGCGCTCCTCGAGGCGAGCATGGTTTCGGGTATGATCCGTTCGTTTCACTTCCCTCCGTTTGGCTGCTCCTTCGGAGAAATACCTCGTGAAAAGAAGCAGACCGTCAGTCATCGCGGAGCAGCGCTGGAGCAATTAAGGGCGTTTCTCCAACAATCCCGCTGAAGACTTCGTGGATCTAGAGCGGCTTGCCCGTGAGCAGCCGCGAGAGTACCGGAATTGGGACGGCGCCTTCTCGCAGCGCGCTCTCATGGAATTGCTTCAAGGCGTACGCGGAGCCTTTCTCATGCAGGACTCGGCGGCGCAGTCGCTTCCAATCACGATAGCCAACAAAGTATGTCGGCAGTTGGACGGACGACAGCTTCGCCCGCTGAAGTTTTTCGGTCGCTTCCTCGCGCTCCTGGAAGCCTTGGTCGATCATCAGTGCGAGAGCCTCCTGGTCGTTCATGCCCATCGTATGTAGCCGAACATCGAGAATCGTGTTCGCAAGGACGCGCAGGTGATGTTTCAGGAAGGTTAGGCGTAACTCAGGACTTCCATTGAGATAGCCCTGCTCCAGCAATAGATCCGTTGCGTAAACGGCCCAACCTTCCACGTACGGACCATTCCCAAAAACCGCGCGGAGCACTTTTCGAAGCTGCGGCTGGACATCGTTGGCGTACTCGAATTGCAGGTAGTGACCGGGCATCGCTTCGTGGATGGTCAGAATCTTCAGCCCATACGTATTGTACTCACGAAGCTTCGATTCGATCCGTTCTTTCGTCCACGTGGATGGAATAGGTGTCAACCAGTAGAAGGCGCCAAGTTGCGGCTCCAGCGCAGGCGCGGGATTGAAGCCGCCGACCGCGTAAATACCACGCATAAACTCGGGTGTTTCGATCACCTGCAGGTTATCTCGCGGCGGGAGCGTTACTGATCCTTGGATCGGACAAACTGACGAGCCTCGTCCAAATCGCGTCGAGCATCCGCGAAGTAGTTTTCTGACGTCGCGTGGATAGCCGCGATCCGATCCAACGCGCGCCTGATCGTGGAGTTCGCATCCCCAGAAGTACTCGCGTCTCTATTCAGTTGAGCTGCGATGCGAAACATCTGCTCGCGGGTCGCTCGCATCTCCTGTTCCGCGGCGGCCAGGACTTGCTGAGGTGACTGGTCAGTCGCAAGGGCGTAGTGGAACTTCTTTGCGTAGTTGCTTGCTCCGAGTCGCCAGTCAACGCTGCGCGCCGATAGCCCGGATCCCAGAAACTTACTGAACACGCGGAGCGCTTCGAGTGCCGGTTGGGCGGCGGCATCATATCTGGCGCGGAGTTCTGCCGGGGCCGCGATTCTGAGCTCCTGGTCGATCAGCGAGGTGTTGCCGTCGTTTTCTCGGATAGCGACTTTGGTCCAGATCTCAGGAGCACTGGCGAGATTGACTCGTGCCTGCTGCAGAAAATCGGGAACAGCTCGAAGTCGTTTGATGATGTGCTCGTATCGTGTCGACTTATCAGCGTACTCCAGAACGAACGGCGAATACAGCGCATTGCCAATGAGCTCAACATACAGCGTCGGGTTGTGCCGGTAGTTCTGAATGGATTGCAACTCGAGCAGCGCAAGTGAAATCTGATCGTGGACGATCTCGAGATCGGCGCGGTCCTCCTGCGTGAGGCTCTTCGGATCTACCGACCGTTGCAATCGGAGCCGCAGATCCTGATACCAGCGGCGCTGTTTGTCGAGAGCGGCTGGACTGAAATCATCCAACTGCGAATCGAGTTCGATGTCGCCGTGCTTATGGTAGCCGGCCTGAGTAGCTGTGACTGGCGAGTTCGAGAGAGATGTGTAAATAAACTCTTCGATCAGGTCCGAAAGCTTCTCTTTCAACGGCTCGGGGGAGCAACTCGAAATGAGCAGAGCGGGTCCGATGATGAGCGCGAATCCCAGTGTGCGAGCTAACATCTGGCTCCAACATCATAAAACGATGCGACCCAGACGAAGAATCAAAGATCAACAAACAAGACGGCCCGGCCGCATTGAACGCGTCCGGGCCTTTCTAGGGGGGAGACTAACGTTTCATCAGGGGCGCTTCACCCGCTTGCGTGAACTGCCCGGTGCGGCGTTTTCCATCCTGCTCATTCTGACCATTGGTCTGGCCCGCCGCGTTCTTACCCCGCGTATTCCGATTCGCGACCTTTTGCGCGTGCGTTTCGCTCTGCTCGGCCGGGTGCTTTTTCTTCGACATTCGTTCTCCCTTCTCGTCTAATGGACATGCTCGGAGACGCCGCTGTTACCAACGTTTTCGTCAATGCGCCTTACGTAACGGTGATGGTGGTGATCCGTCGATGTGACGCAAATTGCACCTATGGTATATTTGTCATTTCGGGCTCGTAGCTCAGTTGGTTAGAGCGCTTCCTTGACACGGAAGAGGTCGGATGTTCGAGTCATCTCGAGCCCACCATCCTTTCCCTTTATGGAATCTATTCGGGCACATCAAAATTGATCGTGCAGTTATGGATTCATACAAGCTCACCGACCGAGTGAGTTACGGGCATTACTGGCCTGCCGAAAGCACCCACTGAGCGGTTTTAAGCTTTGAAATTGCTGAGGCAGATCGCTTATGGGTACGATTCGTCTACCACGCGACTTCAGCGAGTTCTTGAGGTTGCTAAAGTCTAACTCCGGCCACGCCACAAGTTTGTCGGCTGGATAAAATTCAAGACTACTGCCCTTAGAGTACGCTCACGCACGCCGCTCGCCTGAAGGGCGTTACCATGGACAGGTGCAGAATGAAAACGGCCTCCAGCAGGCCGTGTCTCAGTTGGATCGCGTACGCAAAGAGATCGCGAAGATCATCGTAGGGCAGCAGGATATCGTTGATGGCGTACTTATTTGTCTGATGGCGGGAGGGCACGTGCTGCTCGAAGGCGTTCCCGGCCTCGGGAAAACCACCCTGTTGCGGACATTAGGCCAAGTCCTGCATCTGCGTTATTCCCGCATCCAGTTCACGCCCGACCTCATGCCGGCCGACATCGTCGGCAGCATGATCATCGAAACGGACGATCGCGGCGCCCGAGCCCTCAAATTCCAGCCAGGACCAATCTTCTCTCACCTTGTTCTCGCCGATGAAATCAATCGCGCGACGCCAAAAACGCAGTCTGCGCTGCTCGAGGCGATGCAGGAACGCACTGTAACGAGTGGTACGACGACGCACCACCTCGAGGCGCCTTTTCTCGTCATGGCCACGCAGAATCCGATCGAAATGGAAGGGACCTATCCTCTACCGGAAGCTCAGCTTGATCGGTTCCTGATGAAACTGATCGTCACCTATCCGTCTCGACAAGATATGACCGCCATTGTCGAGCGCACAATTCAGCGCGATGAGACTCACCTCGATCAGGTTCTCGATGCAGAAGGTATCCTCCGCCTCCGCCGGACCTGCCGCGAGATGCTGGTCGCGAAGCACGTGCAGGATTATGCGATCGATCTCGTGATGGCTACGCAGCCCACCGGCGATGCGGCGCACGAACTCGCGAAAAAGTACATCCGCTATGGCAGTTCTCCGCGCGGAGCCCAAGCTCTTGTCGAGTGCGGTCGCGTGCTCGCGCTGATGAGCGGTCGAGTCCACGTCAGCACCGACGACATCCGTTCCGTAGCGTCCGCAGTCCTTCGGCATCGCATCATAATGAATTTCGATGCGCATGCCGACGGTCAGACACCGGACTCGCTGTTGAACAAAATAGTTTACAGTGTGACGGCTGCCGTCTCGTAGACGTCCAACTAAGAAGCAGTACCCTGTATGGCCCAACAGCCCCTGATTGACCAAGCGCTTCTGGAGAAGCTGGAGCGGCTCACTCTGCACTGGCAGAAGTCGTTTCCTGGACTTGTGGGCGGACGCAATGCGTCACGCTTCTCGGGCCCCGGCCAGGAATTCCTGGATCACCGCCACTTCCATCACGGCGATGATTTCCGCGCTGTCAACTGGCGCGCTTATCTTCGGTTCGAGAAACTGCTGTTGAAGATGTTCCAGGTGGAGCCCCGCATTCCGGTTCGGGTTCTGATAGATACCAGCGAGTCGATGGGCACGGGCGATAGCGCAAAATTCGAGTACGCTCAAAAACTCGCGGCTGCCCTCACCTACGTCGGACTTGTTCGTCTCGATACCGTATGCCTGCAGGCGTTTGCCGATACGCTTGGTGGGTCGTGCAACTGCGGCGGCGGCCGTCATCGCTTCCTTCCGGCCGTCCATTTTCTCAACGATCTGAAGCTGAGCGGCCAGAGCAATTTTCTCCAGGTTGCGCGGGAGTTCTCATCGAATTACCCGCAGCGAGGACTGGTTGTCGTCGTTTCCGACTTCCTCGACGAGAACGACTCCGAGAAGCCTCTGCAGTACATCGCCGACCTCGGTCACGAACTTTTGCTGGTACACATCTTTGCGCCGGAAGATCGAGAACCGCCCTGGACCGGGGAACTGGATCTGATCGACGCAGAGTGGAGTACATCTCGAAATCGATGCGAACGAAGACACTCGCCGCGCGTATACCCAGGCATTCGATGAGTATGCGCGCAGACTGCAGGCGCTTGCCATGCGGACCGGAGGCCGCTATGTCGCTCTCCCCGCCAACGTTAACGTCGAGGAAGCCATCTTCGGACCCATGATGCGAGTAGGAGGACTCCAGTAATGTTTCTCTTAAATCTGAGTCCTCTAGAGTTTCTTGCGATGTTTGGCGCGGTTTCGGCGTTTGTCGTAACGCTATATCTGCTCAGTCGATCTCGACGTCGCCAGCGAGTCGCTACGCTGCGCTTCTGGAAACAGGCCGCCTCTCCTGTTGTTTCCAAGCAGCGCCGCCGCATTCAACAACCGCTATCCCTGCTCCTGCAACTGATCAGCATCGCGTTGCTCCTCTTGGCCGTTGGCCAACTGCAATGGGGTTCTCCCGACGAGGCATCTCGTGACCACGTGCTGCTGCTTGACACCTCATCTTGGATGAGCGCCCGCGCAGGACAGGGTTCACTGCTCGATTCTGCAAAAGCGAAAGCCAAGGCCTACGTCAGGTCTCTTCCGAGTTCCGATCGCATAATGGTGGTTCGTGCGGAGGGCTTGCCCGGACCAGCCACGGGCATGGACGACGACCGCCGTGCCGTCGTGCGCGCCATTGATGAATCGCGGCCTGGAGCGGCCGCGCTCGACTTGCAACAGGCATTCTCGTTTGCAGAACAAGTGCGCCGCCTCCACGCCAAGCGCGCGGGAGATGTTGTGTATGTGGGGCCCGGCCGGGTAAGTGATCAAGGCATTCCCCTGCAGACTCCCATCGGGCTGCGGGTCATACCCATCGAGGCAGGATCCATCAATAACGTTGGACTCACGAGGATCGGGCTGCGCCGGTCTCCGACAGATCCGGAAGTTTGGGATGTGTTCGTCTCCCTGCGTAACTACGGAAGCGCCCCGCGTACCAGCCCCTTGGCGGTTCAATTCGGGGGCGCCCCGATTGCGAGCAAGATCGTTCCCTTGGCTCCAAATAAAGCCGAGGAGTTGTCGTTCCGCTTCAGGACGAAAGCGGCGGGGTGGGTGGAAGCAAGGATCCTCGAATCGGATTCCATCCCTGAGGACAATCGCGCGCTGCTTGAAATACCCGAATTGAAGTCGATCAAAGTCGCGGTGTACTCGGACGATCCCGACACGCTGAGGCCCGCATTACAATCGCATCCCCAGATCGAGCCGACTTTCTTCCGGACCAGTGACTATCGTTCGGACGTGAAGGCGAGCGTTGTTGTTCTGGATCGATTTGCTCCGCGCGAGACGCCCAAGGCAGCAGCCACCATATGGATCGAGCCGCCCGATCCTTCGCCGTTCAAATCACGCGCCAAGGTAACGGATGCGAAGATCGTTCGCTGGCGCGCGGATCACGAACTCGCGTCCGGGCTTCGATCCCAGGACATTCGAGTTCCGGAGACACAAGTCTATTCCGTTTCCGCGGGAGATATTTCGATCGCGGAAGCGGAGGCGGGCCCTATCATCGTGGCCCGGCCCTCCACTCGTTCCGTGGTCATGGGCTTCCATCCCGGCCGGTCCGATATTCGTTTCGACCTTGTGACACCCCTGCTGCTTGCCAATGTTCTGCGGTGGTTCGAACCGGATGTCTTCCGGGCGTATGATCTCCACGGCGGCAGTGCGGGTACAGTGACGGCGACGCTGGATAGTGATGGCGATCCATCGAACGTCAAAGTGCTCGGCGATCAGGAGCAACTGCCCTTCACAGTCCAAGGTCGAACAGTGCGGTTTTTCGCGGGCACGCCGCAGACGGTGCGCATCATCAGTAGCGGCCGGGAGCAAGTGCACTCCTTGTCTCTGCCCGAGATCGCGTCCACAAGTTGGGAGCCGCCCCGATCCGCCTTTCGTGGATTGCCCGGCCCGATCGCACGAGCAGTCTCTCGGGATTTGTGGCAGTACCTTGCTGTTCTAGGAGCGATCGGATTGCTCGTCGAATGGCTGATCTACGGGCGCGCGCGGACCCGTGCGGTAGCTCCGTCTGCGACGCGGGTGACACCTGCAGAGATGAGGCAGGCATCATGACCTTCGATTATCCGTGGGTTCTGTTCCTTCTCGTGTTGCCGATCGTGTTGCTGGTTTGGGATTGGCGCAGGGCTCCGAGCCGTGCCGGACTGTTGCTGAAGGTCGCTGCGTTTCTGGCGATCATCCTGGCGCTATCTTCTCCCCGCGTGGATGTGGATGCAAGCAAGGTTGCGACCGTACTCCTTGTCGATACGTCGGCCAGCCTCTCTCAATCTGACCTGCAGCGCGCATCGAAGCTCGTTACGGACATCGAGGCGGAACGCGGTCGTCACTGGCTTCGTGTCATCCCCTTCGCCCGATCCTCCCGTGACGTTGATCCGTCCGAGAAAAACAAAGGCTGGACCCTGAAACATAGCGGCGGCGAGGCAGGGAAGGGTACGGACATAGAAGCTGCCGTCCGAGACGCGATCGCCGGCCTTCCGAGCGGAATGGCTCCGCGCATCGCTTTGATCTCCGACGGTCGTGAAAATCAGGGAAGTGTCGCGAGAGGCGCATGGCTAGCCCGCGATCTGCACATCCCGATCGACACCTTCGGAGTCGCGGGAAGGCCCCAACCCCTTCTTCGGATCGAGTCGTCGTTCGCTCCTGCCATCGCGTTTACCGGTGAAAAGTTTCCAATCGATCTGGTCGTCAGCTCTCCCAAGCCTGCATCTGGTTCCGTCGAACTGACAGCCGAAGGCAAACGGCTCGGCGTAAGCAATGTTTCTCTTCGTACCGGCACTAACGTTGTGCGAGTGTTCGCGAGCCTTAACGTCTCCGGAGCCGTGGATGTGTCCGGCGTCTTAAAAAGCGAAGGATTAGGCGAAGCAGCCTTCGAGCACGCCATTACTTTACGAAAGCCGCGCGTGCTGTTCCTGTCTCAGGATCCCGCGGGTACCGAAGAACATCTGCTCACAGCTCTGCAGTCTGCGCATTTCGACCTGACGCATTCAGCGAATGTGACCCCGTCGCAACTGGGGAACTATCAGCTTGTCGTCTTCAATAACTGGAATCTCGAGACTCTGCCGGCTTCAACAAAAGATGCGGTTGAGCAATATGTAAAAGAAGGCGGCGGTCTGCTGGTCATCGGCGGCGAGCGGAACGTTTATGTCGAAAACAAGAAGGTCGAAGATGCGATGGATCGAACCCTTCCGGCCAAACTTGCCCCACCACGCTCACCCGAAGGCACATGCGTTGTCCTCATCATGGACAAATCCTCCTCGATGGAAGGCCGCAAGATGGAGCTTGCGCGACTTTCGGGCATCGGGGTAATCGACAATCTTCGCCCCACGGATAACATTGGAGTCCTTATTTTTGACAACTCATTCCAGTGGGCCGTCCCGATCCGAAAGGCTGAAGACAAGACGCTCATCAAGCGCCTGATTGGTGGTGTTACGCCCGATGGCGGCACTCAGATCGCGCCGGCGCTGGCGGAAGCATATCGCAAGATTCAGACCTCGACGGCAACGTACCGTCACGTCGTTCTTCTTACCGACGGTATCTCCGAGGAGGGAGACAGCATCGCTGTAGCCAAGGACGCGATGTCCAAGCGGATTACGATCTCGACTGTCGGTCTGGGGCAAGACGTGAATCGCGCATATCTTGAAAAGGTCGCACAGATCGCGAAGGGGCGATCCTATTTCTGACTGATCCCTCCGGACTCGAACAGATCCTTATTAAGGATGTCATGGAACATACGGGTACTACCGCGATCGAGAAGTCGATTACGGCTGCCGTCGCAAAGCCTTCGCCCATCCTGGAAGGGCTAACCCTGGAATCGGCTCCCCCTCTCAAGGGATACGTGAAATTTGTCGCGAAGCCGGGCGCAGACACGATCCTCACGGTCGATGTGAAGAAGGAACCGCTACTTACCGTATGGCAATCGGGACTTGGCCGATCCGCCGTTTTCGCCTCCGACGCAAAGAGCCGTTGGGCCGAGAAGTGGGTTTCTTGGAACGGCTTCGACCGCTTCTGGGTGAACCTGTTCCGGGATCTGCTTCCGCATGCCCAGCCCGGCGAAGCAACTACTTCCTACGACCCTGCTGCGGGCAACCTGGTTGTCGATTACAAGATGGCGCCCAAGCCAGCGATCCGGGGAAACCACCCGACGTCTTCGTCTTCGGCCCACACGATTACAAGCAGCCGATGCCCGTGCGAAAGGTTGCCGAGGGACAGTACCGCGGCGTCGTCCATATCGGCGCTATACAGGGCCTCTTCCGAATCCGTCCTGTGGAGGACTCGCGGTTTTTCCCCGAGACGGGATTCTATCGGCCCGAAGAAGAACTTACCCAGTACGGCTCGAATCAAGCGTTGCTAAAGCAAGTCTCTTCCTTCACGGGTGGGCGATTCTCACCCGGCCGGCGCAGGTGTTCGATTCCGGCGGACGGTCTACGTCGTCTTCAATGCAACTGTGGCCGGGACTCATCGCCCTTGCGATTGCCTTAAACGTGATCGAGTTGGTGCTCCGCAAGTGGCGCGGAATCATCTCGAGCCTGACCGGCCGACCGATCAACGTTAACGCTTGACAACAACCGATTTCGACTACTGCTTAGAAGTTGTAGCCGAAGATGAGCCGGAGCGTAGGAGACGGATCCGAATAAACTGTTGTTTTCAACTCCGCGAACATGCCTCCGCGGAAGCGGATACCACCGAGGATGTTCAGTCCCACATCGCTGTGGAAGTCACCGAAGTCGATTTTGTTGCCCCCTTGTTCGCCTTCGAAATTCTGGTGCAAAAAATTGAATCCTGGTCCGATGCCTACGTAGCTCCACCATCGTGCCGACCGGGAAGATACGGGTAGCCTGTATATTACCTCCGGGTTGAGAGCGAACAAGGAAGTGACCTCGCCAAACGCGAATTCCACGTTTGGACGGAAGTAGAGATTGTTGCTGAAGAACGGACCAAACTGAGCGTGTACGCCAAGCATGATCAGTTCCGGGTCGAGTGTCACACCCGCCCGCACGCCGACCTGAAAACGTCGCACCGTCCGCTCGATGTCACGTTCGACCCCACGCAATTCAGGAGGTATGACAACCGGCTGTTGAGCCTGACCGGTGCTCGGCGGCGGTTCGAGAATCGCGATCTCGCTGGCGCGGCGAACACCATTCTCATCTGTGAATGAGGCTACAACTCGTACTCGGGAGCCGTTTGGAATTGTCTCAGGTTTCTTTACGCCCGATGCAAACACGAACAACACGTAGTGGCCTTCACTGCTTTGCACTGTCACCGTGTTGCGTGACGATGATACAACGGTGCCGGTAAACGTTACATCTTCCTCCTGAGCTGAGGCGGGCCGGCATGTGAATACCAACCCGATAAGTAGTGTAAGGGCACATAGGGAAATCGACCCGAGGCGCCGCTGGTTGTAAATCCAGTTCATTTCGGAAAGTCCTCCAGCTAAGTTACTGACTAGCGGTAGCTCAAGCACTTCAGCCTGCCAAGTGTCCGAACTGGATATAATGATTCGCTTTTCAGGTATTTGGCTGAAAATCTTCGCTGGGTTTTAACCGTGGCCGGGTTGGTGCTTCGCAAGAGACAGTGAATCCGTATGAGCCTCCCGCGCGGCACGGTCGACGTCGACGCGCAACAGAATCACGACACCTGCGATGAAGAACACCAGCAGGGAAAGTATCGCTATGCGATAACTGCCCGTGAACTGCAGGGCCAGGCCGAAGATTAGGGGCGCCAGCCAACTCGTTCCCTTGTCGCTTATTTCATACAAACTGAAGTACTCGCCTTCCCGCCCTTTCGGGATCATCTGCGAGAATAGCGAACGGCTCAGCGCCTGAGTTCCCCCAAGAACGAGAGCAACGGCCGCCGCCATAATGAAGAACTCGACCGTTGTTCGAACCGAGACGTAGATCCCTGCAATCACGGCTGACCAGATCAGGAGACTCAAGACGATCGCCTGCTTGGTTCCAATCCTGTTCGAAATGACGTTGAACAGCAACGCGCCCGCGAAGGCGAGGAACTGAACCATCAGAATCGCCATCGTCAGTGTGCCCATCGGGATCTTCAACTCATCGCTGCCGAATTGACCCGAGAGCGTGATCACCGCCTGAATGGCGTCGTTGTAGATCAGATATGCGGCAAGAAAGGTCAGCGTCTGCGGATACCGCCGCATGTCGCGGATCGTCTGGAAGAGCTGCTTAAATCCGGAGCCTAATCCTTCGCCAGGCGCACGAGTCCGTCCCGGCGGTCGATTCCGCAAGCCGAGCATCGGGACGATCGTGAACAGCGCCCACCACAATCCCGCCGAAGCCAGGCAGATCCTGACTGCCAGTCCTTCCGTCAATCCAAGCTTCTCTGCGTTCGAAAACAACGCGAGATTCAGCGCCAGTACAATTCCGCCGCCGAGATAACCAAAGCCCCAGCCCTTTGAAGAAACGTTGTCGCGCTCCTCCGGAGTAGCGACCTCCGGGAGAAACGAGTTGTACACAACGATCGATGCGCCGAACGCGAGATTCGCAATCAGAAACAGCAGTCCGCCTAGCAGGTATGCCGAGCCCTGCAGGGAGAACATCAGTACGGTTGCGAACGCGCCTGTATACGCCGTTAACGCTAAGAGCCGTTTCTTATTAGGACTGAAATCCGCGATCGTACCCATCAACGGCAGAGCAATTACCTGCGTTACTACCGACAGCGCGACCATGTATCCCCACCAGGATCGCGGATCCACCGGGATGCCAAACGGATGAACCCGCCCGTCCGCCGCTGCCGCCGCCTTCGCGAGTGAGGTCAGATAAGGGCCAAGAAAAAGGGTGATGACGGTGCTCGCGAACGCTGAGTTCGCAAAGTCATACACATACCATGCGCTCTGTTCACGAGCGTTGGAACTCACGCTGAAACCTCGGTCTGGGCCGCCGCCTCCTGTGCCATCTTGCCGAGGGCGATGTAATCTTTCTTGCCGTTACCCAACAGAGGAATGCGATCGAGATAGATTATGCGCTTCGGAATGGCCAACTCGGGCGCTCCCATTTCCCGCGCGGCCGCCTGTATTCCCTCACGCCTGAGATTTTTGTCTTGTGTGAAGAGAACAATGACCTCGCCACGTCGCGAATCCTTATAGGCCGATGCGGCATGGAGCGCATCTGGTTGAGCGACCGAAGCCACTCGCTCCACGAAATCGAGGGACACCATCTCGCCGGCGACCTTCGCAAAGCGCTTCAATCGTGCTTGAAGCGTCACGAACCCATCGGCGACTGTCACTACGTCACCCGTGTTGTACCAGCCCGGTCCAAATTCTGACTCCGGCGGTTGGATGACTCCGGGTTGATCGTGCTTCAAATACCCGAGCATCAGGTTCTCTCCGCGAACATGGAGGACGCCTCCTGATTCGACACCTTCAACCTGTGCAACTCTGCACTCAATACCTGGAAGCAGTTCTCCCACTGTCCCGGGCCGCGCCGCCAAGGGCGTGTTCACCGCGAGGACAGGCGAGCACTCCGTGGCGCCGTATCCCTCCAGCACGCGCACGCCGAACTTCTCCATGCATAGACGCTGGACGTCTTCGGTAAGCTTCTCGGCGCCAACAACCAGGTACTTGATGCTGTAGAAATCGTAGGGATGAGCGACCTGTGCGTATTTGCTCAAGAACGTGTTAGTTGCAAAGAGTACGGTGCAATCGCGGTCATAGATCATTTCAGGGATCATCCGATAGTGCAGCGGCGATGGATACAGGAACACTCTACAACCATTAAGGAACGGCAAAATGATCCCCGCGGTCAATCCGAATGCGTGGAACAGCGGCAGCGCGCTCATGAACTTCTCTTTCGATGAGAAGGGAAACGCCGCGCTGATCTGGGCTGCATTCGCAAGAATGGAGTCATGGCTCAGCACGACGCCTTTCGGCATGCCTTCAGAGCCCGACGTGAACAGAATCACAGCTGGATCTTCGGGTCGCGCTTTTTTCATGACGCGTCGCGGCTTCCGTACTGCCCACAGCATCAACCAGAGCTTGTCTAATAATCCGAACTGCTTCCGAAGATCTTCAAGATACAGAACACGCACCGCGCCTAACTGCGAGATCAAGTCTCCGAGCTTTGCCTTCTCCACAAAAGCTCGCGAGGTGATCACAGTTTTGATTTCGGATATGCGGCAGGCATTCTGGAGCGCTCCGGCTCCGGATGTGAAGTTCAACATCGCGGGTACACGCCGCATCGCAAACATGCCGAGCAGCAGGTACACCGTAGCGTTCACATTCGGCATCAGAACGCCGATGTTCTCTCCTTCGCCGCCGAGGCGCGTTGCAATCCGGCCAAGCGCAAGGCTCGCTTTCACGATCGTCCCGTACGTGACGGGAGAGGCCTGGACATCTTCCAGAATGTCGCGGTCTTTGCCTTGCAGTTCAACCGCGTCAAGAAACGCCTCGTAGAGACTCATCTGCTTACGGGAGCGAAACGCCGCTTCCTGCATGATTCGGCGCATTGCCTCACTCGCAAGTCGCCGCCGTTGTTTCGAGGTGCGAGCTTCCGGCATCGGAATCGTCTTCGGCTGCTGAATCGTAAGCGTGAACCGTGGAAATGTCTTCTGCGCGAAATCGCCCTTCATCCGGCTGAAAGGAGAATATATGGCCCCATCGATGTGCAGGGGCACTATGGTGCATCCGGTCTTTGCCGCAACGAATGCCGGACCATCGTAGATCTTCATCAGGCTGCCGGTCTGAGTGATGCGGCCCTCCGGAAAGATCACTACAGGATGCCCTTCGTCAATCAAACTCACGAGTGCTTTGATGGCTAGAGGATTGTTGGTATCCACGACCTTGTGTCGCAGGAACAGCAACGGAAACTTGAAATACCAGCGATTCGCAATCGTTGTGTGGATCAGGTATGTCGGCGATATCGGCAAAAACGCGCCGATCAGGACACCATCCACGAACGACTGGTGATTCGAGATGATCAACATCTTGTCTGCCTTTGGCAGCGTTCCGATGCACCTGGCGCGAAAGAATAGCCGCAGAAGGCACCGGGCGGTAAAAGCGACGATCTCTCCGGGGATGGCAGATAGGGACGGCATAGGGTACAGATTGGCTTCTTTCTATCGTAGGTGATGCGCGGTAAATACGCTCCAGGGCGCTCCCGCTGCGTGAATCGTTGCACCTCCAAGTCCGGCATCCGGCATCAAACAAAGAGAGATGAAGCAAGTTCTGGCCGCCATTGTGCTTGCGATTGCGATAGGCATTCTGCGGGAGAAGCTCGCAACGCCATTGCGCATAATGCATTTGCAGATGCAGCCCCCGGATGCCAAACTGCTGATGCCGGTCGAAGGTATTTCGGTGGGCCGGGTCGCGAACACTTGGTCTGTCCCCCGGCCCGGAGGCCGTAGGCATCAAGGACAGGATATTTTCGCACGCAAAGGGACTCCCGTCGTTTCCGCGACCAGCGGAATCGTCGTCCGCATTGGTTTCAATACCCTTGGCGGCAAGATCGTCAGCGTTCTCGGGAGTGGCGGTCGCATGTATTACTACGCGCACCTGGACCGCTACGCCGAGGATCTGTCCGTTGGTGATGAAGTGAAGCGCGGCACCGTAATCGGCTATGTTGGAAACACGGGCAACGCGCGGACCACGCCGCCGCATCTGCACTTCGGCGTTTACACGGCGTCAGGTGCGATAAACCCTCTTCCGATTTTGGTCAATGGAGAACTACATGGATCGAAGAAGCCTCTTGATGACGCTGTTCGCGCCCCCGGTCGTGGCGTACATAGGACGGCCTCCGGCGCCTGACTTCCGTGGAAAGACTCTCAGCGGTGAATCCTTCAGTAGAGACGCGCTCAAGGACCGGCCTGTCCTGATTCAGTTCTGGGCGACGTGGTGCGGCTATTGCCGCCGTGACGAACCCGCCGTAGAGCGCGTAGTCCGTGAACAGCCGGATCTTATCGTCTTGGCCGTCAACGTGAACGAGTCGAAGCAGAAAATCCGCGCCTATCTCGAGCGCTCGCCCCGCACGCCGAAGATCGTAGCGACCGAGGATACGAATCTGCCCGCCGTGTTCGAAGTGAAAGCATTCCCCACCTACGTACTGATCGATAAGAAGTCAGCCCTCGTAGACCGGCAGGATGGCGCGGGCGGATACACTGCCCTCCAGCATCTCCTCGGCAAGCTCTGATTGACGACTTGCAGCAGGAACGATGGAGCGGGTTAGTAGCTATGCTCTCCTAGTTCCACCCGGCCTCGAAATGTCCAGTACACCGCGACGGTGTACGTCAGCACGAACGGCATTCCAATGAGAACGATGATAAACATGGTCCGTAACGTACCGGAACTCGAAGCTGCATTGTAGATTGTGAGCGTGTTCAATGCATCATTCCTGGCTGTCACTAAGTTTGGGAATAGCGCCATTCCAAACAGGAAGACCAGGCAAACGATCGTCAGGGTGGATGAGGCGAAAGCTTGAATCGGTCGGTCAAGATGCACGGAGCGCGGAATATTCGCGATCGCGAGCACATTCAGAAGCACGATCACGACCGCCCAGGGATGCTCCTCAAAGTTGACAGTAGCGCGTGGAATCGCCACAAGTGTATACATCGTGCCAAGGATGTACAAAACGAGGAACACTCCCCACGTATGCCACATCCATCCCCGAACCCTATCCCGAGCCTCGCCATGCGGCAGTTTGAGAAACAAATATATCGCTCCATGCATCGCAAACATGGCCACGGTGACCAGCCCTGCGAGTAGTGCGTAGGGATTCAGCAGGTCGAATAAGCTCCCGATGAACACTCCGCGATTGTCCAGCGGAATTCCAACCATGCCATTCCCGACCGCGACGCCAAATAATAAGCTCGCGAGGAAACTCGACGCAAAGAATGCCGTGTCCCAAGCCCGTCTCCATCCTGCCGACTTCATCTTGCTCCGGAACTCGATTGAGACCGCCCGGAAGATCAGCGCGAATAAGAGCAGCATAAATGCCGAATAAAAACCTGAGAACACGGTGGCGTACGCCTCGGGGAACGCTGCAAACAAAGCGCCGCCAAACACGACCAGCCACACCTCATTGCCATCCCAGATCGGGCCGATGGAGTTAAGAAACAAGCGCCTTTCATGGTCGGTTCTGGCGAGCGGGTGCAAGATCCCGACTCCGAAATCGAAGCCGTCGAGAACCGCATACCCTGCGAGAAGGGTACCGAGAAGCAGAAACCAGATCACGTGAAAATCCACTTCTATAGACCTCCTTCCGGTTGAGGTTCCTTTGCCTCGGACAGAGATTCTTCATGAAGCGTGCGTCCGGCGGTTGCTGCGAGCCATCCGCCTGGGCGAGATGGAACGATCACAACCGGCTTCGGGCCCTTCTGGATCTTGTCGTTCAGGACATACAGCCAAATCCAGAACAGCAGCCCGTAAATCACGGTGAACATGATAATCGATCCAAGCACCTGTTGGCTGTTAACGGCCTCCGACACGGCGTTTTTGGTCAGGAGTCCCTCCTGCAGGTTGTACTGGACCATCCCGGAAGCATCAAACTGCACGTTACCAGCGGAATCTCGAACCACGTTCGGATGCACGATCCACGGTTGGCGTCCCACCTCGGCTGTGACCCATCCCACTTCGTTTGCGATAAACGGCCCGAGCACCGACACAACAAACACCCACAGCAGCCACCGACGCTGAAACAGAGTGCCGCGCCAGCGAAGAAAACATGCAAGCAGGGTAAGGGCAATGAAGAACGTGCCCAGCCCGACCATTATGTGGAAACTGAAAAAAGTCACCAGAACAGGAGGCCAGAACTCGCGAGGTATCTTGTCGAGCCCGATGACTTCAGCATTCAGGTCATCATGCGCCAGCCAGGAGAGCATGCGCGGAATCGCCACATGCATCTTCATCGTTTGCGTGTCGGGATCCGGCACTCCCAGGACAGTCAGGTCCCCGATACCGGTCGTGAAGTGGCCTTCCATCGCCGCGAGTTTGGCCGGCTGGTACCTCGCTACCATCTGCGCGTTCGAGTGACCTGTCAGCAGTGCCGCCAGACTCGCTATCGTTGCGAAAATCAGAGCCCCGGAGAAGGACCGCCGGGCGAAATCCTGATGCTTGCCCCGCAGCAGATACCAGGATGAGATGCTCATGACGAAAAACGAACCTAATACAAAGGCGCCAATAAGGGAGTGGGCGAGCCGGTCGATGGTCGATGGATTCAATACGACACCCCAGAAATCGGCCGTTTCCGCACGATTTACGGAGCCGCCGCTCCGCGCGATGCTGACGATCCGATGGCCCGCGGGGGTCTGCTGCCAGCTATTGGCCACGATGATCCACACCGCCGAGAACATCGACCCGAGTGCGACCATGGAGGTCGCCAGCAGGTGAAACCTCGGCGTCACCTTATCCCAACCGAATACCAGCACGGCCAAAAAGCCGGATTCCAGGAAGAAGGCAAAGATTCCTTCCGCGGCGAGCGCTGAACCGAACACATCGCCGACGAAACGGGAGTATGGCGCCCAATTCGTCCCGAACTGGAATTCCATGACGATGCCCGTCGCCACACCCATGGCGAAGCTGACGGCGTAGAGAGATGTCCAAAACTTGGCGGCTGTCTCGTAGATAGGCTCGCGCGTTCGGAAATACATCGACTCCAGATACACCAGCACCACGCCCATCCCGATCGTCAGGGGTGGAAACAGATAGTGGAACATGATCGTGAGAGCAAACTGCAGGCGGGAGAGGGAGACGACGTCCAGATCCATCTTGATCCTTTCGTGGCGACTAGGTCCTTCGATTCAGGCTAGCATTCACGGGAAACGGTGAATCGTCGTGATATCCTGACCTCCGATACGTGTTCAGCCGGCATCACAGGAAGGCGCAGCTCTTGTTCGGGCTGTCGGACGTGTTGCTGACGGCTCTCGCTTTCGAGGCTGCGTATCAGACGCGACTGCTGCTCCCGATTGGGCGGTTATTCTATCTAACTGTCCCTATCAAAGCCTTGCTGCTCGGCTCGGTCATCCTGACGTGGCTGCTGATCGGTTACTGGCTGGAGTTGTACGACCGCCTCGACTCCGCGCACCCGTCCGTCGTCCTGCGAGATACGTTTCGACAATGTATCCTCGGCAGCATCGTTGTAATCCTTCTGGGCTTCCTCCTCAGATTGGATCTCAGCCGGCCCTTCCTGCTGATGTTCGCTTTCTATAGTTGGTTTTTCCTTTGTCTGTTTCGCTGGCGCGCCGCTAGTCTCGTTGGCCTCATCCGTCGTGAATTTGGCGCTCCCCACTATGTAATGATCGTTGGACTCGGCGACACCGCGATGCGAATGGCTGAGCTACTGGAGCGTTCCGAACCCTACGGAATACGCCTCGCCGGCTTCATTTCGGAAAATCCGGGTTGTGCCGTTGACTCGGTGAACCTGAACAAAACATATCTGGTCCACCCTGTATCCCGCCTGGCCGGCCTCCTTCAGCAGCAGATCGTTGACGAGATCATTTTTGCGGTAGATCGCCGGCGTCTGGCCGACCTGGAAGATACGTTCTTGCTGTGCGATGAAGAAGGCGTGCGCACCCATGTCGCCGTTGATTTTTTCCCGCATGTCAATAGCGAAGTCTATCTGGACCGGCTCGGACCTGCCCCGCTCTTGACCTTTGCCGCCGCTCCTGACGATGAGATTCGCCTGATGATCAAGCGTGTTATCGACGTCATTCTCGCCGGCGCCGCCCTGATCTTTCTGATGCCGGTCATGGCCCTCATCGCCCTGCTGATTCGAATTACGTCACCAGGTCCAGCGATTTTCCGTCAGGTGCGTTGCGGACTGAATGGCCGTCGATTCGTGTGCTTCAAGTTCCGATCCATGTGCGCCGAGGCGGAAAATATGAAAGCCGATCTCGAGCACCTCAACCAGAAGGAAACGGCGTTCAAAATCCGCAACGACCCCCGCCTGACGACGATCGGCCGCTATATGAGGAAGTTCAGCGTCGACGAGTGGCCGCAGCTCTGGAACGTCCTCCGTGGCGAGATGTCGCTTGTCGGGCCGAGGCCCGCAGTTCCGGAAGAGGTTGAAAAGTACAAGCGATGGCAACGCAGAAGGCTGCGTATGAGGCCGGGTCTGACGTGCCTTTGGGTGATCAGCGGGCGTGACACGCTCGATTTCGAAACCTGGATGAGGCTGGACATGCAGTACATCGATCGTTGGTCATTAGCGCTTGATTGGCACATCATCCTCAGGACGATCCCGCAGGTGCTGTTGGGCAGAGGGGCCCATTAATGGAACTGATACCTACTCATGACGAGGTAGTCGACCTGCTTCGCGAAGCCGGAGCGCTCAGAACCGGGCATTTTGCGTACCCGAATGGTCTGCATTCGAAGGACTATCTTCAGGTTGCGCTCGCGATGCGTTATTTCCAGCACGCCAAAGTTCTTAGCGTCGGACTCAGCCGGAGGCTACGGGCGAATTCCGAGCTGCGCGCGATGATTCCGGAGTTATCGATTGTCACGCCGGCAACCGGGGGGCTCCCGGTGGCGTACGGCGTGTGCGAAGCGCTGCGCGCTAATCAGATCTATTGGGCCGAGCGCGAGGTTCCGGGGCAGCCGATGCGCTTTCGGCAGTTCATGGAACAGCACCACGGTGAAAAGGTGCTCCTGGTCGACGATATCCTCCGGACAGGTAATAAAATGCAGGAATTGAAGAAGCTCGCTGAGGAAGCGGGAGCTGAAGTTGTTGGACTCGCCGTGATGATCTATCAGCCCACACCCAAAACCCCAAATTTCGATCCGCTGCCGTTGTACTATCTGGCGTGTTTGGAGGGACAGTATTACAAAGATGCGGCTTCCTGTGATCTGTGCAACAGTGGTGTGCCCGTCGAGCGCGTCTGGGTATAAATGAGGCAAGCCATGGAAGATCCCTTATTCGTTGCCCTGATGGACGATGAAGGAGAAAAGCGATTTATCAACCTGCGCCACATCGTTGTACTCGAAGCTGTAGACAAAGGAATCGCGCTCACGATGTCAGACGGGTCTCGCATCAGCGTCACCGGGCGCGGCGCGGTCGAACTCTTCAAGCTGGTAGCTCAAAGCAGCATCGCCCCAGACGGGACGCCGCTGCGTGATCTACTGGCCGAGGATGGCTCGGAAACCCCGAACTGACCCCTCAACAGAACTTCGCGATTTAGCGTCGCCGCCAAGGAATAAGCGCAGGCCTCACCGCGCAATCGGAGCGGGCAGCATAGTATTCGGATCAACGACCAGTGGAGAATTTGCTTCGAGTGGTCTAACCTCAATGCCTCGTAAAGATTGTGGACGATGATTAATGCCGCGGAAAGGAGACGAGAATGCGCCGTGGATTAGCTCCAGTACATCCAGCGGAAATCTTAACGGGAGAGTATATGGTCCCGCTCGAAATCTCCATAAATCGCCTGTCGCGAGACTCCACGTCCGCTAAGCCGCATCAGCGAGCTCGTCAATCGGCGAGATACTTCGCCACAACGCGACAGTTTTGGCTAAACGCCCAGCTACTCATCAGTTAGAGGTGTCGTAATCGCTTGTTGGTGACAGATTGAAAGCGAGCGTTGATCCTTGCCGCCATTCAGCGGCAGCCTAGCCGAAACTTTGCATCACTCGCCGTAATGTTGTAAAATCGGACTTTGCGGCACGTCTAGCACGGCCATCCCCGGTGTGCGTTCAAGGTAAGCTTCCTTAGCCAGCCTACCGGAATACAACAACACAAGAGGAATTTTCAATGTACGCAGTCATTTCAGCGGGCGGAAAACAGTACCGCGTCTCTCCGGGCGATCGGGTTCGCGTGGAGACGATTCCCGCCGAAGTCGGCGCCGAAATCGAGTTGACCGGTGTATTGGCGGCAACCGACAACGATGGCAGGATGCTGACGGGTGGCGATCTTAACAATGCGAAGGTCTATGCGACCGTGTCGGCGCAAGGGCGTGGAGATAAGGTACTCGTCTTCAAATTCAAGCGGAAGAAGCAATATCGCCGTTTGAAGGGCCATCGGCAGAACTACACGGAGTTGACCATCGGCGACGTTCGCCTCTAGCCGTATTCAGGAGTAAGCAATGGCACATAAAAAAGGACTTGGCAGTTCCAAAAACGGGCGCGATTCAAATGCCCAGCGGCTTGGCATCAAGGCTTTCGGCGGCCAATTGGTAACCGGCGGTTCGATCCTTGTTCGCCAGCGTGGCACTCGTTACAAGGCTGGTGAGAATGTAGGCGTTGGAAAAGACGACACGTTGTTTGCGCGTGTGCCCGGAGTTGTCACCTTCCGTGATCGCGGCCGCATGGGGAAATTCATCAGTATTGAAGCTCAGACAGCATCTGAGCCTCTGGCGCAGTAACTCAGCTTTCCGGTAACAAAACAGGGGCCGCCGGGGTCAGACCCGAGCGGCCTTTTCTCTTTTTCAACAATGTTTATCGACGAAGTCAGAATCAAGGTGAAAGCCGGCGACGGCGGGAACGGCTGCCTCGCGTTCCGTCGGGAGAAGTTCGTGCCGCGTGGAGGGCCAAGCGGCGGCGACGGCGGTCGCGGTGGCAATGTCATCCTGGTCGCGAATCCTAACTACAATACACTCCTACACTTTCGGTTCAACCCTGAACATTCGGCTGAACGGGGCCGGCACGGCGAAGGTAGCAACCGCACCGGGCGTGAAGGGGAGTCGATTGAGATCCCCGTTCCGATCGGCACCATCGTTTACGATGCCGATACAGGCGATCAACTGGTTGATTTCACCGAGCCTGGTCAGCGCTTTGTCGTTGCCAAAGGGGGAAGGGGTGGACGAGGAAACGCCCGGTTCGTTTCGTCAACTCACCAGACTCCAACCGAACATGAGGACGGAAAGCCCGGAGAAGAAAAGCACCTGAGGCTCGAGTTGAAACTTCTTGCCGACGTCGGCCTCGTTGGCTACCCGAATGCCGGCAAGTCTACATTGATCGCCCGGATCTCGGCGGCAAAGCCCAAGATCGCTGATTATCCGTTCACCACCCTGGAACCGAATCTCGGTGTTGTAAGCGCGAACGATGATTACACGTCCTTTGTTGTTGCAGACATACCGGGATTAATTGAAGGTGCTCATGAAGGGCACGGATTGGGTATTCAGTTTCTCCGCCACATCGAGCGAACGCGGCTACTTGTTCATTTGGTCGATGTCAGCGAGAGTAGCGGTCGGGACCCGGTCAATGATTTCAACGTGATTCTGAACGAGCTCGGGAGCTTCAGTGAGGAACTGGCACGGAAGCCGATGTTTGTTGTCGCCAGTAAGATCGATGTCGCACAGGACCCGGATCGAATAGCCGCCGTTCGAGCGGTTGCTGATGAGAAAGCGATGCCATTCTTCGAGATCTCAGCTGTGACTGGACAGGGCATCGATGCTCTGAGACGGGCAATGGCAGGGGCCGTGCTTCGCAGTGAAGTGGCCGATGCGAAAGAAGCCTGATTAAACATAAGGCTCAATTGTGTATGTGCCGTCTTTTTGGATGCGTACTGTCGATAGTTCATCGAATCCCTCATCGAGCTTCGGTGGTTCCATCACTTTCCAGATGCGGATCAGCGCCGGTACGGGAATCACCTGCTTTCCTTTACGAAGGCTGTTGCGTTTGATCGCGGCGCGCAACTCCAACCGGAACACGTAACCGAGGACGCGATAACCGGCAGATCGGGCGGTTCGGACGAACCACTCCCGGTCCTGGCGGCGAACATTGGTATTATCGACAACAAAACTGCTCTTTGCGGCGATGCATTCGTCGACCTTGGCCTCCAGCTTGGATCGGGAAGCTACCTCGTCGAGACTGACTCGCACGTGAGTGGACGCAAATCTCTCCTGGTAGAAGGTCGTCTTACCCGCTCCGGGCACGCCAATCAGGATAACGGCTTCGATAACGTCACCGTCCTGTCCAGAGAATCAAAAAGAAGAACAACACAGCCCACACCGCGCCCATGAAGTGCCAGTACGTCGCTGCGACGGATAAGAAAACGCGATGCTTCCGCAAGTGATTCTCGGTCGTGTTGTCGAGTGTACGCGACCGGGCGTAGAGGTATCCCAACCAGCCAAGTCCACCAAGGAGATGGACCGCGTGGATAGTCATGAAGACGTAGAACGCCGACCCGTGGGGATTCCCTTCTGCCGCCACGCCTTGATGCAGCAAGTCTGTGGCTGAGGTCGTCTGAAGACCCAGGAACGTGATTCCCAAAGCAAGACACAATAGAAGCCGCCGGCGGTATTTGGATACTGCGGCCCTGCGGAGCGAGTACTTTGCTCCCTCCAGGACGCCGCTGCTGGCAGCCAGCACCGCCGTGCTAAACCACAGGTAGTCCGGAACATGGAATTGCCGCCAAACGGGCTGCACCTGGATTCGTAATGAATAGGCCAGAATCAGGCCGATGAAAAACGCCGAGAGCGAGACCAGTGCGACACCGACACCGATTTGATACACATTTGGCGAAAATTGCGGCAGACGGGCCAAATCGCCAGTATCGCACCGAAAGTAAGACAGAAAGGCGGAACCGGGAGGTCCAGTTCCGCGTGAGTTCGAAAAACGGAGCTATTAGGCTTTCCGCATGCGAAGCAAGGTTGCTACGGCCCCGAAACCCAGTCCCACGATCGACATTGTGCCGGGTTCCGGGACGGACGTCGGTGGTGGTGGCGTCTCAAGGAAGGAAAGGCTCGTGAGCCTCGCATCGCCTCCGGAAACATTCGTGTAACCGCCATTCAAACGGACAGCCACGGCGCCTATGTTCTGCAGGATATTCGCGGCGGTGTCACCGGTCGCTGCGAAACTGCTGAACAGCAATGTAGAGGTGGCCTGAGTTCCCACCGCGGCTGTATTCAGCGTGATAGTACCCGTGAGATATTTGGTCGCGCTGTTATAAAGAACAATCGTCAGCGGAACGTTTGAGTTGTCGGTTCCGGCGATGACCTGGAAGCGGTTGTAGGGCGAAAGGTTCAGCCCGAGCCCGAACGAATCTGGTGTTGCGCCGAAAACGGTCGAGACCGGGTTCGCGGATAAACCATCATAGATGATCGATGCCCGGCCGGTATGGCCGGTCGCGAAGTCGAGTTGCCCTGATCCGACCGTTACCTGGGCCGAGGCCTGGATACGCTGGACGAGTATTTCGCGGTCAGCTCCCAGGAAAGTATCAGCCCCGGAATCGCTGACTTGTCCGGTGATGCCGGTCGTGTTGTTGGGATTGTTCACCGTCTGGGAAATGGTGAACTGATCAATGATCAGCGCGGCATTGGACGTCTGTGCCGCAAGCATGCAGCCGACGCCCAATATAGTGGAACGTAGTGTCCTACTGTTGATCCGTATCATTTGTTTTTCCTCCGATTACTCGCAATTGTGTGCTCGAATCAGAAGTATATAGGTACGGGAATTGCCGTACAAGGTACAGAGGGTTCAATTGATATCGAACTCGTTCTGGTACGTAGATCGCTTTGTACTGTAAGTTCTTTGCCTTAGCCGAGCAAAGGAATAAGCAAAATGTTTGGGCGTAATCTAAGATAATTACCTTAGGAAATTCAGCCAAATCGCAGTCGATCTCCGACCAGATAACCTACCCAGCAGGACGCAAAGCCGGCGCCGAGACTGCCGAACAGGATCCAGAGCGGAGCTTGCGTGAAACCGCGCAGCCGAACCGACAAAACTGCTTCGAGTTGCCAGGCTGAGAACGTAGTAAACCCGCCAAGTACACCCGTTCCCAGCAATAGCCGTATCGTAGTGCTTCCCGTACTCGCGGCTAACGCACCTATACAAAACGAACCCGTGATATTTACGACGAATGTCGTGAGCGGGCTGGCTCCAAACAACACTGCCGCTCCGTATCGCATCACCGAACCGAGAGCGCCTCCCAGTGCCACAATCAGGTAGGGATTTTGGCTGATCGGCGGCATTCGGAACATTCATTCTCGCATTCCGCCCGATAACGCCTATGGTACTGAGAATGCTCTAGTCTTGTTGCCTCCACAATGCGGTTTGGAGTTTCGTCGTTGCTACCAAGGGAAATAACGAAAGGCATGAACCCGACATGCTCGCGAACCAGCAAAATGTACATACATCGTTACCACCGCCGGAAAAAGTTTCCATTCTTGTCGTAAGCCCCGACCCCGAAGACCAAACGGCGCTTCGCCGAATTCTTCATCACAGCAACTGGGCAATCTCGCAGTGTGCCAATGCTGCCGATGCGCTTGAACAAGTACATTCAACCGTTCCCGCTGTGATTCTATGTGAGCGCGAACTCCCCGACGGCAATTGGAAAACGGTTCTCTCCGCGTGCGAAAACAGCCCCGATTCTCCCTTGCTGCTGGTTACTTCAAAAACGGCAGACGAGAACCTATGGGCCGAAGTTCTGAATTTGGGAGGATATGACGTGTTGATGAAGCCATTCGAACTCGGAGAAGTGACCCGCGTCATCGGCATGGCTTGGCGGCAATGGTTCACTCGTTCTCTCAGGCAGTCGATCATTTCGACGGCATCCCCTCAAAGATTCTCAGCTCACATCGCCTGAGAATTACCGGCTTGCCCGGGCAGCTAACACTCTGCCCGGCGCGAGCTTGGTCGCTAGCCAATCGATCATCTTCTGACGGTATGCGGATAGCCGGGTTGAACCCTCCCAAGCTCTCAGTCCATGTCCGCCGCCCTCAACCGTAATCAACTCTGCCGCAATCCCCACCGCTTGAAGCTTCTCCAACATCCGCTCTGACTGCTCATATGGCACGATCCCATCCGCTGTGCCGTGGACCAGAAGGAATGGCGGCAGGTCTGGCCTGACGTGGTGAATCGGCGACATTTCCCGGAGATACCCAACGATCAATTCCTCCATGCCGGCCGCTTTGATGAGCTGCCGGATTGAATCCGGTATCGATCGGGAATTTTGCGCCAGGCTGACGAGGTCCGTGGGCGGATACATGGCAACTACCGCAGCTACCGACTTAGGCGCGCGCTCTACGGCCAGTGATGCCAAGTGAGCTCCGGCAGATTCGCCCAGCAAAGCGATCCGATCGGAGTCAATGTTGTACTGCTGAGCATGTTCGCGCACGAAGCGAATCGCAGTCTGCACGTCATCCACAGCAACGCCGAACTGCAAGAGATCTGTCGCGAGCCGATAGCTTATCGAGAACCAGGCAAACCCGGCCCTGGTGAGCGGCTCGAAGAGTGGTTCGACGCTGTGTTGGCGGTGTCCGCCGATCCACCCTCCGCCATGAACGATTATTACGGCCGGAAATGGACCAATTCCGTCCGGAATCACCGCATCCAACAGCAGAGGCGTCTCACCCACACGACCGTACTCCACGCCGCGCTGCACCGGCGCGCTAGATAGTTGCCAGCTAAGAGCCATGAAAGGAACCAGGAGGCGCAAAACGCGACTCATCGAATTGAATGGACGCGGCATTGCGCAGCGTAGTTCCGATTACATTCCCGATGGGAAGGTCTCGGGTACTTCCTCGGCTACAGACGGCTTCGTGATCGAAAGTGGCTCGATCGCATGTGATTCGTCCACGTAAATCAAGGCGTCAAACTGGGCGGCGAGTTTCGCCTCGAAATAGTGGCTGGTTCGTTCCGTATCGGGCCGATAGATCACGCCGATCGCCCGCTCCAATCTGGGTTCGTTCAGGAATTCCGTGTTCTGCTCATGTCCGCGGATGGGGACTATGAATGCGGTTTCACGCTCGCGATGGAACAGATCTTCAAAACTGCCTCTCAAACCCGGTCGAACGGTCATTACCCGGTCGGGGCCACCCCAGTCGTCCGCCGCTCGAACCGTCCCCGTATACGTAGAGAATCCGATCAGGAGCGATTCATCGGCATGATGCTCTCGCACGAGCTGACCCAGGTTCAGTTCGCCCCAGCGCGCCATCTCAGTCGCGCGTGCGTCTCCGAGGTGCGAATTATGTGCCCAAACGACCACTTTCGCCGGGTCGCCGGTCCTGTTGAGGTGCTCGCGGAGAGCCGTAAGCGATTCGAACATATGGCGATCTCGCAGATTCCAGGACGATACCCGCCCGGCAAACATGGTCCGGTAGTATTGCTCTGCGCTCTTGACCAGGACGGCGTTTTGCCGCGCGTAGAAGTACTCATCTTCCGCCGCTACCCCGTCCGCAGAGGCATACGTCGACGACTTTCGCTGCAGCTCGAGTAACTGCTGGAGTACCTGGCTCTCGCAAGGCTCGCCGAGGCCCAGGCTCGCGTGATATCCGTAATCCTGCGGGTCATGGAAGTGGTCGAAGCAGGAGTAGCGATCTCGCGCCCGCGCTGCCGCGTTTGGGTCGATGGTCTCCAGGTAGTCGATGACCGCTTTTCGCGACGCATGCAGGCTGTAAAGATCGATTCCGTAAAACCCGGCCGAACGCTCCGATCGAGCATTGTAGTCCCGGAGCCACGTCAGGAAGTCCCGAACGACCGTATTGCGCCACATCCATCGCGGAAACCGCTCAAAACCCGATAACGCCCTTTCGACGCTGCCGTCGACGTTTGAACCCCGGACCCAGCGATTCGCACGGTAGGCGTCAGGCCAGTCCGCTTCCACCGCAACTGCTTGAAAACCTTGTTCGACAATGAGTCTTTTCGTCAACGCGGCCCGAATGGCGTAGAACTCCTGCGTACCGTGGGACGCCTCGCCGATCAACACGATAGATGCTGAGCGTGCGAGCCCGAGAAGTGGAGTCAAGTCATCGATGCCGTGATATTGCATACACCAGTAAGATTGCGAGAGGCGCAAAAAGAGAATGCGTAAGTCACAGTTTTTCATAGTAGATACCCCCATTTACGGGAATTATCCGGATAGGAGATAGGTGTTATACTCCCCTTCGAACTTCTTTCCAGGTGATCCAATTAATGACATTGTCACGACTCCGCAGGCTATTCTTATGCCCAATCCTGCTGACGGTGCTCGCTACAGCCCAGGAGACAAAGCCAGAGGCCGCCGGCTCCGATGTTTCTGTACCCGCGGGTCCGGCTCTGGCAGAGGGTGAAGTCATCATCCTGCTGCAGGCCAAAGTGCCGCTCGAGATCATTCAGAATTTCGTCGCCGCCCGAGGCGTCAATTTTGTGAGCACAAAAGAGACCAGCAAGCGGGTTCTCGCCGCGGGCGGCGATGTCGCTCTCGTCGGTACGATTAATCTGAACCAGAAGGACGACTTGGCCGCCCCGCCAACCGGTGATAAGGACAAGAAGAAGAAATAGACCCGCCGCCTCTGGTATCCTGGTTGTTTATCTGTGCCAGAGGGGGGTGAATCAGTTTGGCAGAAGTTGTACTACAAGATGGCGAAACGCTCGAAAGCGCGTTGCGTCGTTTTAAGCGCAAAGTTCAACAGGAAGACATCATTAAGGAGATCAAGCGTCACTCCTTCTATCTGAAGCCTGGTGAAAAGCGCCGCACCAAGGAAGCTCTGGCTCGCAAGCGGAACCGCAAGAAGCGCCGCTCCGATATCGAGTAGCCTTTCTCACCCATAAAGAACGAAAAACGCCACCATCGGTGGCGTTTTTCGTATTCGTTCGAAACATCTTCCTACGTTCGCTATCCAATCCGCGTGGGCAAAAAGAAGGACAAAGAGAAGACGAAAGACCCTGATCGGCTGGGGCGCAAGGACCTCGAACGCGAGGTGGAGTCCCTTCGGTCACAAATTGAGGCCTTGAGAGCACGGCTCGAACGAATTGCCGAAATTGCGATCGCCCGGCCAGGAGACGGGGAATCCGTCAACTTTCAAGTCGACAAGAAGACCGCCTGACCGTGAGCGCCCCGATATTCGATGTCATCATCGTCGGGGGAGGACCCGCCGGACTAAGCGCGGCACTCGTCCTGGGTCGTTGCCGTCGAAAAGTGCTCGTAGTCGATGCAGGCAATCCACGCAACATCCGCTCGCACGGAGTTCACGGATTCATCACGCGGGAAGGTTGCCGGCCTACGGAACTACTGGCCATGGCTCGCGAACAGATCGAACCTTACGGCGTTCAGTTTCGAGAAGGGACGATTATGCGGGTTGATCGCAACGACACGGGATTTGTGACCACACTTCTCGATGAATCCAGCGCGGAGTGCCGGAAAATTCTGCTGGCGACGGGCGTTATCGATAAACTTCCGGCGCTCGACGGCATCGATGAACTCTACGGAACGAGTGTTCACCATTGCCCGTACTGCGACGGATGGGAACACCGGGACGGCCGCATCGCCGTGTATGGCAGAGGCAGAAACGGTACAGGCCTTGCCCTCCTCATGAAGACATGGACGCGAGATGTTGTCCTGTGCTCCGACGGCGCGGCCCGGCTCAGTGGAGAAGAGAGGCGGAAACTCCTGGCGAACGGCATCGACGTATATGAGAAAAAGATCCGGCGCCTGGAAGGAACACTCGGCAAACTGGAACGCGTAATTTTCGAAGATGGCGACACGATACCGCGCAGCGCATTATTCTTCAGCACCGGCAACGTTCAACGATCGGAGTTGCCGTTTTCCATCGGCTGCACCCTAACCCCCAAAGGCGCAGTGAGGGCAGGGAGGGATCAACGGAGCAGTTGCCCTGGCGTGTACGTCGCCGGAGATGCCTCCGAAGATACGCAGTATGTGATGGTTGCCTGCGCCGAAGGCGCGAAGGCTGCAATGCACATCAACGCTGAGTTGAACACGGAAGATCTGGCCTGAAGATAGCTTGCACGCGGATGCGAACGTAATCCATGTACCACTGCCCGTCAACAAACAGGTCGGGCCGCAGGCGTTCCTCAATGTCTAAGATGATCGCCCGCCATTCCGTTTTAGGCGCTGATCCGAGGACGCCGAACCCGAACATCTGAATCCACTCGCGCATCGCATCGAAACCATCGTCGAGCTTCGTCCTTCGGTCGAAGTGCCACGCCGCGCTCACCTCGAATCCATTTCGTTCGAGCAGCAGAGCGTATTCCCCAATACTTGGGAAATACCAGGGACTCACGTAGCTGTAACCGCGACCTTCGAGGACCGCCCGAGCGGCTGTGACGAAATGGTCCACGTTTCGTTTACCGCCGAACTCGGCCACAAACCGGCCTTCAGGGCGAAGACATGCGGCCACGGATTGAATGACCTTCTCCGGCTCCCGGATCCAGTGCAGCGCCGCGTTCGAGAAAACGGCGTCGAACTCGTGGGGAAAAGAAAAGCTCGCTGCGTCAGCGAGCTTGAATTCAAGATTCGGGTAGTTCTGGCGGGCCTGCCCGATCATGTCGGGTGAACTGTCGAGTCCCAAGACATGCGCGCCGGAATCGGCAATTCTGGCAGTCAATTGGCCAGTGCCGCAGCCTAAGTCGAGGATTCGCTCGCCCGGCTGCGGATCGAGGAGCGGAACTAAATCCGCCCCATAATTCCAAACAAAAGAGTGCCGCGACTCGTAAAGCGCCGCGTCCACTATTTTTCGTCCACGACAGGCAGAGTGCTCGGCGGCCGGGCAACACTACCTTTCATCGCTTCGTCTACGCTGACATTGTAGGTCTCGAGGATCTGACCTGTCGCCCGATCCAGCGAAACTCGTGCGCGATTATACGTACTTAGGGCAGCGACCTCCACGGCTTGGGCCTGAGCCAGATCGCGCTGCGCCTGAATAACGAAGAAAATGGTAGAGGCGCCGAGGGCGTATTTCTTTTGTTCGGCATCGAGCGTCTGCTCCTGGAGAACGCGAGATTTCTGCGCTGCCTGATACCGTGACCGAGACTGCTGAAGCCCGATGAGCGCGTTCTGCACATCCACCCGAACTTGGTTCAACTCCTGACGTTGCCGCAACTCGGACTGACGAAGAGCTAGCTGGTCACGGGCGATGTCCGCTTGGGCTGTGCGGTTCCGCAGAGGCACATTCAATTGGAACCCGATACTGTAATCGGGGAAGTTACGGCCGAGAATCTGACCCCACACGTCCCCAAGACCACCGAGCAAGCGGGGGTCGAGAGTGTTCGGTCTGATCTGCCCAGGCGTTGGGGGAGTGGGCACGAGCAGATTGTTGGTCTGTCCGGCCAAGCCATTGTTTTGAGCTGACGCCACAAGATTGAGTTGCGGCAGCAACTGGCTCTTACTGCCGGCGAGGCTGATCTTTGCGTTTTCGATCTGTATCTGTGTCTGCGCTAGCTCTGGCCGGTTCTGCACGGCTTTAGTGACGAGGTCCTGTACGGGCTCGATCTGCTCGACATCGGGTATGCGCAACTGGTCCGTCGGCACGATTCGGGCATCTGCGATGGACGCGCTCTGAAGACCTGTGCGACTGAGGTAATTCTTCAGAATCGTTTCCTGCTGAAGTACCTGAGTTTCGGCTTGCGTTAGTTCCTGCTGCGAACGAGCCACCTCAGCTTCGGCTCGCACAATCTCGATCGGCGCCAACGTGCCGATCTCAACCTGCTTCTTGTTGTCGTTGTATAGCTTTTCGGCGAGCGCAAGCGCCTGCCGGCGTACCTTTACATCCTCATTGAAGCTGACGAGGTCAGAGTAAAGGTTCACGACGGTGGATACTGCCGCGATTACCTGTTGACGGAAGACGAGATCGGAAATCTTCAAGTCGTTCTTGGCGACCCGGATGTAGCGTGAGTTCACTGAACGTCCGAAGCCCTGCAAGAGGGGCTGAACGAACTGGGCGCTTAAACTGCCGTTACGGACTGGGTTGATGATCGCGACGGTATTGTTCGAGACTTGACCCTGTTGGGTATAGCCAATCTGCGCTACTCCGCCGGAGAGGAAGCCTTTCTGAATACCAGATGAGAGCTGACCGCCTTCAAACACCAACGAAGACGTACCTGTCAGCAACGTATTTGACTGCACCGATGTCCTGTGATTCCAACTGTAGTTGACAAACGCGACCTCGTCGAAGGAGGGTACCTGAGTTCCGGTGAACAGGACGGCCACGCCGGTCGAGCCGAGGACCGAGTTGCCTGAAGATCCACCAGCGCCGGCCACGCCGGTCCCGGCGCCAGCGCCCGTCGAAAGGCTGGTCGCCGATGTCGGGCCTTGGGAGACGCCAGTGGGAACTCCGCGTACAACGCCACCCGCCTTGGCACGCAAAAGATCGGTTTCCGCAATTCTCGGGCCGTATCGCTGCAACTCGATGTCGAGATTATTCTCGAGCGCCAAAGCTACGGCGTCCTGCAGAGACAGATACAGACGTCCGGCGCGCAGCAACGCATCCATACGTCCTGAATTCGACAGGTTGATGGGCCCAACTTCACGGTGTGTATACCGGTCAGTCAGGCGCGAATACCATCCGCTGTCGTTCTTTTGAACTTGTGTGTTCTCTTGGGCGAGGCTCGGCGGTGCTGAGACAGCAACGGCCATAAGCGCGGCCAGATACGGCTGGACTTTTCGCATGGACATCTTGATTCCTAATAACGGATGCAATTCGGAGCGAGTTCCTGATTTCTTCAATCGTAACCTATACGGGACGCACGCCTCCGGCCATGTGTAAGTGATTGAAGGTATTTGACAGCCCCGCGGAGAAATGTTCGGTTTTGGCACACCTGTGTACGAATACGACGACGACGGTGTTTGTTCTCTTAACAACTACACGCCTCTCGTCAGCGCGTGCTACCGCCGAAGCGAGGCGGAGAAGGCGAAATCGGTCAACCGGAACTCGTCAATTCGCATGTCTCTCCGAACGTGCGACAGGGGCTCTTTGACCACGATGGTCACCTCCCGCTGACTCGGTTTCAACCCAGCGAGAAACGCTGGAGCCCATCGTGCCTCTATCGGGTCGATCATCATCTTCGCTGGGAAAGGGGAGTAAGAAATGAAACTCGTCATCGTGTGTCCGCGCCCGCCGCCCGTCTTAGCTTCGACCATGCGCGCCGGCCAGCGAAACGCCGAGGCGCACACAACCGTATTTGCCACATCCGCAGCACACTGCAAACGTTTATCGATCTCAACCCGTCCGTCAGACATGCGGATCGTACGGGATCGCGCGTTTCCGAAAGAGGTGAAATACAGCGACGCAGCCAGTTTCACAGGGCGGTCGCGATTCCGCTCGAAGAACTGACGGTCTACGAGGAGAGGGCAACGGTACGTAGCATCGCCCTCATCATCGGCCGACGACCGGCTCAGGTTTCCTGCTTCCGAGGTCGTGGTCAGGAATTCCTTTCCGTCCGCGCCCCGGATGATCACCGTTAACGCGTCGATTTTCACATCAAGGTCGCGCGGGAGTTTGGAAATCCTGATCGGCAGATCGACCTCAACGATCCCTGGCCGCTGCCACTGTACCGGGCCCTTCGAATTCGCATTCAACGAAAGCGTCAGGGCCGATGGGTCGAGTGAGCGCCTCGATAGACGCGACTGCAGATCAAATGCCGTCCCGAGCGGGATGAACGCGAACGCAGCGGTGGCGACAAGGATGCCGGCAAAACCCGCGGTGCGGCTCTTTCGTGTAATCCTCCGCTTGTATTGCCAGTACAGAATCAGAACTGAGAAAGCAATCAGACACGTCAGAGCGACTGAATCTCGAATCCACTCGACCGATGCGAACCATAGCAAGCCTGTGTGCCGCATTAGGCCCGGCAGCATGAGGCCGATCGCAAGGAGCACGGCACTGCTGAAAACGAAGGATCCGAGTCCCGACGTCACGGCGGAAAGCGCACATATCGGCACGGCAATGCCTGCGAACAACAACGACTGGCACCACAGCAACGCCCGGATTTCGGGAGCCAGAGGAAACCCAACGATCAGGAGAAGCGCGAGTTGCGCCAGGAGCAGCGGTCCATTGACGAACGCAAGAATGAACAAGATCTTGGCGGCAAGCAAGCTACGCCACTCATACGGACGCGTGAGCCAGAACTGCGTATGCCCCGGGATGGCTTCCGCGTGAACGACCCGAGCGATGAGGAAACACGCCGTGACCACCAGCAGCAACTCGATCGTTCCTGTCGTTACAGCCTGCCCCTGTCCGCGTGTTGCCATCCATACCAGAGCTATGGATAGCACTAGCATCAGAGCCACCTCTCGCATCAGATGCCGGAAGTCTTTCTTGAAGATGTGAAGCGCTTGTCGCATGGTCGCTCCTCCTAGGCTTTGGATCCACTCCGGGCAAGGCTAACGAAGATCGCGCGTAATGACATGGGATTGGCCGAGATCTGACGGACTGGCCCGAAAAAGGCCCGTATGGCATTACTGGTCCGGTCGGGTTCAAACTGCGTCTCGACAAACCGGATCACGGCGGCCGTCGTTTGCGGACGCAGCCAACTCTTGGGCCAATCACGGTTGTTCGGAAGCTGCGCGGGCGGCTCGACTGTTACCTCCATCTCACGGAACCGGGCGGTAAGCGATATCATCTCCTCCGAAAACTGCAGCCGGCCGCGATCCAGATACCCGATGTGACTCGCGAAGCTCTCGATCTCACCGAGATCATGGGACGAAATGAAGATTGTCGTGTCAGATGCGCTGTCAAGTAAACCTTCGATCACCTCTTCCCGCACAAGCGGATCGAGCCCGCTGAATGGCTCGTCAAGGACAAGCAGTTTTGGGTGGTACGCGAGTGAACTTACCAGCGCCGCTTTCATCCGCATACCTCGCGACAGATGCCGTATCGGACGATGAGGCGGCAGATCGAATTGGCGTATCAGCTCAGCCGCGTATGCTCCATCCCAATTGGGATAGAAAGGCATTACATAAGAGAGCAGATACTCGATCGTCATCCAGTCGGGCATCTCCTGGTTTTCCGATACATACCCGATATTCGTGAAGTCCGCGGGTCCCAAATTTTGCGACGGGACGCCGAGCACTTCAACTCGCCCCTGACTGGGCTGCAGAATGTTCATGGCGATCTTGATGGTTGTTGTCTTGCCTGCACCGTTCGGTCCGACGAGGCCGTACACGCTACCTTCCGGCACATCCAGGTTGAGTCCACCAAGTACCGGCGCATCCCCAAAGCTCTTTACCAGATCGGTCGCATGCAGCACGCTGATCATTCTTTTTTCCTCGCTTGTTTCTCCGTCCCGTTCAACCGCTGCCAGTGCTGGGCCAGCGATTCGGTGACATCTTCCAGTTCCAGCCCGAGTTTCTTGGCTTCCACGACAAGCTGTTCAACTTCGTTCTTCAGCAGATTGCCACGTTCCGCCGCACTCGACGGCGCGCGCTCACTCACAAACGTCCCCAGCCCCGGGCGGACTTCGATGATGCCTTCCGAGACCAGTTGACCAATTACCTTGTGCGCTGTGTTGGGGTTGATCTTGAGCGCCTTGCTCAACGCGCGAACCGAGGGAAAAGGCTCGCCCGGAACCATCTGACCGGATACGACCGCCTTTTTCGCCGCGTACACCACCTGCTCGTATAACGAGAGGCCCGGCTCAAACGAGAGGCGGAAGGGAATCACAGCTGTACTATGACACATAGTACAGACAACGGCAAGAGTGTTCGACCCGACCGTAGTGATCCCGCTTTAAACCGTCATGCCATCATGGAAAACGTGGACGACATTTTGGCGCTGTTTCAGCGTACGGGCGCGTATATGCATGGACATTTCCGCCTGACGAGCGGTCTGCATAGTCCTGAGTATCTGCAGTGTGCTCTCGTACTCCAGTACCCTCATGATGCGGAGGTTCTCGGAACCCGGCTGGCGCGTTCGTTGGAGGAAATGAATCCGACGCCTATCAATGTTGTCGTAGCGCCGGCGATGGGCGGAATCATCATCGGACACGAGGTGGCGCGAGCCCTGAAGGCGCGATCCATTTTCACCGAACGGGACTCCTCAGGTAAGATGACCCTGCGCCGAGGCTTCCATGTGGAGCCAGGCGAAACCGCCGTGGTCATTGAGGACGTAATCACGACGGGGGGCAGTTCGCGTGAGGTCTGCGATCTGCTTCGCGAGTTAGGAGTCGAAGTTGCGGCCGCGGGATCCATCATCGACCGCAGCGACGGGCATGCCGACCTTGGCGTTCCGCGGGTCGCATTGTCGAGCATGAAAGCGATTGCCTACGACCCCTCTGACTGTCCCTTGTGCCGAGACGGAGTGCCGGTGGAGAAGCCGGGATCCCGCAAGTCCTGACCTCGCCTCGATGCGGCGCGTCAAGCTGACTCTCGCCTACGACGGCACCGAGTACAACGGGTGGCAGGTACAGCCGGGGCTACCGACGATCCAAGGCGCGCTCGAAACGGCATTCCTCGATATAGAGAAGAAACATGTTCATGTGGCGGGCTCGGGCCGAACCGATGCCGGAGTTCACGCGCTAGCGCAGATCGCCGCGGTGAGCATCAACAATCCGATTCCCCCACCCAATCTAAAAAAAGCTCTCAACCGCCTGCTTCCTCCAGACATTCGTGTCACGTGTGTCGAAGAAGTTCCGCCCGACTTTCATCCGCGCTTCGACGCCATTTCCAAAACGTACGAGTACAGACTTCATCGCGGCGAGGTGTGCCCTCCGTTTGAGCGGCGGTATGTCCACCATCATCCGTACCCAATGAACGAGCAGCGATTTCTGGAGACCGCGCCAATTTTCGAAGGCGAGTTCGATTTCAGTTGCTTCGCCGCTTCCGATGATCGCGACTCGGAAGGACGGTCGAAGGTGCGCAGGATCTTCGAATCGAAAACAGTCAAAGTTGGAGACCGGCTGATCTATCGAGTGACGGGAAGCGGCTTCTTGAAGCATATGGTCCGAAACATCACGGGAACGCTGCTCGAGGCGGGGAAGGGCAATGTCGACCCCGACCGGCTGCGATGGTTATTATCTGCACCACCCCGGAGTCAAAGCCGGACCGACCGCTCCCGCATCGGGCTTGTTTCTTATCGAAGTGCATTACGGAAGTAGCGGTCCGGCAGCAGCCGGTACACCAGAGCCGCCGCCAGCGGATGCATCAGCCCAGCCATGAGAAACACCGGCGAGTATGAGTAGTTCATCACGATGTACCCGGTTCCCAGGTTCGCGAGGATTCCTCCGACCGCTCCTCCCATTCCTGAGAACCCTGTGGCTGTCCCCATCTCCCCCGAACGGAACAGATCTGTGGGAATTGCCTGTAGATTCGAAACCCAGAACGCGTGGCCGAAGGTCAGAAAACAGGTGGCCGCGATCGCCATCCAAGCTTCCGGAACGTGGGGCGCAGCGATCGTCAGAGGCATGCAAGCCGCGCCCATCAACATGACAGACTTTCTGGCCTTCGCGAGCGGCCACCCCGCTTGCATCAACCGGCCCGACAGCCACCCTCCCAAGATGTACCCGATATCCCCAAACAAATACGGCACCCACGCATACCTCCCGACCATCGCCAGATCAAATCCGCGTTCTTTTCGCAAGTACTCGGGCAGCCAGAAGATGACAAAGTAAAGCACGGGGTCGGTGAAGAATCGTGCCAGGATCAGTGTGTAACACTCGCGCATCGTGATGATGCGCTTCCAGTTCGGCCGAGCGCCCTTCGATGATACGGCTGCCTCCTGCACATCCGGCATCTCTTCAGGTCGTAGCCACCGGTTCAGGGCCGGAGCTTCGTAAAGAACCAACCAAATCGCCAGCCAGCTGAGTCCAAGCGCCCCGGTGACGATAAACGCCATTCGCCAGCCGTACGCATACGTGAGATGCGCGACTATGAGGGGAGCTATGGCTGATCCGATAGAAGAGCCTGCGTTGAAGATCCCGATGCCGAGCGCCCGCTGTCGGGCAGGGAACCACTCCGCCACGGCCTTGGCCGCGGCTGGCCAGTTGCCTGGTTCGGAAAGTCCGAGCATGAATCGGAATGCCCCGAGCGACCACTTCCCGACCGCGAACGCATGCAGCATCTGCGCGGCCGACCAACTGAACATAAACACCGCAAACCCGAGTTTCGTCCCGAGCCGGTCAACCACATAACCCGATCCCGCGTACATGATCGCGTACGCGACCAGGAACAGCATGACAACATGGGAGTAATCCTGTTCATTCAGGCTAAACTCCCGGCGGACTTCGACCGAAACCACGGATAAAGCCGTGCGGTCCAGATAATTGATCATCGTGGCCAGGAAAAGCATGGCCGCTATAACCCAGCGGAGCTTTGGAATCGTCATCAGATGCTCATGGGAGTGTAAAATGGCCCGAAATGAATCTGGGCTTTGAAGGTATCCGGCATCGCCATGCGCATTTGGATGAAACGTTTCTAGCGTATTTTGTGTCAAACGGAGTCATGTGTCCGTCCGATTACGTTTTATTGGGGAGACGAGGCTAGGTGTACACGATTCTGCTTGCGGAGGATAATCCAGCCGACGTGTATCTTCTCCGTGAGGCGTTGAGCCTCGAGGGGCGGGAGATTCAGCTTGTGGTGATGTCGGATGGAGAGCAGGCGCTAAATTATGTCACACGTCGAGGGCGGTATCAAAACGCGGCCATCCCCGATCTGGTCGTACTTGACCTGAACCTCCCGAAGAGCGATGGAAGTGACGTGCTTCGGTGTATCCGCGAAACCCAAGATTATAAAGGCGTTCCAGTGGTGGTGCTGACTTCCTCGGATTCACCTCGTGACCGTAAGATCATCGAGTCTCTCGGGGCAGACCGATTCATCACGAAACCCTCCGAGCTGGACGCTTTTCTTTCCCTGGGACGAACGCTGGTCGCGTTTATCGGTCCGGCAGAATCTGGCGCGTCGCTAGGATCGGCCAATCCCGCTCGCGCGAGCTAGCCTCAAAATCGCGCGCAAGGAAATCGAAGTCGCACCCCTGGTCAGCCTGCGTGACGTGTTCCAGGAAGAGCCGTCCGTACCCTCGCTTGTAATGCGGCGGTGGAGGGACGAACTGCGCCGATCTTCGCTGCCACTCCGCGGCAGAGATATTCAGCGTCAGCTTGCGCGCGGATACGTCGAGTTCAAGCTCGTCCCCGGTTTCAACAAGGCTTAACGGCCCCCCGATCGCCGATTCAGGCGCCACATGGAGAACAACGGTTCCGAAGCTGGTTCCGCTCATTCGCGAATCCGAGATTCGGACGATGTCATTGATCCCTTGGCGAAGCAGCATCCTGGGCATGGGGATCCAGCCCCATTCCGGGAATCCGGGCGCTCCTTTGGGCCCGCCATTCTTCATGACCAGAATGCTGTTGCGGTCGATCGGCAGGTAATCCTGGTCGACCTGTGAGGCCATGTCTTCGTGATTCTCGAACACGTAGGCTCGGCCTCTATGCTGCAGCAGGTCCGGTGAGGCAGCCGACTGTTTGATCACTGCTCCATCGGGGCAAATGTTGCCTCGAAGGATTGCGAGTCCACCTTCTTCGGAAAGCGCCCGGTCCACGGGCCGGATTACCTCTTCATTCCATGTCTGCGCATTTTCAATGTTCTCGCCGAGGCTCTTGCCATTCACGGTAGGCGCGTCACGGTGAAGAAGCGGCAAGATATTGCGGAGAAGCGCGGGCAGCCCGCCGGAGTGGAAGAAGTCCTCCATCAGATACTCACCCGAGGGTTTAATGTTCGCAATGCACGGCGTCGTACGCGAGAGACGGTCGAAATCGTCGAGCGTCAAGGGCACTCCTAAACGGCCGGCGATGGCAATCAGGTGAACGACCGCATTCGTAGACCCGCCCAGCGCCATCAGGGTGGTCACGGCGTTCTCAAATGCGGCTCGCGTCAGGATGCGAGAAGGTCGGACATCCTGGTCGACCATCTCCACAATCCGCCGGCCGCTCAGCTCCGCTATCGCTTTGCGGCGCGCGTCGGGCGCGGGTATCGCTGCGCACCCCGGAAGAGTCATTCCGAGCGCTTCGGCGAGATTCGTCATCGTGGAGGCGGTCCCCATAACGGTGCAGTGTCCAACAGTCCGCGAGACGCAGCCCTCGATTTCATTTAGCTCTTCGTCCGTCAGCTTGCCAGCGCGGTACAGATCGAAGAGTTTGCGCCCGTCCGTCCCGGAAGCGATCCTCTTGCCGCGCCAGTTCCCGGCAAACATCGGGCCGCCCGGGACGACGATCGCCGGGATATCGGCGCTCGCCGCTCCCATTAGCTGCGCAGGCGTTGTTTTGTCGCAGCCGCATAACAGAACGACCCCGTCGAGAGGATTAGCGCGTATCGACTCTTCGACATCCATAGCCATCAGGTTGCGAAAGAGCATCGTCGTGGGACGCATGAAGGTTTCGCCCAGGGAGATGGTGGGAAATTCGAGAGGGAACCCGCCCGCCGCCCATACTCCTCGTTTTACCGCCTCGGCAACCTCTCGCAGCCCGAGATTGCAGTTGTTCAACTCGCTCCAGGAGTTGCAGATGCCGATCACAGGCTTGCCCTGGAACACGTCGGCATTGAAGCCTTCCGAGCGGATGTACGTCCGCCGGGCGAAGTTATAGTAGTCGGCTCCGCGGAACCAGGTCTGGCTGCGGAGAAATCGGCGGGCCATGCGGGTATTGTAAGCGCCGGCCGCGAAGGGTGTCGCATTTGCCACGCCAAGCGCCGCGCGAACCCGGGAAAACATCAGGTATGATACGCTCGCAGAAGGCTCATGCCCCGTAGCGCCCTTGCGATCTCAGGGCTGCTGGTATTCGGAAATCTGGCGATATCCAATATCTCTGCAGCCACCACACCCACCGTAAATCTCGACCGCGGATTTGCGCAGACAGTCCAGCCATTTCTCGCCAGTTATTGCATCGGGTGCCACAGCGGCAAAACGCCGGCCGCGCAGTTTGATCTTGGCCCTTATACTTCGACAGCAGCGGTAGTCAAGGACTACGCTCATTGGAACACGGTACTCGATAGGCTTACCGCAGGGGACATGCCTCCGAAACCGATGAAGCAGCCGCCGCCGGAGACTCGTCAAGCAGTGATCGACTGGGTACGCGCGATGCGGACCAGCGAGGCCCAAAAGAACGCCGGAGATCCGGGTGTGGTTCTGGCGCGTCGCTTGAGCAACGCCGAGTACAACTACACGATCCGCGACTTAACGGGTGTGGATATTCGCCCCACGCGCGAGTTTCCCGTCGATCCGGCAAATACCGCGGGTTTCGATAACTCCGGCGAGTCGTTGACGATGTCGCCTGCACTGCTGAACAAGTACCTGCAGGCGGCGCGCGAAGTCGCGAATCATATGGTCCTCACTCCCGACGGTTTCGATTTCGCGCCGCATACCATGCTCGTCGAGACCGACCGTGAAAAGTACGCCATCAAACGCATCGTGGACTTCTACGAACGTCAGCCCACCGATTATGCGGACTATTTTGAAGCTGCTTGGCGATACAAACATCGATCTGCCCTGAAAAAACCGAGGGCCACACTGGCCGGCATCGCATCGGAGGCAAAACTCAGCCCTAAGTATTTGCCCATGATCTGGGAAATCCTCGAGGAGAAGCGGGGGGCCGTGCAGGACGAGGTTGGCCCGCTCGCAAAGCTTCGGACAATGTGGCGATCCCTGCCGGCGCCCCGCGCAAAGCAGCCGGATGTGGTCCGCGCGCAATGCGTGGAAATGCGCGATTTTGTGGTCAGGATTCGAAAACACACCGCAAGGGAATTTGCAGCTCCGGTTGTGAAGGGCTTGAGCCCCACATCGCAGCCCCTGATGAACTGGAAATTGCGTGCGTTTGCCGCGAACCGGAGGGATTTCGATCGCAACGCTCTCCGGATGGAAAGCGATCCGCCGCCGGTCGTTCCCGCGATTCCGAAATATCCGGGGCTCGGACAGGAATCGGCCGTCCGGGCAGCTGCCCTGATGTTGAAAGCGCGCGCAGAAGATGCCGATCTCGTGGTTCCCGACGGCCAGCGGGATCGATATGAGGCCGCATTCGCGCGCCTCAGTTCCGTTTTTCCCGACGCGTTTTACATTCGGGAGCGCGGCCGCTTTTTCCCTGACGATTCGGAGGACAAAGGACGTCTTCTGAGCGCCGGATATCACAACGTCATGGGGTATTTCCGCGACGATACTCCGCTCATGGAATTGATCCTCGATGACAGCGGAAAGAAGGCACTGAACCGGCTCTGGGACGAGTTCGACTACATTGCCGACTTTACGGCGCGGACCTGGGTCCAGTATTACTTCAATCAAAGCGGCGAAGTTCAGGGGAAAGGGCGCGAATCCGGGACGGCCCGGCCTTCGGAAAAGGAAGTCAGTGCGCCGCCGGTCATCTTTGGATTGCGGGACGCCTACTTAGCCAAGGCAGAGGCAAGCAACAATCCGGTGGCGATGGAGGCCATTCGTTATCACTTCCAGTGGGTCAACGATACTCTCCGGTCGGTGGAGAAAATGCGGGCGGAGGCCGAACCGCAGCATCTGCAAGCTCTTGTCAAATTTGCAGCGCGCGCCTATCGGCGGCCGCTATCGCAGTCTGAACGCAGCCAGATGCTGGCCTACTACGAGTCACTTCGCCAAAAGAGCGGCTTAACGCACGAAGAGGCGATCCGCGACGCGATTGTCAGCCTCCTCATGTCACCGAAGTTCTGTTACCGCATCGATCTGAGCAGCGGCACGCAAGGCCGGGCGCCGCAGACATCGTCAGGGCCAATAATGCTCGGGCAAGGGCCAATCTCACCTGCAAGCCTCGACGGCACACAGCTTTGCCGCGTCGACGAAATCCGCGGGACGCAACGAGGGGACAGGAGCGCGTGAACCGCTGTCTGGCTACGCTCTGGCCAGCCGATTGAGCTATTTCCTCTGGTCAAGCATGCCGGACGATGAACTTCTGCGGCTGGCCGCGAGCGGCACCCTGCAAAAGCCGGGTGTCCTGATCGCGCAGGCCCGTCGGATGCTCAAAGACGAACGTGCACGCGGCCTGGCGACGGAGTTCGCCGGCAACTGGCTCGACTTCCGCCGTTTCGAGGAACACAACGCCGTCGATCGTGAACGTTTCCCGAGCTTTGACAACGACTTACGGCAGGCGATGTTCGAGGAGCCTGTCCGGTTCATCGAAGATGTGATTCGCAACGATCGTTCCGTTCTCGATATGATCTATGCGAATCACACCTTTGTGAATCCTGTCCTCGCCAAGCACTACGGCATGCCTGAGGTTAAGGGATCCGCGGACACCTGGGTTCGCGTGGAGGATGCCGGCCGTTACGGACGCGGTAGCCTGCTGCCCATGTCCGTCTTCCTGACGCAGAACTCACCCGGCTTGCGGACGAGCCCCGTGAAACGGGGATATTGGGTCGTGCGGCGGGTCCTCGGCGAGGTGATCCCGCCTCCGCCTCCTAACGTTCCTGAGTTACCCCAAGACGAGGCGAAGCTCGATCTGCCGTTGCGGGATATGCTGGCAAAACACCGCGAGAACCCGAGTTGCGCTGCCTGCCATGCGCGCTTTGACTCCTTCGGCCTCGCGTTCGAAGGCTACGGTCCGATCGGAGAAAAGCGAGCCAATGACCTCGGCGGCCGGCCCGTCGATACACGGGCCGCCTTTCCCGGCGGCAGTGAGGGGATCGGAGTTGAGGGTGTACGGCGCTACATTCGTGAAAAGCGCGAAAATGATTTTATTGATAACCTTAGCCGCAAATTGCTCGCCTACTCGCTTGGACGGTCGCTTCTGCTTTCCGACGAACCCGCTATCGAGCATATGAGAACCACGTTGGCTGCAAATGGCTATCGTTTCAATTCCCTCGTGGAGACGATCGTCACGGGTCCGCAATTCGTAAACAAACGCCGCGCCGATACTTCGGAACAAACAAGTGCACTGAAAGGTGAATAGGATGCCCAAGCAAACCAAGAAGTTTGACACTCCCATCTCCCGCCGTACCGTCCTTCGAGGCGCCGGCGTCACCATGGCTTTGCCGTGGCTGGAATCACTTCCCTGTTTTGCTGAGCCCACCACTTCCGCGGCGGCGTTCCCCAAACGGTTTGCCGTTCTGTTCATGGGCAACGGAGTGAACGAAGATCATTGGGGCGCCGAGGGTTCGGGCGCCGGGATGAACCTCAGCAAAACACTCGCGCCGCTGGAGCCGTTGAAGCACAAGATCAACGTCATTCACGGATTGTTCCAGAAGCCGGCTACAGGACAGGGCATCCACCCGGCGCAGACGGGGAGTCTGCTCTCAGGCGCCAAGATTCAAAAGGGCGCAATCATCAAGGCGGGTATCACCGTCGATCAAATGATCGCCAACCGCGTCGGAACGGACACCGCTCAGTCGAGCATCGTCCTGGCTTGCGAGCAGCCTATGACGGGGTACCACGAGACGAACTTCTCGATGGCCTATAGCTCACATATCTCCTGGCAGAATCCGGATTCGCCGGTACCGAACGAAGTCTATCCATCGCTGGCGTGGGACAACCTTTTCGAGAACCGCGGCAGCTTGCGGAACATGAGCATCCTCGATCGCGTGCGCGAGGAAGCCGCGACGCTTGGCCTGCAGATCAGCTCCAGCGATAAGGCCAAACTCGACGAATACCTGACCAGCGTCCGTGAAGTAGAAAAGCGCGTCGACAGTATGCGGAAGAACAAAGATAAGGCAGAGGAACTGGCAAAGCACAAGAACCGTCCTGTGTTCTCCATGGCCCGGCCCGCCAACGGTCTTCCTGAGGATTTGCGCGACCACGCCCGCCTGATGTGCGATATCATCGCGATCGCTTTCCAGACGGATAAAACTCGTGTCGCGACTCTGCTCCTCGCGAGAGATCTTTCGGCGATGTACTATCCGTTCCTCGAGGTCCGCGAAGGACACCACGCAGCATCGCACAACAACACCTCCGACGGTTACGAACGCATCTCGCGTTTCCACCTGAGTCAACTCGCTTATCTTGCAACCAAGCTGGACAGCATGCCGGAAGGCGAAGGCACGGTTCTGGACAACTCGTGTCTGATGTTCCTATCGAACATGTGGATCGGCAGGAAGCACGATAATACGAGATTGCCTCTCGTACTCGCCGGCGGACTGGGCGGGACCCTGCAGACTGGACGCACCCTGGACTACCTGCAGGCTGGCGATGACAACCGGAAACTGTGCAGCTTGTATCTCTCGATCATGGATCGGATGGGTGTAAAGCTCAATAAGTTCGGCGACGCCGAGACACGTCTCGAACGGATCTAGAGGCGCGCATCCGGAGACTTCAGTAACCACTTGTCAACTGATCAGCCCGTTACGAAGGGCAAAGCGCACAATGTCGCCCGTGTTGTGGAGGTTCAGTTTCTCCATAACGCTGCCGCGGTGTGACTCCACGGTATATACGCTCAGATGCAGCGTATTGGCGATCTCTTTATTCGTCTTCCCCTCGGCCACCATCGCGAGAACCTCACGCTCACGACTTGTCAGTAGGTCAACGGGGTTGGAGACATGTTTTCGATAGTCGACCAGGACGGCATCCGAGATGGCGGGGCTGAGGAACGCCTCGCCGCGCTGCACGCAGCGGATTGCTTTCACCAGATCGTCGTCCTCGGAATCCTTCAGTAAATAACCGCGCGCGCCGGCCCGAAGTATCTCTCTGACATACACGGAGTCCTTGTGCATACTCAGCGCGATGACCCTCGTGTGTTTCAGTTCGTCGCAGATCTGGCGTGTGCTTTCAATACCGTTCAACTCAGGCATCGATACGTCCATGACGACAACATCGGGCTTGAGTTTCCGCGTCTCCTCGATCGCCTCCCGCCCGGTCCTTGCCTCGCCGACCACTTCCATGTCGGACTGCGAATCGATCAGCATGCGGACACCTTTGCGCAGGATTGTGTGGTCGTCAGCCAACAAAACTCGAATCTTCCTGGACTGCATCAGGCTCAACCTGTTGGAGTGGAACTTCGACGTGAATGTCGAGCCCTCCGTCCTTTCTATTTTCGACGATCAACTCACCGCGGAGTTGGCGCGCTCGTGCCCGCATCCCGACCATTCCGAGGCTGGGGGTCTTCTCACCGGTGTCGGATTTGATCCCTCGCCCATTGTCAGTGATATCGAGTTGTACGGTCTCGCCTGAGACTCGAAGCGACACCACGGCCTCGGTAGCCTCCGAGTGGCGTGCGATATTTGTCAGTGCTTCCTGCGCAATTCTGAACAGGTGCGTTTCCACCGTGTCGGCGAGACGAATCTTGATGTTCGAATCGTACCGGACGGGGATTTGTGTTCGTTGCGTGAACCGTTCGCAAAGCCACCGAAGGCCGGAATCAAGTCCGAAGTCATCAAGGATCACCGGCCGCAGGACTTGTGAGAGTTTTCTCACGTTTTGGAGAACCTCATCGACAATGACTACACATTCCTGGCGGATGCGCCGAACTCCGAACCGGGCACCCGGCTCAGCATCCGTCGCAGTCCACTCAACGACTGGCCGAGTTCGTCATGCATTTCGTGGGAAAACCGGCGAGCCATCTTCTCATGTCCATCGATCATGTGCCACGAAACGTGGGCTAGTTCTGTCGCCTGCCATTCCAATTTTGCAAAGGCTCTCTGGATGATCCAGATCGTAATGGAGGCAGTGCAGGCGGCAAGAACAAAACAAAGGCCAAGTACCCAAGCGAGGCCATCGATCAGGTCCTGAGACTGCCGAACGATCAGCGCTTCGACCTGCGCTCCGCGCGCGGAATTCACCAGATTCTCCCGAACCAGAGACTGCGCCGTGTCCTGAATACGGTCCGAGCCCCGATAACCGAGATAAGCGGCCAGCAGCACAAGTCCTACCACGAATCCGAAACCGAGAAGAGCGACTCGAAGCACCCGGCCCCGCGACATCGGGGGATCGATAACCAGTTCGAGCGGAGCGTTCAACGGCATGGTCGGTTCCATAGGCATGCGCAGCGAGGGCTATGGTCAGCATCGCAGGTCTCGAGCGTTTCGGCGCTCCCCGCTACGGGCGAGAAACGCGGACATCCTTCGGGGATGGACGCCGATCCGGTTATTCCTTTCGGAAGACCTCGGGGCGGCCCATTTACACTGATCGGCTGCTTGCGCGTCATTTAATCTAACCGCAATCCCATTTCCTGCAGCCGTAGTATTTTTCCTCCCATTGCCGGGCGATAGGCATTTAACGGCTTTTGCCCGATTCTGGGAATGCAAGAACGACCGAAAAAAGGCCGTTCTTTAGCACGAAAGGAAGGTATATAAGATGAACAAATTGTTTGGCGGCGTGCTGGTTGTGGCGCTTGCATCTTTCGCTTGGGGTGCTCCCCAAGGCGGGGGTACAGCCGACAACCCCACGGGTCAGCCCGCGGTGAAGCATGGCGTGACGAAATCTGCCGGAAAGCATAAGAAAGGCCACAGCCACCAGCACACCAACAGCCACGGCAATACCGTTCAATCGGTGAAGTAAGCGCTCGTGAGGTTCAGAATGCGCCAATACAATTTCCGCCCCCCCTTTCCGGACAGTGCGCAGCCGCTGCCGTCGGGTAATAGCCGCCAGACGCGCTGGCCAAGGGTCATAGCGAAGTTGGTTGCGGTCCTGGTGGCGGGCAGCGGCATTCTGAACCTCGTTTCACTTCTGGGGGGGCCGGTTCCCGCCGATCGACCCGAGTGGGTGCGTGGACTCTTTCCGCTCGAATTCGTGGGACTATCCCGCTCGCTGACACTGATCTCGGGCTTTGCGCTCATCCTCGCCGCCATTCACCTTTGGGGGCACAAGCGCAGGGCCTGGCAGCTTTCCTTGATCCTCGCGATTTCCTCGGCACTCTTTCACCTAAGCAAGGGATGGGATGTAGAAGAAGCTGTCTGTTCCGTCTCGCTCGCAGTGGTGCTTTGGCTCACTCGGCGTCAGTTCGTCATCGGCGCGAGTAAGCCCCGGCTCGCGACAGCGGCTCTGCGGGCCGCAATCGCATTCCTGATTGCCGGCATCTACGGCTCTGTCGGATTCTGGCTGCTTGAACCCGCCGAGTTTCACCACAATTTCCTTTGGTGGGACGCCGCTGTTCAGGCGCTTCGCCTTATGCTGTTCGTGGGTGATCCCAGGCTCATTCCGACCACCCCGTACGGGGTTTGGTTTCTGGATTCGCTTTTTTGGATTTCTGCCGCGGCTTTTCTCTATAGTGGATTCGTTCTATTTCATCCTGTCGTCTACCGCTTTCGCTTCGATTGGAAAGCATCAGCCGTAGCTCAACGGATCGCCGCCGAATACGGCCGTAGCGCGCAGGACTATTTCAAGCACTGGCCAGACAAGAGTTATTTCTTCTCATCGAGCCGCCAGTCGTTTCTCGGCTACCGCGTTGCCGGAAGCTATGCTCTGGTGCTCGGCGATCCCGTCGGACCCGACAATGATCTCGAGGAAACCATTCGCGAATTCGTCGCGTTCTGCCAAAAACGGGGCTGGCGAGTCGGATTTCATCAGGTTGGCTCCGGATGTCTGCGAATCTACGAGGCACTAGGATTCCGAAAACTCAAAGTCGGCGATGATGCCGTCGTGGATCTGTCCACGTTTTCACTCACAGGTAGCGCAATGAAGGAGTTCCGGAATACCGTCAACCGTCTCGAGCGCCTCGGCTACCGTGTCGAGCGAATTGACCCGCCTCTCGCTGAGCCTCTCCTATCCGATCTGAAGCGTATCTCCGACTCCTGGCTTGAAATCCCGGGCCATCGGGAGCGACAGTTCACCCTTGGCAGATTCGAGCGTTGGTATGTGCAATCCACTCCTGTGTACGTCGCCTTCGACGCGAATGACCGCGCAGTCGCGTTTGTGAATCTGGTGCCGTCGTATGAGCCCGGGCTCGCGACCGTTGATCTGATGAGGCGTAGCAGCGGCGGACCGAGCGGCCTCATGGACTTCTTGTTGGCAAAGACGTTTCTCGACCTCAAGGCGCACGGAATTCACCGATTCAGTCTGGGGATCGGCGCCGCTTTCGGACGGGAACACCCAATCGCCGATCAGCACGGATGAACAAGTTGTGCATTGGGTCATGAAGCGAATGCCGTTTCTGTTTCGTTCAGACAGTCTCCGCCGGTTCAAGGCGAAGTACGCCGATGACTGGACGCCTCGTTATGCGGTGTATCAGAACCGTCTTGACCTTCCACGCCTTGCGCTCGCACTGAGACGCGTCAGCGAGAGACCCGAACAGATGCGAGACGCGGCATGACGCGATTCGACAAGACACGCGTTCTGATTTGTCTGGTGTTCATTCCGGTACTGTCTGCGGCGCCGGATGAATCGCTGTCGCTGAAGCTGCGCGGCAAGACGCTAAGCGTGACACGGCTGCAACCGTCACATGCGGTTTCGAATAGAGCTGTGATATTCCTGCCCGGCGATGGAGGCTGGCGAGGAGTCGCGATCAGTATGGCGAAGACGATCGCGTCATGGGGATACGACGTCTATGGTTTCGACACGAAACGATACCTCGAAGCCTTTTCAGAGGATGGCGCGAAACTCTCGCAAGATCAGATGGCTATAGACATGCAGGCCCTTTCTGAGTACGTAAGCAGCGCGGCAAAGAAGCCGGTGCTCCTGGTCGGGTGGTCGCAGGGCGCGGGAATGGCCGTATTGGCTGCGTCTCACAATCCGTCGACACCTCTCATCCGCGGAGTTCTCACTCTCGGGTTGCCTCGTTCCGCCGTTCTTGGTTGGGACTGGAAAGCGACGATGGCGGCGGTTGCGCGCCGCGAGCCCGATCAACCCGCGTTCTCCGTGAAGCCGCTTCTTGCGAACAGGGGTACGCCGATATGCATGATCTACGGATCTGAGGATGAGTACACGAATCCGGAGAACGCCCGCGATCTCTTCAAAGCTGCAAGCGAGCCGAAAAGACTGCACCAGGTTACCGGCGCGAATCACCGGTTCGACGGCCATCAGGACGAACTGTATCGTCTCTTGAAAGAAGGGCTGGAATGGATCGCCGGCGCGTAATGGTGAACCGGCTGTGGCGCGGTCTTTTCATCGTGGTCGTGTGGATTGCAGCTGTCTACGCATTGCGCTACGCGTTGAGCGGGTTGGATTGGCCGGTGTTTCAGGCGCACCTGGCAACGCTCGACTTGCGTTGGGTGAGTTTGGCGGTAGCGTTCGATATCGCCAGCTACCTGGCGCAGGGCGTGCGATGGCGTCTGTTGCTTGCTGGCGCGAGTGTCTGGCAGACGACGCGAGCGATATATGCCGGTCTTTTCATCAACGAACTCGTTCCATTTCGGCCGGGAGAGGCAATCCGTGCATGGCTGGCAGCGCGGGACTTGCGGGTGACGGTCTGGAACGTCCTGCCGACGATGGTTACGGAACGGGTGATCGATGGGATTTGGCTCGCTGTCGCATTGCTGGCGGCATTGTTGGCGGCGCCGTTACCTGCGGCGATGGTTGCAGTGCTTCGGATCCTCATTCCGTCGATCGCAGCACTTCTGCCGGTTGTGTTGTTTTTCGGACACATCAATTCCCGGATGCAGACTGTGGTTAGAGGCCTGCGAAATCCGAAGGCCGTAGCCGTATCGGGTTGTTTTCTCGTGTCACAGGGCTTGGCGTTTTGGGCCACTGGCCGCGCCAGTCATCTTCCGTTGAATCTACTTCCGGCGTTTGTTGTGATGCTCATTGTCAGACTCGGCACCATGCTTCCTGGAGCCCCGGCCAATTTGGGCACGCATCAGTTTTCGACGGTCCTTGGCCTCTCGCTTTACGGCGTCTCCCAACCCGATGCGGCCACATTCTCCGTCATTGTTTTCGCCGTCTTGACGGTTCCACTGTGCATCCTCGGACTGCTCGCCTCGCTCAGTTCCGGCCTGACCCTATCCAACATGAGGCAGTCGAGCTGTATCTCAAGGGCCTTGAGACCGGGCGAGTTCGTTCCATGAAGTGGCATACGGTAGTTCCAGTACTTACGTGCGATGCCCAATGTTTGCGCCGAAATTCTCTAACCTCCCTTTGGTCACCCTCTCGCGATTGCTAAGCACCACGCCGATGTGCTAGGGTGCCCCCAATAGGGGTTATTTCAACTCCGTTGGTTGGAGGCTATCTATGAAGTGCTCAAAGGCCGCTTTGCGCGCGCTTTTGTTTCTTTTCCTTGTAACATCGGCCCTGTTCGCCCAGTCGGCGGCAGGTATCCTGACAGGCGTCGTAAAAGACAGCACCGGCGCAACCATTCCGAACGCCAAGATCGTAGTAACGAATACGGCGACAAACACCACTTTCAGCACCGATTCCGGGGATGTGGGAGTCTTCACCGTCCCTAATCTCGTTCCTGGCACCTATTCTGTTCGCATCGAAAAAGAGGGATTCCGCCCGTCAACGACGACCGGTATCGCCATCAACGCAGGCGCTACGGCTCGTATCGATGCGGTTCTCGAGGTCGGCGCTTCCGCCGAAGCGATCGAGGTTTCGGCAAGCGCTGTGCAACTGCAAACCGAAAATGCGAAAAGTACAACGGTCGTTACGGACAAACTGATCCAGGACTTGCCCACCGTCGTCGGAGGTAGCCTGCGCAGTCCCTTTGACCTCGCAATTCTCGCGCCGGAATCAAAGAACTTCGGCGATAACAACTTCCAGATCGGTGGCGGCCAGGCGGCCAGCTTCGGCGTTAACCTCGACGGAATCTCTGCGAATACGACACGTGCTTTATCGAACTCCTGGGTCTCGGTAAACACGCCATCTCTCGACGCAATTACCGAGTTTGCGGTGGAAACCAACGGCTTCAAGGCCGAGTACGGCCAAGCCGGAGGCGGTCTGATCAACTTCGTGTCGAAATCCGGCTCGAACGACCTTCACGGAACGCTTTACGAGTACGTTCGTAACGACGCCTTCGATGCCCGCAGCTTCTTCCAGCCGCGGAAGCAGGTTTACAAGCAGCACGACTTCGGCGGCACGGTGGGCGGACCGGTATACATCCCGAAGATTTACGACGGCCGGAACAAGTCGTTCTTCTTCTTCTCCTACGAAGCATTCCGCAATCGCAACGGAGCGCAGTCGCTCTTCCGTACGGTGCCCACCGCGGAGATGTACGACGGCAATTTCAGCAACTGGGTGGATGCCAATGGTCGCATGATCCAGATCTACGATCCGTTTGCCTTGAACAACGGACAACGGG
>CAWGVL010000068.1:0-23128 GCA_963825845.1 Bryobacteraceae bacterium | reverse complement strand
GCGGCTCGAATTCACGCCAGGGGCGTAGACAAGCGAACCGGATGGGCCGATGGCGAACTGCCCTGTCTCGTTTAATGAGGATCCGAGCACGGAAATTCCTGTGAACGCTGGAGGCCCTTCGAATTTGAGTGATTCGGGATCGAATCGGGCCACCATCAATCCCTCAGTGCGCATGAAGACCAAATACCCCCCAGGAACATAGCGAGCATAAGAGCCTCCTTCATATAAGCTCTGAACCTTCCCCGTTCCGAGATCGAGAACGGCTAGGCGTGATGTGGCGAGACCTGGACTGGTCCAAATCGTAAAAAGCACGCTCTTGCCGTCCGGAAGGAACTCGGGCCATCGGTGACTAGTTTCATCTTTCGACGGATCGGGCTGAGTTAGTTTCTGAGGAGCCCCTCCGGCCGCGGAGATACGCATCAACCCGGCTCCGGGTTTACTGGACGCGGTGAAAACGATAGTGTCGTCAGGGCCCCACGTCCCGCCTCTGCCATACTCCGTTTCGCAGAGCGTAATGGGAGTACCTCCATCGACCCGGATCTTCCGCAACTTGCCGTCTGCGAAAAAGCCGAGCCACTCGCCCCGAGGAGAAAAGAATGGGTTTGTTGCGCCTTCCGTTCCTGGCAACGGCCTCAGATCGAACGCGTCCAGCGGCCGGAGGTACAACCTGCTGCTGGGGCCTTTGTTTGCCACCAAGGCTAACAATCGTCCGTCCTGTGAAATGGCAATCGACGCTTCTGAAATATTCAGTGAGTCACCGTCGGCAAGAGCAATGATCGAACGAGCGATCGGAGCGGGTTCAGCGGCTCGCGAGCCGAGATTCCGGATTAACAAAGCGGCGACAGCGATTGATAGGCCTGCCAACGCAATCGCTGCGACACGCGATCGTAGCGCGGAACGTGGTTGTGGAATGGGGTTGGAAGCATCTCTTGGAATCGCCAATGTCCTGCCGTGAAGATCCTGTTTGAGAGCGTCCAGCGAAAACTTGAGATCCGCCATGTGCTGAAACCGCCGCCGTGGATCTTTTTGCATACAGTGTTCAACGATTCGCTCGAGCCCTTCTGGGTGCCAGTCGTGATTTCCCGGATCCGCACGGGCTCGTCGCGCACGATGCGGGACAAAACTGATAAGGAAGAGTCGCCATCAAACGCCTTGCGGCTGGTTATCATCTCATACAGAACTGCTCCAAAACTAAAGATGTCGGTCCGCGCATCGAGCTGGCTTGCCCGCCGGGCTCATATAATTCAGCGTTCCTACAATGGTGCCTTCAATCGTCTGAATAACGTCCGGCAATGCAGTCGCGGTACTTTCCCGAGAAAGGATATGCCCATCCCTGAATTTGGCGAGCCCGAAATCGAGAATCTTGACAGCACCTGCCGGATCTATGATGATGTTGCCCGGTTTTAGATCGCGGTGAATTACACCGGCTTCGTGAGCAGCAGCAAGGCTGTCTGCCATCTGCACTGCGTATTCCAGGGTGTGGTTTAGCACCAGAGCACCGCGCCGTAATATAGCCGCCAGTGTCTCGCCGGCGATGTACTCGAACACGATATAGTCGATCGTGCCCTCGCGGCCTACATCGTAGATCGTACAAATGTGTGGGTGATTCAACGCGGCAACTGCCCGTGCCTCGCGCTCTAATCGGGCACGGAAAGCGGGATTCCGCTCCGATTCAGTGAGCAGCATTTTGATAGCCACATCACGGCCCAGGCGCGTATCACGTGCCCGGTACACTTCGCCCATACCTCCGCGCCCGATCATCGACACGATTCGGTAAGGCCCGATGTGCGAATGCGCGGCGAGGGTCATCTAATAGTCTGACAGTGTATCGCGAACGCTACCCTCGGGCAGTGACGAAGAAATGCGTTCAGAATGGCCCGGACGCGGCCAACCTGTAGTCAGGTTTTCGGATCCTGAGGCTTTCGTGCCGGGCATCGGAGACCGTTGTAATCCACTTGGCTGGGTTGCGCGCCGCCGTAGTAGTTGCGTTATTCATCAAGCCGTAGCTCCACAAGAACGGCGTTCCATCCAAGTGGCCCGACGGCGGGAGTCGCCGCCTTACCGGAACGCCTCATTTGATGGGAATCGGACTCTCCGTAATCGGGTGTTTCACGAGTGTTCTGTATCGCCGAACCTGCACCCAGTTTTGGTTGCGCTATTGCACGCCTTCAAGCCACTGGTGGTTTGGCTAGCGAGACCAGCCCAGAACGACAGTTAACGGCGACGGTGACACATCGGCGGGTGTTTTTGCGAAAGGAAGCGTGTGCCGTCGCGAGAGACGGCATAGCGTAGCAGAGCGTCGGCTGCGCCTCTGCTGCGCCCGCCTAGGGCAAATAATTCCTTGGGACGCCCAGCAGTGAACTCGGTCCCTCGAGGGTTGATTGGAACGGCGACCAGGTGGGCGGAGCGCGACAGATAGAAAAGCTCCCGGCCCTCCCGCCGCCACTGCGGTTGATGCCTCCGTTGATGGAAACGCGAGTGCTTCTGAAGCACCCGGTGTACCGGGTGCGAAGGTCTCACATAGATCTCATAGAAGCCGGTCTCGTTCGATGCGTACGCGAGCCAGCGACCGTCAGGTGAAACTGCGCCCTGAATCTCGTCGAACTCGGAATCAACAAGGACGAGCGGCTTTGGTTCCGAGCCCAGAGCGAGGGCGTATAGCCCATTTTGTTTGCCCGAACTCTCCTGTTGAAAGACGAGTAGGCGACCGTCCGGCGACCAGTCAGTAGGAACTTTGCGGTTGGGCGAGGCAAGCACGATGCGTCCGTCTTCCAAACCGCCCACTGGCGTTATGTAGAGGTCCATTGGCCCATTGCGGTTACTTGCGAATGCAATCCGCGTGGTGTCTGGCGACCAGATCGGCATCCACTCGATAGGCCGGATGAGAACTGAATCTAGTCTCGGTTCCACGCTGGAGATCGAGGATCCAGATATCACCCGATCCTACGCGCGGATCGACGCGGACGGTCAGGGCGTAGCGATCGTCCGGAGATACGCGCAAATATGCCCGTTGGTGTTCTCGACAGGTGGAACCCAAGGTTTTCCGTTGCGGTCGTGCCAGGTAAGCGTTCCTGCTGGACGTTCGCTAACTTGATATACCACCGTGCCACCGCCAGCCGACACATGGGGCCTGTTATGGAAGATACTGATGCGGTCGGTGACCGGCTTAGCCTCGCCCGAGAACTGAAGCCGGCGCGGATCGAAGGCCTGGACATGAGGACGTCACCATCGGCAAAGAGCATCGAGCCGCCTCTATTGCCCGCTGCATAAACCGTGGCGTAGGGGTGCGGAATAGTAGTTTTCTCTCAGCACTATCTACGTAATGCTGTAGACGCCCTGCTTATCAACCAGGGACGTGCGCGCCAGGAAAATGACGGTGCGACCGTCAGGAAGGAACTGAGGCCAACGATGCGAGTTTTCGAAACCCGCACGGTCAAGCGGGTGAACGGCGCGACCTCACCTCCTGGAGCGGGGATACGGTAGAGTCCGTCTTCGCTATTGGGAGCGAAGACGATAACGTTGCTGGGGCTCCAAGCGCCGCCGCGCCCCGTCGGGTGCATCCGCGAGGACTTGGGCCGTAGCTGTATCGGCATCGACCGAGATCCGCTGCAACTTTCGTTGAGCGAAGAAGCCGAGATATCGGGCGTCAGGCGACCAAAATGGATCAGATGCGCCATCAGTACCGGGGATGGCCCGGTGTTGTACAGAATCGAGGGAGCGGACGCATAATTGCCGTTTGCCGCTTGGATCGATGAGGGTAAAGGCGACACGAGAGCCATCCGGCGAGATCGCGGACTCCAGAATGCTATGCTCCGCCGGAGCGACAATGGATAGCGCGCGCAACGGCTGAGCCCGCGGGGAGCGGAATAGGTACGCGATGGCCAGCACCAAAATCATGGATAGCGCGACGACTGCGATCAGCCATGGCAAGCGAGAACGAGACATGAGGCTTGGGAGTGGTGCGGACGGGCGACCGAGTGCTTCGGCCGACGATTCCAGTTCCCAAACAACATCTTGTGCCGACTGCCAGCGGTTGGCGGGATCCTTTTCCAGGCACCTGCGGAGAGCGTGCTCGAGTTCACGCGGCGCGAGGGGCTGGGTTGGCGTGAGAGCGGGCGTTTCGGAGGTCAGGACGGATGCGATCAGACTGGCGACAGTGCCGCCCGAGAACGCTCTGCGTCCAGTGAGCATCTCGTACAAGACCAGACCGAAGGCGAAGATATCACTGCGGGCGTCGGCGTCCTTGCCCTCGAGTTGCTCGGGCGCCATGTACTGCACAGTGCCGATCAGCACGTTTTCATCGGTAATAGCGAGTGTGGCGGTTGAATCGCTGGCGCCACCGGATGACTGGCTTTGCCAGTCCGAAATCAAGTAGCTTCGCACCTTCCTTGGCAAGAATAATGTTGGCCGGCTTGAGATCTCGGTGGACGATGCCCGCCTGGTGTGCCGCCGCCAGCGCGCTGGCGATCTCGATTCCGTGAGTCAGAGCCTGCTTGATCGGCAGTGGACCTTTTTTGAGACGTCGCTCAACTGTGTCGCCGTCAAGGTATTCCATTACCAGGAAATCCATACCGTCCTGTGTGCCGATATCGTGGAGGTGGCAAATATGCGAATGGTTCAGCGCGGAGATGGCCCGGACTTCGCGCTCGAAGCGCTGACGCGCGCCGGCCTTGAGGATCTTGATGGCGATGGTGCGGTTGAGACGGGTATCGCGGCCCTTGTAGACTTCGCCCATGCCCCCAGCGCCAATAGGCGTGAGGATCTCATAGGGCCCCAGTTTGTCACCAGCAGCGAGGGGCATTCGTAACGTGTGCATTCTATCGCTTCGACCTTGGTAGTGAGAGCCTGCGTTACGGCACTTACAGCGGGGCCCGCCAGATGGTTGGCTGCCCAGTGCAAGTGCCAACTCGACCAATTCAAACATTCGTTAGCTAAACCGATGGTCGGTAGCATGGTGGCTAGACCTGAAACCGAAGCCCACAGCCCACCAGTTTTTCGTAAAAGACCAGTTAAAAACACGAATAGTCTACATTGCGCCTGGAGAACGTTACCACCAACTTGCCATTCGAACTGGGTCATTTCTTAACCAGAACGAGCCGCAACATTAAGGCGTAAGGAAGAACCGTTGCGGCAAAACTGGGTGAACACGTCCCGGTTATGTTTGCGCCTAACGAGATAGAATTGCTGCCAGCTATGTCAGTTGCTGCGGGCGACCGGCTGGGCCCGTACGAGATACTTTCGCGGATAGGCGATGGCGGCATGGGTGAGGTATGGCGTGCGAAAGACACCCGGCTGAACCGCATCGTCGCGATCAAACTGCTCCGCGGCGAGCAGACGAACCACCCGGACTTCCACGCGCGTTTCGAGCGTGAAGCCAAGGCCATTTCAAGTTTCAACCATCCACACATCTGTACAGTCCACGACTTCGCACAGCGAACGGTCAGCAATTTCTCGTGCTGGAGTACCTGGATGGAGAGACCTTGGCGGCAGGCACGCCGAGGCCGATGCGGATTGAAGAGTTCCTTCGTTGTGCGCTGGATGTGTTGGCTGCGCTGAGCCAAGCTCACTGGCAAGGGCTCGTTGATCGAGATCGAAGCCGGCAAATGTCATGCTGACCAAGTCGGGCGCGAAAGTGCTCGATTTTGGTGTGGCCCGCGCCGTCCGGTTTGTGCACAGTCAGGAAGCGGAAACACTCACGAAAGCCCTCACGAGCGACGGCATTGATCACGGAACTACCCGTCAGCTCGCCGGAACAATTCCGCAGGGACGCGAGGTGGATTCGCGCTCGGACATTTTCTCTTTCGGCGCCGTCGCTATACGAGATGGCGTCGGGGCAACGGGCATTCGAGGGCGAGAGTACGGCGAGCGTCATCGCCAGCCGTATTGGAACGCCAACCCGCGCCTGCCCGCTATCCCAGGCTGCAACCGGATTTACCGCGGTGGCTGGACTGGATTGTGGAGACCTGCCTCGCAGAGATAATCCTGAGGACCGCTGGCAATCGGCGCACGATGTGATGCTGCATCTCCGGCATTTGCGCGAGGTTCATGTCCAGCGTCCCACATCAAGTCTTCGTCATCCGCGGGGAAACGTCAATCTGGGGCATGTTAGCCGCCGCCGGGTTGGCCGGGCTGGCCTTGGGTGGAATTCTGGCCGGCGCATGGTTCCATCTGCATCAGCCGAAACTGCGCGCAGACGTGGTGCGGTTTGAGATCGCCGCCCCGCCCCGCGCCTCCTTTTCCGTGTCCTCGAACGCAGCATCCGTCGCCGGTGATCGATTTTTCCTATCTTACCGGATGGGAGCAAGATCGCTTTTGTCGCCGAACAAAACGGAATACCGTTCGTTTGGGTCCGCTCGATGAGTGAACCAGCGGCCAAAGCGCTGACGGGCACGGAGGGTGGGCAGTACCCGTTCTGGTCGCCCGGACGGACGCTCGATCGCTTTCTTCGCGCACAACTCGCTCAAAAAGGTCGATGCGAGCGGCCGCAGTCCAGCGGTTCCGCTTGCCATGTTTCCGTCGACCCTCTCGGTGGAGCGTGGCTCGTCCACTGGAGTGATTGTTTACGCTCCCCTAGCAATCGGGAACCGATGTCCGAATTCCCCGCGACCGGCGGTGAACCCATGCCGGTATTCAGCGATAGGCAGGCGGACGCTGGTGGCCATCGCCTTTACCCGATGGACAGCGTTTCATCTTTTTTGATCGTTCGAGAGGCGGGCTCTTCGCAGGCTCTCTTGATGGGAAGCTGAGCGAACTCCTTGTCACGACGAACTGGGGCGGAGTTTATATCCGACCCCGGATATGTTCTGTACCTGCGAGAAGGTGTACTAATGGCGGCAGGAATTCGACCCACGTTCGCCTGCGACACGCGGCGAGCCGTACCAGTGGCGGAAGCCGTAGGAGCAGCTACGAACTCCCGGCCGGGATTTTCTGCGTCCCATTCCGGCATTGTTGCGATACAGGCATCCTCATGGATCCGACGCCCGGCCTCGTGTTGTACGACCGCCACGGCGCGATCAAGCGCATACTCGCCCCCCCTGCGGATTACATGGACCCCGATTATCTCGCCGGGATGCAAGAAATCGCGTGGAGCCGTGTGGATCCAGAAGGACCGCTGACCCCCGATATCTGGGTCTTCGACTTGATCGTCAGACGACGACGCGCATGACATCACATCCTCTGCTCGACGCTTCACCAGTATGGTCGCCTGACAGCGCGCGATACTGTATCGCACTAATCAAACCGTACCGATGAATCTGTATATCCGCGAATGGGCACAGGGACCGATCGCGCTATCTTCGATCGGGAGCGGCAATCGCAGACCAACGCCGGCACGAACAATCCGGCGCCAAAACCGACTGGTCTCTGGACGGGCGCCACGCATACTACACGGGTCCGGGCAGAACGGGCTTCGACATTTTCCGAGTTGCGCTCGCGCCGAACGCAAACCCGGAGGCGCTGGCTAGATCAGCTTTCGAGCGAAATGCATGCCGCCTTGTCACCCGACGGACGGCGATTGGCGTTCGCTTCCGACGAGTCGGGCCGGTCAGAAGTTTATGTGCAATCATTTCCGCACGGCAGAGACAGACAACTGGTTTCAGTCGAGGGGGAGTGGAGCCGAAGTGGAGGGGAGATGGACGCGAGTTGTATTTTCTGGCGCCTTTGGGAAGTTGATGGCGGCGAGCGTCAATTCAGCTGGCCAGGCCGGAGCCCATGGAATTGCTCACGGTACAGACGCCACCACCGAATCCGATAAACAGAATTACCATCCATCGGCGGATGGCCAGACGTTTGCTATCAATGCCGTGGCTGGGGAACATCGTCCCGCCGTAATCACCGTGGTCGTGAACTCGCCGGTGGTCCTGAAGTAGAGAGCGGATCCGGACTTAGTCCGGGGAAGCGCGAAGGACAGGTTAACGAAACTCATCAGCTGTCGAACTAGCGATCACGCACGCGCAATCCAACGCGTTACCCGCCCGCGCCCTGAACGGCGATCTCGGAAAGTGTCCCTAAGTCAAACCATGCGGCGAATGTCCGTCAGGTCGAGTTCAGGCTATTACAAAGCGAGTATGCGCTGAAATTCCGCGATCACCTGATCGCGGCATCAGCATCATTGCGTCCGAAGGGCGTCCACGCGCCTTTCTGGTCCCGATACGACGGCCATCCTGCTCGCTGATCATGTGGATCTATTGCGTATACATTCATCCTGATCGGCCTGACAACATTCGCCACCACCCACCCACCTAAACCAAACGCCCCTGCGAAACCCGCCAAGCCTCACTCTTCCGAGCCCACCACCAGGCCAGAGAAATCGCCAACACCAGGTCATCCCGCGACCCCTCCTTCATCCCGACCATCTCCTGAATCAGCGCATCCGCCAGCATTAACTTCCGCGGTATCTGCAGCCCGCCCGACTGCACCAGCACCTGCAACCCCGTCAATAACTCACGCTTCGGCACATGATACCCGCCACGCACCGGAGCATCATGCTCGCCGCCGGTGATCGTCACCGGCATCAACCGGCACGGCAGATCCGCCCTGCGCAGCATATCCACCACCGGAGCGCCCACACCGGTTGCATCCACCACCAGCGTCGAATCCTTCAGCCGCGCATCCGACATCAACTCGGCCACATGCGCAACAACATCCGGATACGGAGTCCCCAACTCCACCCTCTCCAGATACGCGATCCGAGCGCGAGTATCGCGTTCATGCTCCCACGTCACCGGGTCTCGCCGGTCATGCGTCCTCTCCGCAATCTCCAACAACGCGATTGCCGAGAAATCCCGCTTCTGTCCCAAGTCCAGACCCATGACGTACCATCGCCGCTCTCCGATCACCAAAACGCGCTCTCCTTCGGATCGAACACCGCGGCATCGTCAGTGAGGCACCCGCGCACCTGGGCTTCATCGAAAATCGCCCCGGTATGCCGGACGAATTCGCACAGATACTCCTGCCGGAACTTCCACTCGCTCCGCCGCCGCTCCGCTTCCAAAAACCTCGCCGAATACCGCGGACAATCGGTGGCCTTCGCCATGATCCGCAGCCACGGCTCCGTCCCGTTCACCCACTCTTCATAAAAGAACCCGCGCCGGCCGTCCGGAGTACTCATCATCCACAACTCGCCATCCGTCGCCGCCAGCATCGGCCGCACTGCGTCATACACCTCGTCATCCACGCGAGCCGCCTCGTCCACCAGCAGCATCGTCGCCGAAAATGCCCGGATATTCCGCGCCTTTCCGGGCAGCGCCACAATCCGCGACCCGTTTGGAAACTGCAGCGAATGCGCATTCTTGCCGTCGCCGCGCGCACGCAAGTCCAGCATCCGCAGAAATCCCTCGGCCTTACCCATCAATTCATTGCTCTGCCGCTGCGTATGCGACACGATCATGATCTGGCTCGCGGGCGTGACATACGCGCGATGCACCGCCTTCACCGCCATCGTGGTCGACTTGCCCCATTGCCGCGAGCAATTCAGCAGCCCGCGAGTATGTCCCACTTCCAGAATCTGAGCCTGAATCGAATCGGCATTAAATCCCAGTCTCTCCCGGGCAAACGCCGCCGCATCCAGCACATGAAGCGGCCGTATCATGGCGAAGCGTAGACGCCAACGTCGCGAAACGCTTCCAGCACAGCCGCCTTCGCCTCGGCGAAAGGCATCAGCGCGCGCATCAAGATCACCGAGAACGATTTCCAATCCAACTCGGACCGCTCCTCTAAAGGCTCGTCCTCCTCTTCGCGGAGAAAATACCGGCGCGGTGCCGGATGGTCGCCATAATTGTCATGAATAACCCACATCCTGATCCGAACCTAGCACCCGAAACCCGGGCAAAGCAGGAAAGAATCCCGTAATTCCTACAAGACAAACCAAATAAAAACAAAATTGTTCCGTGAACGTCAATCCGGATTTTCTTTCTTATCGTTTTATCCGTGTTCACCCGTGTTTATCCGTGGCCCTCTAAAAGGCGTTCCAACTCCAGCCAAAAATATCTTCCTTTTATCCCCAATAACTTACCCGCAAGCCAACCGCCCACGCCCAAATCCGCGTACTACCCTGAAACCGAATATGAGAACACCAGCCCAAATCGAAGCAGCCCGCCGCAATGGCAGTCGCTCCCGAGGCCCCGTCACCCCCGAAGGCAAAGCCCGAGTCTCGCAAAACGGCACAAAACACGGCCTCGCAGGAAGCAAGTGCATCGTCCTCGAAGGAGAATCCGAGGAGAAATGGCAATCCCTTCTCGAATCCTGCATCGCTCAATTCCAGCCCCGGACCGACCTCGAACTTGAATTAGTTGAAGAAATCGCCGCCGCGCGCTGGCGCATCCGCCGCTCCCGAACGGTCGAAACCGCCATGATCAATATGCAAATTGAGAAACAAAGAAAGGAAATCGAAGGCGAGTACCGGCAGCCCGACTACACCATCCGCCACGCCTCCGCCATCCAGGGCCTGGGCGCGAACTTCAATCTCGTCGACCGCTACGACACACGCGTGCGCCGTAACTTCGATCGCGCCGTCAAGAACTTTTATGACCTCCGCGCCCGCTCCGCCCGAGCGACCGAAGAAAACGAATTTTTGCCAACCGAACCCAAGCCGGATTCGTTGTGAGTCTGGTTGTGCCATTATTACGTCTGCTCGGCGAAGGATCGTGAAGGAAAAGGATCTGTGCGTAACACGCAGGTAACAACGGGTTCGTACATTGGAAATCGAGCCGGCTTAGCGAGGGATACGAAAGGATCGACAACAATGTGCAATCGAATGGCGGGTTTTGTTCTTGCGTTCTTCTTGGCGGTGTCATTGACAGCCGCCCCTACAGCGTCCGAGTTGCTGCAGAAAGGCATCTACACGCAGGAGACCGTCGGTGACCTGGATGCGGCCATCCGGATTTATCAACAGGTGGTTGCGTTGGGAGCAGAGGCGCGCGCCCAAGCGGCTCAGGCGCAGTATCGGCTCGGACTATGCCTGCTACGCAAAGGATCTCCCGCCGAGGCGTCAAAAGCATTCGACAAACTCATCGCCGATTATCCGGAACAGAAGGAGTTGGTCGCGGCCGCGCGGCAGCAGAATCCGAGCGGGCTCAAGCTGATCGCTCCTCCCTGGACCGAAGGCGAAATGCTGTGCCTGAAGCTAAAGCTTCCAACCGGCATGGCAATCGGCGTGTATGCTCAATCGATCGAGAGATCGAGCGGCGGAGAATTGGTGGTGACGACGAGAACTCACGCTCCCGGCATGAACCATTTTTCCCGCTCCCAGGCAGAACTTGACACTATGCGGCCGAAGGCCAGCTACTACCGTCACGATATGCTCGGCGAATACAAGCTGGCGTATGACGGCAAGCAGGCAAAAGTAGAATCGAACGGGAAGGAAACCAAGCCCGTCGAGTTGAACCACGAAGTTATCGACAACGAAGCGGCTGTCCCCACCATGCGCAGGCTTCCCTTGGCGGAAGGGTACAAAACGCAATTCCATGTGATGTCTCCGCTTGGAATGCTGTTTCCGATCACCGCAGAGGTGACCGCAATCGAAGAGCTGGCTACACCGGCAGGAAAGTTCCGGACTTTCAAGCTCGAACTCAGCCCGATCCGGCAAACGTTCTGGATCTCCGCGGACGCGCATCGATACCTTGTCCGCATGGATGTGAATGGCGCGATTGGGGACCTCGAAAAGATAGCGCGCATCGATGCCGAACCTACCGTTCTCCGGGACGAAGCCCGCAAAGCTTCGATAACGCTGCCTTCGGGATGGCTTCAGTTGACGGCCGATGTTCCGGGCGGATCATACTTCAACGCCGGGCTGTTCGACCCTGAAGCTGTATCGAACAGCGCTGTTTGGGTCGGCAAGATCGACCGTGACGCCCGCTCTGAAATGACGGCCAAAGTCGAGGAGCGCCCCGAAGACTCTGAAGAACTACAAAGTGCGGACGGACAGTTGGACACCCCGCCAGGTCAATGGAGTGGAAGCCATCAGTGTGACTGCGGACTTCGAAGCGCGCAACAAAGCTATGGTCGAGTATGTGACCATCCTGAAGCAGGGTGAAACAGGTATGGTTCTGTTCACCCGGGTCCCTGCGACCGAGCTTGCAACCTTCCGTCCCAAGTTCGAGCGCATCATTGAAAGCGCACGCCTTCAGTAACTCGCGATGGGGCTCGGAATTAGTCTGGGGACGAATCACGATCGACGGTTGTGGTTCGTCCTGATTCTCTTCATCGCGGCAGTGTTGTTGCCTACCGCCTGCGTGCTGTGGCTCATCAACGATTCGATTTCAAAGCAGAGGCAGATCAGCCGGCAGCAGCTTGCGGATGCATACCGCAGTCAGCTCAGGCTCGTATCTCAGAGATTGGATCAATACTGGGCGGATCTTGCCGCGACTTTAGACCGCCGCATTGCGGATGGCTCGCCCGCCGGGGCCTGGGCGGCGATTGTCGCCGATGGCTCTGTCGATAGCGTTCTACTGTATGGGCAGGACGGTCGGCTCACCTACCCCGCCGCCATTGCGCCGCCGTCGATGCCGGACGCGCTGCCCGCCGATTGGGAAAAAGCCCGCCAACTTGAAGAAAGATTCACGAAGGACAATCTGCTAGCCGCTGCAGCCGCCTATGGAGACATTGCCGCAAAGGCGAAAGATGCCCAGACCGCTGCCCGCGCATTTCAGGCCCAGATGCGATGTCTCCGTCAGGGCGGCGATTCGCGCGGAGCGATTACAATCATCTCCGATCGCTTCATTGGTCCTGGATATCGCAACGCCTTGGATGTGCAGGGCCGGGTCATTGCGGCGGATGCGTTGTTGATGGCGGTTCAGATTGCGCCTGCGTCCGATCCTCGCCGTCTGAAGGCTGCCGAAGCGTTGTGGCGCATGCTCACCGACTATCAATCGGGCGCTCTTCCCTCAGCCCAGCGATTGTTCCTGATGAAAGAACTGAAGGCCGCTAACGTTGCCGAACGGTTCACCTCATTCAGCACATTGAGAGCGGAGGAACTCGCCGCGCGAGCCGCGGAATCCGGCCTGACGAGGTCGTTCGACACAGTGGTTCGACCCGCTGGATTAAAGGACGTGTGGATGCTGGGATCTTCGAGCGGACGTGTCGCCGGCCTCTTGCAGACACCCACGCTGAAGGAGAACATCGCCAGGTTTTTAGCGAAGCAATCCACCCCCGCCGGCGTCCGGGTAGCTTTGTCCGAGCAAGGACAAGACCCCGAGGGAGCTATCGAAACCGTGCCCGCGGGAGCGTATCTGCCTGCGTGGCGCATCGCTCTGCTTCCCGCAAGCCAACAGCCCGACGAAGAGCTTGCTCATACGACAAAGAGCCTTATATCTGTGGGCTGGCGCATTGGTGTTGATTGCGGTCCTGGGAATTGCGTTTGTCGCGGGCCGGATGATCCACCGGCAACTGCGCCTCGCGAACTTGAAATCGGACCTGGTCGCGACGGTCTCGCATGAGCTGAAAACGCCCCTGGCCTCAACTCGCCTTCTTCTCGACACGTTGCTCGAGCAGGAGGAACTCGAGCCTGTGCAAACACGCGAATACCTGCAGTTGATGGAACGAGAGAATACGCGTCTGACGCAGATGATCGAGAACTTCCTCGCTTTTTCTCGGCTCGAACGCAATCGATATAGCTTTCGCTTTGCGGAAGCTCGTCCTGAAGAAATCGTCGACCGGGCCATGGAGGCATTCTCCGAGCGTGCGGCCGAACCGAATGTCCGCGTCGATGTCGAGGTCGCGCCGGACTTGCCTGCGATGCACGCGGATCCCGGCGCCTTGTCCACAGCGCTGATCAACCTCCTCGACAACGCGTATAAATACACGAGCGAGGACAAACACATCGCTGTACGCGCCTTCCAGCACAACGGAGTCATCTGCTTCGAAGTGAAAGACAATGGCATCGGTGTGCCGAAATCCGAAAAGTCCAAAGTGTTTCGTGACTTCTACCAGGTGGATAGCCGGCTTGCCCGCTCACGTGGAGGCTGCGGCCTTGGACTGACAATCGTGAAATTCATCGTCGAGGCCCATAAGGGCACGGTGTCGCTGGACAGCGAAGTGGGACAGGGCTCGACCTTTAAGCTGGCTGTGCCCTGGGTGAAATCATGAATGGCAGCCGAATCTTGATCGTTGAAGACGATCCGGTGTTACTTCGTGGCTTGAAGGATAACTTCAGTGCGAAAGGGTTCCTCGTCGAAACCGCGACGGATGGGGAGGCCGGACTGGATAGGGCGCTGTCGGGTACTGCGGATGTCATATTGCTCGATATCATGCTGCCGAAGGTGAATGGGTACGAAATCTGTCGCGCCGCGCGTGAAGCCGGCAGCAACGTGCCGATCATTATGTTGACTGCCCGAGGACAGGAAGAAGATATCATCCTGGGCCTCAATCTGGGAGCGGATGATTACGTAACCAAGCCGTTCCGGATTCGCGAGCTGATGGCGCGGGTGAACGCATTTCTGCGAAGGCGCGGTGAGCACAAAGAACCGGATTCAGTTCAGTTCGGAGAGTTTTTCCTCGACAGCGCTGCTCATAAGCTGTTCCGGGGCGGGGAAGAGGTCGTACTCACCACGAAAGAGTTCCGCCTGCTCGAGTATTTCCTGTCGAGACAAGGGCGTGCGCTGACGCGGGACGACATCCTTCGAAACGTGTGGGGTAATTCGATTATGGTTACCGGCCGGAGCGTTGACCGGTGTGTCACGACGCTGCGGAGCAAAATTGAGGCCGACCCGAGAAGGCCGGCCTTCATCCACACGGTGCGTGACATCGGCTATCGATTCGAAGCGGTTGATTTTGCAAATTGGAGTGGAAGCGCCGCGTCGCCCTGATACCACGTTCCTTTGATTGTCTGCTTATCGGCGGCAACCTTGCCGTCGTACTTCCCGCCTACGCCTCGAAGGTCGAAGTGGAAGTCCGCGCCCGCGAGCGACATCTCACTCATCGGTATGCCTTTCGCGCCTTGGTCGATGCTGTCGAACTTGCCGGAAATCTGACCCTTGTCGTCGCTCTTCAGCGTGAACCGGACCCGAAGCGTTGAAGATCCCGCATCCAGGGATCCTTCCCATACACCCAGTAGAGGCGCCACTGTATCGGACTTGGCTGAGGGTTGACCTTCGTTGAAGTCGCCGCCCCGAGTCATCGTTAAGGGCAAGTCGAGACCGGGCTGTTGCCACTTCCCTGTGAGCATCTTGCCATCGGCCGAAATCTCGGCCTCATAAGTACCTTTCACAGCGGCGACATCGAGGTTGAGGCGATTGCCTTTCAGTGACACGCCTGCGATGGGGATGCCATTCGCGCCCTGGTCGATGCTGTCCAGCGTCGCAGTCAAGCCATCACCGGTTTTCTGAACGTGGAGAACCAGCCGCAGTTCCGGGCCCTGCGTCTTCAGAGTGCCTTTCCAATGACCAACGATTTCGGGCGTGTCGGCCGCGTAACAAGCAGCCAGCCCGGTGACGAGCAATAGTAGTGTTCTCATGACTGGCAGTGTAGGCGCCCGGAGTTACGCGCCCAGCCGCGATTTGTTACCGGATTGTCTTATGATCGCCGTTTGTATCCACGAGCCTTCCAGGCGTTCGCTTCTTCCGTGAGTTTCTGGACGATGACCGGCTGAGCGGCCGCGACGTTATTCTTCTCGGACGCATCGGCGCTGATATCGAAGAGCATTGTCCCCTTCAACGTCTCCTTTCCCAGGCCTTCGTTCGGATCGATCAGGAGCTTCCACTTGCCCTGGCGGGCGCAGGTCTGCGCCTTGTATTCCCAGAAGACCGTCCGGTCCGCAAGCGGGCTTTTCGAGGTCAGATGCGCCGTTAGATCGATTCCATCGAAGGCGTCAATCGAGGTCGACCCGGCATTTCGGAGAACGGTTGGCAGGATGTCCATGCCGAGGCACAAAGCGTTAGATACTTGACCTCCGGGGACTTTGCCCGGCCAGCGGAGAATCGCAGGTACACGAGTTCCGCCCTCAAAGAGACTGCCCTTCGATGCCCGGTAGATCCCGTTCGAGCCGCCGTGATACTCGCGACCCAAATGGTCTGCCCGGACTTCCCATGTCGCGCCATTGTCGCTTTGAAAGTACACAATCGTGTTATCGAACCCGCGCTGCTTCAGGGTGTTAAGCACTGATCCGATACTCTCATCGAGCGCCTCGACCATAGCCGCATGCATCCTGCGGTCGCGGTCCATCGAAGCCGGCAGCCGGTCGAAAAATCGCTTCGGCGCGATCATCGGATAATGCGGAGCCCCGAACGTCAGGTACAGGAAGAAAGGACTTCCCGCCTTTTGCCGCGAGATGAACGCGCTGGCCTCGCGAGCGAGTAGCTCCGTCTGGTAGGTCGGGTCCTCCCAGACCTCTTCCTCGTTCCGCCACAGATCATGGAAAACGGGCTGCCCGCCCAGCGTGTAATAGCGGTGCGAGTAGTAGTCGATCCAGCCGGAGTAGAACCCGAAGAACTCATCGAACCCCTGGGCTCGCGGGCGGCTTTCCTTCGCGCTGCCCAGGTGCCACTTGCCAACCGCAGCAGTGCGGTAGCCGAGTTTCTTTAACTCGGAGGCCAGCGTCTGTTCTCCTGGTTTGAGCCCCGGCACATCGAACGTCGGCCGCGAAAAGAGAATCTCGGGAATGCCCGCATGTTGTGGATACTTACCGGTAATGACGGAAGCCCGCGATGGCGAGCACACGGGCGAGTTCGCGTGCAGATCCGCGAAACGAACCCCTTCCGCCGCCAGCTTGTCCAGATTCGGCGTCCGTATGTCCTTCGCGCCAAAACAGCTTACGTCGCCGATACCCAAGTCGTCCGCCAGAATGACGACGACATTTGGTTTTGGGCTCGTTTGCGCGGCTAAGGGAGCGGCGGTGAGCGCAGACAGGAAGGTCCGGCGGTTCATGTAGGGTCAGCATAACCCGCAGCGTAAGAAGCGTGCAAACCCCTGTGTTAGCATGAGAAAACCGTAGTCATGATTCGTGCCTATCGCGGCATCGTGCCCAAGATTGCCGCTTCTTCCTACATCGATCCCAGCGCTCAGGTCATCGGCGACGTCGAGGTCGGCGAACGCTCCAGCGTCTGGTGCAACGTCACCATCCGTGGCGACGTGAACTACATCCGCATCGGTGAGGAGACCAGCATCCAGGACAACTCGGTGATCCACGTCGAGCATGACGTGGCGCGAGTCCAGGACGGTAACTACAAAGCTCCGGCGAGCCATGGTGGGCCCGAGCACGGGTATCCGACAGTCATCGGGAACCGCGTCACCGTCGGCCACTCGGTGACTCTGCACGGTTGCACGATTGAAGATGAATGCCTGATCGGAATCGGCGCCATCGTGCTGAACGGCGCTCACATCGGCAAAGGATCGGTCATCGCGGCCGGCGCGTTGGTACCCGAGCGGATGCAGGTGCCGCCGGGAAGCCTCGTGATGGGCGTGCCGGGCAAGGTGAAGCGCGAGACTACGCCGGAAGAGCAGCAGCGTTTCCGCGATAACGCTCAGAATTACGTGAAATATCGTGAGATTTATCGGGAAGAGCCCTCTTGATTCGAGCTGTTAAAGGCACGCGCGATATTCTTCCGCCCTCGTCCGGCGTTTGGAACCATGTCGAAGCGGTCGCGCGCCGCATCTTCCGGGCATACAACTACGGCGAAATTCGAACCCCGATCTTTGAGGAAACCACCCTGTTCGCGCGAAGCGTCGGCGAGGAAACCGACATCGTCAGCAAGGAAATGTACACCTTCGACGATCATGGAACCTCTTTGACTCTGCGCCCCGAGAATACGGCGTCGGTCATCCGTGCTTGGATCGAGCACCGTCTTGACCAGCAACCCGGACTTCAGAAGCTCTACTACATGGGGCCGATGTTCCGGCGCGAGCGCCCGCAAAAGGGTCGGTATCGCCAGTTCTACCAGATCGGAGCTGAGGTGATCGGGTCCGAATCCCCGGCCGTCGACGCCGAAGTGATTGAGATGGTAGTCGAGATTCTCCGAGGTGTGGGGCTCGAGGGTTTCCAGTTGCTGATCAACTCCGTCGGCTGCTCGAAATGCCGCGCGGTCTTTGTCGCCGCGCTTCGTGAGCGTCTGAAAGATGTGGCCTCCACGATGTGCACGGACTGTCAGCGACGCACGGAAACGAACCCATTGCGCGTGCTCGACTGCAAGGTGCCGGAGGACCAACCGATTATCGAGTCGCTGCCGTCGATCCTCGATTATCTGGATGAGGGCTGCCGGACCCACTTCGAAGCTGTCCAGCGATATCTGACCGACTTGGCGATCCCGTTCGAAGTCAGGCCGCGGCTCGTGCGCGGACTCGACTACTACACTCGAACGACGTTTGAGATCGTACACGGCTCATTGGGAGCGCAGAATTCCGTGCTCGGCGGCGGCCGCTACGACGGATTGGCCGAAAGTCTCGGATCGAAAGTGCCGGGCCCGGGAATCGGTTTCTCCATTGGCGAAGACCGGCTGGTCATGAGCGTCGAGGAGCAATTCACCGAAACGAACTCAATTGAACTCCTGATCGCTCCGATAGGTGAGGCAGCGCTTCGGCACTCGGCGCTGCTGGCGCGGGACATCCGGGCCAAAGGCGCCATCGTGGAACTCGCGCCGGACGGTAAGCTGAAGAAATCGCTCGAACTCGCCAACAAGATCGGCGCCCAACAGACGCTGATCGTCGGCGACAACGAGATTGCGTCGGGCGCATACGCGCTCAAGAACATGACATCCGGCGAGCAGACGTCCGTCTCTCGCGAAGATCTACTCAACCGCTTCTAAAAAGAACCAAAATGCCGGAACCAGAACAGTCCCTGCAACTCGACTTCCTTGGCGACCTCCGTCGCACCCACACATGCGGCCAACTGCGCCGCGAAGATGCTGGTAAGCGAGCCATCGTCATGGGGTGGGTCCACCGCCGCCGCGACTTGGGAAAGGTCATCTTCATTCACCTTCGCGATCGTGATGGTGTGACTCAGATCGTCTTCGACGAGGGTCTGAACGCAGACGTCCACGACCGCGCCGAGCAACTCCGGTCTGAATATGTGGTGGCCATCGAAGGCCGGGTCGAAGTGCGCACTCCGGACACCATCAACCCGACGATCCCTACCGGCGAGGTAGAGATCCATGCCGAACGCGTTTGGATTCTCAACGAATCCCGGACGCCGCCGTTTCCTATGGAAGAGACCGTCGACGTCAGCGAAGACGCTCGCCTGAAGTATCGCTATGTCGACCTGCGCCGCCCGCATATGCAGCGCAACATCATGATGCGGTCAAAGGTTGCGTTCGCCACCCGGCAGTATTTGGATTCGCAGGGTTTCCTTGAAATCGAGACGCCTTTTATGACGCGCTCGACTCCCGAAGGGGCGCGGGACTACCTGGTCCCGAGCCGTGTGCAGCCCGGTACGTTCTATGCGCTGCCGCAATCGCCGCAGATTTTCAAGCAGTTGTTGATGGTCAGCGGATTCGATAAGTACTTTCAGATCGTCCGCTGCTTCCGCGATGAGGACCTCCGGGCCGACCGGCAGCCCGAGTTCACCCAAATCGACCTCGAGATGTCGTTCCCGCAGCAGGAGCAGATCTATGAGGTCATCGAGCCCATGGTGCAGAAGATCTGCGAGGCGGCCGGATACCGGATCAGCATCCCGTTCGAGCGGCTCACGTACGCGCAGGCGATGAAGTCGTATGGCAGCGACAAGCCCGACCTGCGGCTGCCCCCGTTCTATTCGGTCGAGGACATCTTCGAAGGCACGGACATTGCGGCGCAGCACGGATTGCCGCTGGTCGCGATCCACATTCCGAACACGGGCCAACTCAGCCGCAAGGAAAGGGATGAGTTGAAGGCCTATGGTCAGGAGCGCGGTCTGCGCGTGTTCGACGACATCAAGCGACTGGAGCGCGACTGGTCCGAACAAATAGCCAAAGTAAGAGAACGAACCAAAGCCGGGGAGAACGACCTGTTGATTCTGGCGGGCTGGGCGGGCGAGCCGAAAGGACAGCGGCCGGAAGAGACGGTGTACTCGCGTGCGGTCAACTACGTCTGTTTATCGGACAGAAATACAACGATCGCCACGGTTTATTGAAGAAGGATGACTTCCGATTCCTGTGGGTCGTCGACTTCCCGATGTTCGAATGGGATGAAGAGGACAGTCGATGGAATGCCGCGCATCACCCGTTCACGTCGGTGCATGACGAGGATATCGACAAACTCACGGCAGACCCGGCACGATGCCGCGCCAATCGTACGATCTTGTGTTGAACGGCATCGAACTCGGATCGGGTTCGATTCGTATTCATCGCCGGGATATTCAGAACATCGTGTTCAACGCGCTAGGCTTCAGCGACGAGGAGGCCCGGCGTCGATTTGGGTTCCTTCTGGATGCTTTGGAGTATGGCGCGCCGCCTCACGGTGGAATCGCGCTCGGCCTCGACCGCCTCGTGATGCTGCTCGCCGGGGAAACATCGATTCGTGAGGTGATTCCGTTCCCGAAGACGGCGAAGGCGACGGACCTTATGTGTGAGGCTCCGTCGACTGTGCCTGAGCGCCAACTTCGAGAATTGGGAATCCAGTTAAGGCAGCGGCCGCAATAGCGCGATCACTTCGCGGACTTCTTTCGAGCTGTTTTCTTGGCTGCTCTCTTCTTTGCGCCCGGAGCGTGGAGATGTTGAGCAGCCTTTTTCGGCGATTCGGGGTGCTCGGCTTGCCACTTCGAGAGTTGCTTCTTTCGTTTTGCCCGAAAGTCTTTCTCACTGTCCGTCAGCTTGGACTCGGCTTTTGGGCGGCAACTGCCCTGAGTGTGCTCCGGTTTCCCCTCGACGGGTTCGTACCCAGGCCAGCAGCGATCCTTTTTTTTGGTCGCCATTTCTCCTCCTACTCCATAGATGGATCTTGAAGGGAGTATTTGCGACCTAAGATCGTCTTATTTGAGTAGAGCTAAATGCTACCTGCGCGGATTTCATCCGCCATGTAATCCGTCGCCCGCCAGGCGAGCGCAAGGATCGTCAGCGTCGGGTTTTTCTCGCTGGCCGTCGTAAACGCCGAGCCATCGACCACGAAGACGTTCTTTACCTCATGCATCTGGCAGAAACCATTTAGCGCAGACTTTTTCGGATCCGCGCCCATCCGACATGTACCGTGCTCGTGAATCGCGCTTCCCAGGAAGTCGAGTTTCCCGCGCTCGAACGGCACGATCTCGGCTTTTGCCTCCTTCATGATTGCCTCAGCGGTATCGTACATGTCGGCAGCCATTTTGCGCTCATTCTCCGAGTGGCTGAAGATGATGCGGAATTGCGGCATTCCATAGCGGTCGAGGGGGGTGCCTTCCACCGTGACGCGATTGTCGGGCCGGGGAAGCACCTCTCCGTAAGGATGCATTGAGATTAGGGCAGGGAAGCGCTCCTTCACGGATTTCTTGAAGTCTGCCCCAAACCCCGGAAGCGTCTTCGCCCAGGATGGTCCCGGATGCGCGCCGGTAAACCAAAATTGGGAGCCGAATCCGCGCAGGTAATCGCGCTTCCGGCCATCACGATGGTTGAATCGCGGCATGTAGATGTGTTCGCCGCCGATGCCGTCATCGTTCAGCACCTTCGATCCAATCAACTCGGGAGCGAAGCCATGCATGTGGAACCGAATCTGCTCGGTCAGGTACCGGCCGATCACGTCGTTCGAATTCCCGATTCCGTTCGGATATTTGGTGGATTTGGAATTCAACAACAAACGTGAAGAGTCGATACACGAGGCCGCAACGACCACACGTTTGGCGTAAACCTTCCGTTCCTCCTTTGTCTGGCGGTCGAAGTACCGCACTCCGTTAGCCAAGCCTTTATCATCGACAAGGATCTGACCGGCGACCGCGTTATCGACGATCGTCAACTTGCCCGTTTTAAATGCGGGCTCCAGCAAATAGTCCGTCGAGTTAAAGAATGCCGCCACATCGCAACCTCTGCCGCAAGCGCCGCAGTAGTGGCAGGCTGCATGACCATTGTGCTGACGCGTCAAAACGGCTCGGCGGCCGGCAACAATGGAGATGCCGATCTGCTTTGCGGCTTTTTGCATCAGCCGTTCACCACAGCGCGGGGACGGCGCCGGTAAGTGAAACTTGCTGCCGGGCAGTGAATCCTGATCGTCATCGCCTCCGCATACGCCAATCAACTGGTCGACCTGATCGTAATACGGAGCGATATCCTTGTAGCGAATCGGCCACGGGATTTCCCAGCCATCCCGCTCGGGACCGGCGAAGTCTACGTCCGAGTACCGTAGCGATACACGCCCCCAAACGTTGGTCTTGCCGCCACGTCCCCAAACACGCACAAGATCGAACGGGTTCTTCGGGTCCGTAACGTAGGGCTGCTCTTTGGTATTGAGATAGAACTCGGGCGGATGCTTTCCGGCCTCTACTCGATCGCGCCATTCCCACGGCTTCACGTGCGACCAGAACTTCGAACGATCGAACTTAGCGCCTGCATCGAGCATCAGGACGTTGATGCCTTTCCGCGTCAAGTTCCATGCGGCCATACCTCCGGAAGCGCCGCTGCCCACGATAATGACGTCGTGTACCTGATTGCTACGTTGTACCTGCATGGATCAGACCTGGTGTTCTTTGTGGGTGCAGCCCTTGAACTCGGAAAGAAATGTGTTCGCGTTCCAGCCAAGTTCCGTGTTCAGTCCCGCCTTGGTGCTGTAGTAGGTATCTACCGTCGTTCCCTTCAACACTGTGAAGAACTGCGAACCAGGGGAGGCTTTTGCTGCCTCACTTGCCTTGCGCAGAATCCCGGTCTGTTTTTCTTGCGAAAGTGACAGGAAACTGTTACCGCCGGCCTTCCTGGCTTCACCTTCTATCCACGTCAGTCCGCTTCGCCACGCCTTCTGCAGCGGCGGCCTGCGTGACACATCGGTGTCGATAATTCGATCGACGCCCGCGTCTGCCGCCCCGGTGTGTCAGTTCTCGGAATGATGAGATCCACCAGGACACGTACCGTGTCGAGCTCAGCTTTCTAAAGAACTTAGGCTTATAAGGCGCCGCGGTCCCGGAGATCTGGACGAACTCATTGACTGCATGATGCTCATGCTGGGCTGCGACGGGAGTGGCGATCGCGACCGTGGCGATGCTCTTGATGACGGATCTACGGCTCGTCGGCATGAATTGACTTGATTATATCGAGAGGGCGCCGTCGCCGGA
>CAWGVL010000067.1:0-31757 GCA_963825845.1 Bryobacteraceae bacterium | reverse complement strand
CCCCAAGCGTTTACCCAAGTGCTTGGGAAACGGTGTTATCACCAACAATGCATTTTCAGAGTGCGGATGGTTAAACAGATCATGGAAGTCGGTTTAACGCACCTCCCCGTAAACACTACAACGCCCTCACCATGCATGTTAGTCATTGGATTCCACAGCGCGTTTCATCAACGAAATCCCAAGTACTTACTGATTTCAGCATTCAGGAATTGCGCATCCGCAGGGTTGCTCCCACGACCCGCTGTATGGCCCCAAAGCGAAGGAATCGGTTTGAAGGTCACGCCTCGAATGAATGCCGCTTCATACCGTCCGTCACTTACGGGAAAGTAGAGGTCGGTCTCCGATGGCATGTAAAGAATGGGAACCTTGATCGATTTCAGCGCCTTCTCTACATCACCGCCAAACCCAGATGTCGTGCCAACATCGTGTTTCTGCCAAGTCCGGCATTGCAGAATGAGGTCGTTCGCATCGCTGTCAAAGCGCGTACGGAGGCTTTCGACAGTCTGTTCGAAGTTAGTTCCGGGCGGACTCGACGTACGCCATAGTTCCTTCCGCCACCACTCCTGCGAATAAAGCCAACCCGCCCAGACTAATCCGAAAGCTGCGATTCCTTTCTCGGGTCAGCTTTTGTAATCACCGCCGGCGAAAACCGGATCGGTCGTGATCGCTGCAATCTGTCCTTCCAGCCTGACAAAACCATGCGGATAACATTTCGCGGTGCCTGCGGTAGCTACGATGCGGTCTGTGAAATCAGGGTAGCTCACCGCCCATTGAAACGCTTGCTCCGCCCCCATGGAGTAGCCGATCAGCGCCCGCAAATGATTAACTTTAAGTTCATCGACCAACAGGCGATGGACCGCATTGACGTTATCGCGGATTGTCATCACGGGAAAACGGGGACCGTGAAAAGGCTCTGGCGTATTGCTGGGTGAGGAAGAACGGCCATTGCCAAACAACTCGGTGGAGACCAAAAAGAGTTTATCGGGATCGAGTGCCTTGTCCGGCCCTATGATCCATTCATAGCCGTGGTAATTGGCCCTGTAGTACGAAGGCAAGAGCACCGCATTGTCTTTCGCGGCGTTGAGGTGTCCGTAAGTTCCGTACACAACCACCGCTTCCGGCAGCGTGACTCCGCTCTCGGTCTTGAAATTGCGGAGGCGAAGTTCATGCTGCTCCGACGCAGGACTCGGAGTGGGTTGAGCCCTGAGTGCCAGCGAGACCACCAGGAGGCAGAGAGATGTGCGCATGACTTGCTAGCTTACGCCCTGCACTTCGTGAAAAGCGGAGTTAAACGAAGCGTAACAGGCGGAGGCTTCGCTTGCTGGCGGCGGCAGGCGTACCCGGTACTACGAGACGTCAGCTGAGTTGCTGGCAAACCTTGGCGAGCAGGTGATACGGGCCGGCGGAGCGATGGCTCGCGACGAAGGGGCCAGTAGTTGTCACGCTTAAAATGATTCGAGCGGTTCTGTTTAACCCCCACCTATGCTGCTTCGGGAAGGATAGCCTGGTGGTGATCCTTTTCGATAGGCAGTGTGCTTCACCATCGTGTCGAAAGTAATACTCAGTCAAGCCGCTATATTTTGGGTTGTCAAGCATATATCGGACTGTGCTCGGGTAGAACCACTTGCCACGTTTCGGCACACTCCCGGCGTCGTTCAGTGTGGTTGCAATCGACTGAAGAGAATATCCCGCAGCACGCATCGTTACTATTTGCCGCACAATTGCGGCCCCGGCATCATCGATCACCAGTCCTCCTCTGAGATCCCGCGTATAACCGAGCGGTGCGGCACCGCCGGCAAAGCCGCCACGAGACGCCTTTTCTTTCCCGCGAGTGTCGCCCGGTTATCACCCGCCGTTCTTCCGCGGCGAAGCTTGCTAGGATCGCGAAGATCATTCCGCCCATCGGTGTGGCAGTATCGATCGGTTCGGCCACGCTTCGGAGCACCACATCGTACTGTTGCTTGAGATCGTTTACGGTGGTAACGCTGAAGAGTAGATTACGCGCAAGTCGGTCGACTTCCACACAGAGCAGCATTGAGAACTTCCGCACCTTGGCCAGATCGATGATCCGTTGAAAACCGGGTCGGTCCTCCGGCCGCTTGGCCCCAGATATTCCCGGGTCGGAGACAACCCCGCGAAGCGAGTACCCTTGGGATTCGGCAAAGCTGCGGATTGCTCGATCCTGGACCTCAAGTCCATGCCCGTTGACGGCCTGTTCTTCAGTAGAGACGCGGATATAACCGACAGCCTTTGTCGCGAGCGACTCCGCCTGAACAGCATGATCCGTTGCTCGTCGCTTAAGTAGTCGGATCCTATTGCTACCGTTCATGTTGCCGCCGTACAAATTCTCTTGAGAATTTGTACGCTCCTTGGGCCGGTTGCGGGGCAGGGAAGGCGCGCATCATTGCTTACCCCTTAGGAGTCGTCCCCCGAGTGCGTGGCAGAGCTCCTCTTCGGATTCACAGTGCAGCCACTCCTCGAAATACGGCAAAGCTGCGCAGATTAAAGCCCGCACGATAGCTGACCTGCTAATGGCGTGGCCGGAGTTTCTTCGCATATCCAATGCGATTTGATCCAGGCACATGGTCTGCTCATTGGTGAGCAGAATGGTCACAGCGTTCTGGATGAGTGCCGGTTTACCGTTCTTCACGTAGATTGTCCTCTTATACGGAATTCCATACGTGAGCCAATCGGCACGTCATCCACGGACGCGCTACTCTTTCGCGTCGCTCTTCAATAATTGTCCTTACGCGCGCGACGTGGTCCTTCGCGATGTGCTACGGCCAAACCACGGAGGAAATTGTAGTTGCTAGCCCTTCCGTCTCGAACGCGCATTTCGCGTCTCCTACGCGCGCGAGTGCACCGCCTATGGGCCGCCAGCGGACCTTTTCTCAATGACAATAAGCTAATTTTGACGGCCATCAGCCGTATTCGGGAGCGTTGCGTGCGTTGTTCGTTTACGCGGAGGGTGGCTGGTTAATCGGACTCTCGGGCACACCGTGTGCAGAGGTGCGTTCCTATTGGTGCTCCCCAAGTGATACATTCTTTGACGGACTGGTTGTGGTTAAACTCAGCGAGGTACTGAGCAAAAGGACACCTGCGAATGGCCATTGCAAAGGATTTGCATCCGGCGGAGGCGCGACGCTGCGCTGCCGAATCCAGATCGATTGTCTGGGCGATGATCGTAATTCTGCTGGGATTAACCGGCTTTGCCACGTTCCTTTTTCTGGCTAGCGTAGGCGGGTAGTTCCGGGTTGATCTAACGGACGACCTGGCCACACACGGTGCGCTTTCTTCTTCGCCTCACTCTTAAGCGCTTCCTGCACGGGAAAGCAAATCCTACACGCGCGAGTGAACACAATTGTGCACTTCTGTGGGGGTGCTGAGCTGATAGGTCTCTGATTTTTCGCGCTTACGAATCGCGTGCGGAATCGCCATTGAAGCGCTAACTTCTGGATAGCGCGTGATTCGGGACCGGTTGTCCTGGGTTACGAGTAACATCCCTATGTGTGAATACGCCCGCAATGCCAGGACTTCGTCCTAAAATAAAGTCCGCGGCGGCGTCGCAGAGGGCGCCTACGGGCCACCAGGCGCGAGCATCATCGTGCCATGAAACTGCTGCTGCCGGAGTGATCCATTACGGCTTCAACACCGCCTGCCAGTTGAGTAGTACCGTCAAGGTCCGCGTCTCCCCTCCGGCAACAGGCTCCGCAATAATGAATTGCTGCCCATCGCGCGTTACATCGTAGTACCAGATGATATTGCTGGAAGTTTCGGCCGGCGTCTCGAAGAGAGTTTGGGGCGTTGCGGCTTCGAAGTGGTCACCATGAGTTTGTACGGCGGCGGCCATCATCTTACTATCAAGCGAAAGATAGTAGAGCTCGCCGCCATCGCCACGCCAACGGGGTTCGCTGCCTCCGGCCACGGACACTTGCCATCGTCTGGAGACGGGCCGATCGGGATCGAACCGCTGTACGTAGACCTCTCGGGTTCCGCTCTCGTCGGAGACGTACGCAAGCCACCGCCCGTCGGTGGACAAGCGCGGGTGAGTCTCGTCGAACTTGCTGCCTACGAGCGTCCTCCGTTTGCGCTCACCGCTCAGCGGCAGCAGATGGATATCAAAACCGGCCTGAGAGGAGTCGTATAAGAGCAGATAGCGTCCATCCGAAGACCATTCCGACACATAATCCCCATCAGTGAGGGCTTCGGGCTCGCCGACACCGCTGGCGGGTTTGCGCTTGACAGTGAAAATGCCAGCACTGCTCGAGCTGAAGGCGAGCCAACTTCCGTCGGGCGACCAGGCAGGGAACGTATCGATGGATGTTTCGAAGGTGAACCTAGTCATGGTGGAACGATTCAGTTCCGCGATCCAGATATCAAAGTTGCCCGTCGCATCGATCCGCCGGATGGCCAGACGCTTGCCATCTTTCGATAGAGCCGGAAAGCCGAACAGCGTCGGGCTCCCCCACCGTTCCCAGCTTTCTTCCCGCGCGGTCACGCCACACCAACAGGTACTGGACGAATGCTCCCACGTCATAGACTAACGTCCCGTTACGAGAGAGGGTAAAATCGCCGCTCATGCCGGCGGGGGTAAATTGAATCCGTGGGGCGATGGGAAAAGGCTCGCCAACTAAGTCGAGCCGCCTTGGAAGAAATCGCTGAGCGACTAACGCGCCTTCACGATGGAATAAGAGATATCCCTCATCGGAGGAAAACAAGTTTGAACCTCGACGAGCGCCGGCATAGACGGCATTCGAGGGCACCGCTACCAGCCGCTTGGCCGCGCCTTGAGCATCGAGCGAAGCGGCATAGATTCCGTTCTGTTCCGCGAACCCCGTGATACTCGCGTATAGAAACTGCCTTCCGTCGGGAAGGAAGCTTGGCCATAGGTGTGACGCGAACCCCTGGGAAGGAAGACGAGTAACCGGAACCGGCGGACCACCACCAGCGGGCACGCGTTGAATGCCCGCTCCCATCGAGCCGAACAGGATAATCCCATCATTGCTCCAGGCGCCCCCGCGCTCATTTGGCGCGTCGCACAAGGTTTGCGCGGTTCCGCCGCTAACATCGATTCTCTTCAACTTGCCATTGGCAAAAAAACCGAGGGAGCGGCTGTCCGGCGACCAGAACGGATGCCGGCCGCGCTCGGTTCCTGGTAGCGGCCGCGCTTGGCCGTCATCCATCCGCCGCACCCAGAGTTGTTGCACCCCTGTTTTGCCCAGCGCGATGAAAGCAAGCATGCTCCCATCGGGCGAAATGGCCGTTCCCCCCTCCTCACCGACCCGACGCTGAAAGTAATGACCGGGCGGAGGAGTTATAGAAAGGTAATGGCGTGGCAATTGTTCGGACGGCCTGACGAGCCACCCGGCGAGGGCGGTCAGGGTGGCGGCGAGCGCCGCGCAAGCAGCCCACAACCAGCGCCGCGTCCCTGGTTGCCTGGCAGGCGGCTTTTGAGTCGCTGTTTGCAGGTCTAGCGCAAGGTCGCGCATACACTGGTATCGGTCCTCAGCGTTCTTCGCAAGACAGCGGCGTACCAGCATTTCAAGCGCGAGCGGCGCGCCGGTCAGGATGGGCGGCTCGGAGGAAAGTATCGCGCCGATCACACTGGCCCTCGTCTTCCCATCGAACGCGCGGTTACCGGTTACCATTTCGTAGAGCACGCATCCGAACGCGAAGATGTCCGTGCGGGCGTCGACGGCGCTGCCTTGAATCTGCTCCGGTGACATGTACTGCGGAGTACCGAGTATGATTCCTTCGCTGGTCAGCGCCTTTGTTACCGTCGCACCATCGAGTGCGGGCTTCGGCGCGGTTTTTGCAAGGCCGAAGTCGAGCACTTTCACACCGTCGCGCGTGAGCATAATGTTGGCCGGCTTGAGGTCGCGATGCACCACTCCGCTGCGGTGCGCACGATCCATCGCATCGGCGATCTGTAGGGCGTACTTCAGCGCCTGATTGAACGGCAGCGGACCTTTATGCAGGCGCGATGCGAGCGTCTCTCCTTCGAGATGCTCCATCACTATGAAGTCGACACCGTCCCACTGGCCGATGTCGAACAACACGCAGATGTGCGGATGATTCAGCGAAGAGACCGCACGCGCCTCGTGCTCGAACCGCTGCTTGAGGTCCGGGCGGGCTGCGATGTGTGATGGCAGCACCTTCACCGCGACCGTGCGATTGAGCCGGGTGTCGCGAGCCTTGTACACCTCACCCATGCCGCCTGCGCCGATCGCAGAATGGATCTCGTAAGGGCCGAGTTTGTCGCCTGGGACAAGCCCCATAGAATGCTGACCGATTGTACTCTAGTCGGCCGTGTGCGTCCTCGACGAATCGGGCATCCGTGGAACTCGCTCGGACTCATCAAACGCGTAATGGCCTCTGGACAGATTGTTGGCAAATCGGAAAATTGAACGCATAAACCGAACGTGTCGCGCCGATTGGCACGCTTGAGCAAACGCAAGACACCAATCACCGAAGAAGCACAGTTCAAACCCACAGCGGAACTCCGCCGCGAAGGCCGCCTGACGTTGGAGCCGCCGAAGCTTTGCCATCCTGCACTACCGCACTGATTCTTTGTTGAGCTGAGCAACGCTCACCTGTAACGAGGACGTGACCGCGCGTGTCGCGAAAGTGCTCTGACCGATGCCGTAAGCCTCGACTTGAATACCGTGCGACGTCCAAGTACGCTGATGGATCCTATCACGGGAATCAGGACTCGATTGACTGGGCCAGCCACTGGAGAGCTTCCTGCATGTTGTAGTACACGGCGACTTCGGCTGGAGGGCTTGCTTGTTCCTGGTACATGCGCATCAGTGCATTGACTAACTCTTTGTCGTTTGAGACGAGCGCAGCCTTCCGCAAGCCTCGTTCTACGGCGGCGGTGGCCACAGCCCGCACAGTCTCGGCTGACACGGCAAACTCAGCGACTTCGGTGCCATCGACCAGCCGCGAATAGTGCCCTTTGAAGAGCGGATCGGAAAACATCCGTTGCTGCTCTTCGATTAACTCACGGTCACTAATGCTACCTTCGAGCCTCACGATGATGCAGGCAATCATTGGGCTGATGTGATACGAGGCAGGCATAGCCGCACCTCCCGATTGTCGCTCGAAGATGAACGAGACAACCTCAACTTCGGAAAGCTCGTCGCGTATCGCACTGCCTTTCCCTCGTAAACTCCTGACCGGCTGAAGATCATGAGAATTGCTGCAGACTGAGATGGGTATTCTGGACCTCGTGATCTCATCGGAGGATAAGTTGACGTGCTTGACTTAATGATTGTGCCCGAAGACGGCGATTGCGGAAGATGATACACGAGTGTGTCTCCTCACGCCGATTGGCACGCCGTGAGCAAACGCAACACACCCATCATCGAACAAGCACACTTCAAACCCACCGCGGAGCTCCGCCGCGAAAGCCGTCTATCGCGCATCGCCAAAGCGCTGGCCTCAGGCGCCACCGTCACCGACATCGCCGAAGCCGAAGGGATCGGACGCACGCTCGCCTCCCGAGAAGCGAACTCGCCCGATTGCCGGCAACTGATTGCCGAATTCGTAGGCGATGAATGGCAAGAGATGCGCGCTGTGTTCTATCGATCCATGTGCGCGATCGAGCACGCGCTGACCGCCAGACGCGAGTACCTGACGAAAGAGGGCCAGATCATGCAGGGTGGGCCGGACCATTATGCTCGTCTCGCCGCGACGAAGCACTTTCGCGATTTCCTGATGGCCAGCCGACCGGCGCCGAAGCAACCGGAGCCAAAGACAAGCTGATGACGCTTCCGGAGCTCGAGGCGATGCTGAGGGCGAGTAAGGAAAGTGGGACGCAGGCGCAGACAAACTAAAACGCGATGTCGTGTTTGCCCCTTTTCATCGCCGACAAACGCTTCTCGCGTCCCTACACGCGAGGCGCGTCATACCGAATGACCCATTTGTTCCGTTCGCAAAAGGGCTTGTACAACGCGGCCGACTGCCTGGTTAGATTCCCATCACTCGGGTAGACAGGCCGAGCGGATTCCCCACCGGATTGCGCCTGTATTGAATGAGCGGCTGAAGCCGCCCCAAACCCAGCCTGAGTGAGGACGATTATGAACACTATGACTATGGCCTCGATACTGTTGGGTGGCTTGCTCACAGTTCTTGACGCCGATTTCGGGCTCCCGTGCTATGCGAGACTGGGCTCCATTGAAGGTAATACTAGTACCTATGGCAAGAAAGTACTATAGCGGGTGTTCGATTGTCTGTGCTTTCTTTTTGCTCGGATTTTTTCAGTTTGCTGCGGCCGATGTGGTCACGGACTGGAACTCCGCAGCGCTCGACGCGATTCGTGCCGGCAATACTCCCCCGCCTGCCGCTGCTCGCAATTTGGCAATCCTGCACGCGTCGATCTACGACGCCGTAAACGGCATCCGGCGGTCTCACAAACCCTATTTCGTAAACGGCCGCCGGACCAGTCGATGCCTCCGTTGAGGCTGCGGCATCCGCCGCGGCGTGGCGGGTGATGCTCAGTCTATATCCTAGCCGGCAAAGTTCGATTGAGGCCGTACACCAAAGCTCACTCCGCCGAATTTCCACATAACAACCGCAAGACCGAAGGGATTCGGTGGGGCGAAGCCGTAGCCGGCGTGATCCTGCAGTGGCGAAGCACCGATGGATCTTCCAACACGGTCACCTACACTCCCGGCACCCAACCGGGACAGTGGCGCCCCACGATTTCGTTCGGGGATGTGGTCCGTCCCGCTCTTCTGCCGCAATGGGGCTCCGTTCTCCCTTTCGCTCTCGCGACCGGTTCGCAGTTCCGGCCGCCGATGCCGCCTCCGCTCGGCTCTGCCGCATACGCTTCCGAATTGAATTTGGTGAAAGCGATCGGTGCTCTCAGCAGCTCGACACGCACTGCAGAACAGACGCAAATCGCTCAGTTTTGGGGATACGGTCCCGGGACTGCTACGCCGGCGGGGCATTGGAATGAAATTGCGCAGGCGGCCGCGGATCGAAATAGACACTCTGGAGATGGCGATGATGATCGCGGCAGACCCGGGCGCGACAGCGTGGAGGTGAATGCCCGCCTGTTTGCGCTCTCTGAACATCGCACTGGCAGACGCGGCTATCGTGAGTTGGGACTGCAAATATATTTTCAACTACTGGCGGCCCATTACGGCCATCCAGGAAGCCGGCACGGATGGAAATCCGGCAACGGAAGCTGATCCTTCTTGGGCCCCGCTTCTGGCAACACCGCCGTTTCCGGAGTACACGTCCGGACACAGCACCTTCAGCGGCGCCGCCGCAACAGTGCTGGCCTACGTCTTCGGCTCCGACCGAGTCAGCTTCTCAGTCGGATCAGACGATTTGCCGGGCATCCGGCGTTCCTACAGAAGCTTTTCCGAAGCTGCCTTCGAGAGTGGTGTGAGCCGGATCTACGGCGGCATTCATTTCCCGTCCGCTAATCTTCACGGCTTGAGCACCGGCGCGGCCGTGGGCACTTACGTTGCCTGGAATTTCTTGACTCCGCAAAAACGATGAGAAGGGCTCAGTTTGCATTAAGGCTAACTGTAGCGAAAGGCCGTCAAAGCGCCGCCCTCACCTGTTTCTGAGCATCTTGACGGCATTCTGGTTGACTCGGGGGCTCTCCGTTTGCTGTTCGAAATTACCGCTCTTGATCCCTCGAACGCGATGAGTAAATGTCAGTGGCCAAGTGAATCCTCCATGTCGTCGAGCATAGGTCGATTATGCCCGTGAGAACACGAAAAGTTCAAACGCACAAATCGAACCTGCAAGGCCATCGACCGCGGAGCTCCGTCGCGAAGGCCGTCTCGCCCGAATCGCGAAGGCGCTGGCCTCCGGCCCAACCGTCACCGACATCGCGGAAGCGGAAGGCATAGGTCGCACCCTAGCATCGCGGGAAGCGAACTCGCCGGAGTGCCGGCAACTAATTGCCGAATTCGTCGGTGATGAATGGCAAGAGATGCGTGCCGTCTTCTATCGCTCGATACGCGCGATCGAGCACGCGCTCAGTGCCAGGCGCGAGTATATGACGAAGGAAGGCCAGATCATGCAGGGTGGTCCGGATCACTACGCCCGTCTCGCTGCGACGAAGCACTTTCGCGATTTCCTGACGGCCAGCCGACCAGTGCCGAAGAACCGGAGCCGAAAGACAAGATGTTGACGCTTCCGGAGCTCGAGGCGATGCTGAGGGCGAGTAAGGAAAATAAGAAGCAGGCGCAGACAAACTTAAACACGATGTCGTGGTTTCCGGAATCTTGCCAATCCTAAACAGATTCGCGAATTCTACTCAAGCCACAGCGAAGCAGAGGCGCATGTATCAAACCTCCCTGTTGCTTCGCTAGGCGCGCGTTCGCTTCGCTGTGGCAACCAGAGGAGTATTTGCATCTCTCTCAAGTTCCGCGAGGCAATGATCGATGATCACGCGCTCGATGGCTGAACCTAATGTTGGATCGTCAGTCTCAACACGTCTGCGGTCAATAAGCTCCAGTACCTCCGCTCTCGCTTTGAGTTTTTCGTAAATGTTCGTCATGTCGTACCACCTGTTCTCATCTTTTAATGCGCAGTTCTTACCCCACGCTGGGACAATGTAGCTGTTCGGGTTCGGGATGCTGGTGTCGATCTGCCGTAAAGAAAGATGAAACCTTGCTGCCCCAGGCCTAAGCCCCAGCGTTAGCGGAGGCACTGAGTCGGCCGTGCCGGCCGGACACTTCTCCTAAGCCGCAGATACTGGCTCCCACCATCGATGCAATTCGGGGAGCTCGGCGTATTTACCCAGAATTCTAGACATGCCTGGATTTTGCGCTGCCTTGATTCGCGGTCTTGGGGAAGAACAACGAAGCAGGCCGCTTGGGACCGGTAAGTGGTAAGAACATCTTCCAGTCAGCCATCACAATCACAGGGGCGGCACTCAGTTCCCCGGTATCTTTCAACATATCCAGAAGCTCGTGGCCATAAGTTGCAGACAGCTCATAATCGACGAATATGACATTCGGCAATGGAATCATGTCGGACGTAAGCTTTGCCCAGACCTCTGCAACAGACTGGCAACCGTTAAAGCTAACGTTCGAAGGTAGATTTGCTATCGATTCCTGGAACAATGAGGGATCAGACGAGTTTTCCGTCAACAATAGAACATGCATCAGGTGTTGGAAAATGCGGGGCCGAACCGCCACTCAGTTCCGCATCTCTGAATCCCCGATATAACGGTTTGGCGCTTCCTTCCAACCACTCTACTTGCGTAACGGATCCTAAGGCGTTAAGGAGCCATTAAGCATTCGTAAAGTTTCCTTCAAAGGCTAAAGCTCATAAGCAAAGGTATTTGACTCGTTTGGATGCTCACCCAATAAGCTCCATGCGAAGCTTTACGGCTTTTCCGTGGGGTCGCCGAGGTTGCCCTCTTTCATCCTCACCGCGTTTTCTAGTACGGAGGCCTTGCTCAAATCACAATGTCTTAGACATTTCTGTACGAGACTTCCATGGCGGAGCGGTTGGAGACACGCCCAAGGCTGGCCACATCTCACGAACGGAGGTTTTCCGTTGGCGATATTCGGGAGTGTCTCTTAAGATTGTGTTCGTGCTGAGTTGTCCGAAACTCTGCGTCTCAGTAGCTCGCGGACCTTCGTTGCGAGGGCGGCTTCGTTGTAGGGCTTCGGTAAAAGTTCGATGTCGTCATCGGGATCAATGTCTGCTACATCAGAGCCCGAGATCAGAAGAACCAGTAGTCGTTCGTGCTTGGCCCTCAATTTACGCGCCAGTTCTACGCCGTTTAACCGTGGCATGTCGTAGTTCGTGATCAGCAGGTGAACGACGTCCGAGTGCCGGAACTGATTCGCGGAGTTTGTAGGTGATGAATGGAAGAGATGCGCGGCATTTTATCAATCGATGCGCTCGATCGAGCACCGCTGAGCGCCAGGGGCGAATACGTACCGAAGGATGGGCGGATCATGCAGGGCGGACCCGATCACTATGTGCGTCTGGCTGCGCCGAAGCACTTCCGCGACTTCCTCATGGCCAGCCGACCGGCGCCGAAGCAATATTGTGTGCTGAAAAACCGGATCGGCCGGACACCAACTTGTGGCGGCAAGTTTCGCAAACACTATACGCGAGGTGGGCTGGGGGAAGCTCTTTGTAGGCTGGAACCCAATCCCATCTCCGACGGTCCCGCCGGCGGGCCCTTCGGCAGAGAGAGCACATCGCAATGCTATCGCCGGGTCCTTCGTAGACGGAGGATTAGGCTGCATAACCAGCCGTTCGTTCCCGTGCGGGCGCTCCTCGAGTAAAAAATTCGTCACCAAAATGAATTCGTCTTTTGGCCGATGTAGAGCTGTCATTCGAAATAGTCTGTGCACAGTGGCACTAGAGCATTCATAGTCATAGACCCACTGTCGGCTCCTCGCGAATACGTTGAGATATGCGGAACGGTACAAATTTTTCAGAGGTTCCGGGATAACGTCAAGGACGCACATGCCGTGTGGTGTCGGACGCTTCAGGGCCGCGCCTCCGTTCGATTCCGCGAAGCGATCCCAAGCCTGATTGCAGTAGACTATCTTCAACTCACGATCTAGAGCAAAAACAATTGCTGAATCGTGCTCAATAGCTTCGAGCGGACTTGGCATGTCCTATCCTAAGCATCTTAGCCGGTTCGCTTGTGACCGAAGGGTACTGCGGGTCCACCGGAATACGAAAAGGCGCTTGGAGAAAGTGGCGTGTTCTGTCTCGTCATGACAGGAGGTGCGATCTGTTCGATGTACGAGTCCAATCGCCGGTGGTCAATAGTGAAAGATATTCCGTCAACATCTGCTTTCGTCACCGACATAGGGTGATCAAACAGTATATGCTCACGACTCGCCACTGCTGCTTTGCTCCGTGCCCTGAACCTGCCTTCCTCAGCTCCGCTGCCGGGGAAACGTTTTTTCCGATTCGTTTGTGAAATGACCCGGAGTCCGTCAGGTAGTACCGCCTCAAATTTGGCCTAAATCCCTTCCTCCACTACCGGTCCAGAAAGACCGTACTGTTCGCGTTGGCGATTTTTCCCCTATCGGTCATTGACGTTTTAAACGGAATGCGGAACTTTGTTTAAACCCTCCGCATCGGTCCCAAAGCGTGCTGCCCTCTTTCTTAATAACTTGCAGAACTTCATGTAGCATAAAAGCTCGTTATGTTAGACAATCCGCGCATGCACTTTTTGCAGCCTGGAGGGACCGGAGGAGTGAGGGTGTGGGGGGTAGTTGTCAGTGGTGATGTGGTGTGACGGGACCGTCATATCACGGGTGCGGGCCGAAGTTGAACAGAATTGGTACTAACGTTCACCCTAGCGGCTTTTCAAGCCCGTTCCCCACATCTGAACCAACGGCTTCGCCATGTCACGCCTGCGTGGCTGGATATTCGAGTTTCGCCGAAAGAAATTGGTGGGATCGTATTTGTTCTTGGCGGCGATTAAACGCGAAAGGTTGCCGCCGAAGACGGCTTCAGCCGCGCCTTCGCCGGCGTGGCTCTGGTAGTTGGCATAAATCCGCTCGCCGGACGAGGGCCGTAGCAGCCGACGCGTTTCTGCGGCCCAAAGCATCCGACTCTGCGCCTCGGCCGAATCTTTCCAGGCCACATTGATACGAATGTGAATTCCACCGGATTCGCGAAGTGGGAATGCCGCCGAGTCCGACCTTGCGCGGCAAACCTGACCGTGCATGTAATGGTCGATTGTGAGCACCGTCTCAGGGGGGGCATCAGAAATGCGATCGAGCGCCGTGTCCATCACCTCGTTTGACAACTCGTTCCGGTAAACGGTCGCGACGGACCTGTTTCCCAGGCGCGCCCGTCGGCACGCCGCCCGAAGTTGAGCGAATTCCCCACGCGTGACCGTATCTTTCGCTGGAGTAGCCACGGTTCGGAATGCCAGGAGCAATCGCGCCGCTTCGGCCGCCTCACCGGCGTGACACAGTCTGACGAACACACCGCGCTCATCTGCGGTCAAGCTGAGTATGGCTTGAAAAGAATCTGGCGCTTCGGCCATGAGGCGGCGGAACAAACGTAGGACCGGTCGCGCCTCTTTAGGCGGATAGTAAATATCCCCAAAGTGACGGGGCCCACAGGGTGGAGGCGACACTCAAAACTTGTCGTGACGCCAAAGTTGGCACCCGCACCCCGGAGAGCCCACAACAAGTCCGGGTTATGGTCAGCGTCAACCGACAAAACGCGGCCGTCAGCGGTAACAATGCGAGCGGAAAGCAAATTGTCGCAGGCCGCTCCATAAAGCCCGGAAAGCCAGCCCAGGCCGCCACCGAGCGTTAGGCCGGCAGGTCCAACAGCCGGGCACTCTCCGAGTACCGGAGCAAGTCCATAGCGTCCCGCTAGCCGCATGACTTCACCACTCGATGATCCTGCATCGATGCGACCAGTGCGCCTGTTTGGATCGATAGTAGCCCGGTTCAGCCCGGCCAAGTCGATGACGACGTCGTTGGAGATGCTCCAACCCATATAACTATGGCCCCCGCCCCTGACGGCGACTTCCAGTCCATATTTGCGGGCAAATTCGACGGCGTATCGAACATCATCGGCGTGGGCACAACGTGCAACCAGGGCGGGTCGTCTGTCCGTGTCGGGATTCCAATAATAGATGTGTCGCGCTGCGTCATAACCTGGATCCCCTGGGAGAATGAGACCGCCGTTCAGTTGTGCGCGGAGCTGGCTGAGAGCTTTAGGATCGATTTGCCTTCTATCTCGGACTTCGATTTGACCGGACGATTTCGTCAACCCCAGCGTTCCCGTTGTGGCGAGCGTCCGCTTGATGAACTGACGACGACTTTGTCCGGTGTGAAGATTCATGAGTGGAAGCCCTTCTTTGTCTGAAGGTAACGTGAATGGGACTCTATGTATTCGGGGCTCACCGCATACTGAACAAGCGGATCATCGGGTTATTATGGCATCCCTCCTGGGGCATCGGGGCAAAGCGACACGCCCGATCACTTACGAAAACGGCCATTATCGCTACCTATGCAAGCAAGCCAAGCGCTTATCGCCGTCCCGGAAGCGTTTTGCCTTCCTATGCGCGCTAGGTTACTTGTCGGGGAGCGAGAACACGTATAACGCGTTGCCGTTGGACGGGTGGTGGATATCGGGAGCAATCGCGATCGGGACGTTTCTTGGGCTGCCGCCGCCAAGTCCGGTTGTTACCGCGATATATTGCTTGCCGCCGATCGCGAACGAGATGGGAAACCCTTGCACTGAGGTTCCCAGACGGGTGTTCCAAAGCACGGTGCCGGTCTTGACGTCGATGGCTTTGAAGGAACGGTCGAGATCTCCTACGAAGGCGAGGCCGCCTGCGGTTGAGAGGACCGCTGTCAGGAAGGGCGCTCGCTGTTCGATGGACCAGTTCTCCTTGAGAGTCTTCACATCGTAGCCCGCGAGCTTCCCGATCTTGCCATTGACGCCAGGCATCTCGTAGTAGCGCCGCTGCCCGGCAGCGCCGCCCGAGCCTTCCTTGAAGTCGATGGTGCGACCCATCATTTCCATACAGCTTCGACTGAGAGGAATGATGAGCTGATCGGTGCCTGGATGATAGCTAAGGGCCTGCCAGTTGTGTCCCCCTTCGGTGCTGGGACACGCCTGAATCCATTTGCCAACCTCCTGCTCGAGGATGTCGCTGCGGTACCTGGGCGCGCCTGTCTCGGGATCAATGCGCGAGAAGACGTTTTGGTAGACGGTTTCCTTGAAGCCGAGGAAACTTATGTGTTTCGCGATTGAGCTTCCATAGAATACCGGCCTTGCCGATCGTAAACATCAGCTTCTGGCCGCCGCTGTCTACGAGCACGCGCTCGTAGACTTCGTCGAGGTCCAGTGTTTCGCCGGGCACATGCTGGAAGTACCAGGCGAGCTTGCCATCGTCGGGATTGAGCGCGACGGTCGAGCTGGTGAAGAGCGCCTTGTCTTCGGGTTTTGCCCCGCGGCTGGCGCGCATCCAAGGCTTAGCCTGCGCGACGCCCCAGTATGTTTCGTTGCTGACTGGATCGTAACTGCCGGTGATCCATGTGTCGCCGCCGGCGCGCATGAGGTTCGGAAGCGAGCCCCATGTATCTGCTCCGTGCTCATCTCCACGAGCGATAGTATGAAATTTCCAAAGCTGTTTGCCGGTCGTGGCGTCGTAGGCACTGATGAAGCAGCCCTCGGGCTGGAACTGTCCGCATCCCATGAGACCCTGCACAACCTTCCCGTTGATGATTAGCGGCCCACTTGTATTGCTGTAGCCCTTCTTCGCGTCTGCAATCGCCGTTTTCCACACGATGTTACCGCTGCGCGCGTTGAGCGCGTACAGCTGAGCATCAGTTGTCGCGATGAACACTTTGTCGTGATAAATGCCGAGGCTTCGCGTGGCTCCATAGGAGCGAGTGGCATCGGGGCCCAGGTGGTTCTCCCAGATGAGATCGCCAGTTCGGCCATCGAGAGCTTGCACCGTGTTGCTTGTGTTCGCAAGATAGATAATGCCGTCGTGCACGATGGGCGTGGGCTGGTTGGCGCCGCCCTCATTCATCGCCCAGACCCATTCGAGACGCAGATCTTTCACGTTCGCCGTGGTTATGGAGTTGAGGGGGCTATAGCTGTGCGCCTGATAGTTACGGCGGATCATTAGCCAGTCGCCGGGATCGGGATTGCGCAGCATCTCGTCGGTGACCGGCACGTAGTTTTTTACTTGACCGGCCACGAGCAAGCCCATCGGCTTGGCTACCGGGATCATCATTCCCGGCACATCCGCTGTCGTGCTGCCGAGTATGTTTCGAAGCGCGGCCGGCATTTGACCGTTGGCCACGGAGCCAATCGCGAACCGAGTTGTGGTCGTGAGCGGCTGTTTCCCGGCAGACGCGCCATTAGCCGAGAGAAGAAACGCGACTAGGCGAACGTAGTTGTCGTCGCCGAGATTTCCGCGATTGCCGGGGGGCATCGTCGCTCGAATGAAGTTGAGCAACTCGCTTGTCGTTCGCGCGCCCCAGGCGCGAATGAAGTTCGAGCCGGCGAGTTCGTTGGCTTCATTTCGGCCGGCAAGGTCCGGGAGGTGGCAACTCGCGCAGTGCGCCAGATACACTGCTCGGCCGGCGTCAGCCTGCTCCGTGGTGAATGGTCCCACTGCGGGCGGCGTTTGGCCTGAAGCGGCAACGAGGCCGAGAGTGAACATGAGTGTCACCCGCCGAGGCATACCCGGTGTCTTCATTGGATGTGTCGCCTTTGAACACTACATTCTACTCATGTTGGCGGTTCAGCCGTTTCAAGGTTGCTGTTGTGGACCACCCTCTGAACAAAGAGGTACTCTGATGCGGGCGAAATAGCCCGAGCGCAGGAGCTCGTTTCGATTGAGATTTAAGGTGGAGATGTTCGCCGGGTATTAAGATATCTGCGACCTAATATCGAAATCCGCTCCACAGTCGGCTATAACGTTTAACGTGTAACGATAAGCGTGATATACTGCGATTGGTGATTCAGTCCTTCAAATCCCAAGACGAGGAAGCGCTTTTCAAAGGCGCTCGGGTGCGAAGGTTTCAAGCGATCGCGCAAGTTGCACGGCGCAAGATGACGTACCTTCATGCGGCGCACGCTTTACAGGATCTGACCGTTCCGCCTGGGAACAGGCTCGAAGCTTTGAGCGGAGACCGTCGGGGGCAGCACAGCATCCGTATAAACGATCAGTACCGCTTGTGCTTCGTTTGGTCAGGCCACGAAGCGAAAGATGTCGAAATCGTGGACTATCACTGAGAGGGAAAGGAGGCCACAGTGCCTAAAAGCAAAGAGCTGTTACCGCCCGTCCACCCGGGCGAAATCCTGCGTGAGGAATTCATGAAGCCGCTTGGCCTGAGCATCAACCAACTGGCTCGTGACCTATACGTACCCGTGACACGCATAAGCGAGATCGTTAACGAACGTCGCGGCATCACGGCGGAGACGGCGCTCCGCCTGGCGCGGTACTTTGGCACCACGCCGGAAGTGTGGCTCAACCTGCAGACGCATTATGACCTAGAAAGAACGTCGCGTTCGGTCGGAGCGCTTATTGAGAGCAGAATTCAGCCCGCGGCGGAAGCGGTATCAGCCTAGGTTGCAGTTGCCTTCCGCTAACATTTTGAGTACTTAGCGCTCCCGCGTGGTCAAGGTTGCGAACCGGGGCAAGCGATTCGTAGATTTCATGCGTGTTCTGAAATGGTCCACTAGGTGGGAAAGCATGCGCGGGCTAAGATAGCTGCCGCCACGCAAGATGTCGCGAATCACGGCCATCAACTGTTGAGCTGGACTGTCCTTTAAAATGTACCCGCTTGCGCCAACTTCCATGCCTTCAACGAGATAGTCTTCGTCGTCGTACATAGTTAGAAATAGTACTTTCGTTTGCGGCAGTACTCTTAATATTTGTCGGGTCGTCTCAAAAGATGACAATCCCGGCATTCCGAATGTCCAGGAGGACAACATCGGGACGGACTGTACAAGCTTGTTGAAACGCGTCACTGCCATTGCCCCTTCTCCGACGCACTCCATGTCTGGCTCTGCCGTGATCAACGTGCGAATGCCTTGACGGAAGAAGACGTGATCGTCCGCGAGGGGAAGACGCGGATGCTCTGCGGATGATGCTGGACGGTTTCCTCTGCCGGCGCATTTATGTCTGTATCGTTCACATGCCACCAAGGCCGTATCTCTGTAATACTAATCTGCAATTAGCCGAAAAGGGTAATCAAGGCTTGTTCTTCCCACAACCTCGTAATGCGCCTCACTGCACAGCTTATGGCCGGGTTGAGCGGACGAGTTTTAGTCAGTCGCTTCGGCTTTGGGAGCTTCTGGCCGATCAGACACTAATTGTGTCAATCCCAAGTCATCATTGACGGCGTTGGTCAGATCCAACCTACTACCCAAGTACCTCTCCGTAGTCCCAATCGAAGCGTGACCCAGCAGCAGCTGAATCTGCTCGAGGTCGCCGCCGGCGGCCCTACAGAATTTCGCGCAAGTCCTTCGCAAGTCGTGAGGCGCGAGCGTGGGGATGCCGATCTCGTTCGCGTAGCCGCGTACAATCGACCACACGATGTTGGCCGTCAGCCCCTCGCCGTAGACGCGGCCGCCCTTGTTGATCGCCCGGAAAACGCAGCCGTCTGTCAGGCTGGCCGCCGGTCGTCCACTCGTCAATCCACGTTTTCACCCAGCGAGGCACGGGGACGGTGCGGCGTCGTCTTCCCTTCCCAAGGATGTCGACAATCACCCAGCGACCCTCGCGTTGTTGCACTTCCTCGACGGTGAGCCGCACCAGTTCATCGCGGCGGAGACCGCAGCCGAGGAGCAGGCCCAGGATCGCGCGGTCGCGCTTGCCTTTCAGCGTCTCCGCATCCGGCAGCGACAACAAGCGGCTGGCCTGGTCGCGGGTAAGCCAGTTCCCTGCCCGCGACCCTTCGGACCGGGCGCCAGGCACTTTGGCGATGCCGGCGGCGAGTCTCGGGGGCAAGCAGGCCGTTGTCGGCCGCTTGGAGGCGAGCTTGCGAATGGCGGCGAGCTGGACATTGACGGCGGAAGCGGAAAGGCCGCGCGCCTCGATCTCGGCCCGGTAGCTCTGGACGGTGGCCTTGGTGAATCCGCTCGCGCCAGTCGCGACGGTGCCAGGCGAGAAACTCAGACAGCACGCGATCGTATGCCCGTCGGGTATGGGGCGAGCGAACGCTATCGAGGACCAGGCTCTTGATTCGCTCAAGGACGGTCGCCACCTGAGGCTGGACAACCACCATTTGTTGTGTTGCGACCACAGGTGTCATGGTGCCGGCTCCCAAACAAACTGCAATTGGACGGGAGCGCCGGGATGTTGCTCGTGCCAGATCGGGACCAAGGCAGGTTCGACCCAGTGGTGAAGCGACTGAAGCCGGTGGACGCGCGCGTGGCAGGCGGCGCAAAGGGTCAGCAGAAAGCGGGGGTGATGGAGGCCCGGTCGGCGGTGGTGGACGGCCAGCTTCCGATCAGACCCACAGCTCTGACAACGACAGCCGTCGCGATCCAACACACTTTCCCGGTGGCCGGCAAAGCGGCGGCGGGAGTGGGCGTGCCGCCAGTAACAAGTCGCGCACAATCCGGAACAAAACAGCTGGAAGCTGCCGCAGGGGCAGAAGAGCCGGGCCTGCCCACGCGGGCGAGAGCCGCGCGGTGGTAGCAGGGGTAGGCCCGGCCGAACCGATAGATCTGCTGCTATGAAGCGCAAGTCGCATCATAGCAGATGGGAAGGATCATTATCACTCGCTATTTCGTTGTCGGAAGTAACGGTCATAAGTACCACCAGCTGGGTTTGAAGCACATATACTTTCCTGACCATGTCTACCCAAGGTCCTCACCATCCATGCTTCACAGCTCAACACCAACTCTTACTGATGGGTGCCATCTGTCTACTGTTTTCGACCGGAGCACAGGCTGAGGGGCCTAGGCGGGTACTCCGCACGGATAGGAGTGGCCTTACCGCAACGGCCTTCGCACAGGAGCAATCCGGATGTGTCTTCACTTTCCTGAATGTTTTCCCCACCGATGGCCGCGTATCCGAGGGGCCAGGCCGTCCGGAGTTCAGCTCGGGCACGGTTGTTGCAATCACTCAATACGAGGTCTGCAGTGATATCGCGATTATCGCCTCAGGCTTTGGCCAGTTCCCGCTCGATGCTTCGGCGTTCACAATCAACAATAGCCTCGGCTCAGCGCGGCTCGTCACACAGGTGACGCTCACGGATGAGTTCACGGGCGCACTCATCCCGGTTGGCATCGATTTGACGTGGACGAAGGCGTCAGACAGTCAGGTGGTCAAACAAACCGTAAAAACCTTGGTTTCGGGGCTCCGCATCATAGATCGCTCCCAGATCAAGGCTGAGTCCAACGCGAATGTGACGGGGAGTGTAGTCACCCCGAATGCGACGATCCGAACGTTTTCCGGAGATCTCCGGAGCGAGAAGGTAGGGAGCCTCCTGTTCCTCCTTGGCGATGGCCGCGCAACGCGGCAGGTCTCTCAGCAAGAGGTGACGATGACCGGTGGGTCCGCGCTGAGTGCGGCGGCAGGGTTCACGAGCGTTGATGGTTGTATTTCCAGCTTCGCTTCCATCTCGGCGAGCGTCCCTCAAGTAGGCGGGGCCACAACAGCCACGCTCTTTGTTGACCAATTCGACAATTGTCTGAGGGTTCGACTACTCTCCACCTTTATTACCGACCTTCCCCTGCCACCCGGAGTTTTCACCATCGCCCGTGACGCAAGCTGGGCGGTGATAAATGGGACCGTCCAAGTGCCCGATCTGTCAACCGGCAGCGTTAGGACTGTGCCATTGACCCTGAACCTCTTGTGGACGGCGAGCAGCACGGGTACCCAGACTCGTCTCCGCACGAGAACGGAGGCTGATGGCACGACCGTCACAACGCGACTGTCGGCGCGTGTGTCGGACGCTACCGTCACCGGATCAATCCTCGGCCCCGGGGGCTTCTTCAGTCCGCAAACCATTTTTGCGTCTCAGCTGATGAACGTGACCGAGAGCACGAAAACCATCACGGAGAGTAAGTAGGCCGATCTGCGCCAACCAGGAGATCAGCAAAGCTATGTAGCGCCAGCGCAAGGACATTGCCGAGCAGCAACACCTTTGATCAGACCTCGGAAAATTCAATGATCACCTTGATGTCATCCGGATCGCGGTGCAGCGCCTGCGGATAGGTCTCCGGCCGCTCTCGTCTTGTGATCAAACGGCCCAGCCAGGACTGGTCTGCATGTGCGAGGGCTTCCGCGGCCTTGTACCAATGGCGTTTGTTCGCGTTCACACTGCCAATCACCATGTTGTTTTTCAGCACCGCCGCCGACGCCATCAGTCCCGCCGTGGCGATCTTCGGGATGGTGCCACCATGCCCCACGCCCGTAAGGCATATGATGCCGCTCGCCGCGATGATGCTCAGCGCACCGGCAATCACCACGCTAGCACCCGTGCATTCCAGGATGATGTCCGGATCAAAACCTACGTTCGCAACGTCTCCGGTGTGGTAAGTGGCGCCCAGCGCGCGCACGAGTTCGGGCTTGGGACCGGTTTCGGCCCGGTCCAGAACATGAACGTCCAACCCGAGTTGTTTGCCCAACAGGGCGCCGAGGAGTCCGATTGGGCCCGCTCCGGTCACGAGAACGGTCTTCGGCTCCCAGAAGGCGCGTCGGCCGACCCAAAGAACATGCTCCCAGGCTTTTGCGACCACCGTCGTGGGTTCAAGCAGCACGCCCAGGATTCCCAGGGTTGGGTCCACCTTCATCGCATAGTCAGGTTCAATCCTCCAGCGCTCCGACATGTAACCATCGATTTGTTTAATGCCACGCTCGGTGTACTGACCGTTGCGGCACATGTCCCATTCACCGACCGCGCAATTCGGGCACGGTACTGGATCAGGGCGGCGAACGATACCCACTACGAGTTCACCGGGTTTCAATCCGCTGTGCGGGCCGGGATCGAGAACACGTCCCAGGGATTCATGGCCGAGCACCAGACGCGATTTGCCCGGAGGCGCCCATCCATACTTGCCGTCGGCGATCTCGACGTCCGTTCCGCAGACACCGGCGGCAACAGCCTCTACGAGGACCGACCCAAGGTGAGCGTCAGGCTCGGGAACTTCGTCGAGGCATATCGAGCCTGCTTTCAACGGCTCCACGGTGATGGCTTTCATTCGGATCCTTTTATTTCTTGTGACACCAGTATCGAGTTCCGGGCCAACGGTTCCGAGCGTGACGGCGATCTAATACCAGGCATACCAGGCAGACCTTTACCAAGGAGAATAGCAATCTGTGTCAGTCGCTATCGCAGGGAAACCAGAGTACACGAGCCACTTGGCATCTGAGAAACTGCCCTTCTCAGATGCCAGGAAATCGGGCATTGGCACAAGTGTGCCACAACGTGCTGTAATGGCCCTGAGTGCAAAATGCCTTCCCCGCCCCAGTGGTTTCAGCAGGTTGACTCCGCTTTGGAGGAGCTGCGCGCCTTCCCGGGCCCGCTCGTCGATCGCGCCGGCCTGGAAAAGTTGCTGCGCGTCTCGCGGCGGACTGCCATTCGATTCATGAATCTTTTCGGGGGGTACCAGGTCGGCCGGACGTTCCTCATCGACCGCGAGGATCTGATTGCGGCGCTCGAGCGCGTTCAAACCGGCGAGACGTTTTCCCACGAGGTCCGGCGCCGCATCCGGCTCGCCGACAACTTGCAACGGACTCGCCGGGACTGGCGCGCCCGGCAAGTCAAGCTGCCGGTTGCCGCCGAACCGCGACAGGCCGCTTCCCTGCCCGCCGGCCTGCGGGTCGCTCGGGCTGGGGTGTTGGAGGTCGAGTTTGCATCCGCGGAGGACCTGCTGGGGAGATTGTATGAGTTGGTGCGGATCGCTGTGGAAGACTTGGACGGACTTCAGCTAACTCTTAATCAGCCGGTCAGGCAGTCAGTCACCTAAACACCTCCCGTCACCACCATCGCCCCGTCCAAATACTCGCCTGACGTTCAGGCCGGGCAAAGCGGCTGTTAAAAGCGACGCTAGCGTCCCTAAGCGGGACCTTGAACAGTCAGCCGCTCAGTCACCTAGTCAGTTGCTCAGTCACCAATACCTATACTATTCTGTATCTGAGGGTATGATCGTAACGATCGCGAGCTTCAAAGGCGGTGTTGGCAAATCGACGACGGCGATTCACCTTGCCCACTACTTCGCAAGCAAGGGAGCCACTGCCCTCGTCGATGGCGATCCTAATCGCAGTTCTACTTCGTGGGCAAGCCGAGGACATCCAACGTTTACGGTAGTAAACGAGCATCAAGTCGCACAAGCCGCGCGAGCGCATGAGCATCTCGTCGTTGACACGAAAGCACGCCCCGATCCTGAAGATCTACATGCTCTAGCGACTGGATGTGACTTGTTGATCCTTCCGTGTACCCCGGACCCGTTCTCGATGGATGCGATGCTTCAAACTGTCAAAGCGTTAAGGACTCTCGGATCGGATAAGTACAAAATCCTACTAACAATAGTACCTCCGCGACCTATGCCGGACGGAGAAAACGCGAGACTGGCCATCGCGGAAGCTGGCCTACCCGTATTCAGTGCTGAGATACGCCGAACCGTTGCCTTTCAGCGAGCAGCACTTAGCGGCGTCACTGTTGATCAGGTCCGCAGCGATGTTTCGCACTTGGCTTGGATGGACTACGAACGTGTAGGTGAGGAGATTCAATTAAATGGTAAAGCAAAGTCCGTTTCGCGCGCTGGTCGATAAGCAACTCATCGAAACTGCGGACGCCGAACCAAAGGAGCAAAGCACCGAACTCAGCGCGCCCATCAGTCAGTCAGGTGATCAGTCACTCAGTCGAGCACGAGGGAAGAGTTCCAGCCCCGACTACCAACGCCTGACCGTCTACTTGCGTCGCGATACCATCCTTGACATCAAACGCCAGATCGTCGGGACAAACACTGAGCTATCTGACATCGTTCAGCAAGCAGTAGACCGATGGCTCCGGAGTCGATAAGCTACTGACCGCAGCTTATCGTTCGGGACCGCTCTGAGCAGAACTGCGCGAACGGCAATAGCGATGGCTCTACGTCCTGCTTGACCCGGGCGCGCAAGTACGCTTTTGCCAGTTCGTCAAGTTCACGTTTGAGCATATTGGGATACGTCATCTTCAGCATCCGCCGTTGTTCCGCTAGCCTTCGAGTGACCTCTTCCTCCGGCATTCCCGCGATCGCGGTATCTATCGTGCTCTTAACGTACTCGTCATAAGCAAGCTCGCTCTGTCGGTCTTCGGCCTGCTGTAGTTGGATTTGTTGCTGGAGCTGCTGATATGTCCATCGTCGCGCCGTACTCTCAAACGCGGCTGGAGGCGTAACATTCTGCTCAATGTTCCGTATGTACAATCCCGGTGGATTGTGGAACTTGCCCGATGGTGCTCTGGCGATGATTGAATCAGTGTATTCGAGTTGTTGTAGAACGTCTTGATTCGGTTGCAGGTGGGCCAACAGTTCTCGAGCCTTATTAGGAGCGATGCCTCTTTTCGTAAGCTCCTCCTCGATGTTGCTCGAACCCTGAAGGTCGAACGTGCTCTGCAACGGGGGCCGAGTCTGTGCGGTCACTACCTGAGGAGCTGATGATGGAACAAGCGTTCGACGGTTGAATGCGTTGAACTCTGCTAATGCGCGGGGCCCCGGTGTGTAGTACATCTCCCAATCACGGTTGCCTTTGCCATCCTGCGTCTCCTCAAACTCAACCCGTGTGATGTAGCCAAATTCGCGGTGAGGCTTATGGATTTTACTCATCTGCTTCTTCACCGGATCGTAATCAAAGTAGCGAGCTACGGGTGCGAAAGTGCAGAATTCTGAGTATCGGAGCCGAGCGCGGGGGCGATCGTTGGATAAAGCGCCGTACATCGGAAAGCTGAGCAACTCATACAAGCGTTGTGGGGCAGGGGATAGTTGGAAGAGGTAATCGTAATCAAGCGGTCGAACCTCCACCTCGTTCAGGAACTTACGGTGCTGCGGGTTAAGTACGATGTACACGGCATCGGCCGCGCGACCATCCGGTAAGACTTCGCCGGTGAATACTAAGGAGTATCGGGTATAGCCGATCTCTCCCACTTCTCACGCCCCTTCTTCGTCTGGCGAACCTTTGCAGTGATGTAGGCGCTCGCATTCTGATGAAGCGCCCTCTTGACGATGTCCGTGTCGTGATCGGATTGCCCCAACTCCCGACACATCTCGCGTAGACTTCCCAGCCTTAGTACTTCGGGTAGCGGTCTGGGTGCCCGATCAAGTCGTCGATTGATGATCAGGGTGTCGATTTTGTACGCCGAGAGGACCTGGCTGGCCGTACTGCGTGTTGTGAGATACGCGCCACTGAACGTCCGGGAATAGGTCGATGACCGCCGTGCCTGATTTTGAAAGGCGGTGAATGGGAAAGCGTGACAGCGTTGTTTCGACGCGAATGCGATTGATTGCGGTCAGTTCGTCTTTACGTTCAATGTCCGGTGAGAGTGGCGTCATCGGCGGCCTCTTGTGCATCGGAACATTACATCAACAATATGTTGTTGTGTTGTTCTTGTCCAGAACAATTGTTGATCTTGTTTATGGCACCACGTAGCCATCCCTAACTCTCAACTGGACAAGCACTTACGAGGAACAATATGGTGCATCGCGTCGCCCGAAACCGGGCAGAGCGTCGCCCGAAACCGGGCACGTATAAGGACCGAAACCGGGCGCCTTGTCTACCATAATCGGGCACCTGATCGGAGCTGACACGAGCGTCGCCCGAAACCGGGCAGCGTCAAGGGGGATTGCGAACAGCAGTGGGATTGCGACACAAGCATACCGACCGGCGGGATCAAACGGCGCTCGTCCACTGTTGGTCAGTCCCGTCGCCCAAAACCGGGCACTTGCCCAAACGAGTGTCGCCCGAAACCGGGCACCGACCGTCGCCCAAAACCGGGCATGAAGGGGTTTGCAGCACCGTGCTGACTTTTGGGACGTGAGAACTCGTTAACCGTGCTGATGCGACTGCATCATAACTCATACACCGGTTCACCAATTGTCGCGACAACTGTTCACATTCGTCATGCGGCTCCAGGCCCTAGCGTCGAATCGCCCCCCAATCGGCGACCGGCCCACCGGCGGCAAGACCGGCGTTTTAAACCGATCCCCCGATTCTGTCAAAACATACTTTCCGACTACCAAGCGCGGCGGTAAACACTGCGCCGTCAGGGGAGATTTATCGTTTGCGCCACCTCTTAGCAGCGATCGGCGTTAGACGCTCAAGTGGATTGTGCGCGCAATGGCCGCGCATCCGACCTGCACGAGACTTCCTCGGGAAACCACCGCTAAATGCGGCGGGGAACAGCGTGAAAACTACGCACAAAAGTGGGCCAAATTAAAGCTCCGCAAACGGGCCAGACCGACCTTGCCGAACGCATTTGCGAAGATAAGTTTCGTATTCCGATCGAATGAATAGCGATTCCGGGATTCCATGAATAACAACTCCGGCCCTCGCTGAATAATCCGCTGGCACCTCTAAAAAGCTGAAGGACAACATCATTTTCGACTGGTTCTTGCTCGTTATTCACGTTTTCGGTATCCGTATTCACCGGAAACCATTATTCACGTGGCCCGGAATATGCATAAGTACGATAGACTACACGCTAACACTCGGTAGGGCGCTTTTATGGAACCTAGTTCACATGATGTCTCGCATTTGCTGCGGCAAATGCGAGGCGGCGACAAGGAAGCTGAGAACCGGTTTGGGACTGCCTGTACCCCGAACTTCATCGTTTGGCCCAAAGCTATCGCCGGGACGAACGTCCCGATAACACTTTCGCCGACAGCCCTCGTGCACGAAGCTTACCTGCGCCTTGTTGCGCAGCGTGACAAAACCTGGCAAAATAAGCTGCATTTCATAGGTGTAGCCGCCCAAGTCATGCGGCGAGTTCTGGTCGATCATGCGCGACACTACCGCGTCGGAAAACGGGCCGGTGCGCACGCGCGCATCGGACTCGACGAGCAATTTGTTGCTGCGACAGCGCCCGCTGAAAACATTGTTGCGCTGGATGAAGCTCTTGCGGACCTCGAGAAGTTCGACCCCCAGCAGAGCCGAGTCGTGGAACTGCGGTTCTTCGGCGGGTTACAGAAAAGGAAACGGCGGAAATCCTGGGCATTGGTGTGCGCACTGTTACACGAGAGTTGAGTCTCGGGAAGGCATGGCTGTGTGGGCGACTAAAAGTTCGCGATGGGTGAGATGAACTCCGGGCGCTGGCAGCAGGTTAAGGAACGATTTGCTGCTGCCGAGGAGCTTTCGGTCGAGGAACGCAGGTCGTTTCTTCGTCAGGCCTGTCGCAACGATCCCGAACTGGAGGTTTATATCGAGAGCTTGCTGGTCTCGCGCGATGAGGCTGACAGCTTCCTCGAACGATTCACAGGAGACATCCCAAAACCGAAATCACCTGCTGCCGGTGGAACCATTCCGTGGCAAGTTCTCGAAGATCTATTTTCAAAAGGATTACACGCGAACGAGGAGCAGCGGTCCGATTGCTGCAGGAATTGTCCACAGAAGCTGCTTCTGCTCTTCGCATACTCTGGGCCACTGCGGACGACACCGATCAGTCCAAACATATCCCCGCACTTGCACCGGGAGATCGATTGGAAGATTTGAAGTTTTGTCCCAACTCGGTTCGGGAGGAATGGGAGAAGTATACCTGGCGCACGACCCTGGCCTCGCGAGGACATTGCGATCAAGGTGCTTCCTCCCGTTTTCGCGTCGGACAAAGAACGGGTGCGGCGCCTGCATCGCGAAGGCCGGGCGGCATCCGCACTGAAGCATCCGAACGTTCTTACGATCTATGAACTGGGCGAAATCGAAGGCCGCGCTTTTCTGGTAACCGAGCACGTTGAGGGCAGAGACGCTCAGGGACAGGCTGGCTACTGGTCCGATAAAAGTCTACCAAGCGCTTGCATCGCGACCGAAGTCGCACGTGGATTACAGGCCGCGCATCAGGAAGGTATAGTTCACAGAGACATTAAGCCGGCAAACATAATGATCCTGCCGGACGGCCACATCAAGATCCTCGATTTCGGTCTGGCGCTGGGCAGGGATGACGGAACACTCACGCACATAAGGAACATCATCGGCACTCCGATGTACATGTCCCCCGAGCAGCGAAACGGCGAAGCTGTCGATGCCCGGACAGATATCTGGTCTGTTGGAGTTCTGATTTATGAGATGATCACCGGCCAATTGCCAGTACGTTCAGACATTCGAAGCGGGTCCAGCCGATTCGCTCACCAGAACCTGTGGACTGAACCGTCACCTCCTACTGCGCGCCCGTGTGCCTGCCAAACTCGATTCGATCCTGTCAAGATGTATCGCGAGAGATCGGCGGGATCGTTACCCTGACATTGGTGAACTGATCAGCAGATCTCGAACTATCAGCGCGGAGCCTATTAGTTTTGCGGCAACACCTTTGCCGAAACCGGCAGCTCCGCACCTGGCTGGTTATGGTATCTGTGGTGTTTTTTTGCTAGTTATGTACAGGTTTATGGATACGGCACTCGCGCGTACCCCGACCTTCACCCCAGCCGGCCGGCGCGCCGCGGCCGTGTTGCCGTTTAGAAACGCGTCTCCAGGATCCGGCTCAGCAATATCTCGCTAATGGCATCACCGATGAACTGATTACCAGCCCTGTCAAAAATCACCGCTTTACGAGTCATCCCTTATACATCCGTTCTGCAGTATAAGCGTGATGAGCAAACCTGTTGCCGGATGTTGCCGGTGAATTAAAAGTCGACCTGCTGGTTGATGGATCTGTAATGCGGGTCGGTGAGCACGTGCAGGTCAGTGCGCGAGCTCATTCATGCGGTCAGTAATGAAAACGGCTGGGCGAAGAAAGTACGACCGACCACTGGAAGACCTTTCTTCACTTCACACAGACATAGCTCGCGACATCGTTTCAACCGCCGGTGTGGCGATTACTCCGGGCGAAAACCGGCGACTGGAAAACGGCACTCTCGTGAACGCGAAAGCGTACGACCTCTTTCTGAGAGGACAACATTCGCTCTATCAGGCAGGTGAACCGGCACTGCGAGAGGCGATCGTCAATTTCAAACAGGCAGCGCTTTACGACCCGGATTATCATCCATTCACCTTGGAATCGCTGAGGCATGGTTCTGGCTCTCCAGCTGGTATGTTCGGCCACACGATGCGATGCCGAACGTGAAGGCTGCCGCCTTACGAGCACTCCAGATCGATCCGAAGCTTGCCGAAGCACATAGTGCACTTGGAAACGTTGCTCTGTTTTATGAGTGGGACTGGCCAGCTGCGGAACAGTATTTTCTGAAAGCACTGAGCCTCGAACGCGATTGGGCAGCAGTTCGCCGGGGTTACTCGGATTACCTGCTTGCGCAGGGAAGATTTGACGAAGCAATCGAACAGGGAAAAAGAGGAGTTGAGCTCGACCCCTTCTCGCTGGTGATGCGGGACGATTATCTTTTAACACTCGTCACGGCGGGACGTAATGACGAAGCGATCAGAGAAGCGCAGAGGGCAATCAACGTAGAACCTGATTTTTCGCTGGCATTCGCGATCCGAGGCTTGGCACGATCCGAAAAAAAGCTCCATGTTGAAGCAGTCCGCGACCTCGAGAAGGCGGTTACGGTTGAGCGAACGCCCACGAATCTCGCGTTTCTGGCCTACGTACAGGCAGCCGCAGGCGATCGCAGAGCTGCGTTAAAAGTTCTCCGGGAACTAAGGCGCACCGCTGCCACCCGTTACGTATGCCCATATGAGATCGGTATAGCTTACTCAGGACTTGGCGATCCCGATGAGGCGTTTCGATGGATGGAAAAAGCAGTTGTGGACCGGGCCGATTGTCTGGTGATGCTGGCCGCAGAACCCTGGGCCAAAGGCATGCGCAAAGATCACAGATTTAACGATCTGTTGCGTAGAATGGGACTTCACACGATTGCAGAAAGTAATAATAGATCGCGCCCGGGGCGCTTTCAGCTCCGGGCAAAAAGCTGGAAATTAATTTGGCGGATTTCCTCGGCGATCCGCTTTACGTTTGCGAATAGCCGGTCTTTAGAAAAGATTCTCTCAAAACTCCGCCTTCACAGCTCCACGTAAAGGAGATCTTTATGAAGCGTTCGTTTGTTTCGGGGATTTCTCGGTGGCCGTCTCGATGCTGGTTCTTTTCACACTACAGCTTCGGGCCGACAACGATCAGGCCACCCTTACATTTACTATCGATGTTGCCCAGGATCTCACGAACACACTCTCCGGGGCGTCTGCATCGCAGCCTGGTGGTTACGTTCAAAATAATGTTGCTCCGCATCTCGAATCCTGATGATTTTGCCCGAGGTGACACTGCTATCACTGACGGAATGATATACGCGGCCGGCACGATTGCGAAAGGAAAAACGACCATAGATCCCAAGGGGACCCCGATCGTAGGCAGGTACCATTGGATTGGAACGTGGGCCGTTAGTTTGAAGGATTTCCAGGACGCCGTAGCGGAGATAAGAAGGGCAGCCCCGCCTATTTTGGCATTTGCGACCGAACAGTTTGATCTGCCCGGCTGACCGGGACCCTTGTCACGGAAGGCGTATGGCCAAATGCCCACTTCACACTAAACCGACCGATGGTCGGGCACACGGGGCATTTCGCTACTTCGTAGGTGAAACGCGTGTGGAGAACATCGGAGAGAACCAAACGGGCGGCTGTAATTTGCGTGTGACGTTCGTACTTCGGAAGGCGAAGGAGGATCAGGGACGTTGAGCATTTGTGCGTCTCCGCCTATTGGTTCCGGTTCGCCATTCTCCATCTGACGTTGACACGTCCCGAAAACTCGGTTGGGCCAGGACCCGGCGTGACCTCTATTCGGGTCCTGGGTGCAACGTTCATACGCGCCTCGCAACCGGTGACATGTCGGCGACCAGCACGGGACAATTCTGAGTCGCCCGAGAAAGTCAACCATGCCGAGCCAAGCCTATTACCCAGGCCGACGATGAGTTCTGTGGATTATCATGCATCGGCCATCAGCCCATCTCGCAGGCGTAAGGCAGGACGTCTGAGACGATTTGGTCATCAAGCCAATGTGATTTGCCCATCTATTCGCTGCATGCCGATTTGCATTCGGCCTGTAATGTCCGACCGGAACGTGGAGCCCGTTCCGGACGGATGATCCGCCAATCAAGAAACGATCCAGATGGCCGGATAAGTCGGTATTCCGCGGAAGTGCCCACGACCGGACTGAACGTGATTACACGCGTGTAGT